>JAREWP010000020.1 GCA_029001845.1 Candidatus Magnetocorallium paracelense | reverse complement strand
AAGTGGAGCTTGAAAAAGACCTTTCCTTGAAGCAGCAGTTTTTGGATGTAGTGATAATAAGAAAAAGAAAAGGAGAGATGAGGGATGTGATATGCGACGGATTTGAGGATTTAAAGGAGTACAATCGTAGATCAATTAATAAAGATGTACGGAAAGGAGGGAATAAAAATGGCCTATACAATGGAAGATTTCAAGAAGGATTATATAAGGGAGAATTTAGGGGAGTTGGAGCCTGAGGAGATACTGGAAATGCTTTCTGTCGAGGAGAGATTAAAGGGACTTCCCGCCGAAGAGAGGTTAAAAGGGCTTTCACCGGAAGTTATAGAGGCCTATCTTAAAGGGTTAAGAAAAAAGCAGTAAGTAGCTTTTCACGTTGAAAACAAGAAAAGAAAACAGTTAAAAAGAAATAAAGCTTTAATTTGTGATAATTAATTTCTCCTCCAGGTAAGCGCTTAGGATGGGAAAAGGGAAGCTAAATAAATTTCTATTGCACAAATCGTATGCTTTTTGTATAGTATGCACTATTTTAAATCCCGTTTCTTATAATATCTGCATTTTTACATAAAAAGGAGGAGATGGTCATGTCTCAGGTAACGGTAAAAGCTATAATTAAGGCAGCGCAAGGAAAGGAAGAAGAAGTTAGCCGGGAGCTTCTGAAATTGATTGTGCCCACACTTAAAGAGGAAGGTTGCATTAATTACGATATGCATCGATCTGTTGACAACAGGGGGATTTTTCTTTTTTACGAAAATTGGAGGAAAAAAGAAGACCTTGACAGACATTTGGAAACGCCCCATATAAAGGCATTCCTCTCTAAAGCGGATACGCTTTTGGAAGAGCCTGTGGATATTTCCTTGTGGGAGAAGGTTAGTTGAACCAGACCCGGTAAGCGGTTACCAAACATGATTCAAGGTATAAGGCAACAGGCACACGTTATAAATAAATAACAGCGGGCAGATACCGGTTTTTTTCAGGATAAACGTCCAAGAATCTCCGGTTCACCAAAAAAAGCATGAGAATTATTCACCACATATGATGATTCGGAGGGGCGAGCCTGTGTGTTCGCCACGGCCGCGTGTCGTTACTCCGGTGTGTTTGTTCGTTCGCCACTGCCGGGGCAGACACACAGGTCTGCCCCTACATTCTTTGTGGTTGTTTCTTTTCGTGACAAAAGACTATCCTACTGTTCGACCTGCAAGCTCTTTTTTCATGTTGAACAACAAAATCGACACGGACTTGAAGCCATAACTATTTTTCAACTCTTTGCCTATCTCTTCTGCAAGAACCGAGAAACCCCTGCGCAGTGAATGAGCATTAACGTCGGCGAATTGAATAATTTCTTCAACTGTATTGAATCTCTTTCCTGTGTTTAAAAATTGTGAAACGAAATCAGTGGCTTGTGGGGAATTCGCTGAATGAGTATCTGTATATCCCATCAATATTTTGGCAAGCTTGCCCGGATGACCTCCGATAACAACATCAGAGACACCTTTGGTGCGCAGATACTCGAGGGTGTATCCGATAAAGTTACTCATTTGAATAACCCTGATTTTCCCAAATACTCTCTTTAACGCCTCTTCGCCTATTTTACCGGGAGAGATATATATCCTACCTTTTTCTCCTCCCTTTAAAGACATCTCTGCTATAGCAACGTTAATCTCACACCTTATCGTCGCTTTGAGAGCCTCTTTGCTCATTGGATATACAATGCCGGTTGTGCCAAGTATGGAAATGCCGCCTTTTATACCGAGCCTGTCGTTATATGTCCTTTTGGCGAGGTCTTCTCCATTTGGGACAGAAACTTCTATCATTACACCACCTGACGGCAGCATCTCTCGAACAGACTCCTCGATCATCTTCATTGGTACGGGGTTAATAGCATGTTTGCCTATAGGAACCTGAAGACCCGGAGCAGTAACGATTCCGACTCCTTTGCCTCCTTTTATTAGAACCTGATCTAACGTGTCGATCAGATTTATCTTGGCAATAATTTCCGCTCCGTTGGTTACGTCAGGATCGTCTCCTGAATCTTTAATTATGGAAGCACGGGCCATCTCAATTGTGTTTTCACGAATAAGACAGCTTTGATACACTGAGAACTCTCTTTTACTCCTGTCCGGAAAGGATATCTCTACATTGTCGGACACGATTCCGGTGGTCAGTAATTGCATCGCCGCTTTCGCTGCGACTGCGGCGCATGCACCGGTTGTAAAACCTGTTCTTAAAGTAGTTTTTTCCATGTCCTGCTCGTTACCTGATGATGCATTCAGGCAGAGCTTATAGAAAATCAGTGTCACCGCTCATCAGCCACCATTTGTCTTTCAATTCTTTCTTATCGGGGCCAGGAGTCCATATACTGGTAGGTATTCTCACATCGATATCCGTTATCTCGGAATCGTGGCATAAGAATTTTTCTGCAAAGGTCTCTGTGATCCATGTAAATAGAGACGGAGTTCCACGGAGGGCGCAAACCCTTTTGGCCTCTCCTATAATAAAAGGGATTTCGGACATTGGCGCTACTATGTCAAGAAGATTGCTTTCATGTTCATGGTGGCGAAGCACAAAGAGACCTCTTCCCGCACCTGTCATTCTGCTGTGAACCAGTAACACATGATAGTCGTGCTCCGGATGAATCAGGTAGCGATGCCTGATATATTCCCAGTCCCTGATTCCGACAATTGCATCGGTAAGCTCCTCACTCATTTTACTCCACAACGAGTTAATGACGCTTTCCCACTTCAATGGCGCATCTTCTATCTCTTTGATTCCTGTTGTAAGGCGGGGCCTTTGTCCGCCGGCCTGCCATCTGACGCCCTTCATGCGATCTACTTCTCCATAGAGTTTCATCCTTTCCGCAACAAGCATGGCTCGTCTGTTGGGAAAACCGAAGCCTATCAAAAACCTGGCGCCATATCCTACAAAACACTCCGGGAAAGTAGAGGCCGCCACAAAGAACGCCCCCTTTCTTGTTAAAACACCCCTCTCTTTGTCGGAAACCATGACATCGGCTATTTGAACTGCCGATTCCGTCCGACCGAAATAAGATATTCTCCTCTCCATCCCGCCATAATGGGCCACCATCTCTCCCTCTGTCCACGCGGCAACCCCTGTACCTCTGCCGGCTCCGTATTTCCACTCCCATAGAGAGTCGCTCATTTTATTAGGCGCAAATACCTCTTCAAAAAGTCTCCTGATTCTGTCGCTGTCTTGTCTGCCGGTCAGTACAGGTTTCCACCTGGGTGATTCGTCTTTTTGAAATTTTGCAAAGAGATAACCATAACTGCGGTCTGCATATTTTTCCGCCATTTCCGCAAGAGCGTTTATTGTTGTTTCGGCTACGTCGGTTTCAACGGAACCGGATGTATTGTAATACTCTTTCAGAGTGTCCATATAAGAGAGAGGGGTCTGTTTTACATTTTCCGTTAAATCCTCCATGCCGATTAATTTAAATCCGCATCTTTCAGCCTGGGACAGAACGATTTCCCACAAAGGAAGGGTGTCTTTTTTATCAAGGAGAGTACGGCATAATGCAAAGCTGTCAAGAACAAGAAGCATTCCTTTGTCTGTCAGCAAATCATGGCACGTGTTAAAAAATGTTATGTAATGAAAAGAGCATGCATGCTCCATCACGAGAATAATATCGTACTCACCTTTAATATCGGAGTATTCGTAAAATTGAAGTTTTTCAAAACCGCTGTAAGCATCGTCAAGTATGGTGAACCATTTTTCACTATGAGAGGCCGCGGTTACGTTAAGACCTCGTTTTTGCAGCGCATCCGCCATTTGGTTCGTAATTTTTCCTGCAACAAGAATCCTCCCTGCTGCAGGCAAAGAGGAGATGATATGTGCAAACATACGCTGCCTGGCTTCAGGCAGTTTTGCAAGGCTGTCACCATCATCAAACAATCCGCTGTGAAAATACTCGACAGCACCATATTTGGCATGCTGAGACATTGCCAGAATATGATATGGCTCCGGAAGTCCCGAAAAATCTTGAGCTCTTTTATTGTCCATCATCCTAACCCGGCATTTCCTGAACCAAACAGGTTATAAGGCTCAAGGCAACAGGCATAAGGGGTAAGTTAAAAAATATTGTTGCTTTTTTGCGCATGATTTCATTTATAAGCGACTAATTAAGGTTTATATCACAGGTTTTATCCAAAAAAACATTTAGCTGTCAGCCATCATCTGTCAGCTATTTAATTGCAACACTTTATTGTTAAACATGCTTTCACCTGTAAGGTGAAGCTTATTATTGGCATCACATCAATACTTACCATAGCTGAAGGCTAACCGCTGATAGCTGACTGCTGTTTTTTGGTTCATAGATTCAAAAATCCTGATTACCATTATATGTCCACGTCCAAAGCACGGGCTCAAAACATTTTCCCCTGTCGGGCCCCACTCTTACAAATTGTCTGCCCGGAGTCATAATCTCCTTTGCCTCCGTAGGATAAGTTGCTGTCTCACCGGTACCGAACATGCCTGCCGATGGAATGAATCGACTGTTTAAGGAAAATTCAAGGAGCCAGCGTTTCCTCCATTTTTGGGGTACTTCAAAGTCAGGCGGCTCATTCAGGAGTCCCAGATCCGTTATGTCGGGGTTGTAAGGTTTCCTTCCGAAAAAAGAGGCTCCTTTGTAGAGATAGTCACGGAACTTACTTTTCCTGTGGTGCTTATTAATAAATTTTTTTCGTGAGCTTTCGAAATGTTCCGATTTCCATACGGTTTCTTCCTTTGCGCAGTAGTTAAAAGCGTGTACTGCTTTTGCATCGGGCAGGTTATAGAGTTCATAACCTTGCTGCCTGAGGCGGACAAAAAGATCAGTGTCCTCGAAATATAAAAAAAATTGCGGATCAAAAAGACCTCCGACCCTGTTCACAGCAGCGCGTCGCAGCAGCACCGATCCCCCTGAAAGACTTTTCTGTTTTTGAGGTTTCCTGCTGAGCCAGTATTTCATTGCCCTCTCTCTTTTACTCATTGCATAGCTGTCAACCAAGGCCCCCAATATGCCTCCAATATCATTACTTAAAAAAACGTCCCAATGTGAAGGTAAAATGCTTGCCGGCAGATAACAACGGCATGCCCTGTCCCAAAATATTGTCGGCCCTGCGGCAGCCGCTCTTTTATTATCTCTCAAAAAAATTTGCAAAGATTCAAGTGCGCTCGGCAGCAAATAGGCGTCAGGATTCAGAAGGAGAACATATTCGTTGTCCGTTTTATCGTAAACCTGATTGCAGGCTCGGCCGAAACCGACATTTTCCGAATTCATAATCATCTTCGCCCTGCCTCCTGTTCCTGCAGTCAATAATTCCCGCTCCTCTTCTGACGCACTGTTGTCTACGACCCATATATCGAGCTTTTTTGCAATTTTTTCTCGTAGCAGCAATTTTATGGTTTCAATGGTTTTAGAGGCGGAAAAATAATTCACAATAATTACGTCTATCATATTTGCGCCAGAATGTTGTATTTTACTGCCTCCAGGCTGTCAATATCAATATCTGCGATAACCGGTTTTAAAATATCGAGTGTTCCCCTGATATCGGGCAGGAGAATACTCTTTTCAGGGGTCGTATGGCGCAGGAATGAAAAACCATGCTCAGAGAGCGTTCTTTTTATTGTGTTTAACGTGAAAAATCTGAGATGGGTAGTACACATCGTACCTGTTGGGACATAGTCCCATCTGCCTGCCAGTAAATCTTCCACAATACTTATATTGCCTGCATTCGGTATGCTGAGAAGCAAAAAGCCGCCAGGTTTAAGAAATTCCTTTTTTATTCTTACAAGCAACTTGTCAGGCTCTGCGAAATGTTCTAAACTGTCGAGGCAGCATACACAGTCAAATGGTATACCGGGCACATCTACGTGTAATGCATTCCCCTCGATAACCATATCAAGCCGTTTTTTTGCAATCTTTGCGCTTTCCTGATTCATTTCTATGCCGGTTATGGTGCAGGTTTTATAATTTTTTAGCGTTTCTCCGAATTTTCCGGAACTGCATCCTATATCTAAAAAAGATATCGCTTCATCAGGGATCAGTTCCAGCAAATCCTGCCTTGTATCACCGTCCCAGTCAACAGGTTTATGAACATAAGCATTAAGAGAAACGGCGCATCTATCTGCAAATATTTTAATTACATCGAATGGATTGTCAGGTACGCCGACAGCTCTGAGAGCAGAGGAACGGGCTAAAAAAACAGGACTCTCTCTGTTGTCATAGGGTTCGACTAAGGCCGATAAGTCATTTTTTTGTAATGATTCCACAAAGGATTCAAAACCTCTCAATGTTCTGTATTGTGCTGCCGATCCGTATCTGTGGGATTTGAAATCCGATGGTATGACACAATCTATTTCCTGAAAACGCAGCAGAACTTCAAGCATATGGTATACAAATTTATGGCCCGGAAATATCCAGGGATCGGCTATGATCAGAAAATACTCAGGTCTTTCTGCTTCGTGCAGCCTTTTTCTCAACTCCCGACTCAGGATTTTTTCCGGATTCTCATCACCTCTGTTCAGGAAAACAGAGTGTACGTCACAGGGAAGCTCTTTTTTTAAAAAGGAGAGAGATAGGGAAAGCTCGGGAGAATACTCATATGCCGGTGTAATCGTTGTCAGGGCATGTAAAGATTTCATTTTCATCATGGCTGCTATAATATACCAATAAGAGTGTGTTTTAAAGACATCCTCCGAAGGCGTTAACTTATGAGTACCGAGTTATGAGTAATTTAAACTAAAAACAGCAGTCAGCTATCAGCGGTCAGCCTTCAGCTAAAGAAAGTATTGATGTTATGTCGATAATAAAGCTTCATTTTATAGCTGAATCTGTTTTGAACCATAAAGTGTTGTGATTAAAGAGCTGACAGCTAAATGCTTTTTTTAGACTGAGATAAAGAGGAATCGTCTGTCAATCCAGCCATCTTTCATCGGAACTGTAGGCGATTCCTCTTACGTTTAAAAACGTCAGCGTCTCTTCTGTAAATCCCGCCCTTGAAAAGACAAAGCAAATGGATTTTTCTACTCTCTCTGTCTCTCTCAACTGATCGGCCTTTCTCAGAAACTCCTCTGCCTCCTCTTTTGAAAACCTCTTTGTCGTCCGGTTCTTTACCTCTCCGATTATGGAATAACCGGCGTCCGCCCGAGCGAATATATCTATATTCAGTTCCTTTGATGCATCAGGCGTTATTCTGTATTTCCATACCCTCCGATACTCGCTAAACTCAAAATCTCCCGGCAGATTCTCTGTTATCTCCATGAATTTTTTGTTCTCCCTGCATGCCTCAAGCCTCAACTTGTCTATTATTAAGTACTCTGCAAACAAGCCCTTGCGGTAGTTATACTCTCCAAGGAGGGTGTTGTACCTCTTCCTCATCTCCAAAAACATCTCTTTATACTCATTTGTCAGTTCCCGAATATCGAAAAGCTCTATCTCCTCCTGATACACTCCTCTGAATACCTTGTCGAATATATTGTCTTCCACTCCTTTATAACTAAAATTCGATCTTCCCTGCTCTATGATATCGGCCCTTACAAGGGCCTTCAGTTTCTTTTCCAGTTCTGTATCCGTCATATCGAGGTTCAGCTTTTCCGTCAACTCCTTTCTCGTTACCTCCCTCTCTCTGTTCTTACATAAATAGAACACTATATTTTTTGCATTCCTGTCGTTCACCCTGTAAAAGGCCGTTGTCACATACTCCATCCAGGTAGACTTGATCTCCCCTTCATAACTCAACGTCTCGTACTCCATTATTCTCAAAAGTCCTTCATCTGTTGTGAGATCCTTGTCGTCATAATTCGACCTGATGATGGAGCTTATATAAAAAGGACTACCTTCAGTTAATTCATATATTAAATAGGCGACACCATCGCTTACAGGCACATCGAAAAATCGGGAATATCTGAAAATCATCTCAAATGCCTCGTCTTCAGGCAGGTTTCTCAGAAACTTAAACTTAAATCGCGCAGGCAGCATCATAATAAGCTCGTTCATCAGCCATCCCACCCAACTCCCGGAAACCAGTAAGGGCGCCACCTTGCTTTCGGCTGTACTCAGATATCCTCCGGCAAGGTCATTCATAATATTGGTACACTCTTTATCTCTGTATACCTCGCTATTCATAAATTGAAATTCGTCTATAATCTGTAAAACGAACTCCTCTCTTCTTTCTGCAATCGACTTGGGAGCGGTTCTCGCCATCTCCCAAGTCATATCGATACTCTCGTTTTTAACGGAATCCTCTACGCCCTCTATGAACTCGACGAGATAATCCAAACCCTCTTCAAGAGCTGCTTTTTTAGCTATGTCGAAATTCTCTTTATTTGCAGGAGACAAATATTTCTCTTTTCTTGATTGAAAGGCGATGTATTGATAAATAAATGTGAGGAAAAAGTCCCTGCAGAAATCGATTGCCCACTTTTTCCCTTCCCTTACTTCAAAGTAAAAAGGAATGATTCCGTTGTTTTTTGCAAAGGTAATATTAAAAAGTCTCTCCAAGAGAGTGGTTTTCCCCATCTTACGCCGAGCCATGATGGCTGTGCTCTTGGATTTTTCCTCTTTTATTTCCTCTATCCATTTCAGAAAAAAGATGAGTTCCCCTTTTCTTCCGGTAAATAAATCGGGATTGCCGATTCTCTCTTTTAAATAATGCTTCATATTCGGTTTTCTTTTTGTCATTATAGCATAGTGTCTTTAATCAATGTCATTAACTTAAGGAGCAAAGCACCTTTCGCCTTCAACGGCTAAACTCGAAGGCTCCGCTTCGCTGCGCCTTCTTAAACATGACCCGCTTCAGTCGGAAGGTGCTTCACGCCTTAAGTTAATGGTATTGGTGTCTTTAATGGCGAACACAGGCGATTGCGAGTGGCTGAATCGGGATCGATATTTGCTGTAATGGCAGGGTTTCGTAAAGGTGTTTGTCTATCTGCGAATCGAGATAAAGAGTGAAAAAGAAAGGGGCTGAAAGAAATCAGACAGTAATTTCAGATAACGGACCACTCTCTGTGAAAGGATACAATTCCCGATTCTCCCGTATGGCAGGTTACTTCTATCTTTTGCGAATGATATTGGTCATAAATGTGCAGACAGTGATCGTCCAGCAGGGCCACTAAGAAGTTATACCCGCCGCCGAGTAAACTGAAATCAGGAAAGTGAAATACGATTTCTTTGCCATTGTACAGAGTTACCGGATTCAGACCGTCCCGAATACTTGTCGCACCAAAGACAGGGAGTTTATCGGCTTTGTTGATTGCCACGCCTATACAACAGAGACGCTCGATTCCGTCCGTTGCGCCGATTTCTATGTGTAAGGCGATGTCACTGCCGCTTTCGATGGTTTCAAGCTCCTCACCGTGGAAGTTTTTAATCGTTACTTTTTCAACCCACACCGGGCTGTGACGTTCATTTGAGAAATGATGGATATCTTTTATTGTAATCTTTTCTGTGTTTTTTCCCCTTACATGGTTCAGATATCCATCCACTACCATATTCACTTCTCCCATGGCCTTAATGCTTCCCTCATGGAGCCACATCGCAGAATTGCACAAAAGACGTATCAAATGCATACTATGGCTGCAAAAAAGGATCGTTTTGCCTCTGTTTTTAAACTCAATCATACGTTCGATGCATTTGTTTTGAAAATGGGCGTCTCCGACGCTTAATGCTTCATCTACGATCAAAACATCGGGGTCTACTGTTGCAGCTATTGAAAATCCCAGACGCATATACATTCCTGTTGAGTATGTCTTGACAATACGATCGATAAAGTCATGAAGCTCGGAAAAATCGATAATTTCCTGCTCCCTTTCTCCGATCTCTCCAGGCGTGAGTCCCATAAGGGCTGCGTTAAGCTTTATGTTTTCTCTTCCTGTGAATTCGGGGTGAAAACCGGCGCCAAGCTCCAGCAGTGCGGCAGTTCTGCCATTTACCGTGACTTTTCCCGACGAAGGAGAGAGTGTGCCTGCCAGAAGCTTCAGAAGAGTACTTTTGCCGGCGCCGTTATCTCCGACAACGCCAAGTATCCCGCCTTGAGGTACTGTTAGGGAGATATGTTGCAATGCTTCGAAAAGCTGATGATATCTCTTACGAAGCAATATCTCTTTGAGACGGTCTGCAGGATGTTTATATATGCGATATGACTTGGTTACATTTATAACTTCAATTGCATTCATAAAAAAAGAACGAATGACGCCTTTTGTTTTTTATTATCAAGGTTCTGCTAATAAAAAAACAGCATTTAGCTGTCAGCCATCAGCTGTCAGCTCTTTCATTGCAACACTTTACGGTTCAAAACAGATTCCCCCATAAGGTGAAGCTTATTATTGGCATAACATCAATTCTTTCCTTAGCTGATGGCTGACAGCTGACTGCTGTTTTCTATGATTATTCATTTGGATGACAACAATCACAATTAAGGCAAATATTATGCTGCTTGCAATAGCATTCCTTATCTTGTAATTTTCTATTTCGTCGATTAATTTAGTCTTGCAGCCTTTGAACAGCCAAAAGAGCGATGCTCCAAGTCTATAAATCATCCATGCAATTGCTTCCACTAAGATATCCACTGTCATTAACCTAAGGAGTAAAGCACCATCCGCCTTCAGCGGCTAAACTCGAAGGCTCCGCTTCGCTGCGCCTTCTCAAACATGCCCGCTTCAGTCGGAAGGTGCTTCACCCCTTATGTTAATGGTTTTGCTAAGATTTCTACAATCATATGACTTTATTTATTCAGTCCGAGCAGTTAGCGAAACCGTTATAATATACCATAAGAGTGTGTGTTTTATATGAGATTTTGATCCATGATGCGGGATGCAAGAGAGAAGTTGCTGCTTTATCAACTCAACCTGAGCAGTTACATTTTTTAACAAAAAATGCTTTCTTCAAAATTCCTTCATATTTGTAGTGTAAAATAGATGTTTTTTAATAAAGGCAAACTAACCATGTCCCGGAAGGAGGCTTATACAATATGAAAAGAGCAGTTCTGATTATTTTAATCCTGTTGTCCGTCTCCGATATTTCATTTCCAGAACCGGGCGGACAAAGCAGTGAAAACGTTCTGACCGCTCTTATCGAAGAGGCCCTTATCAATAATCCTGAACTGAAATATTATGAGGAGTTGATAAATATTTATAAAACAAAACCGCCTCAAGTCGCTTCTTTCGATAATCCGAGAGTAAAATTTGCAATAAATAACCTTCCCACTGACACCCGTGAATTCGATCAGGAGCCCATGACGCAGAAACAGATCATTTTAATGCAAAAGTTTCCCTATCCCGGGAAATTGCCCCTGAAAGGTGAAATTGCAAGGATGGACACAGAGTTGGCTCGTAATGAGTATGACAACAAGAAACTGGAAATCGTAATGAAACTTAAGACATCATTTATGAATATCCTTTTTTTTGACAGGGCCATAGAGATAACAGAGGGAAATAAAGAGCTGTTAGGTCAATTTGTAAAAATTGCAGAGACAAAATATTCTGTAGGCAAGGGACTTCAGCAGGATGTATTAAAGGCCCGGGTGGAGATTTCCAAGATGATCGATAAATTAATCACATTACAACAAAAACGTAAGAGTACTGTCGCCGGTTTGAATACACTTCTGAATCGTTCTTCGGAAGATTCCTTTGATGTTGATATAAAGCTAAAAATGACTTCCTTTGATTACACCTTTAAAGGGCTTTGGCAAAAGGCTGTTCACAGCCATCCCTTATTACAGAGGGTAAAGAGTATCGTCGAACAAAACAGATTGAGAGTTACTTTGGCGCAAAGGGATTATTACCCGGACTTTGACGTCAGTTTCGGATACGGGCAGCGTGATGAGAGGACGGATTTTGTCTCCGCCTCGGTTACCATGAAGATACCTTTATGGCATAAAAACAGGGAAGGAATGAAAGTCAGTGAGGAAAGGGCGAATGTCAGGAGAGCAGAGGAGCAGTATGACGCCATAGTAAACGATATTTCATTTAAAATCAGCGATATCATGGCTAAGGTCGAAATGAGCAAACGTCAGCTGGAGCTGTTGGAAACAGGAATCATACCACAGGCTACCATGTCTCTTGAATCGGCGATATCAGGTTATAAAGTCAATAAAGTGGACTTCATAACCCTTGTAAATAATCAGATTACATTGTTCAATTATGAGATACAGTACCACAGGGTGTTGGCGGATTATGAGAACAATCTGGCAGAGTTAGAGGCGGCTGTGGGGGCAAGGTTGTTTTGAGAGGAGTGAGCTAAAAACGGCAGTCAACTGTCAGCAATCAGGATTCAGCTAAGGAAATTTTCGTTTTCATCTTGCAGGTGAATATAAAAATTATGTAGTTAAGCTGTACATTCTTGAAATTAAAAAGCTGATAGCTGATTGCTAAATGCTTTTATTAGGAGAGGGAGTAAAAGAGAATAGGAGGTATATATGATAAATGTTAATAAATCGAGAGTTGTATTGCCGGTGTTTTTCATGGTATCGATGCTTTTTCTCCTGTTTCATGACTGGGGGGTGGAAACTTTGGAGATTGACTACCATGCATATGCAGAAGAGGGGGGGGGAGATTCAAAATCCGAAAAAGAGAGAAAAATAAAGTATTGGGTCGCTCCCATGGACCCGACTTATATAAGAGATGAGCCCGGGAAGTCGCCTATGGGCATGGATCTCATCCCAGTCTACGAGGACGATGAAGAGCAGACAACGGAAGGCGCCATTAGAATCGATCCTTCAACCATACAGAACATCGGCGTCAGGACGCAAAAGGCTGAAAGGGGCTCTGTGAACACCACGATCAGAACGGTAGGGCATGTTACTTATGACGAAGAAAGAGTCGAACATATCCATACCAAAATTTCCGGTTGGGTAGAGAAACTTTATGTCGATACTACGGGAGAGGGAGTGAAAAAGGGACAGCCTCTGCTTTCCATATACTCGCCGGAGCTCGTTGCAACTCAGGAGGAGTATATTCAGGCTCTGAAATACAGGGAAATGACCGGTAAATCGGGGTTTAGCGAGATCGCAGGAGGCGCTGATTCACTCATTGACTCCACAAGAAGGCGCCTGCTCTTAATGGATATTGATCACGATCAGATCAAGGCGCTGGAAGAAAAGGGGAAGATTCAAAGGAATATGATCCTTCCTTCACAGGCAAGCGGTATTGTAATTAAGAAGCATGTGATGGAGGGCATGAAAGTGAATCCCGGCATGGAGCTCTATACACTGGCCGATCTCTCTCGTGTGTGGGTAATGGCTTCCGTTTATGAGTATGAACTGCCGTTCTTAAAAACCGGACAGGAGGCGGAAATGACTCTCTCCTATGATCCGGGGGCAAAATATCACGGTCGTGTAACATTCATATATCCCTATCTTTCCAGTAAAACAAGAACCGTTCAGGTACGAATCGAGTTCGACAACCCCGATATGAAACTTAAGCCCGATATGTACACAGATATCATGATAAAGGCGGAAATCGGCAAGGATTCCGTTGTGATCCCGCCTGAGTCGCTTATAAGAACAGGGACAAGAAATGTAGTCATCACTTCATTGGGAGATGGTAAATTTCTCCCGAAAGAGGTTGAGGTCGGTGCTGAAAGCGAAGAGCTGGTGCAGATTGTTTCCGGTCTCGATGAAGGGGAAATCATCGTGACCTCGGGACAGTTTCTCATTGATTCAGAGAGTAACCTGAGAGAAGCCATTAACAAGATGCTCGAAGCCAAAAGAGCTGCAAAAAGGGAAATCCCTGATCAGAAAGACCGCAGAGCCGGCAGCACTGCTAAAAAGGATCATGAAAAAAAGAAGAAAGACGACAGGAATGATCGGCATCGAGGTCATGTCATGGCAGTTACGGATAAACAGAAGGCGCTGATGTCGGAATTGATCGATCATTATATCCATATACATCACCTCCTGATTTATGACACCACGGCAGGCGTGGATATTCATGCAAAGGAGATATTCCATATGATTCAGCAGTTAAAGAACACCTCTCCTGAAGGACAGATAAAAAAAATCGTAAAAGCCATGGAAACGTCATTAACAAAGCTATCATCCGATAACCTTGATGAGGCGAGAGAGGGACATGTGCTTTTAAGCAGACCTGTTGTGAAGTATGCAAAAGAGGTGATGAAAAATGATTTGCCTTTAAAGGGATTGTATATCTACTTCTGCCCTATGAAGGAGGAAAGCTGGCTTCAGACAGGGGCTGCCATTAAAAATCCCTTTTTCGGCAGGGAGATGCTCAATTGCGGTATTGAGGAGGCTGATTGATGCTGGAGAGGATAATCGATTATTCGATTAAGAACAGATTTCTCATATTGCTCTGTACGTCGATTATTCTTCTTTGGGGTATTTACTCCCTGGCTACAACCCCACTCGATGCGATCCCGGATCTCTCTGATGTCCAGGTCATTGTATTTACCAAATATCCGGGGCAGGCCCCGCAACTGGTAGAGGATCAGGTGACATATCCACTCACAACGGCCATGCTGGCAGTGCCCGGCGCCAAAGTAGTAAGGGGGTATTCCTTTTTCGGTTTTTCCTTTGTATACATCATATTCGATGACGGTACGGATATTTACTGGGCAAGGAGCAGAGTGTTGGAATATCTAAACTATGTATCGGGACGTCTCCCTTCCGGCGTCACTCCCACTCTCGGACCAGACGCCACCGGCGTGGGATGGATATATGAATATGCACTGGTGGATAAGACAGGGAAGCATGATCTCGCCGAACTCCGGTCTGTCCAGGATTGGTTTCTGAGGTATGAATTGGTGTCAGTAGAAGGCGTATCGGAAGTTGCATCGGTCGGAGGTTTTGTAAAGCAATACCAGATAGCAGTGGACCCGAACAAGCTCATTGCCTATAATATCCCCCTGTCTAAAATAAAGACCGCCATAAAACGGTCGAACAGGGACGTTGGCGGCAGGCTTATCGAGATGTCGGAAACCGAATATATGGTCAGGGGACTGGGTTATATAAAGGGTATTCACGATATCAGGAATATACCCCTCGGCGTGGATCGTTCCGGTACACCCATATTGATACGCGATGTGGCCAATGTTCATTTAGGTCCGGAACTGCGAAGGGGGCTCGTGGAACTGGACGGCGAGGGAGAAGTGGCAGGCGGAGTGGTGATCATGCGTTACGGGGAAAACGCACTCGCTACTATAGAGAGAGTAAAGGAAAAGCTCCATGACCTGAAGGCCGGTCTGCCGCAGGGAGTGGAGATTGTTCCCGTATATGATCGCTCCGGACTTATCGAACGGGCAGTGGATACATTAAAGGAGAAACTTATAGAAGAATCGATTGTCGTAGCCCTGGTATGCATTATTTTTCTGCTCCATTTTAAATCGGCCTTTGTTGCGATTATCACTCTGCCTGTAGGAATTCTTATGGCCTTTATAATAATGCACGCCCAGGGACTAAACGCCAATATTATGTCTTTGGGAGGTATCGCCATTGCGATCGGAGCAATGATAGATGCGGCGATCGTGATGATAGAAAACGCTCACAAGCATCTGGAAAGCGATGAAGGAAAGAGAGATCACTGGGTGATTATAGCAAATGCAGCAAAACAGGTTGGGCCTGCTCTCTTTTTCTCTCTCCTGATCATCACCTTTTCCTTTCTGCCCATATTCACGCTCCAGGCCCAGGAGGGAAGGTTATTTAAACCCCTTGCCTATACAAAGACTTACTCCATGGCGGCAGCGGCGCTCATCTCCATAACCTTAGTGCCTGTTATGATGGGGTATTTTATAAAGACAACCATACTTCCGGCGCATTGGAGCAGAGGTAAACAGCGAATTGTTTCTATTTTGTTATCGGCAGTTGTATTTTTATGTATATGGTCAGCTTCGAATATGACGACTCCCTTTACTCTATTTGAATCTTTCGGCCTGCCATTTGCAATTATAATTGCAACCATAACCCTGCTTCTTCTCTGGCCTCAGTCCGTAAGCCCGGAAGAGAGGAATCCCCTTAATCGGTTTCTTATATGGATATACAGGCCCGTTATTAAACTGGTTTTACGTTTTAAGATGATAACGATTTTATTGGCGGTTTTTATCGGGCTCACACTCATGCCCTATCGGTCTATAGTGCTCGATAAACTGTCTGACGGGGCTGTTAAAAGTATTGCAGAAAAGATCGAATTCCTGTTCCCCTTTGAAAAAATAGGAGGAGAGTTTATGCCGCCCCTTTATGAAGGCGACCTCCTCTATATGCCTACAACACTACCGGGCATATCCATAACCAAGGCGCGTGAACTCCTCCAGCAGACTGACAAAATTATTAAATCTTTCCCTGAGATAGAACGTGTATTCGGAAAAGCCGGTCGCGCCGATACGGCAACGGACCCCGCGCCTCTGGCGATGCTTGAGACGACGATCATGCTGAAACCGGAAGAGGAGTGGCGCAAGATTCCTGTAGAGAGATTTTTCTCGGAGTGGCCCGAATCGATCAGTTCTCTTTTGTACAGGTTTTGGCCTCCTAAACGTACTATTACGCCAAAAGAGCTGACAAACGAATTAAACAGAGCCATACAGTTTCCCGGTCTTACCAATGCATGGACAATGCCCATTAAGACTCGGATAGACATGCTTGCAACCGGTATTAAAACGCCTGTGGGTATTAAAGTGATGGGCGACGATCTCGATATACTCTCCAAGTTGGGTAAAGAGATAGAGGCTATTGTCAGACAGATTCCCGGAACCCTGTCCGTATACTCGGAGCGTGTCACAGGTGGATACTATCTCGATTATGAAATTAACAGAAAGGCCGCCTCCCGATTTGGTCTCACAACAGGGGATGTACAGGATGTGATACAGTCAGCCATTGGGGGAATGAATGTAACCGAAACGGTTGAGGGTCTGGAACGTTATCCCGTTAATCTCAGATATGGCAGGGAATTGAGAAATTCCATTGCAAAGCTGAAACGCGTACTCATACCAACTCCGGCAGGCGCTCAGATTCCCATTGCACAGGTGGCGGAGATAAAGATACATCAGGGGCCGCCCGTGATTAAGAGCGAAAACTCCCGCTTAAGCGCATGGATATATGTAGACCTCGCCAATATAGATGTGGCCACCTATGTAGAGAACGCCAAAGAGGTGCTTTCAAAGGAGTTGAAGCTCCCCACCGGTTACAATATCCTATGGTCCGGCCAGTACGAATATATGGAGAGGGCCAACAAGCGACTTGCTTTGGTCGTGCCTCTCACTCTCATTGTGATCTTCCTTCTGCTCTATTTAAACTTCAAAAGTATTACGGAATCGATGATCGTCATGCTGTCTTTGCCCTTTGCCATCGTAGGGGGCGTATGGTTCATTTATCTCCTGGGATATAACATGAGTATCGCAGTGGCCGTCGGTTTTATAGCCCTTGCCGGCGTGGCAGCGGAAACAGGCGTGATCATGCTCATATATCTCGATCAGGCCCTTGAAGAAAAGAGAAGAGAGAAAGACGGGGCATTGACTCACAAAGATCTTTTAGACAGCATAATGGTTGGCGCTGTGGAGAGAGTGAGGCCAAAGATGATGACTGTAGTGGCGATTATGGCCGGTCTTCTTCCTCTCTTTTGGGGACAGGGGGCGGGAGCGGACACAATGAGGAGAATTGCCGCTCCCATGATCGGCGGCATGCTGTCCTCGACCGTACTGACACTGATCGTGATTCCTGCGATTTACGCCGTATGGAAGGGATTGGGGATTAAACTAAAAAAAAGCGTTTAGCAGTCAGTTAAAGGAGTAACCATGTTAAAAAAACAAATCACTATCTCAGCACCTAAAGCCCCAAGAAAACAAAAAATCATACAAGCCGCCACAGGCATACAGCTTACCACTAATAAATTATATCAACTTTATACCGATCTTTATAATACGTTAGATGCTCCGGAATTCCGTAAAGCCCAGCTTCTGCACATCCTATCCAATCTGGTTAAACTTGTAGAAAATCCCAAAATCATGGAGTTAGAACTTAATGTCTTAGAAAAAACTAATGTCGACATATTTAATGCACTACAGCTTTTTAGTGAACATCGTAAAGATTTTCTAATGGATGTTTTTGGCTCAACTCGCCCAAAACCCGGGCATCCCGGTTATGATCTTTGCGAAGACTTTGCCCGACTGGCCACAGAAAAAGGAATTATCTCTATTACCGGCGGGGCTCCAGGCATCATGGAGGCAGCCAATAAAGGATCCGGCCAATATAGTATTGGATTGGGAATCAAGCTCCCCTTTGAACCGGAACTGAATAAATACGTAAAAGATAGTCCATTCGCCATGGAATTCGCCCTCTTTTTAACACGGAAACTGATGTTTTTGATGCACGCTAAAGCAATCGCTGCTTTCCCGGGTGGCGTAGGAACCAATGACGAATTGTTTGAAGTACTTACCCTCATCCAAACAGGAAAAACACCAATAGTTCCTGTCTTGCTCATCAGTCCGGAAGAGGATGAGTATTGGTATAAATTTGATGAATATATCAAGGTTATGCTGAAACATCAATACATCAGTCCCAATGATATCCATTTATATCGTATTGTGCATTCAGCAGACGAAGCCGTTCAGCATCTTTTAGATTTTTATAAAGTCTATCACTCTTCTCGCTTTTGGAGTAACAATCACCTGCTCTTCCGGATTAAACAAGAGCCCACAGAAATACAACTAAAGGATCTCAATGCCATTTTAAGGGACGCCGGACATACCGCTGAACAGAAGCTTAAGATTGTGAAACAACCCGGGTTTGATCGTGATAATTCAGAGTATAAAGATTTTTATTATCTAAGCACTAACTTCCGCCCCGTTGATTTTGCCACTTTTCGCTTAATTATTGATGCCATAAACCGATGGCCTGCCTTAGACAATGACGATATTTAAGTTTTTATGATTTTATTTTCATTTAATCGTTGTTACAAAATCTATATATTAAATCCTTGTTTTAAAAGATTTTCCAAAGGCAGGAATCTCGGTTTTGGTAGGTCATTCCAAGGGAACCACTCCCATTGTTCACATTTATGAGGTTCTTTTACTTTGCAATCGCCATGACTGTATTCTGCTGTAACGAAAAGTGTTATATAATGCTTTTGCTCCTCGGTAAAAATGTCATTTGTGTATGCACCATAACGAATATTCTTGATATAAAGCCCTGTTTCTTCGTACACTTCACGCTCTGCACAATTTTCGATAGTCTCGTTGAACTCAAGGTGTCCGCCAGGCAACGCCCACGTGCCGGCGCCATGTGCGTTTTTGCGTTTACCAAGGAGAACTTTTTCATTTTTTTTGATGATAACCGCAACTCCGACAAAAGGTCTGTTCTTTGATGTGAATTTTGTCATAACCATAACAATATTTGTTTCTCAGTTGTTGCACCAATACCCGGCATGTGTTGGAAAGAATTCTTCAGCACTTTATTTTATACCCTTGCCAATGGAAAAGGCATCCCCTAACTTATTGCCGATACTATGATAGGTTCTTAGGAAAGGCGCAAAAATAATAGGCTTAACTTTATCTATATCGGGCTGCCCCTTATCGTTTAATACAGATTCATCAGCCTTAACATCGAGAATTTCTCCTATGAATTGAGTATGAAGACCGATCTCAAAGATATGGAGCAGTTTACATTCCAGTACCATAGGAAACTCATTACCTAAGTAGTTATGATTATTATAGCTTCTTTTACAGCCATAGTACACCTTCCGGAGTTTATCTTTAAAATTTATATAAGCAGGCAAGAGCATTTAATATTCATTTGACTATTGACAAAGAAAACAGAGCAGGCAGCTTTCATTAGGCAATGGGTATCCATTGATTGATAAATCAGATTAACAGTTCTATCACAATTCAGGCACTGTATGAACTACCAAGTGGACGTGAAGCTACGACCTGTGTATAATTTTAGCGATTTGTAAATGATATCCTTATATAGGGGCAGGGAAGTTAAATTGAGTGGGGGCTCAAGTTGCGAGTTATATATAAAGCTGCGTGGGGCACTATATGGAAAACAACGAAAAGCTTTAAATTAAGTTTAAGTTTGCCGTTTATTTACCCCTTTTTCTATTGAAAATAAAAACCTTGTTTTTCGGATAATAAGCTATATATAATAAATAGATGGCAGCAGTAACTTTTGATACATATGCATTTATTAAGCGTTTAATAGAATCCGGAATTTCCGATAAGCAGGCTGAAGCGATATCTGACGCAGTAAAGGAAGCGCACGAAACAAGCATTAAGGAATTTGCTACTAAAAATGATTTAAGGTTGGAAATTTCAAGGATCGAAAATAAAATAGATACTCTTGAACTTCGCCTCACTATTAAGCTGGGCACTATCGTTGCTATTGGTATCGCCATCGTAGCTACTTTAGTCAAGCTGCTGTAAAAAATTATTTATATCAATACTAAGATATTCTCCCTTATCTATACTATAAACAGGATAAATTTTGTAATCTCTTATCCATGGTTGTTTGACTATATAATCATTTTTGTGCCAAAAAAAGAGACATGGCAGTTCATTTATTATAATATTTTCCGCTTTCTTAAACAATTGACTTCTTTCCGAGTCGTCTGTCGAGACGCGGGCTCTGTTTATCAAATTATCGACTGTCTCGTTTTTATATCTCATTCTGTTACCTCCGGGCCCGAAATTAGAAGAGTGAAAAAGGGGGAAAAGAAAATTTTCTTCATCAGGATAATCAGCCCACCAGCTTAACCAAAAAAGATGGGCCTCTCCCTCATTGAGAGCGACTTTATATGCACTCCACTCTATTGATCTGATATTTACATTGATTCCCGCCTTTTTCAGGTACGATTCGATCACCTCGGCCATATCTATGGCCTCTTGAGTAGCGGTGATGTAGAAATTCAAGGTTATATCACCGGTATAACCGGATTCAAGCAGTAAAGCCTTTGCCTTGGCAGGATCATATGTGTTTATATCAAAGACACTATAAGATCGCAAAGCATCGGGAACGGGTCCTGCCGCCGGTCTTCCCCTGCCTTGATAAAAGGCGTCGAGAATTCTATCTCTGTCTATGGCGAATGCAATGGCTTTTCTTACTTTACTATTGTTTAAAGGCGGTTTCAATGTATTAAAACCGAGGTAATAAGTGTTCAATCCGGTTGCGCTTTCGATAAAATTCGAATACTCCTCATCTTTGACAAACATCGAGTACGCTGACATTGGTATTTCTAAAATATCTATATTACCCAGAAGAAATTCGGTAACAGCAGTAATATCTTCCGGGATAATTCTGTACACAACTCCTTCTACTTTAGGAGAAGCCCCAAAGTATTTTTCGTTTTTTGACAGTTTCAGACGGTTGTTGTGATCCCAGCGATCAAGATAAAAAGGGCCTGTACCTGTGGGTTGGCTGCCGAAATCCTTTCCATGCGTTCTTGCTTCATCTTCCGGTATGATGTATGCGGCAGGCATTGTCAGGAGTTTTAAAAAAGGAGAAAACGGTGTTTTCAGTTCCAGTTCGACAGTCCTGTGGTCAATAATTTTTATTCCCTCGATTTCGTCTGTCTCATTATTTAAGTACTCGTTGGCGCCTTTGATTATGTTTAAAACCCAGGTGTTGGGAGAGCCTGTCCCGGGAGAGAGTATCCTTGTGAAAGAGTGTTTTATATCCTCAGCCCTGACTTTCCGTTTGTTATGGAAAAAGACGTCATCTCTTAAAAAGAATCTGTATGTTCTTCCGTCTTTACTTACTTCCCACTCCTTTGCAATATCCGGTGTAACATTCATATTGCCATCCAGCTTTACAAGGCCGTTAAATATCTTGGCTGCAATGGTCCCGCCCGTTACATCGACAATATAAGCAGGATCGAGAGAGGTCGGATTCGCTTTAATTCTGTAACGGACGTAGTCGTATGACCTCTCTTGTTTTTGTGTGCAGGAAAATAAGAGCGTTATGGATAATATGAGTAAAAAGAGGCGTATTTGTTTTTGATTTCCTGTAATAAGCATAAAGTGTATTGGCTTGGTTGTGTAATTCTTAACAGGATAACAGCTTAAAATTAAATTCTAACACAAAGAGTTTAAAGATTACTGTAATAAGTTGCAACTACCACCCTTGAACTCTTCCGGCTCAGGTTTGGGTTTTCTTTGTTACACTTAGTTATGATATAATTTCTGTTGTTTAAAATTATGGTGAAATGACTATTATAAGTACGAGTAAGTGTAGGGAATGATTAAAAAAATTTCTATAAACGATTTGAGGACAGGCATGTGCCTGGTTTTTACCGAAGAATGGCGACAGTGGTTTAAGGATGTAAAAATTGGCAGTCGACTAAAAATCAAAGACAGGCAAATGCTGAACCGCATGACAAGCTTTAATCTCGGCTCTGTAACGATCGATACCGATAGGGGACTGGATATGAGAGTCTCTGTATCTGAGGAGAGAGAAAAGGCGAAGGAGTTCCTTGGTCATGCCAAAGACACCGTTACTGAAACGATGAATAATATTGTCGACGGTAAAGCGATTGACATGGATGCTATAAACAGCGTTACAAGGGAGATAAATTCTTCACTGCTCAGAAATGAAGATGCGATGATTTCAGTATGTAACGAGGTGAGAAGCGTGGACGAATATCTTTATTTGCACTGTGTCAATGTCAGTACAATGTCAATAACGTTCGGCAGGGAAATGGGGATGTCGGAGGATGAAATACATAAAATGGCTGTTGGTTCAATACTGCATGACAGCGGAAAAATCAGAACACCACCGGAAATACTTCACAAACCGGGTGGTTTTACAAACGACGAATTTGAAATCATGAAAACCCATGCCATTGACAGCAGAAAGATTATGGAACAAATACCTGGATTGTTAATTGATTCCATAGAGGTTCTTGTCGCGTCTCAACATCATGAGAAGTTTGACGGCTCCGGTTACCCGAGAGGTCTTAAAGGTGATGCAATCAGTATTTATGCGCAGATCGCCGCCTATCTTGATGTTTATGACGCCCTGACTGCCGACAGGTGCTATAAAAAGGGTATGTCGACTTTTAAGGCGTTACAAATAATCAAGTCCGGCGCCGGTACTCACTTTAACCCCCGTTTATTATCGTACTTCTTAAATACTATAGGCGTTTTTCCTGTCGGTTCTCTGGTGCTTCTGAAGAGCAAAAGAGTCGCCAAGGTAATTGAGAGAGGTTCGGAACTGCATATTACAAAACCAAGGGTACAGGTTTTTTATGACGACAACAAAAACTGCCCTGTTATGCAGGAAGAAATCGCATTAATTGAGACTGACGATGAAGTGGAATGCTTCGCGTCGATCGACAAATATGAGAATTACAAGAACTATGCTCCTTCGGGCGTTAAGTTTTATGACGGAACCTGATAACTTGTATTTTACATCAACAATTTATTAATATAAATATACTTATATAATTCACCAAAACCCCACAAGAATCAAAACTCATTAATAAATAACCAATACCATTCACTTAAGGGGTGAAGGACCTTCCGACGGAAGCGGGTCATGTTTGAGAAGGCGCAGCGAAGCGGAGCCTTCGAGTTTAGCCGCTGAAGGCGGAAGTTGCTTTACTCCTTAAGTGAATGACATTGAATAAATAACGATTATACTTAAGATTGTTGTTGCATAGAAATCAGCTTTCTCATTATTGTGAAGTACAAACCCTATACACTGAATAATTATAAAGATCTGCCACCAATATCGAGACTTTCAGAGAGTCAGATACGCGATATTGAAGTTGTAACCAATGTATTCCCCTTCAGAACCAATAACTACATTGTAGATAATCTGATTGACTGGGACAATTTCTCTGACGATCCTGTTTTTCTTCTGAATTTCCCCCAAAGAGAGATGCTCAGTGAAGAGCATTATGAAGAAATAGCAGATCTGTTGAACAGAGCAGATGTAACAAAGGAGAGGATCGTTGAAACATCCAACAGAATAAGAATGCAGTTGAATCCCCATCCCGCCGGTCAGATGGAATATAACACTCCCACCCTGGACGGCGCCAGGCTTAAAGGCATTCAGCACAAATATAAAGAGACAGTTCTTTTTTTTCCTTCTCAAGGCCAGCTATGTAACGCCTTTTGTACTTTCTGCTTCAGATGGCCTCAATTTGTAGGTATCAATGAACTGAAAATCGCTTCAAACGAGACAGCTCCACTGATCGAGTATTTAAGGAGAAATAAAGAAGTTACCGATTTACTGATTACAGGGGGAGATCCATTAACAATGACGGCGAACAGGCTGGAAGGCTACATAGAACCTGTCCTTAAAGCCGGTTTGGACCATGTAATCAATATAAGAATCGGCACCAAAGTTCTTGCTCACTGGCCTTACAGATTTCTTACGGATAATGATTCCGGGCAACTGCTCCATCTTTTCCGCAAAATCGTGAGATCCGGCAAACAGCTTGCTTTTATGGCGCATTTTAATCATCCCGTAGAGCTGACAACAAATGAAGTAAAAGAGGCCATATCGAAAGTACGTGAAACAGGCGCGCAGATAAGAGCTCAGGCCCCTCTTCTGAGACGCATTAACGATGATTTTGAGATTTGGGTGCGCATGCTTAAAGAGCAGGTAAGATTAGGTATTGTTCCTTATTATATGTTTGTAGTCAGAGACACGGGAGCACAGCGTTTTTTCGGTATTCCTCTGGTAAGAGCATGGGAGATTTTCAGAGAGATGTATATGAGATTGCCGGGACTGGCCAGAACTATTCGCGGTCCCAGTATGTCTACAACGTATGGAAAGATTCATGTTTTGGGAGTCAGTGAGATAGGAGACAGAAAGCTATTGTCATTGCAAATGATTCAGGCAAGAAATCCGGAATGGGTTATGCGGCCCTTTTTCGCCGAATACAACGAAGACGCTCTGTGGCTGGAAGGACTAAAGCCGGCCTTTGGCGTGGAAAAATTCTTTTTTGAACAAAATCAGTAAACTGTCTGAACATTCAACAAAAAGGCTGTTGCCATAATATTCTGTAAAAATTGAGAATCTTATACTTTCTTATATCAGCGTCGATTTTACTGCTCGACCAGTTAACGAAATATCTTATAATCAAGTTTATCCCGCCCCTGGGCTATGTAGAAGTTCTGCCTATGTTGAATATTGTCAATGTCAGAAACAGAGGCGCCGCTTTCGGGATGTTTCAAAATCTCGGGAATACTGTATTTATAATTATCTCTCTGGCAGCTGTCATCGTAATGGTGATTTTTATAATTAAAGGCGCCGGAGATTTCATTGCGTTTTCACTTCTTTTGGGGGGCGCCGCCGGGAATTTAACAGACAGATTTTTAAGAGGTTCCGTTGTTGACTTTATCGATGTTTATGCAGGCAAGTACCACTGGCCTGCTTTTAATGTGGCCGATTCCGCCCTTACAACAGGGGTTTTTTTATTAATTATAAGCCAGATAAGGGACACATCAAAGAAACCGGAAGCCTGAATCTTATTTGTTTTCAACCGGGCCGATTTAGAATCTTAAAATGGAGGA
The DNA here is from genome assembly GCA_029001845.1 of Candidatus Magnetocorallium paracelense. GTDB lineage: Bacteria > Nitrospirota > Thermodesulfovibrionia > Thermodesulfovibrionales > Magnetobacteriaceae > Magnetocorallium > Magnetocorallium paracelense. Next base: position 102,678 of record JAREWP010000020.1, on the reverse strand, counting down.
ATTGAAATATGGAACAGGAAAACTGTGGTTGTGGAATTAAACAGGACAGTGAAATCGATTCGGATCTCAAAAACAAAACGGACTGCCCCTATTGTGGCCAGAGATTTCCAAACCCGGCCGAACTGTTTTCCCATGTATTTGTTTTCCACAGCTGTTGACAATCAGATTAACCACCGGCGGTGGTTTCATTAGGAAAACTTGTGATTTTGGTGATTATTGTGTTATTTTTTGTAAGGTATCGTAACTAATCATAAACATAACGCAGGGAGGTGGTAACCATGAATGAAAAAGAGATTATCGAGATATTGAGCGCCAATAATGACGACTTCAGAAAATTGAAAGAGGAACATAAAACTCTTGATGACAAGCTTGAAGAGATGAGCAGGCAGAAGTTTTTAACTGCCGAAGAGGAGCTGGAGAAGAATAAACTAAAAAAGACAAAGCTCATAAAAAAAGACAGACTCGCCGATATGATAAGAGATTATAAGACATCTTCCAATTAGCAATTGTTCTCAGAGGAGGTAGAATTGAGAAGCGACGTTATTAAGAAGGGGATCGAAAGAGTCCCCCACAGAACTCTTTTGTACGCCACAGGTATCCCTAAATCCGAAATGAATAAACCCTTTATAGGTGTGGCCACAAGTTTTACTGATATTATTCCCGGCCATGCAGGAATGCGTGATCTTGAGAGGTTTATAGAAAAGGGCGTACACACAGGGGGAGGCTATCCATTCTTTTTCGGTGTTCCAGGTATTTGCGACGGTATCGCAATGGGACACAGTGGTATGCATTATTCCCTTCCTTCACGTGAATTAATTTCCGATATGGTGGAAACCGTTGCAAACGCTCATCGTTTTGACGGCCTGGTGCTTCTGACAAACTGCGATAAAATTACGCCGGGAATGCTTATGGCTGCCGGCAGAATTAATATTCCAACCATTATAGTTACTGCCGGCCCGATGTACTCAGGTCACTTAAACGGCAGGAGGCTTTCTCTTGTAAATGATACATTTGAAGCAGTTGGTAAATATAAGAAAGGTCTCATAGATGATAACGAGTTAGAGTCGCTTGAAATGTGCGCCTGTCCCGGAGCCGGTTCGTGCCAGGGAATGTATACCGCCAATACAATGGCCTGTGTAACCGAATCGTTGGGTATGAGCCTTCCCTATTGCGCCACTTCGCTGGCAGTTTCATCCGAAAAGAGGAGAATTGCCTTTGAGAGCGGAAAAAGAATTAACGATCTCGTAAAGAATGATATAAAACCTGTAGATATTATGACGGAAAGCGCCTTTGAAAACGCCATTATCATAGATATGGCCCTTGGGGGCTCCACCAATACGGTTCTCCATATACCTGCAATCGCTCACGACGCAGGAGTTAAACTTCCTCTTGAAAGATTCGACGAGTTGAGCGGAAAGACGCCTCATATCGCCAATATGCTGCCGGGAGGTGAGCACTACCTCGAAGATCTCCATTTCGCAGGAGGAATCCCGGCTGTATTAAACAGATTCCATGACGTTCTTAAAGATAACATCACTGTCAGCGGAGCAAAATTAAAAGATATCGCCAAAGGTGCAAAGATCGTTGACAGCGAAATAATCAGACCACTTGATAATCCTCATCACAAAGAAGGGGGAATCGCCATACTGAAAGGCAATATTGCACCGGAAGGAGCGGTGGTGAAGCAGTCAGCGGTAAAAGAAGGAATGATGAAATTCGAAGGATTCGCCAAAGTATTTGATTCTGAGGACGATGCAATGAAGTCTATACTTAACGAAGAGATAAAACCCGGTGATGTCGTAGTAATCAGATATGAGGGGCCAAAAGGCGGTCCCGGTATGAGGGAGATGCTCTCTCCCACTGCCACGATCGCCGGAATGGGTTTGAGCGAGTCTGTGGCTCTTATAACAGACGGGAGATTTTCCGGGGGCACCAGAGGACCCTGTATAGGACATGTTTCACCGGAAGCAATGGAAGGCGGTAAAATCGGGATAATAAAAAACGGTGATAAGATAAAGATAGATATCCCGGGTCGAAGTATATCTCTTTTGTTATCCGATGAAGAGATAAACGATCGTCTAAATAAGTGGACACCTCTTGAGCCGAAAATAAAGGGCGGTTACCTTGAGAGGTATTCAAGAAATGTCACCTCTGCAAGTACGGGCGCTATTATGAGGTGATTCAATTGACGATTGATGATTGACGATTGACTATTGATGGGGGATTCCTTAAATCCTCGATTCATTAATACATTAATTAATAATTTTAAAATATTTAAGGAGAGAACATGAAGAAAAACGGAGCTGAAATAGCCGTTGAGTCTTTAAAAAGGGAAGGAGTACGTCATATCTTCGGCTACCCTGGCGGAGTCGTATTGAATATTTTTGACGTTCTTTATGACGATAAAGATATTCAGCTTATTCTTACAAGACATGAGCAGGGAGCCGTACATGCAGCTGACGGGTATGCACGATCTACAGGAAAAGTCGGTGTCGCTTTGGTTACATCCGGACCTGGAGCTACCAATACAATTACCGGCATAGCAACTGCAGCAATGGACTCCATTCCTATTGTCGTGATTACAGGCCAGGTGCCTACAATGCTTATTGGAAATGACGCCTTTCAGGAAGCGGACGTTGTGGGTATTACCAGACCTTGCAGTAAATACAACTATCTTGTTAAGGATATCAAAGATCTGGCCTCTACTATAAAAGAAGCTTTCTACATAGCCTCATCTGGCAGGCCCGGCCCTGTTGTTATCGATCTGCCAAAGGATGTAACATCTGCTACTGCAAAATTCGTATGGCCTGAAAACGCTGAGCTCAGGAGTTACAAGCCTACGATAGAAGGTAACAAATGGATGATAAACAAGGCTGCCGAAGAGTTGGGCAAATCTAAAAAACCTGTAATCGTGGCCGGAGGAGGAGTCATACTATCCGGCGCTTCCGACGAAATAAGAGAACTTGCCGAAATTACAAGCGTTCCTGTTACAACGACTCTTATGGGGCTTGGCGCATTCCCTGTTTCCCACCATCTGTCTCTCGGTATGCCCGGTATGCACGGCACATATTACGCAAATATGGCTATTCAGGAATCTGATCTGCTGTTTGCTATAGGCATGCGATTTGATGACAGAGTCACAGGCAAAACAGACGCCTTTGCTCCTCATGCAAAGATTATACATATAGATATCGATCCGACATCGATAAGAAAAAACGTAGATGTGGATATTCCTATAGTAGGTGACTCGAAGGTTGTTTTAACTGAGTTGTTAAGCACCCTGAAGGAGAAAGTCAGACCACAATGGACCAAGATCAGGGAGGCGTGGTTGAAAACGATCGATGAATGGAAACGTCTGAGACCTCTTTCCTATCAATTCGAAGAAAATATAATCAAACCTCAGTATGTTATTGAGAGATTGTACGAAATAACGGGAGGGGACGCCATCATAACGACTGAAGTGGGTCAGAATCAAATGTGGGCTGCCCAGTTTTTCAAATACGACAAACCAAGGACATTTCTTTCCTCTGGCGGCTTGGGAACAATGGGCTACGGATTTCCTGCAGCAATAGGCGCACAACTGGCGAACCCCGGTAAGACAGTTATAGATATAGCAGGAGACGGAAGCATACAGATGAACATCCAGGAACTTGCCACAGCAGTTATTTATAAGCTGCCCGTTAAAGTCGCCATACTCAATAACCGTTACCTCGGTATGGTAAGGCAGTGGCAGGAGCTTTTTTACAATGAACGTTACTCGCACACCAACCTAGATGTGGTCCCTGATTTCATCAAACTGGCCGAAGCATACGGAGCTGTTGGCTTGAGGGCGACGAAGCCTTCCGAAGTAGACGATGTGATAAAAGAGGCTTTGAGTACAGACAAACCTGTATTTATGGATTTTGTTGTAGACTGGAAGGAAAAAGTTTATCCAATGGTCCCTGCCGGAGCACCTATTAATGAGATGCTCTTTGATGAGACCGAGAAAAAAGACAAAAAACTAAAAAAAGACAAGATAGTAGTATCATAGAGGGGATAATATGACACGACATACGATTTCAGTGCTTGTTGAGAATAAATTCGGTGTACTGTCAAGAGTGGCCGGACTTTTTAGCGGAAGAGGTTACAATATTGAAAGCCTGTCAGTGGGCGAAACATTAGAGCCGAATGTGGCGATTATGACTATTGTTACCAGAGGAGACGATTTTATAATCGAGCAAATTACAAAACAGTTAAATAAGCTCATAGACGTGATCAAGGTTCAAGATCTTTATGAGACCGATCATGTAGAAAGGGAGATGATTCTTATAAAGATTGCTCCCAAGCAGGCGGACAAAGCGGAAGCTCTCAGAATTACCGAGATATTCAGAGGAAGGATCGTCGATTCCAGCCAGAAAACGTATACCATACAGATTACCGGCGATGAGAAAAAAGTAGAAGCCTTCATTGAGTTAATGAAACCCATCGGTGTTAAAGACATTGTCAGATCCGGGAAAATAGCCTTAGCCAGAGAGGGAACAAAGGGAAAATAAATGGATGATTTTAAATTCAAGGAGTTCTCTAAAGAGGAAGCACAAATATACGACTGGGCTGTAGAGAAACTGAGGAGCGCCATTAAGGAGACAAATAATTTTGATGACGCCTGTAAAATGGTTAAACTGCCTGACAGTGAGCTAAAGGATTTTATTCTTGTTGATTTCCTGAAGATTTGTATAGCAGAGCTTCATTATGAGCAGGGCAAAACGATGGAACAGGTGGCGAACAAACTCTCAGTGCCTCTCAACCGTGTCATGGATACTCACAGAGAAATGGTTGCCGAAATTGAAGCAACTGCAAAGGCTGAGTATCACAGACAATTGAGCAAGGGTGAGGCATGAGGTGAAGATTTCCATACCTAAAGAAGCAGTCAATAAGATAATAGAGGATTACGGCTGCTCTGAAGATCAGGCGATTAAAGCCTATCTTGACGCTCAGGACAGGGCCAACGAAGCATTTAATGATACACTTACCAGACAACTAGGAAGCTCAAAGAGCGACACTTCCTCGTTCAACGTAAACATATACACTCCAAGAGAGATTAAAGAGTATATGGACAAGTTCGTTATCGGTCAGGAAGAGTACAAAAGAAGGCTTGCAATCGCCTCTTCTTACCACTTCTCAATGATTAAACATCTGCACGACAATTCTTCCCAGACAAGTGTTAAAAGGTTCAGAAAAAAAAACACAATCACAGCCGGACCTTCGGGCAGTGGTAAGACGTACTGTGTTGAAGTACTTGGAGACCTTCTGCAGGTGCCTGCCCTGATCATAGATGCCACGGATTACACGGAAGCAGGTTATGTGGGGAAAAACGCTGACGATATGATCAGAGAACTCATCGATCTGGCCCCGGGAAATAATCGTAAGGACCAGGCCAATTTTATTTCAAAATACGGCGGCCTTATTTTTATAGACGAGTTCGATAAAAAAGCGAAAGATTTCAATCTTATTGGCCATGATATATCGAGAGAAGGTTTTCAACGCTCTGTTTTAAAACTTATCGAGAGAAAGATGGTGCCCATTGATAATCCGTACTCTCCCATGCATCAGATTCATGAAGCCATCGACAGGCATAAAAACAGTTCTTCCGACAACAAAGGCAATATGGTAAGTACTGAGAATATTCTCTTTATTCTGGGCGGTTCTTTTGAGCGAACAGGCAGCGGTCTCGAAAGTATAATAAAAAAGCGCATTACAAGTAAAAGCAGACTCTCTGAAGACGACGCCGTGATCGTCGAAGGTTTTACATCGGTTAATAAGTCTCAGACCGGAAAAAAAAGTTATAAAAATTATCTGAAAGAGGCCGATGCCGATGATTTCATTAAATTCGGCCTCCTTCCCGAGCTTGTCGGGAGATCGCCTATCAGGACATTTGTCAACCCATTGTCAAAAAATGACCTTGTCAGGATTATGAAATTCACCGAGGATTCTATCCTTAACCAGTACGAATTGGAGTTTAACCTTTTTGGAATCAACTGCGAGATAAGTAACGACGCCATCGAATATGTAGCTGAAAAAGCAGAAAATAAAAAGACCGGCGCCAGAGCGTTGATAAGCGTGTGGGAGTCTATACTCACGGATTTTCAGTTTGAGTTGCCGGGGACGAATTTCAAAAAACTCTATGTTAACAGGGAGTTATGCGAAAAGCCTAAAGACGAGCTCTTGAAAATGTTAGAAAAATCTCCTTTTGTTGATTTCATCGAGAATTTTAAAAATGAGTACGACATCGAACTGGAACTTGATGAAGAAGTGCAGGAATATGTCCTGAGTTTCGCCGAAAAGAATAACCTGCAAATATCTGAAACCTTAAGAAAACTGCTGTTCGGCGCTTCTGCATTAAACTACATGAACATCTCCGGACCCTATAAAATAACCAGAGAAATGGTCGAAGACGAAAAGTACTTCGATAACCTCTTTGCTAAATGGTACGAAGAGGTTAGAGTAGAGAGATAATATTGACATGGGATGTGCTTCTGATGTAAAATAGTCACCAGAGCCGCTAGCTCAGCAGGTAGAGCATCGCCCTTTTAAGGCGGGTGTCCTGGGTTCGAGCCCCAGGCGGCTCACCATAAATCCTTCCTAATTTAATCCCATAGTAAATCAGAAAAAATAAGATTTTAAGTAACCAAAGGGAACATTATAAGCTTTTATCCGGAAATACTCTTTCCGGTGAAATGTTAAACCTTATAATTAAAACCGATACTACCCCACTCACGCCGTTAACGAAAATATCGTGCCATGTGAACGCTCTGTTTGGCAGAAATCCCTGAATGATCTCATCTACCGCTCCTGCTGTAAAGCAAATGGTAAAAGCAAGATTATAAAACATTCTGCTTCTGTTTTTAAAATCCACTGTGAGCGTTTTATAAAGCAATACCCCGAATATCCCGTATTGAGCCATATGTATTTTTTCTCCGGGATTGTTTTCCATTTCGTTTAAAATAAAAAAAACAGCAACAAAGAGTGAGAGAAGAAGATAGTTACTTAACGAAGTCTCTTTCCTGACAAATACCATGAAATAAAGCACACCCAAAAAAGCAATCGAATAGAGCAGATAAAAAAGATAAACACCCTTACCGCTCATAATGGAATTCAGTTTATACCAAAGTTCAGGCATAATTCCAAGGGTGCAATAGGTAGCAAGCAGGTAGGAAGAGGTAAAAAAAATCCGGAATAGCCTTAATCGCTTTTTTGTCATTCGAATTCGGGGCTGACAATGTTTTTACAAAACAATAGGATTTATTTCAACTACTTAATTTGAGTTAGGAGTGGCGGGCGAACATAGGGGTCTCCATTCGCATGGTGTTGGTAAAATATAAAATGAACTTATTTAAGCGAGGTTTTACCTTTTATAGGCAGAGTTAGTCAAAAAAACCAAAAAAGGTTACAAGCGAGTTTGTTGATCTTACGCCACAGTATGAAACAGACTTTCAGATTGTGATTCGATCGTATCCATCATTCTTATGTATTCGTCAGGGGGGATCTGTCTTACTACATTCCCGTCGGAATCTACTATACGAATTACCACATCGTCATCACCGACAACAGCGAAGTGGGCTTTTTGGGGTTTGCTGTTTATCGTGTCCGCTTGCTCGCTTGAGGCCTTTTCTCTCTCGGCGTTTCTTGACCTGAAATCCTCCGATTTTACGCCCTCATTGATCAGGTTCTTACTGGCATTTTCTCCAACGGCCTGTTGCATTTCTATGTTTCCGGCTGTTGGTTTGACGGAGGTTTGACTGCCTTTTTGAGGTGTCGCCAAGCCCTGTAATTCAATTCCTAATCTGTTTATTTCCATCTTATTATAAACAAACCTCTTTGTCGTAGTTAAAGGTTATAACATAACTTCTTTGAACAGATGTAATGAAGTACATCTGACACATCCCCTGCTTAGTAAAATGGTAAACACAAGTATAGTGTGTTTACTGATTTTGTAAACAGTTATTTGTAGTCCTGTGTTTTATGCTGTAATATCAATGCTGCTTTGAGCGACTCTTTCAGCTGCCTGAGTTCCTGTTGTGTTTCTGGTCTGGTTTTGATTCTGATCTTCGTTTCCTGCACCAAACGCTTCAGGACGCTGAACGCCGTTATTTTCTACTGCAAGGGCGTTTCTGCCGCCTTGAGAAATATTTACAACAACACCGCTACCATTGTCCTCATTACCCAAACCTCTTGCCTGTGAGGCATCATTGGAGTTTAAACCGGTTCTCTCTGCCTGCCCGGCGCCGGTTTGGGGAGTTACCTGCTGATTTATTGCAGGGCTTTGATTATTTTCGATTCCACCTACCATATTACCTTACCTCCTCTTTTACAGTGAATGCAGTTTCTGTTCAGTTTTGTAATCACTCAGGCATGAAAGCAATAAAAAAAGATGTTTTTCAGGTATATGGGCAGATAAAAGACGTAAGAAAGTAGAAAAATTTTAATAAACTGCCCTATTACCCGATGCTATCAGGCTTTCAGCCTGTCTTAATAAGTATTACTTAAATATAACAAAATGAAAGGAAAAAAATCTCTCAGGGGATTGAGAGTTGTCTATACTTATATCGGCTGCTTTTTGCAGAACTTTAGGGAAAAATCGAAAAAAAATGTTTTTATATTATTTTTTTTATAACTACAAGGCTGAAGACTGAAGGCTAAAGCAAAAAAATCAAATGCTTTGTAAGCGTCGGACTATAAAAAAACCTGTTCAAACCCCTGGATTTCCGCCTAAAAGATTGCGGGAATGACGATTTCTCTTTCTTAATGCCATAGGTTTTTGAGACTATCGATTCTGTAACTTAACCCCTGTAGGCAGAGTAGAAAGCTTGCTTACCTTAACTTTTTGAGAACTTACTATTTTTATGTATAATGCAGTTCATACGATGTGGCCATCATACGTCCCCTCGACCGATAATTCCTATGTTCTTAGGGACTTCGTTTCGTTTCTCTCTCTGTCTGCTAATTTATTTTGAATTTATTTGAAAATAATTGGATGAAGTTCTATAATACGAGTTCTATATTACAAGCTATAATTCAACACCAGATAGAAAAATAGAAGATGATAACCAGAAAGTAAAAGAGTCTTATGTAAGGAGTCCCGGTTATGATAGCATCCCTGCGAGGAACACTCTTATTAAAGAGACCGGATATTGTAATTATTGAAACAAAGGGGGTAGGGTACGAAGTGAGTGTGCCGCTCTCGGTGCTTTCTTCTCTTCCCAATGAAGGAGAGAGTACGTTTCTCTATATTTATACCCATGTGAGAGAGGATTCCCTTCAGTTATTTGGTTTTAAGAGTGAAGAAGAGAAGCGCCTGTTTACTACGGTGTTGGGAGTATCGGGAATCGGGCCGAGGATTGCATTGAGCATACTTTCCGGTATTTCAGCCGATAAATTTAAAATCGCCCTGGAAAAGGAAGATATATCTCAACTAACAAGAATACCGGGGCTTGGCAAAAAGACAGCGCAAAGATTAATTTTTGAGCTTAAAGAAAAACTGCCCATGTCAGAGACAAGTAACGAGAGAGAATATGACGATGTACTCTCTGCCCTTTCCAATCTGGGATACAAAAAGAACGACGCCGGTAAGGCTTTGGATATTGTCTATAATAAGGACGTAAGAGACATAGAGACTCTTTTAAAAGAATCTCTAAAAATTTTGACAAAGGGTTTATCCGGGTAAATATGAAAAGAGAGCGTGTTGTGGAGAACGGGAGCGCTGAGAATGACATCCCGATCGATTATACTCTCAGACCAAAGGGATTTGGAGAGTTTATAGGCCAGGAGAGAATTAAGGAGAATCTCTCTGTATTTATTCAGGCAGCCAAACAGAGGGGAGATGCTTTGGATCATGTTTTATTTTCCGGCCCTCCCGGTCTGGGAAAGACGACTTTATCCAATATTCTTGCCAACGAGTTGGAAGTAAATATTAAATCCACATCAGGTCCTGTTCTTGAACGTGGAGGAGACCTGGCCGCCATACTCACGAACCTGTCTGACCACGACATTCTTTTTATCGACGAAATACACAGGCTTCCCAGAGTTGTGGAAGAGATTATGTACCCTGCAATGGAAGATTTCAATCTGGATATACTGATTGGAGAGGGGCCGAATGCAAGAACATTAAAGCTCAATTTGCCGAAATTTACTCTTGTCGGCGCCACAACACGGACAGGTCTCTTAACCTCTCCCTTACGGGACAGGTTTGGAGTTATAAACAGGCTTGAGTATTATACGCCACAGGAACTTGTTTCCATAGTGGGACGTTCCGCTACAATTCTAGGTGTCGAAGTGACCAAAGAGGCTTCTTTAGAGATATCATGCAGAGCAAGAGGCACTCCCCGTATTGCAAACAGACTTTTAAAGCGTGTAAGAGATTTCGCACAAGTAAAAAATAATGGTCTCATCGATATTGACATAACAAGGTCATCACTGGAATCTTTGAATGTCGACGAGCGAGGACTGGATGAAATGGACAGGAAGGTTTTATATACAATAATCGAGAAATTCGAGGGAGGCCCGGTCGGACTCGATACACTGTCAGCCTCTGTCGCCGAGGAGAAGGATACGATAGAGGATGTGTATGAACCCTTTTTACTGCAGGAAGGGCTTATAGAGAGAACTCCAAGGGGCAGGGTGGCGACCAGATCGGCTTATGAGCATCTTGGGAAACATTATGCAAATCGATTGTTTTAGAGTTTGTTATTATCTCTTATGAGTTTTTTTTCCCGCTACCGACTCTATATATCTTTTACAGTAATCCTCTTCATTTACACAATTAATCTTAACTCTCCCTACTTCTGGGGAGATGAAGCAAATAATGCCGTTTATTCAGCTAACACGCTTTTAACGGGAACGCCATACAGTTTTAACGGGAGAAATCTACTTGTCTATGCAAATTGTCAATCGATAAGCGATTCTCTAAAGTCCAACAAAATCCCCTGGATTCAGTTTTATACGGGCGCCGCATCGATTTATTTATTTGGTGAAAGCACGGCAGGAGTCAGGCTTCTTTATGCTTTCATCGGTCTCTGTTCTTTCCTGCCTCTCTACTTCACTGTAAGAAAATTCTCATCTTTTCCTCTTTTCATCGTATGTACAGCGCTTTTATCTCCTCAGATCGTTTTATTTCAAAGAAATGCCCTCTATTACTCTATAATAATCTTTCTCTATTCGTTTATTTTATGGATTTTTCACAATGAAAAAACTGGTTTTCGATTTAAATTTACAGCTTCCATTGTCACCTCTGTGCTTTTTTTTCATACTCATCAGCTCGCTGCACTCTGCTCTTTTCTTTCATTGACAGTATACTGTTATTTATTTATGAAAAGAGATTTGAAAATCTATCTGCTGTCTTTTATTGCCGGTTTTCTTTCGTGGTTTGTATTTTTTCTCTCTATGGACAATGCATCGGAGGGGGAATATCTTATTTTGAATTACATTACGGAAGACCCCCTAAAATGGCTATATTACTTTTTTTCTGGCATAAAAGCCGGTGTTTTGGATTTTGATTACATTAACAGCCTTCCTTTATTGGCATGGGGAGTCCTGAGCTTTTTCATTGTCAAGTTAAGAATCAAAGAGTTTTTATCCATTCCTTTTGTAGGTATAGCTTTTATTAATTTGGTAACACAATTGCTGCTAAATGCAGCATTGATTGGATTTGAATCTCATTATTATTCGCCTTTAAGATATATGCCCCATCTTGTTCTTGGCTCAACAATAGCTCTTGTACTGGCAATGGAAAAAGTAATCATCTCTTTTTTTAAAAAAACAAATATCAAAAGATTTGTATTGCCATTTATAATAGTTTCCGTTTTAGCGACAAATCTGTTCACACTCTCATTCCATAATCCTTTTCTTCCTCACAGACAGGGGTATTTTTCATGGTGGATTCCTGTATACTTGGAAATTATCGATCCAAAGCCCGATGGTATGAAAAGCTTAATTGACTTAATCGCCGGCGATGAATCCGGATCGTCTGAGAAAACCATTCTTGTTATACCATCTTATATGAACGAAGTGTTCATATACTATCTGGGAGACAAATACTTTATAGATCCTCAGGTTATACCGGATACGAATTGTGAAAGAGCAGTCATTGAGAATATCGGGCAGGAATCGTATAATCGAATCTATCGAGATTTAAAATGGATAATTGTTTTTGGTGAAAGAGCTCTTAAAATTCCGCCCGGATTTACGAAAACAACACGACTCTTTTACAGAAAAACAGGAGATGCAGCCAGGCCTGAACTAACTCGACATGGCTTTATCGGAAACAGTACCGAAAATGCCATGGAAGTAATGATTTATAAAAGAGGGTAGGGGGATAGAGTTTTTTAGTTGCTCTTTTTATTTTTATCCCTCCCCAATAATTTGCGGGGAGGGATGAAGATATAATCGATTTGATATAATTGATTTTATTTATAACGATCCAGAAATTCCTTGCGTCTCTTCATACGTTCTTCAGATGCCGGATCTTTACCTATCGACCACTTGTGGTTTTCGTCATTCATCACCGATGTAAGCATCTTCTCCAGTTCTCCTGCAAGCTTCTTGGCTTTACCGCCTTTCTCCTTTCCCATATGAATGACTTCCTTTAATTCCGGTACATACTTACCGTACCAATGTTTGGCAAGATCATAATTGCCGTGCCATTGCGTATAATCAGGCGCCATCATGGAAGCACCGTGGCGAACTCTCCGTCCCTCATGATGCCACAGCTCAAACCAGGTGTAATCGATCATTTGAGAAAATTTGGCGTAGGAATCTCCTTTTACTGCTTTCAGAACTTCGGTCGCTTTTTTATAAAGCTTTGATCCCGGCTTTGCCCATTTCTCGTTGTATAGAGTTAATTGCGCTTCGTATTGTTTGTAAAAATTGGATACAAAATTCCCGTTATGGCAGGAATGGCAAACCTTCTCCATGTTTTTCTTTCTCATGTCACCGGTCACTTTAGCAGAATCCAATCCCCATTTCTTATCTGTTTCATGGGCCTGCTTAATCAGGGGAGGACGGTTGTTCCACTTAATCCTGAGTCCCACATTATGGGTTACCGGCAAATCTTTAGTTGCCGACATATGACAGGTTGCACATGTGGGGGCTGCGAAATAGTCCTCACCAACCACCCATTTAGGCGAATCCAGATTCATTTTATCTTTATTTGCATGAAATAAAATCCCGTGTTTTGATTCGTTATAGATCTCTATCTGAGGATGATCGGGACCCATATGGCACTTACCGCAGTTTTCGGGATTACGCACCTGCTCTACGGAAAACTCATGTCTGTAATGACAGGCGGAACAACTTCCCTCCGATCCGTCGGGATTTACTCTTCCCATTCCCGTATTGGGCCAGGTAGCCGCGTCAAGGGAACCGTCTTTATTGACTTTCACTACCGAACCGTGACATTGCCAACAACCGTTTACTGCGGCGGCTGAAATGCCGTTTGGAAATGCTTCTGTTTTGAAGTGAAGGCTGCCTTCCGCCGACTCGGCGAGAATGTTATCCAAAGAGCCCATAATCCTGCCTGCTTTGGCATGGTGGGAATTAACGAACTCGTCAACCTCTTTTTCATGACATTTTGAACAATCCTTTGGCGATACGATGATAGAAATTAACTCTCCATTATGCTCAATGGCGTCCTTGTCGCCTTTCTGTGCTTCGTGACATTCATAACAGCCCACATTGGCGCGGTAATGCTTGCTGTTGCCCCATTGTTGATAAATATTTACCGTTGTGCTGCTGTGACATTCTACACACATCTTACTGGTATCAGATAGTTCTGAGGGAAGACCGCTTGTGGTTATGGCGAAACCGGCTGAAGCCATGACAAGCAGAAAAAACAGAGTGAATAATAATGTTTTTTTACACATAAAATATCTCCTTATCGATAAGATTAATAAATAACTGTGTAACTTTAAAGTTCATTATTATTGTTTTTCTTTAAGTCATAGTAATACACCTCCTGTCCTGATGAATCTGAATTAAAAAAGAAGCAGTTTAAACGGGGTAGTATGAGTTATGAATAGTTATATTAAAACAAAAAAGATGATTGAATAGTAATTATTATAATCTTAAAAGAAGTTAAATTGCTGTAAATCTATATGCAGTATTTGTAAATAGTGTATAATCTTATTGATGCGGCGTGCTTTTTCAACTTATTGGAATGACATGTCAATATAAACAGAGGGTTTGTTACATTCACACCCAAGCCATCAAATTTTTTGCTTCAGCCTTAATTCTTAAGTGGTTACAAAATATCTTAGGAGGTTCTAATGGATTATGAAAAATTTTTAAATGAAGTAGTCGTTTTGTATGTTGAGGACGACCTGATTGTTAAACAAGAGGTCGGCAGATTTTTGGCCAGGCGGTGCAAGGAGGTTCATGAAGCTGAAAACGGCCTGGAAGGTTTAGAACTGTATAATAAAATCAATCCCCATATCGTTGTTACGGATATTGAAATGCCTGAGATGAGTGGTCTTGAGATGATCGACAAGATTATGGAAAGCAGAAAAAAAATTCCTCCCGTAATAGTTACAACGGCTTACGACGATGAGGAGCACAGACATAAGAATGTATGCGTAACCATTATTAAACCTTTTATCACAAAGGAGCTTTTACACTCTATGATTAAGTGTTTAGAGAGAGAAAGAATACTAAATGATATTTAGTTTCCATGGAAAACCATTGTTCCCATTGATTGCCTGTCTTACGAAAAAAGTAATCTCCCGCGGTGCGGCAGACGGTGTCACACCATCTCCTCCAAAGAGCTTCAAGATTATTATAAACAGGGAGACTGCAAACATGATGGATATAGATATCCCCGATAAACTTTTGATGCAGGCAGTAAGAGTTTATCCCTAAAAGATAGCGGAACGGTTGAGTATAACAATTTATCCACCCTTCCTTATGCCTTATGCTTTATACCTAATCCCCTAAAATATATCTCCTCTGTTTTGCTGACCAGATGATTCCATTCGTATTTCTCTCCTACTTTTTTCTTTCCCCATTGCCCTGCTTTTTTCATTTTGTCGGGATTCTTGAAGAGCTCTAAAATCGCTTTTGCTGTTTCTTTGGGGCTCGGTTTAATTAATGTCCCTCCAAGGTCGTTACCGATGAGTTCTCTTGTTGGCGGAATATCGGCGCAGATAACCGGTTTCTCAAAATACCATGCTTCCAGATAGATACCTCCAAGGCTTTCCAGAATTGATGGAACACATAAAATGTCACAGGCTTTTAATGCAGCAGATTTCTCATCAACCTCTACATGCCCTGTTGCAATAATTCTATTGTCTTTGTATCTCTCAAAAAGAGCCTCTGCTCCCCACTCCATTGGACCGAGGAACAAAAAATTCGTATCAGGAAATTCCTTCCAGACAAGGTCGGCAGATTGCAAAATATCTTCAATGCCCTTGTCTCTGTTCACTCTGCCGAGAAAAAGAACTATTTTCCCGGCGCCAAGATTATATTTTTTTCTAAAATCAAGTGACTGTGTTTCCCTTATTATCGGGCCTACACCTGTCGTAAAAGTATGTAAGTTAATTTTATTATGAATAAAAAACTCTCTCTCATAGTTTGTAAGAGCGATAAGAGAATCAGCCATTTTACATGTTTCAAGCCATGTTTCGTTTACAGGCCCCCGTGTGCTCATGACAAGGTCGTCTACTCCTATGATCTTACTCTGTTTATTTATGCTCTCTTTTGTAAACAGGTGAGATACGGGAGTATAGATAAATGGAATGTTCCTCTGCTTTGCTGTTAAAAAGGCGGCATGTCCCAGCCACGAAACATTACCGTGTATACCGTGGATTAGATCGCACTCTCCAATCAGGGAGTGTAGTTTTTTAACGTAATAATCGATTATTATACTAAGCGCTCTGTTTCTGAGAACTGTCGGAACTTTCGGGCTTTGAATTCGAAGCAGAGGAAAGAGAAACAGCTTTTCCATGTTATTCAAGGCAAGTTTTGTTACGGCTGCTTTGTTATCTTTGTAAAACTCAGGCCTTGGAGGCGATGAGAGTATACAGGCAAACCAGAAATCTCCGCCTCTCTCCTTGTCTTTCTGCCTGCTTATCAGAGTAATGACGTTTACGTCATGTTTCTGGCTCATCCTTTTTACGAGTTCATGGGTATGAAGCTCACACC
This sequence comes from Candidatus Magnetocorallium paracelense, assembly GCA_029001845.1. Classification (GTDB taxonomy): domain Bacteria; phylum Nitrospirota; class Thermodesulfovibrionia; order Thermodesulfovibrionales; family Magnetobacteriaceae; genus Magnetocorallium; species Magnetocorallium paracelense. The sequence goes on along the minus strand of JAREWP010000020.1, from coordinate 86,514 downwards.
CGCCTATTACCGGCCAGTATAAAGGAGCGATATAAGTAATTTTCAGTCTCTTTTTCAACTTCTATTTCCAAAAGTAAACCCAGTGAATATCATTTGCCGCCTCAGTTCCGGATTCAGGGCATAAATAGTTTTACAAAGAGAATCCAGATAATATAAATTATAATTGTAACAGAGAAAATAATAATGTTGGTTTCAAAAAAGATTATAAACTCTCTTGTCAGAAGCTTTCTTATTATTTGGTTCAGTTTTTCTTTTGGCGTCCAGGCGCCGTAAAATAAGACCTTGTTATCGGCATGTTGTTTTTCTCTTTCCTCTGACAGATCGTTGTATAGTGTTTCGGCGATACTCTTTTTTTGACTCTCTATTTCATTGAGCAGCGTTTTTTCATCCTCAATGGTCTCCATTTAATACCTCCTTGTCAGAGTTGAATTGATAGGAAAAGTCACTGCCAGAGGCAGCGTAAGTCGATTACAAAAAGCTACCCTTTAAAAAGAGAGATGCAAAAGCCAGACAAAAATGAAATAGCTTAAAATAACGGTAAACACGCCTGAGCCGAATCCCAGAGAAAGAAGACCAAGCAGTTTCAGATATTTACCTGTAAAACTCTTGATAAAACGAAGTCTCTTCACTTTACCCAGGGAGTCGCCGTAAAATCCCTCTCTCTCCTCAAGAAAAGCGATATCTTTCTCGGCTCTTTCAAGTTCAAGAGTTTCGATCAGTTCTCTTATCTCATCTTTGCTGATATGATTCATAATGAATGTCAGGGTAAGTTGTATAAGCTGTGACCTTTCTTTTACCCCCTCCTTATCAACGCTTTTGCAATCTTCCGTATTCTTATTCTTTTTGTGTTATTTATATAATCGACGATATAGGCATAAAAGACACCCAATAAAAGTCCGATTAACAATCCAACCAGCAAATTGAGCCAGAGAAGGGGAAAATCGGGTTTCTCAGGAACTTCTGCCCGATCGAGCACAGAAATAAACTCGACATCTCTCTCCATCTGCATTAAAGACTCTATATAGGCCAGCTCCAGAGTTTCAAGCATGCTTTTGTACCTGTAAATAGAATGTTCCACTCTGCCTATATCAACTAAAATGGAAGGTAATTTGTCGAGTCGTGAATCCATGCTCTGAATAGACTTTTCTATTCCTGAAATCGATGCATCGACAGTGCTCTTTTCGATTAACATTTCGATTAAATCCTGCCTCAATTTTTCATAAAAGGTATTCGATGTCTTTATGCGAGACGATAACATTTTTGAGACTTCCCTTTTCAGTTGTTTTGAAACCTCTGCGTATTGTTCGTCCAGATTAATAATGTCGGGATGTACTTCAGTATGGTCCACTAACAGAGCGGATTTCTCGGCAGCTATGTCAGAGAGCTTTATTTGCAGGTATTCTATCATTGGATTTGTCATCGCCACATCATGAGCTGCAAGGGTCAGACCTTCTTTCGTCAGTTCTAACGATATCTCAGCGATTTTCTCCCCTATTTCCGCCTTGTATATCTGCTTATCCTCGATAGCGTCGATGAAATCGATGCGCATCTCGGTGAGTTTTTTCACCTCTTCTTCGATAAACACGACATTATTATCTTCATAAATACCTCTTTTACGATCCTCGAGATTTTCGATTATTCTTGATACATCTTGCAGCTTATCTCTCAAAACAGTGCTGTCATATTCCAGATTTTCCATTGTCGCTGTTTGTAAGAAATGGTTTAAATTCATTATATAGGAGTTAGCGATATTCGATGCCGTTACAGGGTCTTTGTCTCTGCTGTTCAGCTCAATTGTACCGTAATCGGTTAATTCGAAATCGATATCGTTTTTCAGGAGTCTTTTTATACTCTTTTGAGGAAATTCAGCTTGCACAAGTTTCGCCATTGTCCTGCTTTTGAGCATCTCCATGAAAGGCGCAGCCATCTCTGTCTTTGTAGTAGGAATCAAATAATCCCGCTTCATCTGGTTGAGAGCGCCATGGGAGAGATAGCTCCTTCCGGCAAGACCGTCAGGCACATAAAAGAGAATCTTTGCCTCATAAACAGGGACCAACACAAAACTCGCAACCGCTCCGACGGCAAGTGATAAGAGGGTTGTAAAGAAGATAAAAAATCGTCTCTTATATAAAACCAGCCAGCAACTATATAAAGACTTTTCATGCATAAAGAGTTTGTTCCTATCTCAATCACCTAAAATCGATTTCACAATCCTTCTTACACTTGCTTTGTTCACAGATTCCGCATAATTCAGGAAAAAGGCGTACGCGATGCCTGTAAAAAGACCTCCAAAGAGAGCTATAATGCCGTTTAACCAGACTATCGGAAAAGAAGGATTTTCAGGGACATTCGCTTTGTCCAGAGTTACAAGAAATTGAACGTCTCTGCCCATTTGCATTAAAGACTCCTGATATGCCAGTTCGAGCTGCTCATATATTTTTTTATGTCGCTCGATACTGTCAGTCATCCTCCCTGTTTCGGTTAATATGGCAGGCAGTTTTTCCAGTCTCTCGTCAGCCCTTTGTATAGCTTCTTTGTAGCCCTTGATGGACGATGATACAGTACTCTCTTCAATTATCAGATTTACCAGATCCTGTCTCAGTTTCTCATAAAATGTATTTTCAGGCTTAATTTGAGATGCAATAAGCTTATCGGCTTCATTTTTCAATTCCTTTGATAATTCATTATACTGAGCCTTCAGGTTCAGAATTTCAGGATGATCTTTTGTATAACGAACGAGCATACCTGAAACTTCAGCGGCAATATCGGAAAGCTTAACCTGAAGATGCTCTATTTTCGGATTACTCAAGGCAACATGCTGGCTGGCAAGGGTTGATCCCTCTTTTTCCAGCTCAAGGGAGAGCTCTTTTAGTTTCTTCTTCACTTCACCAAGATAAACCTGTTTGTTTTCCATCTCACCAATAAAAGAAATTCGTTGGTCCGTAAGCCACGTCATTTCATCTTCAATGGAGGCTATATCGTTTTCTTCCTTAATTGTTTTGATTTTATCCTCTGCTTTGCGTATTAGGGATATTGTTTCTTCCAACTTTTCTTTTAAGGCGCTGTTATCGCGTTCAAGGTTGTCTATCGATGTTTCCTGCAGTAATAAATTCAGGTTTTTTACATATGAGTCTGCAATTTTCGAAGCCAGTACAGGATCTTTATCCCTTGAGTACAAAGCAATCATAAAGCCGTCGGAAATCTCGAAATCTATATCTGAAAAGAGAAGTTTTTTTATGCTTTTTTCTGGAAACTCTTTATTCACATATTCTGCAATCTTTCTGCTTTGTAAAATTCCAAAAAAAGGAGTTGCAGAACTTTCTTTAGGCACAGGCGAAAGTATCTCCTTTTGCAGGTCAAAGAGGGAGTCGTCCGATAAGTAAGAGAGGGAACTCGATGCTTCCGGCACATAAAACGTTGCTTTCGATTCGTACACAGGGGTGATCAAAAGACTCATTACAATGGCAGACAGCGCTGATATCAGCGCTGTGAGAATTATAACGTGCTTTTTCCTGTGAAGTATAATCCAGTAGTTTATCGATCTTTTCCAGGTCATTTCTTTTACATTCAATAATTGTCGGCCTTCCCGATTGAGAGAGTAGGGCGATTAACTCAAATAATCGAGATTTGTCGTTTCAAAGAGAAATAATATCAAAATAAGGAGATTTATTTCCATTATCATCTTAGAGACGACACTCACATAATGATATCTTTTTGTGGGATGGTGCTTTTACTTTTGATCATCATATAGGAGTTTATTAAGGCCATAAAAATCCATGTAAGCTTTTCATAGAAAAAGGGGTGAAATTGTATGGCAATAAGATAGGACAAAAAGGCGGTAAACAGCCCCATTGAAATCCACTTCTCAGTTTTACTCTCAGCTGTAATACAGGCTTTGATGAACTGAAACAGAGAATAGAATAATAACAACATAAAAATTGACAGCCCGACAACTCCTACGGCGTTTGCAGCTTCGATAAATACATTGTGTGCAGCCCAACCGTTATAGTTGCGCGTGTATAAGTGGGTGCTGTCCAGCCCTATGCCTATTAATGGATGTCTGTTAAAAAAGCCGTGAATACCATCTCTGGCAAGCTGCAATCTGATCCTGGGCTCTCCAAAATGTATAGTATCGTAAAACTCGCTATATAGATTATCCCATTTTTGAGTAATGGTAATGATTGTTAAGAGAAATAAAACAAACAACACCATATATATGAACGTATATCTCCACCTTACCAGGATCGATAACGATATTGCGATAAACAAAGCGAGAAAGGCGTCCTTTGAGAAAGTCAGCATTAAAGCACCGAGCATTATACATATCAATACGATAAGCAATATCTTCTTCTTTATTGTGAGGTCATTATTATAAATATAGTAGTTAAATAATATTAATATCGATGTATTCATGTAGAAGCTGTAGGGTTTGTAGGTCTCGAAAAAACCGGGTACTCTGAGCATCGGTCCGTAACTGGTGTACTCCAGTATCATCCATAATGTTTTTCTTTCAATCATTCCGGTGAAAGTGAAATGGTACTTAAGAAACACGACCTCCTGAAAATAACCCAGAAGAGCTGATAAAACAGTTAATGTTACAATAATTTTAATGAAAAACAGCATCTTATCCATTGAGTTTATGTAGTTATGGATGACAAGTAAAATCAATACGAACTTCACCAAAGTCAGAGAATAAAAGAGTAAAGTAGACATTTTGGTATTGGTAAACGATAAAAGCATTATTATGATAAAGAGAATGTTTAGAATATCAAGCAATGAGATAATGATTTTTTCTTTTTGAACCATCGACCTGATAATCAGTAAGGCGCCTAAAGCAAGAAGCGCCATTTCACTTAGATCGATTTTAACAAATCTTGTCAGTGACGTGATGTGTATGCCCAGGATAAAAAGAATAAGCAAAATCTCATTAAGCCATGCTTTTATATGCTTAAATATGACAATTAAGAAGAGTAAAAAGGAGATAAAAAAACAAAAAAGAATGGTCAGCTCATAAGGAATAATAGTAAAAACATTGTGATCGAATAATGTAAGGCGAACACTCCTGTGAAATATATTTTCCAATAGCGGGTTAAAGGCGGTCAATACCCCGATAAGACCTCCTGCGAATATAATGAAAAAGATATTTTCGAACCTTATCCGGTTAAAAAATAAAGTTTTATATTCTCTAATATCCGCCATTACCGTTTGATCAGATAAATAAAATTTAGATATGATTTAGTATAAAAACCAGAGGGCTTAAGTAATAAAACAAATTAACTCTATAGTGTACCAAATCGTGGATGTCAATTCATATAACAAACAGTTGCGATTACTGAAAAAGTAGCAAGATAGAGTACTAATATGGTAATATGCAAAACTGTTTCTCCGAAAACAGGCAACCATAAAAATGCAGGGTCAGACCTGCGTGACTCCTCCGGCGGTGGCGAACGAACAAACGCACCGGATTACCGGTGCGCGGCCGAGACGAACATGCAGGTTCGCCCTTACGAATCATTATTTCATCATGTATAATTTTCATGCTTTTTGGTGACCTGGAAGGTCATGGACGTTTATTCTGAAAAGAAATTTATATTTAAAATAATACCCTGCCCTTTGTGCGGTCAAGATAAGTTCAGGGTTCTGGGCGAGAAAGAGGGCGGTTTTTTTTCGAGGTCCGACTCTACCGCCGTTCCTGCGAGAATTGTCAGCTGCCTGTCCTGTTCTTTGATATATGTTAACCCAATGCCCTTTCCCGGTCGTTTGGACTCTTCCGATATTTACAATGAAGAGTATACTGAAATGTTGTCAAAATCGATCCCCTTTGATCAACTCTCGGAAAGGGACATTGACGTCTTCGAGGGCCGTTTGCGTTTAGAGCGTATGGAGAGTATCATTGGTCATAGGGGGCGTCTGCTGGATATCGGGTGCGGTCCCGGTAACTTGCTGGTACAGTCTATTCGTTCCGGATGGGACGCCACAGGACTGGAAGTAAATCGTGAAAGCGCACATTTTGCACGTGAGGTAAACAAAGTCCCTGTTGTTACAGGCATGTTAGAGGATTTTGAGCACTCCTGGAAGGAAAGCTTTGACGCTGTATATTTCAACCAAGTACTTGAGCACACACAGGAACCATTGAAATTTCTTAAAACCGTACGACGGATACTCAAGCCCCGGGGAGTTGTTTTCTGTGGCGTTCCCAATGAGAGTTGTTTTATGAACCACGTTGGCCATTACTATTTTAAATTCAGATTATCTCCCTTTACTCCTTTTCTTTCTCCTACTTTCTCCCCTTATCACATGATTGGATTTTCCACGAAATCTATTCGTCAGGCTTTTGAAATGACAGGTTTCGAAGTTATTGAAATCAGGAATATCAATTACACTTCGATTGGAGAGGTTTTTGGCGGTAAAAAAGAATTCCTTAAAAGAATCAGGATTTTTCTTGGTCTCTTGGCAAGGATGGCAGGTCACGGCTATGGGCTCGATGTATATGGAGTTCCAAAATAAGTGAATTTAAAAACACTATAACCAAACCCGGCATAGCCGGGTTTGGTAGTTACGTTGTAACAGTTCACGGGGGCAGGGATCAGAGGTCAGTTGCTGTTATAACGTCTTCATCCCTTGTCTGACAGGCTATTTTTACTCATAAATGCGGTTATTTTGATTAGAGAAAGGCTCTGTTATATAAAACCGGCCTCTGATCTCCAACCCCTGTGAACTATTACGTTGCGTTTTGTTTATATCCAAGAATATTTCGGGCAGATGTTTTTTTAAACGTTCAATTATTTTTCTGACCGTAGCTGCCGGGTTTTTATATAAGCTGTAAAGGATATATAAAAACTTCTCCCCAAGCCATTCCGGTCTGTTTTTCATAAAAAATCTCCTTGAAAATCTGAATACAATACCATTAACTTAAGGGGTGAAGCACCTTCCGACGGAAGATTGCTTTCACTTTATAACTAAAAACAGCAGTCAGCGGTCAGCCATCAGCTTTTTAATTGCAGCACTTTATGGTTCAAAACATTTTCACCCATAAGGTGAGGCTCCTTATTGGCATAACATCAATTCTTTCCTTAGCTGAAGGCTGACCGCTGATAGCTGACTGCTTTTTTAGGATCATTGGAGATTGGGAGTCTCGGATTTTGACAATTCTATCAACACAGTCGAAAAAGGTTTTATCTCCAATGCAACGGAGAGTGTATCGCCTTTAAAGGAAAGCACCTTTTCACTCACCATCTCCAAGGCCACATTTTTCCTGTTATTTATAGTTTCCATCTTCTTAAACAATTCCTTTTTGAAATAATATTTATGCATTCTGTTAACCTCTATGAGAGCATCTCCTCTCTCTCCTTCTAAATACCCTTTAAAGCATTGGGCAGGGCCTTTGTTCTTTCTCATACACACTTTGTACCTCTCAATAATTTCCTCTGCTTCGTTTTCACTAAAGCCTGTCTCGATCATGTAACTTTTAGTCTTTGTAATTGCACTCCCCGACGCCTCCTGTTTAGCTCTTTTCGCAAAGATATCCAATTCGCCGTTAATCCCGCATGGCGTATCAGATGGCTTGGATTCGGTTCTCTTATTAACATGGCATGAGTTGGAGTGACTGCCGTCAATCAGGTATTCTCTAAGAACATAATCGCCCTTATCTCTTGTTTTAAAGACGACCTCTATCTGGCGCGTCAGATTAAGGGCCCTCATGTCAACAGAGATTAACTCTTCAGCCTCTCTAATAGAGGCTGTCATTTTTTCTCTAGCTTTTATCTCCTCCTCTCTTACACCGAGATATTTAAAAACTTTGCTCTCTATTCCTCGGCTTATATCCTCACTGCTCCTTTTACCTCTCTTTTTCAATACTTTTGCAATCGTTCTTCCTAATTCCAGACAATTTAAATCCTCTATTTCAGAATCATTAAGACGCTTACAGAGAATATTCAGTTTATTTCGATTGGCCATGAAACCTGTAGGAATGAAATTCGTCACCAAGACTCTGGTAACCGAACCATCGGAAGTCCGGGACGCCGCAGCCTTAATAAAACGATCCTTTTCATATTCCGTTAAAAGTCGATTGGAAAGCTCCGATTCGTTTTTACCTGCGAAGATGGAAACCGCCCTGAAGGCGTTGTATACAGGTTTAATAATACCGGAATCGGTAAAGATTGGCCAGTCCCCGATGAATTCGCCCCTCCGTTCATTATAAACGACTTTCTCTTTATCGAAATCTTTTATATTGAAGTCATGGGAATGCCATTGAATCCCTGCTTGCGCCATTTCATGTATCATTGCAACAACATAGGAAGCGTTTTCTTCTGTGTCTGTAGGATCAAAGGGATACCAACGGTTTCGGTTATCTTGTCGCGAAGAGGCGAAGGAAGAGCTCCAATAGGCCCAGTCACCGGGATAAAGCTTGAAACTCTTTTTATTTTTTGCCTGATTATTGCCGGTCCAACTGTTGACAGCATTGATTATTGTGTTGAACTCGTTTTCATATGGGGGCAGGGCGAACATATGCCAGTTCAGAAAATCGACAGGCAGGTTCTCTCTCTCTCCATATTCAAGAAAATTTTGCAGCACAGGTTTACATCCGGTAAACGCTTTGCTAATAAGGGGGTCTTTACACTCTTTTCCGTTTATCGACCAGAGGTCCGTTCTTTTACACAGTTTAAGGCCGGTATCGTTATAGTGATGGCGATGGCAGGGCATACGTTTACTGTCCCATGACATGGGCCCCACACCGCCGGTCAATATGGAAGGACTTACTTTGTTTGCTGCAAGGTGAGTATATTTATAGAGTTTATAAAAATCTTCTTCCGACCCGATCCAATCCTTATTCTGTTCATGCCCCAGAAAATACCCCAGTTTTTTAATACCTATACGATTATAAAAAAAGCTCAATGTATACTCAATAATACCTGCCCATCCTGTTACACGTTTACCATGAGCATCGATACAGTGAAAATCATAACACTTGGGAGGCATTACGGACGTTGCATACCACCATGAATCGGTATATCTCTTGTCAACACGCTCCGATGCCAGCCAGGCCGGCATGGGATGACCAAAGTGGCCTATAAAGAGATAGGCGCCCGATTGTTTTATTCTGTTTAAAATGTTGTATGTAAGGCGATCATGAATAAAGGCTTGTAACAATCGGTTTTTATAGTCGTCAAAGTCCTTCGATTCTCGCAATAATCGAGGGAGAGGGGCAGTCAGCTGAACCACTCCGACGATGTTATCGTCAAAGAATTTTTCAATCATGAAGGGATCTTTATTTATACCGGCTATCCAAATGCCGGGTTTGTAAGTTTCAGGCAGAGGGGAGATTATCTTCTCAATGTCAATAGTGATTTTAAAAGGATTTGAGAGGGATGTCCCTTGTATATCGGCCGCATCGACGGAGAGGGAGAGAATGTGTAATAAAGCAGAAAATGAAATGAATACGATAATAATTGGTTTACAATTCACTCTTACGTTGTCGTACTCTTAAAATGTTCATATCCGCAATCGGGCCACTCTTTCTCCCTTTTGTTACTGTCTATAAAGATGATCTCTTTTTCGGTTATCTCGCCTATACATATGGCATTGCTTATCTCTTCATGTGAAGTCATGAGAAGTTCGTAATCTTCTCCACCGCATAAACATAGTGTAAGCGGATCAGCTCCAAGGAGAGGCGCCAGGCTGCGCATTGCCGTAGAAACAGGAAGGAGCTCTTCATAAACTCGGGCGCCGACACCGCTCTCTGTACATAATCTCTTAAGATCAATGGATATTCCGTCGCTAATATCCATCATGGCGTTTATTGATTTTCCATTTTTCTTAAATTTATTGACAACAGGGGAGAGATGTTTCTCTGCAAGAGGACGTACGTCAGACCAATTCATAGGTATATCGAAAGGCATTTTTGGAATGTCCTCTTTTTCCGGATGAATCGGCTCGTTAAATCTCTTTAATAGAAGCATGCCACAGGCTGCATCGCCTAAATTACCGGTGACATAAATCTTATCGCCCGGTTGAGCAGTACTTCTTTGTATTGGATGTTCAGCGAATCCCAATATTGTTGCAGATACTGTGACGCCGCCGGCGGATGATGAAATGTCGCCCCCTATAAGAGTCACACCGTATTTGTTCAGAGCGCTAAAGACGCCGTCCATAAACTCCTTAAAACGGGATTCTTCTGTTTGAGGTCCAAAAGAGAGATTCAAAAGAGCATATGACGGAGTTCCGTCCATTGCATAAATATCGCTGACATTTATGGAAATGAGCTTAAAACCAAGATGAAAATGAGTAAAATAGGAGAGATCGAAGTGAACGCCTTCTGTCATCAGATCAGTGGTTATAAGAAGTTCTTTTCCAGAGGTATGGATAGCGGCAGCGTCATCTCCGATTCCGATAAGTACATCCTTTTTACTGTCATGAGCCCCGGCCTTTATATATCTCAGGACAGATAACTCACCGGAATCCGATATCTTCATTTGGCGGTTTGTTTTCTACTCCTTGCCGTAGTGCCGGCGGATTTCTTTTTTTGGGGCCATTTTAGAGAAATTTTGAGTATATCGTCCATGATATCGGCAAAGATAAACTCCATATCTTTTTTTACATACTTCGGAATATCGGCCAAATCTTTTTCATTTCTCTTTGGAACGATAATTGTCGCAATTCCCAGTCTTTTGGCTGCAAGGGTCTTTTCTTTAAGACCGCCGATAGGCAGTACCGTACCCCTTAAAGTTACTTCGCCTGTCATTGCAATGCTTTTACGCACAGGCATTCCTGTCAGGGCCGAAGCCAGGGCCGTGGCCAGAGTGACTCCGGCTGAAGGTCCGTCCTTTGGAGTCGCACCGGCCGGTACGTGAACATGGATGTCCGTTTTAGAGAATATGTCGTCTTTGATGGACAGCTCCCTGGATTTGGATCTGACATAAGAGAGTGCGGCCTGAGCAGACTCTTTCATCACCTCTCCAAGCTGACCGGTTAGTGTAAGATTCCCTTTTCCTTTCATCGTTGTAGCCTCAACATAGATGATATCGCCGCCTGTTTCTGTCCAGGCAAGACCGGTGGCTACTCCGATTTCGTCTTTCTTCATCTCTTCTTCAGGAAGGTACTTGGGCGCGCCGAGGTATTTATTGAGACTTTTATTGGTTATCAGGAATTTTTTCTTTTTATCCTCTGCTATCTGTTTCGCCACTTTTCTGCATAAATTGGCAATTTCTCTTTCCAGGTTTCGCACGCCGGCTTCTCTGGTGTATTGCGATATCAGAAGATTTAATGCAGAGTCGGAGATATTAAAGAGTCTTAATGACAATCCGTGCTCCTTTAACTGCTTTGGAAGTAAAAAATCGTTAGCGATTCCTATCTTCTCTTCTGTTGTATAACCGGAAAGACGGATAAGCTCCATTCTGTCTCTTAATGCAGCGGGAATCGTATCGCCAATATTGCCGGTAGTAATAAACATAACTTTTGTAAGATCAAAGGGAACGGAGAGATAGTGATCTACAAAATCACTGTTCTGCTCGGGATCGAGCACCTCCAGCAGCGCCGAAGAGGGATCTCCCCTGAAATCGGTGCCGATTTTATCGACCTCGTCGAGCATAAAAACCGGATTATTGGTGCCCGCCTGTTTCATGCCCTGTATTATTCTGCCGGGAAGCGCTCCTACGTAAGTTCGTCTGTGTCCTCTGATCTCAGCTTCATCTCTTACCCCGCCAAGGGATATTCTTACAAATTCTCTTCCAAGAGCCCGTGCAATGGATCTGCCCAAAGAGGTTTTTCCTACGCCCGGAGGACCTATAAAACAGAGAATCGGACCTTTCATTTTAGGATTGAGCTTCCTGACGCTCAGATATTCGAGAATCCTCTCCTTGATTTTTTCCAAATCATAGTGGTCATTATTAAGTACTTTTTTGGCGGCTTTGATATTGAGATTGTCTTTCGTGGATTTTGCCCAGGGAAGTTCCACAAGCCAATCGAGATATGTTCTGACCGTGGCTGCTTCTGCACTGTCGGGATGCATTTTTTCAAGTCTCTTAAGCTGCTTTTCAGCTTCTTTTAAGACCTTTTCAGGCATTTTGGCTTCTTCAATTTTTTTCTTGAACTCGCGCACCTCCTCCATGCGCTCGTCAATGTCTCCCAGTTCCTTTTGAATAGCTTTCAACTGCTCTCTTAAAAAATACTCCTTCTGTGTTTTGTCTATCTCTCCTCTCGCCTCTGTCTGTATCTTTTGCTGAACCGTTAAAAGCTCGATTTCTCTACTGAGAATATCGCTTACCTTTTTCAGCCTGATTAAAGAATCGACAATTTCCAACACCTCCTGAGCCTGATCGGTCTTCAGTCCGATATTGGAAGCAATTAGGTCGGCAAGGCGTCCGGGATCGTCGAGATTTTCGATAACAACCATAATATCCGGCAAGATGGTCTTACCCAGGGATACGACATTGTCGATCTGCTCTTTAACGCTTCTTATCAACGCCTCGCTTTCAAGGGAAACATCTTCGCTTTTCTCCTCTTCCACTTTCTCTATAGAGCCGGTATAAAAAGTGTCGTCCTCCGATATCTTCGTGCATCTTGCTTTGGCAAGTCCCTGTACAAGCACTTTTACTCTGCCGTCAGGAAGTTTCAGCATCCTCATGATAAGACCTACAGTGCCGATTTTGTAAAGATCGTCTTTTTGAGGGTTTTCTACATTCAGATCCTTTTGAGTCAGAAGCAGTATCATTCTGTTAGAGCCCAGAGAATGATCTATCGCTTTAATCGATTTTTCTCTTCCCACAAAAAGCGGCAGTATCATATATGGAAAGACAACGATATCTCTCACCGGCAGAATCGGCAAACTATCTGGAATGTCAAGTTCTTTCTCATCTCTCTCTTCCTTTTTATCATTTTCATCCATAGGGGATTCTCCTTATAATTATCCGGTCCGTAATAAGGACTGACTCAAAAATAACTTTACATTCTATCATCTCATCTTCACGTCGTCTTTGTCTGAAGCTCAATCGGAAAATCCTCAATGTAGCGTTGCTACTCCTGCGGTTTTACTCAATCGCTTCAACCAAATCCAACATAAATATGAGCGCTAATAATGTAAATTTATTTTTGAGTCAGCCCTAAGTTATCTCGTGTCATGTAAATAAAAAATTCGGCAGTCGGCAGTTGATAGGATTTTTAAAATTCAAACTATCTTAACTTTTCGGCCGTCGATACTATATACTCTTTTAACTGGTCGGAAAAGTCCGGTCTCTTTAAAGCCAAATTAATAGTTGCCTGCAGGAAACCGAACTTATCTCCGGCGTCATATCTTGCGCCCCTGTAAATAAGACCATAAATATCACGTTTGGCCAGAAGACCGTTCAGAGCGTCGGTAAGCTGGTATTCACCGGCTCTGCCGGGAGGCATTTCTTCAAGTATATCGAAAATGTCAGGTGTCAGTATATATCTGCCAATAACGGCCAGATTACTTGGTGATTCTTCTCTTGCCGGTTTTTCTATCAGACTTTCTATTTTATAAAGGTCGCTTTTAACATGAATACCTTTTATAATACCATATTTATGAACCTCGCTCTCGGGAACCTCTTCAAGAGCTACTACGGGAGATTGGTAGGTATTGAATATTTCAATCATATCGGCGAGCAACGTATCGTCGGGATCAATAATATCGTCGCTCAGGCTTACAACAAATGGTTCATTCTGGACAAAAGGTTTTGCACACTCAATGGCGTGGCCAAGGCCCAAAGGTCTTCCCTGCCTGATATATGCAAAGGCTAAATGTCTGTGTCTGTTAATTTCGTCCAAAAGAGTTTCTTTTCCTGCCTGCTTCAGATTCTCCTCGAGTGCAACGGAGGAGTCAAAATGATCTTCTATGGATCTCTTGTTTTTTCCGGTGATAATTACAAATTCTCTGATTCCGCAGGATTCTGCTTCCTCAACTGCGTATTGAATCATTGGTTTGTCGACAATGGGAAGCATTTCTTTTGGAGAGGCCTTTGTAGCCGGTAAAAAACGTGTTCCAAGTCCGGCAGCAGGTAATACAGCCTTTTTTATCATAAACTCACCTGTTTTGCTTTGAATTGGTAGTTATTGGATAGAAATTATAATTAAAAAAACTGGTAATAATCAACATAAAAATATGTAAAACAAAATTTTCATGCTGTTTATAGAGAAAAAACGATTATATAAAGGATAAAAAAAGAAAAATTATGCGATTTAGTGTTAAAAAACAATAAAAATTCTGCAATTGTCAAGAAAAAAAGAGGGTTGTAATGAGTGTCGCTAAAATATAAGGACTGTTTTCTAAACAGTCCGTTGGTATAACCTGGAAATGCGTGACTAAATCGAACAACCACTGTTTAGCTCAGTTTACGAAATCATATTACCATGTACCTGTTGACAATGTTAATACATGGTAATATAATATAACTGTGAAGTTTGAGTGTGAAAAAAGAAAAACATCAGGAATAAACAAAAACATGGGGTCTCCTTTGATGATGCACAGGAAATATTTGATGATCCATAAATCTTTGATCATACCGTTTTTTTTAATGTTGTCAATACTTACGTGGGGTAGTCACGAGTTGTGTTGACAGTTTGTAACTACCCAAATTAGACTATAAATGAATTGAATATCTTCTTGCATTTGAAATAACCACCCATTTAAAACTGATTTCTTTCCATTTCAACTATAGCGGCATCATAAAATTATCCCGATCTAATCGTATTTTGGATCATTACAGTCAACAATTCCTCCTTATTTCTCCTTATAACGCAGAGTTATTTCAACGATTGGGATTTCGTTGACTTTTTTCTCTGTGTATTGCTATTTTTTCAAGTCTTTAAAACAAAGCCTATTAAATTAAAGCCAATGACAAACAACTACGAAGCCGGATATAGTGAAGGCAAAATATCATTTCTTGTCGAGCTCAACAGACTTAAAAACACTATAATCGCTGAAAGTGATTTCAACGAACAGGTAAAACTTCTCGGAGTCAGTATAATCAATATTTTCGGCATGTCCAGGGTGGTTTATTACAGACCCCTGGAGGATGAAGTGCTGCATGCTGTTTTCGAGTTTTTAAAGGAAGACGAAGAGGTAACTATTCTTGAAGGGAAGGATGTAACCTCTTACTTCAATCCTCCCAGGAAAATTTATCATAACGAGAGAATGCATCTGGCCATGAAACATGGTTATCACATCAGGCTAATGGATTCTTCTAAGGACTCCGGTAACAGCTATATCCTTATATCGATCAAAGATGAGGAGGGTCGCGCCAAAGGATTTCTCAAAATAGAAAAGGAAATAGATATTGTCGGGCAACCGAGCGAGCAGGGCATACCTATGGGGGTGGAGAGAGGAGAATACTTTATTAACAGACAACAGTCTGTTTTGTCGGAGCTTGGGAAAGTAACTGAAAGCATTTTCGAACTGTCAAGCTTTATCACCTTAAGTGCTGTCGAAGATCCTTACTGCGAGCTCAACGACAGGCATTATGGCGATAAAAGTTTTAAACTTCTTGAATATCTTGTGACAAAATGGAAATCCACCGAAGTGGAAGAGCGTTTCAGGTTTATACCTGATCTTCTGAACATCCTGGATGCGGAGTCTGTCAGGCTCTACTCCATGAGTTCAGGAGATACTGTAAAAACAGTGGGTCTTTGGACAAAAGGATCAAGCGTGCCTACTCCTGTTTTCAATTCCTCCTTTATTGAGGGAAAGAGCACCATTATTCATGGCAGTTCGATCTATTTAGCGAATCTTAAAGGCTATGACATGGTTATCGATGCAGCAGGAAATCCAAAGCGTCTCGGATTTAAAGAGCTTTCCAATACGACCTCATATATTGTTGTTAAACTTGCAGACATCATGAACAAAACAATAGGTTTTCTACAGACCAATTATGTTTTCAAAGGAGAAGTTGTTCAATATAAACGCCGCCGAAAGCTGAAAAAAGATGTCGCGATCCTTCTCGGACTCACTCCGCATCTCACAAGGATACCGGAGAGCGAGGAATTTACACACGATCCCGAACCGGTGACAAACGCGCTAAAGAGATTCATCCCCTACCTTGGAAACTCATATCGTAATATGGACAGGGCCTTCCATTATATCTCTGACACCCTCATGATAAACCTTGACGACATTAACGATCAAGAACTCCCTGAGCTTATCGAAAACATCAAAAAGCTCTCCTATTTCGTGGAAAATAAACGCTCGGTTATTGCTTTTTTTAAATGGCTCTACAATGCCGTGTCCCACAAATACAAACCTCATACGCTCTCGGCTATTTCTGTTATATTCGAACATTTCACCATTGAGCAGAGCAGGGAACTCACCGTGTTCAGGGGTGACTGCTACGATACCCTGTCTGTGTGGATGCGTGACGAGATCGTATCGGTTGTTACAGGAGATAATCGATTTGATAATTCCGCGGAGATACTTGAAGCGCTCCTCCAACTTAACTGCATTTTCATAGCAAGGCATAATGACGAGGAGTTTCATCGTTGTATTCAGTACCTTGAAGCCATGAACATACATGACACGGACAACACAGACTTTCTTTTCGACCTTTTCACAATAAATCCACAAATGCCCGGAATCTTTAAACTGGAGATTTTCAAGAGTTTTAATTACCTTATTGGTAATAATCTCCTAAACAGGGTCCGCACATGCGAAGCCTTATCCCTTGGATTTGAAGTCCTTAATAACTCCTATGGAGATCATCCCCTGGAAAGCCAGGTGCTTTCAACATTCATAACTGCCTTTAACAGTCGGAAGGACGCGGGTGCAGACATCTTCTCAGACTACATTCCACCCTCTATTGAAATATGCAGGCGGATTATAGGCAGTAGTAATAACTGGCTGACTTCTTATAATGCATCTATGCTCTATCTTTCAGCCGAAGGGCTCAGGAAGGGGAACCATGTAAGCCTTACCATCTTTTCACGATACCTTACCGGAGGAGGAAACAATCGAGAGGCCATTCTTGAGGCGCTTTGTAACTTCCTCGAATCTTCCGCTTCAGGGACAACTCTCACTAATATGAATGGATTAATCAGAATACTCCTAAACGGACTCAGACATGGGGATTTCCATACTTTTGATTCTGTAAGGGAAATACTTCTTCTTCTCGGTAATCATATTAGCAGATATGAAGGTTCCAAAAACAGCAGCAGATTCATGAATCTGCTCATCAATGAACTCTCTTCCGACGATATAAACCATAAACTGGCAATACATGATATCTTATATACATTGAAAAAAAGACGCCTTGAATATCAGTCAATCGATCCCGGCGGTTTTGAGACCACTTCACACACCTCATATGTTACGGCTATATCTTCTACTCTGGGATTCAATCCCTTTGATATAGGAGACAAGGGATATCATCTTTTGGAGGTAATCGGCCAGTGCCGGATCCCTGTATTTTTGCTTCTTAAAACCAAGGCATACGACGACTTTGTTGTCCATGGCTCTCTTGCCGAAAAAATTTATTCAATCGTTGAGAGATTGGATTTTAATGAAAAAAAAGGCCTTGAGGAACGTATTGTAAAGAGCGGTGAAAAGATAGGAGATATTATCAAGGCTGCGCCTCTGCCTGAATCGATGCAGCTCGAGCTCATGGATAAGTTCGTCAAGTTCAAGGCGCATGTTGATAAATTTGATCATTTTGTCACGATAGGAGCCCGTTCCACGGCAAAGGGAGAGGACGGCAGGTTGTACTCCTTTGCCGGTCAGTTTACGACGATCCTCGACATTCAGACTCCTGAGGGTTTTATAATCGCCATCAAAGAAATCTGGGCCTCACTGTGGTCTCCAAAGGCCATATCATACAGACACGATATTATGGAACTGGATCCATCCATGAAGGAAAGATTCTCCTTTGAGAATCTTGGAATGGGCGTACTCATTCAGGGTATTGTCGACTCAGCTGCCTCTGGTGTGATAATGACTCTTGACAGCGGCGGAATCGTTGTTTCCGGCTCCTTTGGAATGGAAGGCGGTACGCGGTCGGACATTGCTGCAGACAAGTATACCCTTGACCTCCATGCCATGATAACAGACAAAGCGGTATCCCTTCAGAATAGCGGAGTATACTGGGAAAGGGATGAAAGAAAATTTGTTATGAAAAAGATAGAACCCGCCCGTCGGGAAGAGCAAAAGGTGAAAGACGAGGAACTCAGGATACTCTTTGAGATTGTAGAGAGACTGAAAAAAACGCCTGTTTTTATGGGCTCACCCCTTGACATCGAATACGCAATAGCAGGAGACGGCGCTATATATGTAACGCAAGTTCGGCCAAGAGTGTTATCATTTAAAACTCCCGGCCCCGCCAAGACTCAAAGCCATGATTTCAAAGGACTTAAGGCGCTGAAGGATAAAAAACTGCTTACCTTTACATTTGGCTCTGCAAGAGGCTCCATAACGATTATCAATATAAAAGATAAAAGGCCCGGGCACGGATTGGAAGAACTCACGCCGGGCTCCATCGTCGTGGCTGCTCATCTTGATCTGCCGAATCTGGAAGTATATTTAAAGAGAAGACCCCCGGGAGCAATCATTCTCGAAACCTGTACGCCCTTTGCTCACTCGGTATTAGTCGTTTCCGAGATGGAAAAAAAAGGGTTCCATATCCCTATCATCCAGCTCCCCGGTGCTATGAAAATCCTGGGAAAGGGCGGTGAATTCGGTGTGGAGGTTCTGAAAGAAAATCGTGTTTCTTTCTACTCTTCCGATAAAGGGATCATTGAGGCCATTGACAGTGTTTCAAGTCCTGCCATTTATTCATCTGCTCCTTTAAAAGGCGAAACAGCTATGTACGGCCTTCTCAATACAGATGATTTTGAAAAAACAAAAGCAATGCTCATAAACAAAGAGGGCCTTAATAAAGAAGTTCTGGTTAAGATGAACAAAAAGCATAAACTCAGGGCCTTTAGAGAGCTTTACCTTTTAAGCCTCTACCGGCAGGTGGAAATCGAGGAACTGTTAGACAGAGAGACCGCTGTAGATGAAGAAAATCTCACTGAGTGGTATCATATGATTCTTCAGATTTTTTATGATATCCGCCCAGGCGGTTATGAACTTTTTAAAAGTACAAAAATCACTCCCTTTGTCAAAGGCAGCGTACTGGAACTGATAGAAAACAAAGTAAGAGAAAACTCTATACTCCTTGGAATCCTGAGGAGCCGTTTTAACGACATAAAGGCCCGGAATCTCTGGCATCCCCGTGAGATGCTCTTTAAACTGAATGCTCCTGTGTTTATAATTGATCCCCTCTATGGGAGCCCTGAGAAAGAGCATGATCCGTGGAACAAGTCTTTCAATCCATGGGAACTTTCTCTTTTTCTGGCCGCTCAGAGATCCATATTCCACGACCAACTTGGAACACTTGTACCCTATGCAAAAAAAAACAGATATATCCGCGGGAGGGTCAGTTCAGACCCGGGGGAACCCAATGCCGTGATAGACCTCGGCTTTCTCGACAACAGTGGTGCTTTTTATAAGACTTTTAAGGATCGCCGGGGCGCTCTCTCAAAAGTCGCCGCCATACTTCTGCAATTTAATTTCCACCCCACCACTATCGTAGAAATTCTTCCTCGTATGACAGAGGACTTCAAAGATCATGGAATTGACTCAAAGATAAGTCTAAAAGAGCTATCCGACTTTTCACGAAACAGCACATAAACAAATTTTTTTACCACCCTCCCGGCAAAGTTGCATATAAAATAACTAAAAAAAGCATTTAGCTGTCAGCCATCAGCCACAAATCAAAAGTACTCAAAAAAATATTTTTGTAACCACGAAGATCACGAAGCACGAAGAAATAAGAAAAAAAATTAAAAACTTTGTGGTTAATTTATACTTGTGATTGTTTTAGCTGTTTTTGGCCAAATTACTGAGTTCTGAATCCTGAATACCGGTACAATAAGGCGCCAACGGAAAGGGGGAGGGATTCTTGTCGTGAAGAGAAAATGGAAATAAAAGACGAGATATTTGTTTTAACATTTGGCCTTTAAAAGTCATTTTGTAGGGTTGTCCCATGGTGATAGCTTCCACGCATTGCCTGTAAAAGCGACCCTTGAAATATTCCCGTCCTGCTTTATAGAATGCTCTGCCTAATCTCCTGTTCACATCTTGTACCGAAATAAGACTCCTGCAATCGTACTGCTCGATAAAACGCAAAAGGACAGCCGCCTCTATCATTTTACTATATCCTGTTTCTTCAGTAATGTTTTTGCCATGACGCCTTCGAAGTCCCGTGGCGACTCCGATCGGTTCGAACTTTACATGGAGACTCATTCGCAGAAAAAAATCGTAATCCTCGCTGCCTGTATTCGGTAAATTTTCGTCAAAGCCCCCGATAATTTCGACTAATTCTCTTAAATGACACACCCGTATTGGTGAAAGAAAACTCTCCTGAAACAATTCTTTCAGACCACCGGGAATCTTTTGATGCTTTCCCTTCTGTCTGGTTATCTTTCCGTCTCTTAATCTGTGCCTGTAACCATATATAAATTTAGCTTGGTTGTTTTTTTCTATATAGTCATTATAAGACTTTAAAGTATCTTTAAACCAAATATCATCGCTGTCGAGATAACAAAGCCAAGGGGCTTTAGCCATTGCAATGGCGTGATTACGAGCAGAGGATACTCCTCTGTTGGTTTGATGAAAAGCGCGTATTCGGCTGTCTTGACGACTGAATGCTTCAATGATTTCAGGGGTATTGTCAGTGGAGCCATCATTTACAATAATCAATTCCCAATCGGAAAAACTCTGCCCGATTACAGAAGAAACAGCCTCCTCCAAATGGTCAGCCTGGTTATATGCAGGCATTATGATTGAAAAAGTATGCATATCCTTCATATGCTTTCTTCTTTCAATATACTTCTGACAAGATCGATTTCAACTTCCAATACATCCGCTATATTCTCTGCCTGCATATTCGCTCTTTTGTGCAACTTAATTATATCCTCTCTTTTTGCCTTGAACACCCCCTTCTCCATCCCTCTTTCCAATCCTTTTTCCATCCCTTTTTCCATCCCTTTTTCCATCCCTTTCTCTATTCCTTTTTCCAATCCTTTCTCCATCCCTTTTTCCAATCCTTTTTCCAATCCTTTTTCCATTCCCTGCTCTATCCCTTTCTCCACACCCTCGTGATACCATTTCTCTGCTAATGTGGGCATCAGACTCTCACCTCCTTCTCCGATAGTCTCTTTTAATGCCTTTTTAATTTCCTCCTCTCCCACCTTCTCGGTTCCCTGGCTTAAATACCTTAACAACACCTCAAGATATTCCAACCCCCTTTCCTTATCGCTCAACTCCGCCAACAGTTTGAATATATCCCGTAATCTCTCTCCCAAATCCTCTCTCTTTATATATTTTAACATCAAAAGACATACTTTCAACATTATGCTTCCCTTTATCTCTTCATCCTCATATCCGCTCAGATCATATAACAAATATCCGTAGTCAGGTATATACTCTGTCAACTCCGTTACAGGCCCCTCTAATATACCGGACAGCCTATCTCCTGACTTCCACTTCTCCTCTCCGTGGTAAATCACCAGAGGGATTATGATCGGTAATCTCTTGGTGCTCTTTTGCTGCTTGATGTGCAATTTCCAAATCTCAACCATATATCCCAAGACCTGTAAAACCGTTAACTCATAAATATGGCTTTTATGTTCAAAGAGTATATACACATATCCGGGATTGCCTTTAAGGCTTACCTTATACAGCATATCTGAAAAGTACTCCTTCAAATCCTCCTCTATAAAAGTGTCCTTTGCTATCTCTATGCTTTCATGATCTATCAACGCGGATACTTTAGCAGGTAAATAGTTTTTCAGAAAGTCGGAAGCATTCTCCTTCCTGCTTAACAGCTCCTTGAAAAATCTGTCATGAGGGTTGGGGGCATTCTTCATTTGAATTCATTATACAGGAATGGTTTGTAGAACAGCAATTGTGTTGGCGCGGGCAGGCTTTTTTTAATCTTTCGCCCTGAAAGTTTCAATCCCCCGGAAACGAGAAAAAATATCTCCCTTTCAGGTATCCGTTTTTTTATTACAATCGCAAAGAGCTTAAATTGTATAATTATAATAGTTGGATTCCATAACAGACTGCTTCCGGCAGAGAGCATAAATTTATAAATGGAGAAAAATTACATTACAAAAAATCCTGTATCTTGGATGGCCGGCAATCATGTTGCAGCCAATCTATTGATGCTCGCACTGATAATCGGAGGTCTTCTTGTCATGACGGATATAAAGCAGGAAGTCTTTCCAGATTATGAACTCGATATAATCGATATATCTGTTATTTACCCCGGCGCCGGCCCTGTGGAGGTTGAAGAGGGTATCGTTATGGCTATCGAGGAGAAAGTGAGGTTATTGGAAAATGTAGAAAGGGTTACTTCTTCGGCTTCTGAAGGCAAAGCTTTGATCTCTATAGAACTTCTAAAAGGAGAAGATTCCTCTAAGACACTTCAGGAAGTTAAAAATGCTGTAGACAGGATCGCTTCCATGCCGGAGGAGAGCGAGCGTCCTTTAATAAGTCTCAAGTCAAGGAAGAGGGAAGTTGTGCGTCTGGCAGTCTATGGCGACATTGATGAAAGATCGCTCTATTATTTCGCCTGGAATATAAGAGAAGAATTGTTGACGCGGCCTGAAATATCGCAGATTGAGTTTCGAGGTGTCAGAAAGCCTGAAATAAGCGTTGAGGTCTCTCAATCCATTTTACGAACATATGGTCTTACACTTGAGGAGATAGCCGGTGCTATCAGGAAGAATGCAGTAGATGTGCCTGCCGGAGGCGTGAAAGCCGAAAGCGGCGAGGTGTTGTTACGTTCGGCAGGAAGAAGAGATTTCGCAGGTGAGTTCAAAGATATTACGCTTGTCAGCAGCAGGGACGGTACGGAAGTTACTCTCGATCATATAGCAAAAATGACAGATGGTTTTGAAGACAGTTACAGGGAAGCTTATTTTAATGGTAAGAGGGCAGTACTCATAAATGTGTTCAGAACCGGAGATGAAACGCCTACGGGCATCTCGGAGTCCGTAAACCGTTATATAGACGAAATGTCGCAAACTTTACCGGAGGGAATAGAGATAAATGCTTATTACGACAGATCGGATATTTACAGGGCAAGGATAGAGCTGCTTTTAAAAAACGGGGGGATCGGTCTTATCCTTGTACTTATGGCGCTTGGTCTTTTTCTTGAGGCCAGGCTGGCCTTTTGGGTAGCCATGGGAATACCTATATCCATAATCGGCGCCTTTGTAATACTCCCTCTCTTTGGGGGGAGCATCAATCTTGTATCGCTCTTCGCTTTTATCGTCACATTGGGTATAATCGTTGACGACGCAGTGATTATCGGAGAAAACATCTATTACCATCGCCAGAAAGGACTCGACTCTTTGCAGGCTGCAATAAAAGGGGCTGTGGAGCTTGCTCCGTCAGTAACGTTCGCTGTTATGACGAATATTATAGCTTTTATACCTTTGCTCTTTGTCCCCGGTTCTACGGGTAAGTTTTTTTCTATACTTCCTGCCGTTATTATAGCTGTATTTCTAATCTCCCTTGGAGAGTGTCTTTTTATTCTGCCCTCTCATCTTTCGTACAAAAAAAAGACAATTGAGAATAGCCGATTTCAACAAATTTTGAATGGTTTGCCAAACTTATGCGCCAATGGAATGGATCGTTTTACAGCGTCTTTCTTTACCCCTCTTTTGCGCCGCCTGATTTTACTGAGATATCATGTGTTGTTAGTTTCCATGGCATTACTTGTTATCGTTTATGCCTATTGGGACAGGGGATGGATAAATTTTTCATTTAAACCGAGAATTCAGACAGACAGGATAGACGTCGAGATCGTACTTCCCTTTGGAGCGCCGATAGAGGAGGTGAGAGAAAAGGCCTGTCTCATTGAGGAGGGAGGTTTAAGAGCGCTTAAAAGGACTGGAGAAGAAGGCATCGTTACAGGCGTGCTCAGAGATATTGGACGAAGAGGCCCCAACACAGCAGAGGTTTCTTTTCATCTTGTTTCTTCGGATAAGCGAATTGTTGGCGCACGGCAGTTCAGTTCTCTCTGGAGAGAGGAGGTCGATGCTGTGACGGGATTGGAAAGTCTGTTTTTTGATTATCTCATCGGTCTCGGCGGTTCGGCTGCCATCGATATAGAGCTCAGCCATCCCGATCCTGACATGTTGGAAGCTGCGGCCGGCGATCTTGCTTCCGAGTTGAGGCAGTATCAGGGTGTAACCGATATTGACGACGGATTTGCAAAGGGCAAATTAAGATTTGATTTCGAAATATCTCCACAGGGTGAAAGTTTGGGGTTAAAATCCGAAGATATTGGAAAAAAGATAAGGCACTCCTTTTACGGGGCAGAGGCATTGAGGCAACAGAGGGGACGAGACGAGATCAAGGTGATGGTAAGGCTTCCCGAAAACGAGAGAAAGTCGCTGTTTTATCTGGAAGAGATGCTTATCAGTACCGGTGACGGAGGAGAGATACCTCTTGCAGCGGCTGCAGAGATTAAAAAGAGCAGAGCCTATACAGAGATCAGGCGTGTCGACGGAAAACGGGTTATCGATGTAACGGCAAATGTTCTGCCCGGAATCACGAACGAGAACAAGGTGTTATCTTCTTTAAAAAAAGGATATCTCGATGAGCTTTCAGGTAGATATCAGGGACTTAAATACTCTTTCGAAGGACGACAGAGGGATCAGAAAAAGGCGCTTAAACAACTATTTAAGGGACTCCTTTTTGCTCTTGCAGGTATTTTCTGTCTCCTTGCCATACTTTTCAGAAGCTATGTCCAGGCGTTCCTCGTCATGTTATCTGTTTTATTCGGACTTGCCGGCGCATTGGCAGGTCATGTCATTATGGGATATAATCTGAGCATAATAAGTATTTTTGGTATGATGGCGCTCTGCGGAGTTGTGATAAACGGCGGGCTTGTGCTTACAGTAACGTATAACGCCTTTTGCGAACAAGGCGCGACTTGCAGCGAAGCGGCTCTAATGGCCGGAGTCAGGAGATTCAGGCCGATTGTTTTAACTGCGGTAACGACATTTCTCGGTCTTGCTCCCATGATATTCGAGAAATCCGTACAAGCCAGATTTCTGATTCCCATGGCGCTGTCGCTGGGATACGGGATACTCTTTACAACGTTGTTTATACTTGTTCTTGTCCCTGTGTTTCTTATGATTAGTAACGATATACGTTGTCGTTTTGGGGAGGGTAAGTGTTAGAATCCTGCCGCAGGCTTCAGCCTGCGGCTATATTTGCAAATCACCGGTTTGAAGCTTTTTTATTTTTCCATTCAACTAAAAACTTTACGATAGGTTCTATGTCTTTATCGCTTATAATTTCAGGTTCGTACTTTTGCATTTCTATTACTTTCTCTTTCCAGATTTCTTCATCGGTCGCATCAAAATCAAAAGCTACTTTAAGATCGTGACATACGGAGCATTTCTGTTGAAACAGCTGTTTGCCAAAAGAAAAACTGGAAATATCCTTTTTCTTGACCAGATAATCGACAATCTGTTGTTTTTCGGTATCAGTTAAATAGCCGGGCCTGTTAACGATTTCAACCATCTCGTCGATTGTTACAATCCACTCCCCCTTTGTTTTTACGACTGAATATATTTTTTCCAAATCATGACATTGAGAACACTTTTGACGGATTAAGGTTTCCCCCAGTTTTGCTTGTAACGATTTGTTGGTGTCCTTTTTTATTCTCTCTTCCTGCTGTTTTACCAGAAAATGTATTATCTGCTTTACTTCATATTTACTGATATTCGGCACATCGAGCATGGCCATGCTGTTGACCGATTCGGTCCACCCCTCTTCTGTTTTATAGGATCTGAATACTCGTTCAAGGGTATGACACTTTCCGCACTTCGCCAATAATGCCTTTTGACCTAATTCCAGGTCTAAAATATCGGTGTCGAATTCAGATATGGATACAAAACTTATCTCCGGTTGTCGCAAGAAATAATAACCTGCAGAAATCCCGGTAAAGACGAATACGACGATGACAATAATAAGACCTAATGCAAACATTTGAGGCATCAGATGCTTATATCTTCTGGATATCAAAATCTTAATTACAATCAACGGTATTAACGCCAGGGATAAGACGATATGAAACATCACTCTAGGAGAGAATTCTTCCTGATATTCGATGACTTTTTTAATCATGTAATAGATCAATATTGTATATAAAAGGACAAAGATGTAGCCGAAAACAGTATGTAATTTGATCAGTATTTTTGTCCGGTTTTTATCTTTTGCTTTTTTTACTTCCAGTATGGCGAAGGTCGCAATCAGGGCGACAGAGAGAAGTAATATAGATAAAAAGGAATTGACCAGTTGGCTCATAGTGATGTTTGGTTGTGAGTTATTTTTTTTATATTCTGTTTGATGACCGCAGTGCCGGATAGAAAATAGTATAGCAAAGAGTCTGTTCTTTTTCAACAGACTTGTCCATTTGGTAATGGTCTGTATGCATATTGCTCAATACTTTACAAATATTTACAATTTTTTAATAATTATGATGCTATAATTATTGGTCTCTCTGTTTCGGTGCAATAATGGAAGTGAAAAGATATTATTACAGAGTTATTATAAAGTGCAGCTCCGAAGATGTTGACGCTCTTATTGCCGTTGTTTTCGATCTCGGAAGTACGGGTGTGGAGGGCGTTGAAGATGGTTTCATTGCCTACTATGACAACCTGGCGGATAAGGATAAGATTAAAAAAACTCTGGAAGCTTCAAAGGTACGCCTCAGGGAATCCGGATTGAAAGGAGATTTTTTATTCGAGATAGAGAGATTTAACGAAGAAGATTGGGCGATTGAGTGGAAAAAGAGACTCAAACCGGTTGAGACGGGAAAAAACATGATATGCCTTGCACCGTGGCATGAATATGACGGTGATCGAACTCGAATAATCATAGATCCGGGGTCGGCATTCGGTACAGGCCACCATGAGACAACACAGTTATGTCTCGAAGCGGTTGAAGAACTTGCCCATTCCGGGCTAAAGGGAGGATTTCTCGATATTGGCGCAGGCAGCGGAATACTTTCTATTGCAGCCTGCAAAATCGGTTTTTCTCCTGTCGTGGCGATAGAGATAGATCGTCAGGCTATTGACAATGCTTCTGTAAACATAGATCGCAGTTGTTCGGATATTTATCTGATATGCGGAGATTTAAGCGTGATCAGAGGTCGTTTTTCCGTTATTGCGTGTAATCTTACACTTGAAACTCTAAAGAGTCGTCTTAATGATATTCTTTTTCTAAGAGCCGATGGCGGCAGAGTGATTTTCTCAGGTATACTGAAGGGATGGGAAAATGAGCTTTCAGATATACTGCATGCAAAAGGTATAGTAGATATAGAAATATTTTATAAGGGATATTGGGCGTCATTGGTTATTTAGATTCTATAAATGAATACCAATACCATTAACTTAAGGGGTGAAAGACCTTCCGACGGAAGCGGGTCATGTTTGAGAAGGCGCAGCGAAGCGGCGCTTTCGAGTTTAGCCGCTGAAGGCGGAGGGTGCTTTGCTCCTTAAGTTAATGACATTGAAATGAATACTATTATGAGATTCGGATTGATTGGGCTGCTTGTAACGGCAGGGGTATCGATCGCCGGCTTTATGGATGAGCCGTTGCGGGAAACGCTTCTTGCGCGTAGTACATACTACTTTATTTTCGCGATGACTATTGCCTGGGGTGTGTCGTTATATCTGACTTTAAGGGATATCGATGTTTTAAGGAGATACATTATTCCTAACAAATATGGCATTCTTTTGGCTGCTATCCTTACGATTGTTATGTTTACAGGCGTAACACCGGGGTTTCGCGTCCTTGGAGACGAAACGAATATTATTTCCGTTTCCAGGTCAATGGCCTATGATAGAAGCATTTACAATACGATTATGGCAAAATGGGACTCAGGCGTTTATCAACCTCTTGTACAACTGATGCCGATACGACCTGTTTTATTCCAGTTTCTGATCAGTCTCTTTCATAATCTTTTCGGCTATACTTATTTCATGGGGTTTGTCGTTAACGGGTGGCTGCTTTTTATACTTTTATCTCTGGCTTTTGTTTTTTTTAGAGAACATTCAGGAATATCTGCGGCAGTTGCATCAATGTTTTTACTAATCGGTCACCCTCTTATGGGTATTTCCGCAACTTCATCGGGTTATGAAATATGTAATTTACTGTTTTTTGTTATCTTACTGCTGACTCTTAAATATTATTGGGAAACCAAAACAGAGACCTCTTTTACACTCTTGTGGCTGACTCTGATAATGCTTGCAAATATCCGCCATGAAGGCATGATCTATTTGCTCACAATACCATTGGGATTGATTATTTTTAAGGCAATACCGACATCCCTGTTTAAGTATATATTCTCCCTCACAGGTATCTCTTCTCTTCTCTTTATTCCCCGCATATTACAGCTTCTCCATACAAAGGGCGCTTATGAAAACCATAACGACTCTCTACTGAGTATTTACAGAATTCCTGCAAATGCATGGGACCTTATGAGCGGCCTTTTTATGTTCGATTTTAAATATCCATACAGTCCGGTTTTGACTATTGTTGCTCTTTTTTCCTTCTTGTGGATTGTTTTCCGGCGGTCTCCGGGGAAATATTTTAAATCGCCAGTAACGATTTCAGCCGTTATTTCACTGACCATTTATCTGGGGATTATGCTGTCCCACTTTTTGGCCGATCCTTTAGGACCTCATACATTCAGGCTCTTTCTGCTGCCAACTGTCATGCTGGCAATAGTCCCTGTGATATTAATCAGGGAATTGCCAAAACACGCCGCCGGGCTTTTACTCGTAATCTCTGTACTGAATTTTCTCCTGTTTAATTCAATAGCCATTAAATATTCTGTTGTAAAACCACTGACAAATGTAAAGGACACCGCCAGGGTTTTCTCCTATTTGGACGAACATGCCGACCGACATACGTTGCTTATTGCAGACAGACCCGGCCAGTATGGCGTGAGAAATCTCAGCACCGTTGATTTTATATATGCCAACATCAATGGCGAGGGTCTTCTTAAGGAGTTTAGCGACGGCGTGTTTTCCAGGATTTTGGTCGTTCAATATTTCGACTACAGAAAAAACTATACCGGTAGTCAGTTACGTTCTCTTTTTGTCCTGACCCCTGTTTATGAATTCAAAAGCGACAATCAAAGACGAGTCGTAATTTCTACAGTTAAAAACAGAAATAATTTCGTCCTTCAATGATTTCCTTAGATTTGTCTATGTGGGTTCTTGTCGGATTTAGATTTCCAAGGCTTGACATTCTTTCTTCGATACTATACAATTGTATATATATTGATTCGGAGGCTTAAAGATTATGGAGTATATTGGAGAAAGGGTAAGTGTCATGGCCTCTTTCGGGGCGGGGTACAGGATAAAGCCGGTAAAGTTCAAGTGGACGGAGAGAGTGATCGATGTGCTGGAGGTCACCTATTCATGGACCGATATGGAGGGAAGCACAAAGCTTTACCACTTTGCCGTTACTGACGGATGTACTGTCTACGAATTGAGTTTTAACAGCCTGTCCATGCTGTGGGTCCTTGAGAAAGTAGAAACGCAGCTGTAAGTTTCGTGGCAATGGTATTGAGTCACAGGATATTGATATTAAGCTCAATGACATTCACTTAAGGAGCAAAGCACCATCCGCCTTCATCGGCTAAACTCGAAGGCTCCGCTTCGCAGCGCCTTCTCAAACATGACCCGCTTACGTCGGAAGGTGCTTCACCCCTTAAGTTAATGGTATTGATATTAGGCTTTTGTAAGGGGTAGAATAAGTATACACGACATGTTTGCCGTGAAAGGAGAAATTACATATGTTGAAAATTGGCGTGCTGGCTTCCGGGCGGGGATCGAATTTTCAGGCGATCATAGATTCTATAAAAAACGGTTATTTGAACGCAGAGGTCATCCTTCTCGTTACCGATAACAGGGATGCATATGCGATTCAGAGGGCGAGGGACAACAATATAGCTGATCTTTTTTTAGAGCCCGCGGATTTTAAGGACAAAGAGAGTTACTACAGAAGGATTGCCGATGAATTGCTAACAAGGGGAGTCGAGCTGGTAATTCTGGCCGGCTTTATGCGTCTTGTGGGCAAGCCCCTTATCGACGCCTTTCCCTTGAGGATTATGAATATCCATCCTGCTTTACTGCCTTCTTTTAAGGGGTTGCACGGTCAAAGGGACGCTTTGGCGTATGGAACAAAGATTTCCGGGTGCACCGTTCATTTTGTAGACGAAGGAATGGATACAGGGCCGATAATAGCCCAGGCTGCCGTGCCCGTTTACTCCGACGATAGGGAAGAGAGTCTGTCAGCCAGGATTTTGAAAGAGGAGCATAAGATTTTTCCCTATGCCATCAGGCTTTTTTCCGAAGGCAGATTGAGGGTGCAGGGGAGATCGGTCTTTATTGAAGGAGAGACAGGGAAAGAGACTTGTTTGATCTCTCCGGAATTGACATAGATTGTAGATCGTGCCAGGTCCTCATGACAGATTTTCCAAGGAGTTTTTTATGAAACAGAGGTTGTATTTTATAGTAATATTTTTACTTATTGTCGCTGCCTGCCAGACTGTTCCCATTACAGGTAGGAAACAGGTTAGTCTGATTCCCGCCGTCGGCTTAAACAGTATGAGTCTTTCGTCGTACAATGAATTTCTCAAGAGTAACAAGGTCATTGACAATACTAAAGAGGCTAAAGCTGTAAAGAGAGTAGGGCGGAGATTAAGCGAGGCCGTAGAGAGGTATTTCAGGGAAAAGGGCATGTCCGATCGGCTGAAGGGATATAAGTGGGAGTTTAATCTCGTTGAGGATAAGGCGTTAAACGCCTGGTGTATGCCCGGCGGAAAAGTAGTCGTGTATACAGGAATTTTGTCTGTTGCGAAAAACGAAGCCGGTCTTGCCGTTGTTATGGGTCATGAGATAGCCCATGCCGTTGCTGATCACGGCAATGAGCGTATGAGTCAGGGGCTTATTGTACAGACAGGAGGTGTTGTGTTGTCCGAGGCTTTATCGAAGAGTCCTGAAATGACTCGTAATCTCTTTATGTCGGCATTCGGGGTCGGTTCTCAGGTGGGCATATTGCTTCCATTCAGCAGGCTCCATGAATCGGAGGCGGACCATTTAGGGCTTATTTTTATGTCCATGGCAGGTTACGATCCAAATGCTGCAATCGGTTTTTGGGAGAGAATGGCTGCCTCGAAAAAGGGAGAGTCTACTCCTGAATTTTTGAGTACTCATCCTGCTGACAAGACAAGAATCAATAATATAAAAGGTCTCATACCGGAAGCTGTTAAGTATTCGAAGTAACTACTTATTATCTTGAAATTCATCGGAATTATTAAATGGTCGGCTATTGTCGTTGTTCTTCTTATATTATTGTCGGCCCTGCTTATTTTCTCTTTGCCTGCCATTATTTCTTCTTCATGGTTTTTGAACGTCTTTGTCGATCAATTGGATGAAACGCTCAATGTAAAGGCTGACATAGGCGGTATTGAGTGGAGCGAATTCGATAAAATTCGATTGCACTCCCTTCGTCTTCACGATAATCCGTTATTTTCGGACTCTCCTCTGTTTTCAGTCAAAGAACTTGCTGTCAACATAAGTCTTAGCGATTTATTAAAAAAGAGGCTCCTTTTTAACATATTTATAGACAGTCCGGATTTTCGTCTTATTCGTACCAAGGACGGTAATACCAATATCGAATCTTTTATCTCCGAGATATCAGGAAGAGAAGGAGTCGCAGACGGTATAAAGGCGGAAAGTAAAGAAAGGGGTGATTTTTATTTTGCCGTTCCTCTTAAAGCAGTCAGTGCAGAGATAGATATCAGGAATATCTCGTTGAAAGTAGAAGATCATATCACCGAAAAAGAGATACTCCTAAAGGAAGGGAAGTTTTTATTCCGGGCGCCATCGCTTTTCAATAATCCTTTAACTATTGAAACTTCAGGTAACATCGATATCGCCGGAGAGAGTTTACTGCCTTTTGATGTAGGAGTCGATTTTGCCGGTTTTTTCGACAGTCAAGGTGTGTTGACGCCGGATGATGGCGTTATAAATATTCGCTCCGGTCTGCCGGGAGTGGAATTATCTTTAATGGGAGATATTTCTCAAACGGCTATTTCGACAAAACTGAATTTAGAACTCGACCGTTTAATTGTCGCTGTCCAAAAGTTACTCCATCCATATACAGGTGACATAAATGTAACGGGTATTCTTGAAATTGAAACTGACATCCAAGGTGATCCTAAAGGGAATGTTGAATTTCTATTCGATATAGAGGGGGAAGATATCCGTATTTCCGGGCACTTGCTAAATGGTCGCAGCATTGGCGGTATCGATTTTGAAATCGCTCAGAAGGGGGCTTTAGATTTGAGCAGGGAAGTATTGACAATAGACAGCGGCAGAGTTTCTTTTTCAGGGAATAACAGTGTTTCATTTAAAGGCGGTATTCATAATTTTATAACCGGTACCGGGACATTCGATGTAAACGTAAAAACTCTACTTCCTAACCTTAATGAGATCGTCGATATTTTTTCTGACTTTCTTCCCCGAGAGATTATCGAGATGACTTCCGGCGACTCTCCTTCGCTGGATATTGACGACATTGCTTTATCGGGAGATTTGCAGTCCGGTAAAGGCAGAGTGGCGTTAGAGGGAGTGGAGTTTATTGTTCCCGACATAAAACAGCCTGCCAATGGAGCGTTGTTTTATGTCAACGGTGTTTCATTTAGAATAGAGGAGACGGATATATTAATACAAGATTTTTTCCCTGCCGAAATTTCCCTAAAAGGGGCGGCATCAGTCAGGAAAGCCGGAGTAGAGGGAGGCAGGGATACGGAAATCTCAGGTTTGCATATTCGTGAAATAGAGTTTTCAGCTGAGGGCATAGGCGTATCGGAAAATGCATTGTTCGGTCTTACTGCCAATATGGATATAAAAGAGTCTCTTTCAATAGAAAAGGTCGTTCTTTCGCCTGACATTACAATATCCGATATCGATCATTCTCTTGATCTGGGAATCGATCTTTCCACGACGTCAGCGACCGGTATTGCGTTTAGAGATTTCCTTTTCTCTCTCTCATCCATAGAGAGCGATGTCGCCAATATTAACGATATTCGTATGAAAGCCGGTAATGGAGAGATTTCAGTTACAAGTTTAGAGCCGCCGAGAGGAGATTTAAAGGGTATTCAAACCGAGATTTTTGTGGACGATTTTATATCAGCCAATGTCGAACTCTCGGCCAAAGACCTCGGCTATGAAGGAATTGATTTACATACAACGGCGCAACTCGATTTAAACAGGTTATCAGGTTTTTTACCGAACCCCGGTCTTCCGGAAGGCCTATATCCGGGGAAAGCGGATATATCCTTCCGGGCAGCCGGCAGGATACCTGACAGTAATGAAGTCGATTACATAATGGAAATTATAGAGAGTCGGCGTATGATTGATAAAGAGCTCGCTTTTCTCGAAAACCTCACTCTGTCAATCGATTTGCACGACTTTTTAGTCGACAGGTTCGTTTACGATACCTATGAATTACGTGCAGGTAACTTTTCTACTGTAAAGCCCTTACGTATTACTTTTGATAATAGCGGAATGAGCAGCACTTTTCAGGGAGAGTTTTTTTTAGAGGATTTTTATGAAAGCCGTTTTATGAGTAAGCCAATTTCCATGAATCTCGCTTTATCGGGACAACTGGAAGATATGAATCTTTTTTCTCTGTCAGAGAGTCTTTCCATCGCACCTTTAAATGTAAATCAGAGTTTGTCTTTTTCTCTGTCAGGGATAGGGGACGTTTTTACAAGTATAAGCGACTTTACTCCTTCCGCGATTATTAATCGTGTTAATTGTCGTTTGGATAACTCTTTTGTATTTGGAGATAATGGTGATCTGTCGGTTTTTACCAACGATGTGACTGTCAATGGAAAGATGGCTGTCTCAACGGCCTTAAAACTGAACGCGAAAAAAAATATGACAGCAGCTCTTTCCGTTAACAGCAGTAAGTTGGATGTAAAATATAAATATCTGGTGAAACTACAGGGATTAAAAACCAATATTGATCTTTCCAGGTCTTTCGATATTTTAAGCAGAGGAGACTTGGCAGATGTCATTGCCGTGAAGCCGACTTTGACTAAAAACGTATTAATAGCAGATAGGTTGGAGAGTTTCTCTTCAGAGGAGGGCGACAGGGCTATTAACAGGCTTGCAATGGATTTAAAAGGCCGTTTCGGAGAAGTTAACACTCTTTCCTTTGACTCGGCTTTCGTAAAAGCAATGGGCCTGGAGGTAGAACTGAGCAACCAGGTACTTGATTTTGGTTTTCACGACAGTCTGCCTTCAATCGATTATTTTCAAATCGATATTCTGGGAGGTACTTTGATAAGTTCTTTCGCTGTCGTCGAAAGGAATGCCGATTTATTTATTGAGCTTAAAGGAGCATTTTCAGGGCTTAACGGAGAGAGTATGATTAAAACCGACTCTCCCGATTCAGGCAAGGAAGATTCGGAAATTAGTGGCAGATTTTCACTAATGCTTCCTGTCACGGAAGATTATGAGTTTTTGTTACGCTCTATGGATATTTCTCTTGATATAACAAAGATCGGTAAAAGATCGCTTGAAAGACTTTTATACTCCTTTGATCCTTATGAGAGCAATGAATTAATCGTGAAACAAAGGAAACTTTTGCGCACCGGCACTCCTGTCAGAATATCGCTTGCTGTAAAAAACGGCAATCTTTCAGTTAACGGAGAGGTGTTGGCAAAGGGTGTCACGATAG
Source organism: Candidatus Magnetocorallium paracelense (assembly GCA_029001845.1). Taxonomy (GTDB): domain Bacteria; phylum Nitrospirota; class Thermodesulfovibrionia; order Thermodesulfovibrionales; family Magnetobacteriaceae; genus Magnetocorallium; species Magnetocorallium paracelense. The sequence goes on along the minus strand of JAREWP010000020.1, from coordinate 51,683 downwards.
CACTGCCTCCTGTGGATCGTGTTAATATAGCAGACATTTCGGATTTTAAAAGTCTTTATGAATCAATTACCATAATCGATACTGTGAATAAAATACTTCAATACTTCCCGGCAGATACAATTGTGACAGAGGATGACGGCGGCCTGACGCTGGAAAGAATGAAAAGCAGGTAGTTGAATTTTTTTTACTGACCACCGATCCCCGGCTTCTGTAAACGTTTACTTATTTATTGACTTTATAATAGCCGTTGTCTATTATAAGTGTTATCCAAAGAACAGCAGTCAGCTGTCAACTTTTTGGGGTAGTAACCGTTCACGGGGGGCAGGGATCTGAGGTCTGTTACAAAAGATTTTGCAGAATGAACTCCCCTTAACCGATGCCTGTTCATCATAATAGGGAAGACAAATAATTAAACTTTTTTTATCTTTAACTGACCTCTGACCTCAGGCCCCTGTGAACAGATACTTTTAATGTTATTCATATGGTTAAGCTTATAATTCAGATTCCCTGTTATAACGAAGAAGAGACGATTGTGGAAACGCTCTCTGCATTACCTCGTGAGATTCCCGGAGTGAATGTCGTCGAATGGTTGATTGTAGATGACGGCTGTACGGACAGTACAGTTAAGAAAGCGCTCGATCACGGCGTGGATCATGTGGTTCATATGCAGGGGAATAGAGGGCTTGCCAGAGCCTTTACCGCCGGTCTTGAGGCATGCCTGAGGCGCGGAGCCGATATTATAGTAAATACAGATGCAGACAATCAGTATCGAGGATGTGACATTCCGAAGCTTATTGGTCCGATTTTGTCGGGAGAGGCCGAAATCGTAGTAGGCGCGAGACCGATAGAGAGTATAGAGAGCTTCTCTCCACTTAAGAAACTCCTTCAAAAGGCCGGCAGCAAAGTCGTGAGTATGGCGAGCAGCACAAATATACCGGACGCTCCGAGCGGTTTCAGGGCCATTAGTCGCGACGCTGCAATGAGGTTGAATGTATTCAATAATTATACGTACACTTTGGAGACCATTATTCAGGCAGGGCAGAAGGGTATGGCGATTACATCCGTTCCAATTGAAACCAATGTTGTTAAGAGGCCTTCACGACTGATTAAGAATATACCGGAATATATCAGACGCTCCGCTTTTACTATACTCAGGATATTTATGACCTATAAGCCCTTTAAGTTTTTTGCGGTATTAGGTCTGATCTCCTTTCTTGCCGGTTTTTCCATAAGTATAAGATATCTCTTTTTTTATTTCGCAGGGCAGGGCGCCGGTCATATTCAGTCTGTGATTCTGTCGTCTCTGCTCATGGGGACGGGCTTTTTCCTCTTTATTATCGGCCTTGTGGCTGACCTGATTTCGGTAAACAGACTTCTTCTGGAAAAGCTCGACTGGAGGGTGCAGAAGCTGGAAGAAAAAATCGATGGACCCGGTAAAATGTAATCAAATCACATATAATCGCTTTTTCCCCAACCGATTTTTATCAGTATTAAAAGCAATAAAAACGCGGCGATAAACTGTAATAGCTACTACTTCTTATAATAATAATTATTATTATAGTGAAAAGGAGACTCAAAGTTTTTCTGATTTTTGTGAATTTTTATAATTTCTGTGCACTCTGTGGTTTTATTCTTCTTTGGTGACCGCTATGCCGGGTTAGGTTAATATGAAGAAGAGCGGCGTCAGTCCGCTCCATCTTTTTGTTGAACTCACATTTCTTTTATTTCAGATATAATATAATTTAGTGTCATATCTGCAAAAAGTTGTTTTCGCTCTTCTGTAGAATTTCCATAACCAGTTGTAAATTGATTTATAAAACGCATTGTATTTCATTAATGCTCAAAAAAACTTATGCCCTGCTCCTGCCTGTTGCTCTAAAACATGTTTGGTGACTACTTACCGAACCTGAACATCTCCTTCTTTCAATACATTTCTCACAAAATCTATCTCCAGTTCTAATATATCTGCTATGATCTCAGGCTGCATATTGGCTCTTTTGTACATTTTTATAATCGATTTGTTTACTCCCTTCTCCATTCCCTTTTCCATTCCCTTCTCCATTCCCTTCTCCATTCCGATTCTTTCTGCTGTTGTTATATATGCCATTTTTTTCTCCTCCTCATATTTAATTATCTCTGTATGAAATCTTATAGATAAATCCTCCGGTAAGCCCATTATCCAGTCTATAAACCTGTATATATTCAGTATATCCTTTTTGGTATATCCTTTTCTATACAACTCTTTTACCAGTGTCACCTTCCAAAACAGCCTCTCCTCTTTATTCCCTTTTGTTTCAAGATTCTTCAAATGAGCAGATGTGATTATTTCAAAGGGATTCGTCGCTTTTCCCATATCTATTTTTTTCCTGTAATCTATCAGCTTAACCATTGGAAACCTGAAGCGGAGCTCAAATCCCCATCTATTCACTTCATAAACCTCAGGTCTGTACTCCTCATCTTCATCTGTCAGGATTACAAGAGTTATCACCTCCTGTTTGTATCGGTCGTAAATCCTGTAGTTGTACACATAGAGCCTCAATTCAAATCCTTCCTCGTATGATCCCTGCACCTCTATGTGAATTAACAGCCATTTTTCTTCTCCTGTTTTCAGATACACCTTCACCAGTTTGTCCGTATATCTCTTCTTCTCCTCGGATTCCTTTACTATCTTGTTGAACTCCTTATCAAGGAACTCAAATCCTTTAGAGAAGTCTATGTTTTTGTGAACTTCCGGGAAGTAATAGAGCAGAAACTCCTCAAAGTAGTTCTCCAGTACTTCCTTCCAGCCGCTGTCATAATCGGACTGATTCTTTTTTCCCATAGAATTTTCTCGCTCCGGTAAGGGTGAGTTCTATAGCCGTCTTTTTAGGTTCGTTACTTAGTGGTAGTATTATAACACCGTTAAGAGCAGGTTTTAAACATTCCCTTCAAAATCTTTGAAGATTCTAACACCTTTTCCCATCACAGTATCATCTGTGACAGTGGTTTATCAGGTTTTCGTTCACACTACGGCTGCGGGGCAGCGGGAGATTTCTATAATAAAAGGGGCGCCTCTCTTCCACACATCCATCTGTTAACAAAATTGATTTATGAGAGTTATAAAAATATAGCACTTCCGGTAAAGTCAACTATGATATTCATTTGATCTTATTGGAAATCTCATTGAGGTTTCAGAGCCATCAGTGGCGACGCAGCAATGAGGTTGAAGGTATTTAATATTATACGTACACTTTGGAGAGCATTATTCAGGCAGGGCGGAAAGGTATGACGATTACATCCGTTCCAATCGAAACCAATGTGGTTAAGAGGCCTTCAGGACTGATTAAAAACGTATCTGAATATATAAGATGCTCCGCTTTTACAATACTGATGATATTTAGTTGTTCTTTTTTGTTCATAGGACTTTCAGATCATAAGCAAAGAACCCTTACCGGATTTTAACCAAACATTTACTATTCATTTTTTAAATGTAGGTATTTTACCTACAAAAAAATCATCTTTTTACCTACAAAAAATTATTTTTTTGTATAAATTTTATGTGTGTATTTTTTAATTTGATTTTTATATCTATTTGTGATATGATTTATTTATATTCTTGAACGAATAAGAATTAATTTGAGTTGTGTATCTATGTTTGAATTTATCTTAATTTGTTTTAAGTGAATCACTCCAGCCTTCTTTTCCCATTTATAGCTAATTTTTTAATTTGGTAAAGTTAAATTAAGAGAGGAACAAAAAATGTCATATTTACTGAAGTTATATGTTTTGAAAAAAAATCATGGAGATATTAATGTCATCGATAATTTAAAGCTGATACTTGAGAAGGAAGTAAAGGAAGAATATAAGCTGGAAGTGATCGATCTCAATCAAAACCCAAGGCTTGCAAAGGACAAACAAATCATGGCGACTCCTCTTCTTGAGAAAAGCTTTCCCCTTCCTGTAAGAAGAATAATCGGCGATTTAAGCGACAAACAAAAGGTGCTCCACGCGTTGGACCTGGTATCATATGACACAATGGAGAAATCGGATGAACTGAGAAAAAGTATATATCCCTAACCCGGCATAGCCGGAACCAAACACGGTTTAGGGAATTTTGAAGAAATTCCCTTCAAGTATCCTCTCCCCTTGAGGGGAGAGGATACAAGGTGAGAGGTGACGGTGGAGAAGCGTTATCGTATCAAGTACCTTGCCGCACCCCCTCACCCCAACCCTCTCCCCCTTCTCAGGGGGAGAGGGAGTAAGGGAATAATCGCTGCTCTGAAAAGTTGATGTATATTACTAAATGCTCAAAATCCTTATACCCAACCCGGTGTGGCCGGAACCAAAAAGGTTTTCGCTATAGATTTAATGACAAAATTAAAATGTCAAGCTTGTCCCTGACCTGATCAGGGATCAAATCCAAATGACTAAATGTCAAAACCTGCTCATATCTCTTTTTTTACATTCATTTGGCATTGAACTTTGGAATTTGACATTCAAAAAATATTGTTGCTTTTTTTTACACAATTTCATTTATAAGCGACTAACCTCTTTGTCCGATTTTTTTCTTTTTTATATACCAACAATAATCCTTTGATGTTTAGAGAATTATTTTTGATTTATTGAAAAGTTTAGGTTAATATTAAGTATGACTTCTTATCTGTTTTAACCCGAAGCTGAAGGAGGGATTTGTATGATATCAAAAGATATTGTTATTAAACCAACTGGAATCAAAGAGCTGGATATGCTCCTTCACGGCGGTATTCCTGAGGGACATGTTGTTTTGGTTTGTGGTAACTCCGGGGCGGGCAAGACAATTTTCTCTCTTCAATGGCTCTATAGCGCCTTTAGAGAGTTCGATATACCCGGAATTTATATAACAATGACGGAACCGATCGTCAAGTCTTTAAAAAATGTAAAGCAGATGGATTTTTTTAACGAATCCATGCTTTCCCCACTTGCAATCCATCATACGGATTTAAGAACCATAATAGAGAGCCTGAAGATCGATGTATTGCAAATTACAAGGGAGCAGGTTAATGAAATCATCGATTTTATAGAAAATCTTGTAACAGAGTCAAAGGCCGGCGGAATAGTGATCGATTCAATAACCGCTATGTGTTATATGCTTAGGGATAAAGATATGATCCGCTATTTTATCTTCAGGCTTGGCGCCAGATTATCCAATATAGAGTGTACGACATTTATGACATCAGAGGTAACGGAAAAGGGATATAGTGTCTACGGCGTTGAAGAATTCATCTCAGACGGTATCATCAAACTCGATTATAATTCAATTAAGGAGGAAACGACTCGTACAATCCAAGTGGTCAAGATGAGGGGCGTGGACTTCGAATCGGATATCAATAGTTTCCGGATCAACAAAATGGGAATCAATATCCTGCCGAAATTCAGATATTTCCTCGATTATCGTTCCAGTGCAGAGAGAGTGAGTACCGGCGTTCCGGGGCTGGATAAGATGTGTGGCGGCGGTGTGTTTAAAGGTAGTACTACCTTGGTGGCAGGCTCTACAGGAACGGGTAAGACGGTTATGTCTTTACAATTTTTGCTGGAGAGTATCAAAAATGAGGAGCCCTGTCTCTATGTCAGCCATGAAGAAAGCAGAGAGCAACTGCTGCGAACGGCAAAAGGATTTAACTGGGACTTCGAAGGGTATGAAAAAGCTAAGTTGATAATTTTTCATTGTTATTTCCCTAACAGGGCATACCCTTTTGAGCACCTTACTCATATTATGGATATTGTGGAAAAGAAGAGGATAAAACGTTGTGTTATCGATTCCCTCTCTTGTATGGGAAATGTAATGCCTGATGACACATTCAGAGACTTAACCACCAGAGTTGCAGGATATCTTAAATATAAAAACGTTACCAGCCTAATGACTGCGGCTACGGCGACTTTGATTGGGACTGAAATGATTACAGAGGCCCATTTATCGACATTAACGGACAATATCTTTTTATTGAAGTACATAGAGATAAGCGGTGAACTAAAGCAGATGATAATCGTTCTGAAAGCAAGGAGTTCGGAAAGAGACAGGAAGCTGAGGGACTATTCTATCTCTGGCCAAGGCATTGTAATCGGTGAGTCATTAAGCGCCTTTGAGGGTATAATGACCGGTTCGACTAAAAAAGTCGGAAGGTCGGTTTCAGAAAAATTGACAGAAGAGTTTGTAAAGACTCTTGGACCAATGGGTCTTCAGGTCTTTAATGAGCTCTCACAAAAAGGCGTTTCAGAGAAAAGTATCAATGATTTTATCGATACTCTCGTTACCGATGGAATCATGAAGTCCGATAAGGCCGGTGAGTTCAGACAAAAGTGTTTAATGATCATAGAAAGTGCGTAAAAAGAGGGGTGAATAATTAAGTTGGCAGAGCCGGCGCATAAATCTGTCACTATATTGATCATGTAGATTTCAGAATATTTTCAAGCTGAACAGGGAGGGCAGGATGTTTGAAAAAAACATTCAAAGATGCGACAATTTACAGATAAATATAATATCAGCCTTTTCTCTTACCTTTTTACTCACAATTTGTCTTGTTTTTGCCGATTCTCTACGGATTCACACTCTTGAAAACAAGAGCGCCCACTTTTGGCTTGAGTTAGTCGGCGTATTATTGGCGACTCTGGCCGGGCTTGCCGCTGTAAGACAACTTAAGCTCACAGGCTCTTCTTTCTACATGTTTATTGGCCTGGCTTTTTTTATAAACGGCATAGTAGATATTATTCACTCTTTTGCATCTATAGATTTTTTTGGAAAACCTACATCAGGACAATCCGTTTTCATCCCTGCCACATGGACTGTGGGGAGAATGTTTCTGGCAATCTTCTTTTTTTTGGCTCTCTTTAAAAGGCCGTCACATATCCACAGGCAAAACAGCAGCGAAATCTTCATAATCCATCTTGCTCCCGCTTCGTTACTCCTTCTCGCTTTCACGACCATTATCCTTCTTTTTCCCATACCGAAATTCATATTACCTGAGGCGCCTCATTTTTTGCACAGACCATACGAGTTGTTAGCCATTGTACCTTTATTTGTTGCTTTACTTTTCTATTTTAAGAGATTGAGGCTCATGGGCCTCAACGGTACACTGCTTTTACTTTCTTTTATTTCCGGTATTTTTGCAGGTGTGTTTATGATGGAGTCCACCGATATTTTCGATGCTCATTTTAACCTTGCCCATATATTGAAGAATCTTTCTTACTTTGCTTTTGCCCTCTCTTTTATAGCAAAGGATATTGGCGAGGAGACTTTTGCATCTGAGTATCGCCTTTCATTTGGGTGGGGATTATTTTTAGGTTTCGCCTCAATCACGATTGTAACCATTATTTTACTTATAACAGTTTTTGCCATTAAAGGAGAATATGTTATCCATGAAATAAACAGGTATCTTGTTCTTTTATCGATTGTGACACTTTTTTTCACTCTCTTCTATCCTTTAAGACTATTCAGGAACTTCAATATTTCTTTAAAAGACCTTAGTAATACTGTTGAAGCCATTTCAAAAGGCGATTTAAACGTAGAAATTAATCCTAAAATAAAGTCGTTACAGAATGAAGTTGGTGATTTATCCATGGCTTTTGACAGGATATTGGTAAGTCTTAAGCTGGCAATGAAAATGACAGCCCCGGAGCTTAAAAAAGAGAAAGAAAAACTCCAACAAGAGGTCAGAGAGAGAAACGCCATTCTCGATGGCATTAATATGGTGTTAAGGGAGGCATTGAAATCGAAATCTTACGAGGAAACTGGTCTGAAGTGCCTTCAGGTGGCTGAGAAGATTACAGAAAGCAGATTCGGTTTTATCGGCGAGTTGAACAGCAAAGGCGCCTTTGATACGATCGCCATCAGTAATCCGGGCTGGGAGAAGTGTAATGTTCCCAGGGGTGAGGCGTCTTTTATTATTAGGAATATGCCTGTGCGCGGTGTTGATCGCGCAACGATGATGGAAGGAAAATCACGTATCGTAAACGGTGAGGAGGCGATACGGAATCATCCCGATCATGTTGAGCTCCCTGTCGGTCATCCGCCTCTTACTTCCTTTATGGGAGTTCCTTTGAAGTATGAAGATAAAACAGTGGGAATGATCGGTTTAGCCAATAAAGAGGGGGGGTATAGTATGAACGATCAGGAAGCGATAGAATCGTTGTCCGTTGTTTTGCTGGAAGCATTGAAGCTGAGGAAGAATGGCGATTGACGATTGATGATTGACGATTGATGATTGATGATTGATGATTGATGATTGATGATTGATGATTGACAGACTTCAATATATTATTAATAGCCAATCGACAATAGTCAATTGTCAATCGAAAATCAAAAAATGTATAACTATAAAATTTTGATAATAGACGATGAACAGCCGGTAATCGACGCTGTAAAAAAGTGTCTCAAACATGATGAGTATGAGATTATCTCTGCTCATAACGGCAAAGAGGGATTGCTGCTGCTGCATGAGAGGCAGCCGGATGTAATTGTCCTGGATTTAAGGATGCCGGTAATGGACGGAGTAGAGTTCCTTAAACAAATTTATTTATTACAAACCGATCTCTATGTTATTGTGCTCACCGGGTATGGCAGTGACGAAGAAATAAAAGAGTGTTACCGTATGGGGGTAAGCGCCTTTCTTAGAAAACCATTCAATCATTTTGAACTTTTGGGATTGGTTGAGAATCTTATTTCCAAGAGAAAGACCAACCTGGATTTAAAGAGATGTTATGAGAAAATTCAACAAGAGAACGAAAGATACAGAATGCAGGATGTAATAAAATCGATTCTCAAGACCTCTTTAGAGATAACATCCCTTACTAATGTACTCGATAAGGCCCTTGAACTCATACTTTCCGTTCCATGTCTCTCTATACAACGAAAGGGTCTTATACACCTTTTTGATGAGGATTCGAAGAGTTTAGTATTGAAAATCCACAGAGGGATTGATAGTGAGATCCTCCAATTATGTAGAAAAGTTCCTTTAAACAAGTGTCTTTGTGGCATAGCGGCATATAAAAAAGAGGTAATATTTACAGAGAGAGTTGATGAAAGGCATGAGATTCGCTATGGCGGAATGTCTTCTCACGGCCATTATTGCGTCCCCATTTTATCGGATGCCAGACTACTCGGTGTTATAACCATTTATGTAGAGGAAGGCAAAAAAAGGGAAGCGGAAGAAGAAAATTTTTTAATTACAGCGGCCAAGACAATTGGCGGTATCATAGAAGATAAGAGGTTAAAGGAACGGTTGTGTCATATTGAAGCGAGTTTTCAGACAATTATCGATAACAGCGCCGACGGAATGCTGCTTGTTAATTTAGATGGAGAAATTGAATATGCAAATGTTTTTGCAAGACAACTCTTCGGCTACAAGACCGAAGATGTCAGGGGAAGGCACTTTGGTATTCCTGCTGTTTCAGATGAACTGACGGATGTTCGTATTTTACGTGAAGATGGAGAACCCGGTATTGCCGAGATGATGGTGACAGAAACAAAGTGGTATGGTAAACCTTGTTATCTCGCAATATTACGTGATATAACGAAACGTAAGGAGTGGGAAAAAGCGATTCAGCATCACGCTGAACTGGAAACTATCATTGCCGGTATTTCAAGAGATTTTATCAACGCAAGGCCGGATGAAGAGGACAGTAAAATTGAAAAGGCCCTTGAAATAATCGGAATGTTTAACAAAGTGGAGCACAGCTTTTTTTTTCGTTATGATAAAAGTAAGAAAATCATGGATATGACCCATGAATGGTGCGCCCAAGGGATTGAGCCACAGATAGAAAGGTTTAAAAATCTCTCTTCTGACGATTTTACCTGGTGGATTGAAAAATTAAAGAGATTTGAGCATATCCATATTCCATGCTTGAGGGATTTGCCTAAAGAGATTGCCATAGAAATAGAGAGCTTATCTCAACTGCATGCTATGTCGATCATTGCTGTACCGGTAATTTATGAAAACTCTCTTCGGGGATTTCTGGGGCTTGCTTCTTTACGCAGAGAGAAGAAGTGGTTGGATGAAGAGATTGAAATATTGAAGATATTGGGAGATATCTTTATAAAGGCCTTAAAGTTTAAGGACACTCAGCTGGAACTAAAAGAAAGTGAGGAACGATTTCGCCTGTTATTTGAAAACGCCCCTGACTCGATATTCCTTGCCGATCCTGAAAGAGGTAATATCCTTGACGCTAATAAGGGGGCTGAAGAATTACTCCAAATGACAAAGGAGGAGATTATTGGTCTTCATCTTTCAAGGCTAAATCCCTTGAATGCAGATTCGGAAGCCAGAGAAAAGTTCTCTCTTCATATTAAGGAATCCATCGCTAATCCATACACCTCTATTGTCGAAGCATATGTACAAAATTCGGCCGGCAATATGATCCCTGTTGAAATAACGGCTGAAATAGTCAATTTAAACAATAAACCACGCCTTTTATGCATTTTTAGGGATATTTCCACTCGAAAAGCGATGGAAGAGGATTTGAAAAAAAGTAATTTAGAATTAAAAAAGGCTCTTGAAGATGTTAAAAAGGCGCAGGATATTCTTATCCGCTCCGAAAAACTGGTAGCACTGGGCGAGCTGTCAGCAGGCGTAGCTCATGAGATTAAAAATCCTATCAATATCATTTCAACTTCCGTCCAATTGTTGATGATGGACAATGAGAGAGATAAAGAAACTCTGGAGTCTTACAATACGATCATGGAACAGATTCACAGGACGACAAAAATAATAGATAATCTCAGAGAATTCGCCAGAAAGAGGGCGCCTGAAATTAAGAAAACGGAGCTTAACAGCTTTATAGAGAAAACGATTTCCCTGGTTGAATATGAAATGAAAACGGAAAATATTGAGATTATCAGAAGTTTGAACCCTTCCTCCCTCTATGTTAATGTCGATCAGGACCAGCTTGCTCAGGTCTTTCTGAATATTGTAAATAATTCCAGACACAGTATGCATGAAAAGCAGAGGAAGTGTTCTTATGAAGAGTTGTCAGAGAGGGGATGGAAAGGCGAATTGCAAATAAGTACATGGAAGGATGGCAAGTTTGTAAAAATACGTTTTAAAGACAACGGGACAGGCATAGAGAGAGACAAGGTTATGTATATATTCGATCCTTTTTTTACGACAAAAAAGGAAGGAGAGGGGACGGGGTTGGGTCTTTCCATCGCATATGGAATTATCCAAAACCATAGTGGAGATATAAAAGTGGAGCATGAAAAAGAGGGCGTATCTTTTATTGTTAAACTGCCACTGCCTGAGGATACAACAGTACTCTGATTATAAGCGACTCATTATCGGATTTAGATGATATAATAAATAAAATGATTACGTACATCACTGATAGAATTGCAATAAAGATTACTTTATTAATCTCTATTGTCGTTACAGTTACAATGGCAGGTGTCAGTTTTTTTATTATTCGAAAAACAGAGCTCATTGTTAATGATCGAATCAATGAACTAATAGAGCATGAGATAATAGAAATTCATGAAACAGTAAGTGAGGTTACGAATGCTATTAGAGAGAATTTAAAGATCATAGCCGAACATCCTGAGATCAGTATGGCGATATTTACTGACAGTAACAGGGGGATAAAGACAATTCTGAATAAATTGGTGTCTATTCGTATACCATGTTCATACCTGATGATTGTCGATGGAGAGGGCGATATCTTTGCAGTCGGCGCTGAAGATAAAAATAGCAGCGATCTGAATGGAAAAAAGCTTATAGGAATGAATATTAAAGAAAACCCTTTATATTCCAAACCTTCTTTCACTGAAACAGTGAGTGGAAATATAGATATGGATCCCTTTTTGTCAATCATAGAAAAGGAAAATAAAATAAGCCGGTGGTTCATCACGCCTGTTTTACAATATGGAAAGGATATTTTCGGATGGGTCGTTTTTTCATTTGACTTTCAAAGGGCCTATGAAGATCTGTTTAATAAGATAAGCTCTCGCTTCAAAAAAACAGGAAAAACTGTAACGCTGTTTTTGATGGACAGTGAAGAGAGTGTTATTTTAAGTAATGGTGTACAATCTGAGAGGTTTATAAAAAGCGATGATAAAAGTTACAAAAAAACTCTGTTGCAATTAGACGATCTATCTTTTTACATAGTTCTCGCATATGATAAATCAGATTTAAGTAAACCGGTGAAAGAGATAGAACATGTCATATCAATCTCCTTTTGTTTTGTTTCATTGCTACTCATAACACTCTTATACGCAGCTATGAATAAACTCATATTAAAAAGATTAAAGATTTTGCATGAAGGTGTCAGGGAATTAGATAAAGGAAATTTTAAATTCAGTGCGCCTGTAAAAGGCAGTGACGAGCTGGACGCCTTGTCAGGGACATTTAACAAGTTGACAGTCACACTTTCTGTCATGGTGAAAGAGTTAATCAGGGAGAAGAATTTTTCGGCCGGTATTATAGCAAATATGGCGGACTCTCTTATTGTCGTAAATCCCGATGCAACTATCAGAGCTGTCAATCAGGCAACGTTGAACCTCTTGGGCTTACCGGAAAAGGAGTTGGTCGCGAAAAATCTTACCGCCTTTTTTGAGAAGGAAGATTCTCTTTTAAGCAAATCGGGAATTGCAGATATAATTAAGAGAGGAACTGTTGTCAGTAATATAGAAAAGGTATTCATTTCAAAGGAAAGCGGAAGGATACCTGTCTTGCTTTCAGTCTCTGTAATGTATGATGAAGCGGACAATCCCGAGGGGATTGTATGTGTCGCACAGGATATATCTCTTCGTAAAAAGGCGGAAGAGACGATTAGGGAGAGTGAAGAGAAGTTTCGTGCGATTACCGAATCCGCCAATGACGCGATTATTTTGTTGGATAATGATGGCAACATAAGTAACTGGAATATGGCGGCTGTAGATATGTTCGGCTACACTGCATATGAAGCTGTCGGCAGAGAGCTGCACGCACTTCTGGCGCCAAAGCGATTTCAAGAACCTTTCAGAAAGGGGTTCGATCGGTTTAAAGATAGTGGAGAGGGGCCCGCCATCGGGAAGACACTCGAACTTGCAGCTGTTAGAAAGAACGGAATAGAGATCCCTGTAGAGCTTTCCGTTTCTGCTTTGAGACTTAAAGAGAAATGGAACGCTATAGGAATAATAAGAGATATTAGTGAACGTAAGAAATATGAAATTGGTTTGCAACTTGAGCGCGATAAGCTGTTGGGTATACTTAATAATATGGTTGACGGTATTTACATCACGACCGGTCAATATGAAATAAAATTTGTAAATGTTGCTTTTGAAGAGGAATTCGGTCCTGTAGAGGGTCGTAAATGTTATGAACATATTCATAACAGAAAAGAACCTTGTGAGGATTGTATTATTGATCATGCTTCTGTTGGTCAATTTAAGTACAGACAACTCTATTTATCAAAGACCGGGAGATTTTATGACCTTTTTGATACCCTTTTCAATGACCTTAATAACACTGTTTCCAAGCTTACTATGTTTCATGATATAACCAAGCAAAAGAAAACAGAGGAGGCTCTGCTTGATTCAGAAGAGGAGTTGTCAATAAGAAACGAGTTGGGAAGTGTTTTTCTCACTATACCTGACGATGATATGTATAGTGAGGCTTTGAAGATTATTTTAAAGGCCCTAAAGAGCAAGTACGGCGTTTTCGGATATATCAGCGAAAGAGGAGACCTGGTTGTACCGACAATGACGCGGGAGATATGGGATGAATGTCGTGTGCTCGATAAAACCATCGTTTTTCCTCAGGAAGAGTGGGGGGACAGTATTTGGGTCAGAGCAATTCATGAGAAAAAGACCCTTTATTCAAATACCCTTTCCGATCATATACCTGAGGGGCATATACCCATAACAAGGAATATCGCCATGCCCATCGTTTCTCATGGCCATGTTATAGGGCTTATTCATGTCGCCAATAAAGAGACGGACTACAGGGATAAAGATATAAAAATATTGAATCGTATTGGAGAATATATATCGCCGGTACTGAATGCGAGACTCGAGCGAGACAGGCAGGATAGAAAACGAGAGCTGTTTGAAAGAGAGCTTCAACAAACGAACGACGAACTGAAAACAGCTCTGAATGAACTCAATAAAACCCAGAAGATGTTGATTCGTTCGGAAAAACTTTCCTCTCTCGGACAACTTTCGGCAGGTGTCGCCCATGAGATTAAGAATCCGTTAAATATTATATCTACATCGATTCAGTTGTTAATGATGGAAGAAAACATGGATGACGAGACAATGGCTGCATGCAGGACGGTAATGGAACAGGTGAACAGATCAGTGAAAATTATTGATAATCTCAGAGATTTCGCCAGAAAAAAGACTCCTGAAGTAAGGAATCTTGAACTGAACCATTTATTAAAAAGAACCATGCTCCTTGTGGAATACGAAATGAGGACGGAAAATATCGATATCGTCTTGAATCTGAAAGAGGATTGTCTGAATATTCAGGGAGATGAGGATCAGCTGGCTCAGGTATTTTTAAATATCATTAATAACGCCAGAGACAGTTTGAACGAAAAACAGCGCCTGATTTCAACGGAAGCATTGAATGGCATGAATTGGAGCGGGCGATTATCGATCGATACATGGAGAGACGATAAGGGAGTCAATGTTCGTTTTAGAGATAATGGAACCGGTATATCGGAGGAGCACGCAACAAAAATATTTGATCCCTTTTTCACTACCAAAGAGGAGGGAAAGGGAACGGGGCTGGGCCTTTCCATAGCCTATGGAATTATTCAAAACCATAATGGCGTCATTGTTGTCGATATTCCCGATGAGGGCATGTCATTTACAATTTGTTTTCCCCCGGGAATTTAACAGAGGGCATGGAAAAAGCTAATTTTGTGGTGAACCGGAGGTTCATGGACGTTTATCATGAGTGACAATCGGAAAACGATATTAATCGTAGATGATGAAATCCGGAGTTGTGACAACCTGATAAAGTTTTTAACTAGAATCGGGTTCAAGGCGGATTCTGTGTATAACGGAAGGGATGCTGTCGATTATGTAAAAGAGAAGTCTCCCCATGCGGTGGTAATGGATATCAAGATGCCTGTTATGAACGGTATTGAAGCATTAAAGCATATCAGACGTTTTAACGATGATTGCGCCGTTATTATGTTAACGGCGGTGGACTCTATAGAATATGCGATCGCTTCAACAAAGGAAGGCGCCGATGGATTTCTCAGAAAACCTGTTGTGCTGATAGAACTTAAACAGACGATTGAATCGGTTCTTGATAAAAAAAGATTAATATATGAAAACCGACAATATCAACGGAATCTTGAAAAAAATGTCTATGAAAAAACTAAAGAACTGCAGGATATTAATTTTTATCTTAAGAATACCACTAAGGAGATCGTTCAGTCCCTTGCTGAAGCGATCGAGGCGAAAGATCCTTATACAAAGGGGCACTGTGCGCGTGTCACTATGTTGTCTTTAAAAATGGGTGATGAAATCGGACTCACCGGGGATCAACTGGAAGTTCTTGAATATGGCGCCCTACTGCACGATATAGGAAAGATAGGGATTCGTGGAGAGGTGCTGAACAAGAGCGGTAAGCTGACAAAAGAGGAATACGATCACGTTAAAACACATCCTGAGGTAGGCGGTAAAATTGTCGGAGGGATTCATTTTTTAAGTGAAGCGAAAAAAATCGTCAAACATCACCATGAGTGGATGGACGGTAAAGGGTACCCCAGTCAATTGAGGGGAATACAGATCGATATAAAAGCACAGATAGTTACAATCGCCGATGTATATGATGCTTTGACCAGTTCCAGGCCTTATAGAGATGCAATGTCCGATAAGAGAGCGATCGACATTATGCTGGAAAACAGAGTGACTCAATTTAATCCTGAATTGCTGGATCTGTTTATCGATAAGAAGTTGTATCGAGAAAAGTGATAAATCTAACCCGGCGAAGAGTGACTAAATAAGGATTAAGGGATAAGGAAAAATATTATGACTTTAAAATCATTTAAAAATGAAATTGTGTGTAAAAAAGCAACATTTTTTTGATTATCACAATTTAGCTTTTATTTCTAAGGCTTTTAAGCATTTAGAAATATGCTTTGACTTTACAGGTTAAGCTGCAAAAGCAGCGATTTTTTTTACTCCCTCTCCCCCTTTGAAGGGGAAGAGGGTTGGGGTGAGGGGGTGCGGTAAGGTACTCGACAGGGTAACGTTTCTCCACCGTCACCCCTCACCTTAATCCTCTCCCCTCAAGGGGAGAGGAGACTTGAAGGGAATTTCTTCGAAATTCCCGCGTGTTAATTCGCTGTACAATCTGTGGTTCAAATTTAATCGGGTGTATTTAAATGACTAAAATACTCATTGTTGACGATGAAAAGCAGATATGCGAAAACATCGGTAAATTTTTAAGCAGGAAAGGATTCTTGACAGATAGAGCCTTTAATGGAAAGGAGGCCATCGAGATCTTAAAGCAAGAGGAGTTTGCTCTGGTGCTAATGGATATCAAAATGCCTGTAATGAACGGGATGGAGGCGTTAAGGAGGATCAAAAGGGATTATCCTTATACAGAGGTCATTATGACGACTGCTGTGGAAGAGTTGAATACAGCGGTGTCTTGCATGAAGGAGGGCGCCTATTCCTATATCTCAAAACCGATCGGTTTCGAAGCGCTCGATCTCGATATTCAGCGAGCTCTCGAACGAAGACGTCTTGTTCTGGAAAATCAGGATTATCAACGAAATCTGGAGATTAAGGTAGAGGAGAGGACTCAAGAAGTGAAGGCTTTGTATCACAGATTGGAGAAAAGTTTCTTCAGCTCCATACGAATATTTATTGAACTGATAGAACTTTATGACCCTTTTATCGGAAGCCACTGCAAGAGAGTGGGTATATTGGCCGGAGAGGTTGCTAAACGGTTTCCCATGAGCAAGATAGATATTCAGGAGATTCAAACAGCCGGTTATCTTCACGATATAGGTAAACTGGGTATTCCTGAGCATATCGATAAAGCCCCCTTCGAAAAATTGAATGAGCGGGATATCTGTCGTGTAAAAAAACAGACCATATATGCACAGGAGGTGTTGAGTACGATTGACAGGCTGAAAAATGCAGCTCTTTTCATAAGGAGTCATCTCGAGAGGGTGGATGGAACGGGATTTCCCAATGGATTGAAAGGCGATGAAATACCAATAGAGTCAAGGATACTTTCTGTTGTCAATGCTTATGACGAGATGAGATTCAGATGTCGCTTTTCTCTCTCCTCTACCGGCAAACCGGATGAGAGGGTCGCTTTGTCCCATTTAAAGGAGTATGCAGGGAAGAGGTTTGACAGGGACGTCGTTAATAAACTGGAAGAAGTTTTAAGCGATTTAAAAACTTCTAAAAAACCAAAGGAACTTGTTTCTATAGAAGAGTTAAGGGGGGGAATGACATTAGCTGAGGATATTACCGATAAGACGGGAAAAATCGTATTCAAAAAAGGCTCTCTTTTGAGCGCTATACAGATAATGAAAATACAGGGACTTGGTGAAGATATAAAAGAGTTTAAAAAGGAAGTATATGTCTATGCTTGAGAAAGCAGTCCGTCGGAGATGACAGATTTGTACTGTTCTCAGAGGTCTGAAATCAGAGGTCAGTTTAAGGAAAGAGACTATGTCTATGGCGAATCGACAAAAAATAGTTTTAATAATTCCGATAATTGCACTGATTGCTTCATGTAATCTTTATGCTGAAACAAGGAGAAAGTCGCCTGATTCAAATATTGATGTATTGTTGGTAATGGACAGTTCAGGAAGTATGAAAAAGACGGATCCACACAATATTCGCATGTCCGCAGCAAGGCTCTTTATTACTTTGCTGGGTGATATGGACAGAGCAGGTATCGTTGACTTTAGCGAAAAGAGCAATTTGTTAATATCGTTGACTCCCTTATATTTGGATATTTATCTGGAGGATTTGTTTAAGGTTATTGACCGGATATCGTCGAAGGGTCGTTATACAAATCTTTATGACGCTGTTAAAGTCGCTTATGAAGTATTCCCTTCGGATAAAGCTGCACAATTAGCAACTCCCATTGTAATCCTGATGTCAGACGGACAGATGGATACAGGTGACAGGGAAAAGGATAAACAATTGATTGAAACCATGAAGAGAGAGTTATTGCCCGGAGTCGGAGAGAGCGGAATCAGAGTCTTTACGATCGCTTTTACCGAACAATCGGACAAATCGCTGCTTAAGGAAATCGCAAATCGAACAACAGGTCAGTTTTATCTGGCTCTCGATGAAAGGGACTTGCACGGAATCTTTATATCCATACTGGAAACTCTTAAAACACTAAACAAACTGCCACTATCAGAGAACTCTTTTATTGTAGATGAATCTATTAAAGAGCTCACTATCGCCGCCACAAAGGATAAATCGGGGACTCAGATAGTGATGGAATCTCCTGATAATAAAAAATACATGGCTCACAGATTAAAGAATAACATGAAATGGCACAGCACACAGGTTTTCGATATGATTACGATAAAGAATCCTGCAAAGGGCAAATGGACAATACATTTTAGTTCTGGTAAGAATAACGGCGTTTATATCGTTACAAACCTTGAACTCGTTACAAATTTTGTTCAGTCTTATTATTATGTCAAAACAGACGTTCCTATAGAAGCATGGCTTGAGAGGGATAGCGAACTTATAGAAGAAAAAAAGATTTTAACAGGGTCGGTCTTCTATGCAGAGATAATTCAGCCTGATAGAAATCTCATAAAATTATCGCTTTTTGATGAAGGAGAAGACATGGATAAAAATTCAGGTGACGGAATTTATACCAACCTCTATGCGCCTCCTGTAAAAGGGAGATACAAGATAAGGATTGTGACAAAGGGATTGACCTTCGAAAGGGAAATCACCAGGGAGTTTAATGTTCTCAACCTTGAAAAAATAGAAGAACCTGACAGGAGAGAGCACCAAAGTAAGAGAAAAATGGTCTCGGAAAATCAGACGACCGACTCCCCTCAGCGGGACGATGAGGTTGTTGAGTTTTCAGTGACAGATATATTGATCAATTTTGCCTTAATCAATATTTTGTTCATTGTATTTGGCTACGCATATTATTTGGTATATGGGAGAAGGTTTTTTTTAAAGAACATTGCAAGAAAAATCCTGGCAAGAGATCACTGGGGATAGGGTGATCTTACAAATAATTCTCCAATCCTGAATGTAGCAAAGTAGAATTAATTAAATTAAAAAATGAAAATAAAAAAAGAAAAATTCCGGGATCCGGAAGCCATACTGAAGGCCGCAAAACAGTACTATAACCACGGCAAATATGCAGAGGTCTATGATTGTCTTATAAAAACCACACCTCCTAAAGGGGACAAAAAAATGTACGGCAAATTTTATATGCTTAGAGCTCTCTCCCAATATCAGCTCTTTACGACTCAGGCCAAGCCGATAAAACCTAAAGAGATGCTTGATGATTTTAAGATCGCCAAGAGCGCCATGCCTGACAATCAGGGAGTACGCTATTATTGTACGATGGTTACAGGGTTGGTCAGGTTCGCTCTTAATGACAAGGAGGGAGCTATAAAGTGGCTGTCCAGGGCCAGGGAATTGGATCTAAAAACCAACAATATGGCGAATTGCTATTTAAGAGTTATGGAACTGACCTCAAAATCGGGTTTTAAAGAGTTGCCTTATTGCAGACTTGCAGCGATCGGTATTTACAACTTCAGGGCGGGAAATTTAAATGAAGCGGCGCAAGCCTTTGAAAAGGCAGATGTCATTAAGCCCGATGATCATATCACCGGTTTTTTCGAACCCTATATTTCCAAAATACGTAAAGTCGTTCCAGATAAGGATAAACAACATCGTCGCGGGGAAAAAACTATCATCGGAAAAGTCTCGGAAGCATCTGCTCAAACAACTACGCAAGCAATCAGTGAGAGTGAGGAATCGGAAGGCGTAAAAGTAAAAACATCGGCAGATAGTGAAGAAGTAAAAGAACTAATTGAACAGGGAAAAAAGTATTTGGAAAAAGATCGTCTCAGTAACGCCATATACTGCTTCGATCAGGCCAGAAGGCTCAATAATGAATCTGTTGAAGCCAACTATTGGCAAATGCTGGTAACAGGCATGTCGCAAATGAAGCAGGGGGAGTTGAGTAAGGCCAGCCAATCACTTCAGGAATCTCTTAAATGGAAGGTGAATGACCAACTCGCCACATCGAGACTGCTCCTCATGTTGGCAATATTGGAATTGATCAAAGACAATATCAATGAAGCACATACCTTGTTAAAGAGGGCAAGGGGGTACAGTCCCAATGATCCATTTATCCAGTCATGGCAAATTATTATTGAATGTATGGAAAAGATTCAGGAAAAGGATATTGCCCATGCAAATATTCTGGTCAAACGGGCAGAAAAGCTCGATCCTCAAAACGTCCTGATCAGGTGCTTCAGTTGTGTTATAAGCGGCATGCTGGGTTTAAAAACTATAATAAGTGAAATCAAACATAAAAAGCATATAACTAAAGTTTCTCCAAAAATTATAAAAAGCACGCTTAACAGTTTCAAAGAAGCTTCATGGTTGAATTCAAAAGTTAAAAAAGCCGCCTATTTGAGAGAAGTGGTCAGCGGTCTCGAACAATTGCGTCTTAAAAAGAAGCAGGAGGCCCTTCTTGCACTCTACAACGCCAAACGTATCGATCCCGCCAATCCTCTTGCCTGGCAATTATTGGCGGGAATAGAAAAGACACCTTCTCCCCATGAAATGGACCTGGTAAAAACTATGCAGGTTAATACGATGCTTGAAACGGAGATCGATCACATTACAAAAGATATCATGAAAGTTTTGCCAACCGACGCCGTTGATCGAATTGTTAAAACAGACCTGGCCACAAAGGCGGCGGATGTGGCTTCTACGAGTGAAGTTGCAGCAGAGGAGACAGAAGAGGAGGAAACACCGAATATCTTTCTCTCCGTTTTTACCGAGATAGAGGATATTGACCAGGATCACGAGCATCTTATAAAGCAAATCAACAGATTACTCAATGATATAGAAGCCGAGAGAAAAGTAGATATAATAAAAGGCAGTTTTGATTTCCTTAGGCATGCCGTACAGTTTCATCTGGATTTTGAAAGCAGGCTTATGGAGGAACATAACTATCCGGAAAAGGACTACAAGGCGCATCAGGAGGATCATTCCAGATATATGATTAAAGTAGAAGAGACCGGCGGAGAGATAGATCGTTACAAGTTAGAAGGGGTATCCCCCGGATTCGATATGCTCATTGTCGAGAGAATCGTTGATCCTTTTATAAAACATATAGAGAATTATGATGTTCCTTTAGGAGAATTTCTTAAAAGTAATAGTGGCTGATTTAATGTTGTGTCTTTGTTTAAACAATTATGGTAAATTGATAATTTAGGAATATCTGTATGAATCAGGCTGACAAAACAGTTGATAACAAAAAAAATTCTCTCCGTAAAGCACAACTCGATATTGCACAAATTCCGCTCTTGACCGAGGAGCAAATCAATATGTTGCAGGCTGCAGGTGCTCAAATCCCTGAAGGCGCAAGGATCCGGATGACCGATGACGTACTTGAGTGCTTAATGAATCAATATCGATCCGACAAGGTTTCTCTGGACATTGAAATTGGCGCTAATGTTGTCTTTAAGGACAAAGCTTTTGTCAGCAGGAACGTAAAAATTAAGGATAATGTCATTATAGGCTATCAGGCTTTTCTTGCCTATGGAGCTGAAATCGGCAGCGGCTCTTGTATAGGAGACAGGGCTGTCATTCTTTATTCCGTTCAACTGGGGGGGAATGTAACCATAGGCGATGACGTCACACTCTATAATAAAGTCAGAATAAAGGGAGGGAAAAAAACGACGATTGGCAAAGGAGCGACAATCGGCACAGGGAGCATTGTGGAAAAGGGCATCAATATCATTCCTCAAGCGATTATCGGGCCGTGGAAGATTGTTTGTGAACTCGAATCCGAAGGCGTTGTTATTATAGATATGTTTGAGAGCATCTATTCCGGCAGGAAGGACGCCCTTGTGCAACTTATATACAGTAATATAATAAGTATCAATGATTTAGAGCAGGCAATGACGATTTCATGGTCAGAGGGCTTTTATACCGGAATAGAGGAGGTTGATCAACAGCATTTTCAAATGATTCGCGATCTTAACGAGCTGGGAAAAAATCTTTTGCAGTGGGAAGACAAAGATGAAATACTTGAGAGAATAAGTAAACTTCGGCATGAATTATTGGATCACTTCATGACTGAAGAAAAATACAGAGTCACCGGTACGTCTTATATATCAGCTTATCAGCAGGGAAGCCTTCATTTTAGTGACTATCTGGAAACGATTTTTACAAATATCGATACATCCGATTTGACACCAATGTTTATAAGCAATTTTTATCATTCAATGTTTATATGGATAATAGAGCATGAAATCCTGAAAATCGATCAACTCTACAACAAACTTCTGAGTATGGAATTGGTGGAAAAAGAACCGGAAGAAGAGAGTAGGGAGGCGATTCATATAGAAAAAGATCCGGAAGACTGGAGTGCTATTCTTGAAGGTGGGTTTTGAATGATGCAACTGTACACCACTCCACCTGTGATATCTCTGCGTTCTCTGTGTTAAAATACCCTTAAAAGTTCCACATCAGTTTCGGTTGACCATTCATTTTTCAGTCTCTATAAAACATACTCGCACTTCGACGCCTCCATTGCACTTTACTTCTATTTCACCTCTAAGCTGGCTCTCCGACACCCCGACAATCAACTGAAAACCAAGGGACTCGGTATTCCTGATATCCAAGTCGTCAGGTAAGCCTACGCCGTTGTCTCGAACCAATATCTCTATGCCGTTGTTAGGCTCTTTATGCATCTTAATGTAAAGCTCTCCCGGTTTCATATCAGGAAATGCGTGTTTTAAAGCGTTTGTGAGAAGCTCATTTAACAATAAACCGCATGGAACCGCCATGTCTATACCTAAGCAGACTTCTTCGACATCTAACTGCAGGTCGACTTTTCCTAATCCTCCGGTCTTATAAGTTTTAAAAAGATTGTTTGCCAGACTCTCTATATACTCCCTGAAATCTATCCTTGCCATATCCTCTGATTTGTATAGCTTTTCGTGTATGAGAGCCATCGATTTAATTCGGTTTTCGCTCTCTTTGAACAGCTCCAAGTGCTTTTTGTCCGTTATATAATTCCTTTGCATACTCAGCATACTCGATACAATGGCCAGGTTGTTTTTAACTCTGTGGTGTATCTCCCCCAAAAGCATCTCTTTTTCCTTGAGTGATGATTTAATCTGCGCCTCCATCCTTTTATGTTCGGTAATATCGTGAAAAATTTCGAATTTGGAGATACTTCCGTCGGCGTTTTTTATGGGCATATCGAAGAGGTCATAGGTTCTTCCGGTTTTGGACGAATACCACTGCCAACTCACTTTTTGACCGCTAAAGACTTCTTTGTTTTTACACCAGGGGCAGATTGCATCTCTGTCATGAAAATATGTATGGCATTTTTTATTATTTACCGGGCCGAATTCTCTTTCCAAAACAGGATTAATATATTCGATATCATGATTCCTGCTGACTATATAGATACCGTCCTCTATCGAGTTCATAATATTCAGCAGTTTGTCTCTCTCAAAGGCTACTGCGTCTGCTGTATTCTTTTTCTCTGTGATGTCGTCTACAATAGCGATATGAGCCACAGGCGTTTCTCCTTCACGCCATAAAGGTACGACTGTCAGACTGACCCATACAATAGCACCGTCTTTACGATAATAACGCTTTTCCATATCGAAAAAAAGAATTTCCCCTGTTCTCAAACTCTCCATATTATCGAGGTCTTGTTGAAGATCGTCGGGGTGGGTGATTTTCAGAAAATCGATGCTAAGCATCTCTTCCTCTGTATATAAGAGAATTTGGCAATACTTTTTGTTGATTTTGATGAAACGGCCTGTGTTGGTATCAATCATAGCGATTCCGATAGGAGCGAGATCGAAGATGGCGCGAAATTTTTTTTCGCTCTCTCTCAAAGCTTCGTCCATCCGTCTTCTTTCTGTGACATCTCTGCCGATAGCGACGATATATTGTTTATCGTTCTCCATTTTGTCAAGGAGCGAAACAGAATATTCGGTGGGGATAGTTTGGCCGCTTTTTGTGATCAATGATATTTCGACGGTTGCCTGTCTGTCTGTTCGAATCTTCTGAAGGGCCTTATCGGCTTCTTTCAAATCATCTTTGTCATACCAGTCGTCAGGGGCCTTTTTATAGGCGATTTCTGCATCTGTGTAACCGGATATTTCACTAAAAACTTTGTTCCATCGAAGAGCTTTGCCATTTGAGGGGTCAAAGACAAAAAGTGTGTCAGTGAGAGAATTTATAATTTGATCGGTCTCTTCCTTGCTTTGCTTCAACTCACGATATAACAAATCGTACGGTTCTCTGATACCTTTCTCTACAACTGCTTTGTATATGAGGTAGAAGGAAACAATCTTCAGGAAATGGCCGACCATGTTGGATATGCCATAGGCATGTATATAGAATGTGAAAGACAATTCGCTGCATATAGTTAGGATGATCGATAAAACGAGAAGATTCAAAACATCTCTGTCAAACTCCTTTTCCCTGCGATAAATATGGATGACTGCAAACAACAATATTAGAGAAATGATGTATTCGCTTACTTTCTTGAAAATCGTTAACCCGGCGCCCTCTACAAAGCAGACAGGGAAATTTTTCAGGATGAAAACGGAAACGACTATCATGACTGTAATCAGACTATAAGAGAAAAAAACAACATCAGTCCTGACTTTTCTTTTAAGGAAAAACGGGGTCGCCAATAGAGTGAAGCTTTCCATGTATCTGGCGGCTATCCAGAGTTGTGTAGGTAAATTGGTGTCATATCCCCGAAAGATATTCATACCTTTATATCCTATGGTGTGCAATAAGTCAATTGAACCAATAAAAAAATAGGCTATGCCGAGAACGAGGAAATAACTGTTGTTCTGTAAATGGCGGGAGTTCCAGGCAACAATGAAAATACTAAAGGAGATGATAATGCTGAATAATTCCGCTGCTGTGTGATAAAGAAGATAGTTGTACAAGGTTAAAGTGTATAAACTTATGAATGACAGAATAAATATAATTACGATTGCAGATTTGCCGGTATGCTCTCTGTCGGATTGGCGAATATCCGTTGTTGTATTGTTTTTTTTCAGCATATCATCTTAAAAAAGCATTGAGCAGTCAGCTATCAGCTGTCGGCTTTTTAATTCAACTAAACTATATGATTGTATATTCACTTGCAAGGTGAAGTACTTTTTTAGCATGATGTCGGTAATTTCCTTAGCTGAAA
This sequence comes from Candidatus Magnetocorallium paracelense, assembly GCA_029001845.1. Lineage (GTDB taxonomy): Bacteria > Nitrospirota > Thermodesulfovibrionia > Thermodesulfovibrionales > Magnetobacteriaceae > Magnetocorallium > Magnetocorallium paracelense. The sequence continues at coordinate 26,310 of JAREWP010000020.1, read as the reverse complement.
GCTGATCGCTGACTGCTGTTTCTATGATCATTTCGCTCCCGGTTATCCCGGGACTATTGGTTCTTTCTTTCCCTTTCCATAAAACTTACTGTAATTATCGTTCCTCCGCTTCTCTGTAAAAGGAGCTCTCCATTGAGTTGGCTCTCAGCTACGCCTACGATTAACTGCATTCCCAGTGTCTCGGTATTCCTTATATCTATGTCGTCGGGTATCCCGACGCCGTTATCTTTTATTTGAAGTTCGATTCTTTTGTCCTGTAAACGCCGCATGCCTATGTACATATCTCCCTCTCTTCCATTGGGAAAGGCGTGCTTTAAAGTATTCGTGATCAGTTCGTTTATTAAAAGACCGCATGGTACAGCCATGTCTATTCCGAGATAAATGTCAGTTACGTCCAATTGCAAGTCGATTGCGCCTGAATCTTCGGTCCTGTAAGTATTTAAAAGATCGTTTGAAAGAGTGTTTATATAGTCCTTAAAATTAATTCTTGCCAAATCGTCGGACTTATACAGCTTTTCATGTATGAGAGCCATTGATTTAATTCGATTCTCGCTCTCCTTAAAGAGGTCCAGATGCTTTCGATCTGTAATAAAATTTCTTTGCATACTCAGCATACTGGATACAATGGCAAGGTTATTCTTTACTCGATGGTGGATTTCTCCAAGGAGGAGGTCTTTTTCTTTCAGAGAATCACTTATCTGTTTATTCGATCTGCTTCTCTGAATCGCTATGGCATAGAGGGTCGCCATACGTTCGAGAATTTTCATATCCTGCTCATTATAGTCTCTCGTCGAATTAATGATTGTTATTTGCCCGACCAGTGTTTCGCCCATCACTGCAGGTACGGATAAAAACCTATCGACATCCACATGCCCCTCAGGCGTTCCTTTATATCTTGTGTCTTCTTGCGGAGAGTTGGTCAATAGTGGTTTTTTGTTATTCAGCACCCACCCCCAAATACCTGTAAACTCTTTGAAAATGAGACTCTTGTCTGTGACCTGACATTTTTCCCACACATCTCTGCTTATAGATGTAGCGACAAGATAACCTGTTGAAGAATCTATATATCCTGTCCAGGAGTATTTACTGTTGGTTATCTCTTTGGCATAGTCGCATACAATATCAGATATCTCATCGACAGATGTGGATTGAACGATGGAGCTCGACAATTTGGCCATTATTTCATTCACTCTCGATTCCCATAATAGTTGCTGATCGGTCCGTTTATTTTTCAATGCCTGTACTATCGCAGTGCTTACTCTCTCTACAGCCTCCTGGTCGTTAAGGTCATAACCGCCCTCTTTATTCCCCAGTCCGATCATGCCGATAGTCCGGCCTTCATGTTTTAGAGGAACTCCTAAAAAGCATTTCACAGGAGGATGGCCTTTCGGTATTTTCACATGGTCGGGATGGGAATGGATATCATCTTCTCCGTTTACAATTCTCGATGCGCCGTCACGCATGGTTGCTCGGTCTACGCCCCGTATGGGCATGTTTTTTATGACAAGCGTAGCCTTGCCTTCCGGCAGCTTACACTCATCCATGCCGGGATTACTAATGGCAATGGTATCGAAAAGTCCGGAAGAATTGATTTCTCCAATAAAACCGAATCTGCTGTCAGTCAGTGCTTCCAATACTTCCAGAGACGTCCTGCCCAACTCTTCTTCGGTTTCACAGATTAAGGTTTTCTCGAATATTTTATTAATCGCTTCAAGGGTATTGCGTTGTCTTATGATCCTTTCTTCATTTTTTTTCCAATCCGTAATATCTCTTGCGGCGGTTATCCTCATTTTGCTGCCTGAAATATCAATCGTTTTTCCGGAAACATCGATGAAAATCTTTGTTCCGTCTTTTTTAAGACAAACTGTTTCGTAAGGTTTTTCGTAACCGGAGATGATGCGATCCTTTGCCATATCACGGTGTTCGGCGGTAACCAGATCGGTAGCGGTCATACCGATCAACTCCTTGGTTTCATATCCGAATATTTCGGCGAACTGTCTGTTCGAATCTACGATCGTTCCCTTGTCAGTGATAACGATTCCTTCGAATGTCGCTTCGGAGAGCCTTCGGAATCTCTCCTCGCTTTCTTTGTGGCTATCTATTTCATTCTGAAGTCGTTTGTTTGCTTTCAGCAATTCTTTATGCCGATCCTGAATACGCTGAACCATAGAATTAAATGTCTTTGCTAAAAAACCGACTTCATCGGAAGCATTTTCGGAAGCTCTGACCGTTAAATCTCCTTCTTCTACTCTTTGGGCGGTTTTGCTTAAGTGAATAATCGGCCCTGAGAGACGTCTGACAAATATCATGATCGCTATTGCTACGATAAAAGCACCAATTATGGTAATAAACATGGAGTGTATCAGTTTGTTCTTGTATGGAGCAAAGACTTCCGATGTGTCCCGTTTGACAACCATACCCCATCCGGTTCCAGGTAGAATTCTCAGGTGCCTGTATGCAGCCAGAACACTCTCCCCACGGTAATCCTTTGTCTCTATGATCCCTTCCCTTCCCTGAGCGGCGAATTCAGCCGGTTTTGCCTTGATTCTGAATTTTAAAGGTTCGGCGCGGCCGCCATCGGGTAAATTGTGCTTCAGTGGTGTCAGGATTTTAACTTCGCTGTTAACAAGAAGGGCCTCTCCTGTTGTCCCTAAACCTTCCCCGGTATGAAGCAGAGGTTCTATGAAGTCCTCTGTATTAATATGCATAACAAGGACCGCGATGATTCGGTTTTCAATATGAATAGGATAATAAGTAGTTAGTTCGAGACTCTTCTTGTCACTGTCATACCCTACGTTCAGAAAATAGTTGTTATACGTCGCTATTTCTGATAACAAGTCGGATCCGATGATTTCAACGCCAATGGTGCGATGGTTGTCTGCAACAATTATTCGACCTGTTTTTGCGTCTGTAATCTCTATCGATTTATATAAGCCATAGTTCCTTTTTACAAAGGCAAGATGTTTTTTTAATGTCCGATAAGCGATGTTATTCTCTATAAGCAATCCTATATCTCTATCTCTCGCATCAACAGCCTCATCACTCTTTAAATAATTTTCTCTTAAAGCATATATTTTCACGATATTCGATTTGACGAAATCGCTCTCTCCAATTACTATCGAGTCGTCATGAATATTTTTTAACCATCTTAGGAGGCGCTCTTTTTTTAAGTCCGCCACAAGGTTCAGTCCCTTAAACACATTGCTTCGTTCTGTTTTGTATTCTCCTGCAACGCTCGTAAATGGAATACCGTATATTTTAAATAGTTCAATAGAAGTCAGTGTTATAATAAAGAGCGGTATAAAGAAAAATAGCATTTTATTACGAATACCGGAAAATATCCCTTGTTTTTTAATGTCTCTTATGTCGCTCATTTCAAGACCTCCGAACTTTGAATCTTTTCACTTTTATTCTCGACAATTTCTCTATATTTAAAAACGTCTATTTTATATTTTGTTCTTTGTGACATAACTTCGCGATAGTATTTATTGGTAAAACTGTTTCCTATCTTTTCCCATTCGGAATAGGGAGGAATCTTGCCGATCCTTTTTAAAAACAGATATTCATTAAACAATGCTCCATCATTTTTTAAAGTATTTTCAGGAATATGAGGCGCTGTTTTATAGCCTAAAATGTCCTTTAATGCAAGTTCCGCGTTTAGCTCCGGCGTCAGCTTTTTAAAGTCAGAGACAGCTAAACTATGAATAGATCGAAGAGCCCAACTGCTCCCGGTAAGAAGATGGTTTCGATCGTTTATTAGCCAGTTTATTGCGCGTATTTTAGCAGCCAAAATCAATCGTAGAGCTTCCGAATGTTTTCTTTCAAAAATTTTCGAGAAGTAGAGGTAACCGGTGCTTAAACCTCTGTGTATAACGATGCTTTGTCTGTTTTCATTTACTGTTGTCGATGGTACAGGTTCCCAGGCCGCAAAGGCTTCTATTTTACCGGAAGCTAAAGCGGACGGCATATCCGTTACTTCCATTGGAATCAGCTTTACATCATTCTCGTTGAGTCCGGATGATTCCAATGCATTTAACAACATATAGTGGGCATTGGAGCCAAAGGCGTATCCTATATGCCTGGTCTTTAACTCTTTTATTAACATGGAACTGTTGGATACGATGGATGTGAATCCATCCTGTATCAGAGACACAACAACGATATCGTATGTTGCAGCCGCTGTTATTGCCGGCATGTCACCGCCTATTCCGGCTGCCAGATCACCTCTCTTTAGGAAGTAATTTACATCATCGCCTTTGAGAAAGGGATAGTATTTTATATCATATCCTTCTTTTTTCAACGATTCATAAAGCAGCCAATCTCGTCTCATCGTCTCGATAATTATACCGGTTGGCAAATATAATGGCTGTATGCCTATGTTAATTCTCTTTTCGTTAACGGAGAATTTATAAGTAGAATAGACAGGGTGGGAGGATAAGTCTGACTTGGGCGCCAATGAGAAAGGGGGGGCGTTTTTAGATGAATTTTTTAAGTAAAAGACAAAAGCGACGAGGAAGAGTGAGAGAAAAATAAAGATTAATTTTAATTTTTTCATTTTATCCCTTTGTATAATCTTTTATTTCATTGGTTTATTCACCTGTGTTGTTGCGCATAATCTATAGACCGCAGAGTTCTCCATCGCATTCACAGGTTGTACCGCCTCTTGTATTGGGATCGTCGTCATTTTCATACTCCAAAGCTTCGGCTTCCGTGGATATTAAAGCATCATCCGGTCGATTGGCTATGGCCCATTGAGGATTGCCTGGCATACACTCCATTTCTCTATCAACAGGGCAAAGCAAGGTGGCGCCGCTGTCACTCCAATCGGTATACCAATATGTAATATTTTCCCCTTCGTTCAAAATGCATGTTGCAATCTCATTGTCAGGGCAGGAGGCGACTAACTGTTTTTCTCCTCCATTGTCGTCAGCACTGCTGCAAATATCTCCCTGCTCTGATTCGTCCACGTCTGTATCGGCAACGGGAATGTAGCACCATGCAGGCGTCCCTCTTTCTTTCCCAAGTATCAGACATCCGTTCAGACTGCTTTGTGACACTTGGTCGCTGTCATTATCGTCTCCACAGGCAGTGATTAATGACAGAGAAAATAGTATAAATATAAACCGGGAAAAATTTTTCATAAATGCTCCTTATGGATTTGAAAATCATTGCATTTACTATAACATTTCTGTTATCTTTGATGAATAAATCTTCAAAAGTCTTTTCAGGAGGCAATCATGAAATCATTTTTTACTCCTTTTATTTTATTTCTCATCTCCTCTTTTTTGTTTCCCCATCTCTCATTCAGTGATAATTCTTTTGTCGGCAGTATTAAAACCATAAAGGGTGAGTGCATGGTAATAACCAAAGAAACAACAAGAACGGCAGTGGCGGGAGAGAGATTGCTGACCGGGGATATTCTGAAAACCGGCCCGAACGGCGCGATGGGAGTAATATTCAGAGACGATACGATGCTTTCCCTCGGCCCTGGCAGTGATTTGGAGATTGACGAGTTTGTTTTTTCCCCTTCAGAGGGTAAGCTCAGCATGGTTACTAAAATGATGAAAGGTACTGCCTCTTATTTGTCAGGTAAAATTGTAAAACTAAATCCCGAAGGCGCGCGTATGGAGACGCCTCTGGCTACAATCGGTATCAGGGGAACCCATTTTCTCGTGAAAGTGGATTAGATTAAATAAATTTAATAAATCAAATTAATTGAGGAATTAAAGGATTTAGGGACTGAGGGATTCTGAACGCGTGGCGATATTATTTTTGGATTATGCTGATGAAGTCAAAATGGTTTGAATTTTTTAAATCCTCAATTCCTAAATTCTGAATTGCCAATTTATATAAGTATGCTGAAAAAACTAATTTTATTACTCCTTTTTCCTTTACTGTTTTCCTGTTCGGCGAAAAAAGATCTCTTTGTATTACTTGAGGACCCTGACGGCGGTGTCGGTAAAATTGTCGTAAAAACCAAAGGCGGAGAACAGGCTGTAACAAAAGCCAATTTTTATACTGTCGTAACCGACGAGACAGCTCCTCCTGAAGAAGCCGGTAAGATGGAGGATGAGGAGATAAAGTCAGTTTTTGGAGACGCCATTGATGCTCTTCCACTTAAACCTGTATCTTATATACTTTATTTTAAAAGCGATACAATAAAGCTGAAGAGGAAGTCTTATAATCTGCTTCCTGAAATTATCGATACGATTAATAAACGTAAGTCAACGGATACAAGCGTAGTAGGCCATGCCGACAGAGCCGGTTCAGAGAAATATAACTATGCATTGTCAAAAAAGAGGGCAGAAAGCGTGGCCAATCTTTTGATTAAAAAGGGAGTTGATCCCGATATACTTGAAATAACATCCCATGGGGAAGAGAATCCTCTTGTTCCTACTAAAGACAATGTTCATGAACCCAAAAACAGGCGCGTGGAAATAACGGTTCGTTAACTTGTCCTAATTTTTTTACCACAGTTTTCACAGGTTTCGTCTCTCAGGTGAAACCATATTTTCTTCCTCAAATAAGTACGGATATACCAACCAAACTTCCCTTTACTCATATCTTACGTAACTGTTCACAGAGTTCCGGGATCGGTGGTCCGTTTAAAGAGATTTACCTTGTTTTGCTCGGAAACGGGTGAAAACGCTAATTATGCTCATGAAATTTAAGAAAAAAAGTCCCTTCTATCTTCAACTGACCTCTGATCTCAGATCACTGTAAACAGTTATTATCTTTTCATGTTAAAGAGATTGATTGATATAAAAAGTTTGATACTATTGGGGGCCGGTTTTCTGATTACTCTGTTCAGCCTCTTGTCATATATTTTTAAACCCGATATTATCAGATTCCTTGATCTGAAATATTATGATACTTTGATGAGTAACTTCCACGCCGGCAGAACAAGCGGCTTTATTTCCATTGTAGATATAGACGAGGCGAGTCTTGCCGATAACGGCCAGTGGCCCTGGCCCAGATACAGAATTGCTTTATTACTGGAAAAGATCAAGCGTCTCGGAGCCGTTGCCATAGGTGTCGATATAATGTTTTCCGAGCCTGATCGTACGTCTCCAAAGCACTTAAAGGAAAGTCTGCTGAAAGACCTGAATGTGGATATAGATTTCACCGGTCTCCCGCCCGGTCTCGACGATAATGACAGGATTCTTGCAAATATTATGGCCCAAGGGCCTTTTGTCCAGGGATACAGTTATCTTTTTGATGGACACGGTAAGCAAAAGGTGTGCAGCCTCAACAGACCAAATATAGCTGTTATAAAGCCTGCAGATAATCGTGACATTTCATCACCATATATTAAGGCGCCCGATATTGCCTGCAATATCAGGGTTATTATGGAATCTACGGAGAGAAACGGTTTTTTTAACACACTTCCTGACAGAGACGGTATATACAGAAGAGTTCCGCTGGTAATGCAATTCAGAGATGAACTTTATACGAGTCTGGCTGTTTCGACAATGATGGAGGGCCTGGATATAGAGCAGCTTGTCCTGAAACTGAATAAAACAGGAGTCGATTCTTTAAAAATAGGTCCTTATGTTGTACCTTTAGATAAACAGGGGGCCCTGATGGTTAATTTCAGGGGGTCTCATAAGACTTTTCCCTATGTCTCGGCCGGGGATATACTTAACAACAAAGTCCGGCCGGGCGCATTGTCCGAGAAAATCGTGTTTCTCGGAACTTCTGCTATGGGACTAAAAGACCTCAGATCGACTCCGCTGGACACGGGGTTTGTCGGAGTAGAAGTGCATGCAACTGTTGTGGACAACATACTGGCAGGCGACTATATCACAAGGCCGGGTTGGGCGTCCGGCCTTGAACTGCTGATTTTAATTGTATCCGGAATCATAGCAACATGTATGATGACATGGACAAGAGCCTCTTTAAGCCTCTATATTACAGTTTTAACGGGTATTTCAATAATTTATGGTTCTGTCTGGTTATTCGATCAGAAAGGGTTTTATCTTTCTCCGATAATGCCTGTTCTCTCTTTGATTTTCTTGTTCGCATTTTTAAATTTGATTAAGTTCTGGAAAGAGGAGTTGGAAAAGAGATTCTTTAAACAGGCCTTTTCCAGATATGTTTCACAATCCGTTTTCAACGAGATCATCTCGAATCCGGGTAATCTTTCTTTAGAGGGCGAGGAGAGAGAAGTAACGGTTATGTTTTCCGATATCAGAGGATTTACAGCCATTAGTGAAAAGATCGATCCAAGTCAGGTCAGCGGCCTTCTTCAGGCATATTTTACTCCCATGACAGACGTTGTAACAAAGTACAACGGGACGTTGGATAAGTTTGTGGGAGATGCCATCATGGCATTTTGGAATGCCCCATTGCATATGCAGGATCATAAGGAAAAAGCAGTCCGAACAGCCCTCGATATGCTTACCGAGCTGGCCATTATGAATCCCGATCTGAAAGTGGAGTATGGACAGAGCCTGCGTATAGGCGTAGGATTGCACAGCGGAAACGTCCGTGTCGGGAATATGGGATCGAGAGATCTCTTTGACTATACGATAATCGGAGATACCGTAAATCTTACTTCCAGGCTGGAAAGCCTTACTAAGACATATGGAGTGAGCATCTTACTCAGCGAGTCCGTTTATGAATCATGTAAGGAGAAGTTCCTATTCCAGGAGATTGACAGAGTGCAGGTGCGAGGACGTGAGCAGCCTGTCACTATTTATACTGTTTATAATGGTAATGAAGAAGAAATTGACCGAGAGCTGAAGGATTGGGATGAGGCATACGCCTTGTTTAAAAATCATGATTTTCCAGAATCCTTGAGATTATTCGAAAGAATGATCCGAATATATGGTAATAAGCAACTCTACACTCTATACAGAGATCGTTCTGTAAGGCAGTAATTTTTTTTGAACATATTGAAACACAATTCATGTTATAATATGGCCGGATTATTTCCCTTACATTCTGGTGGTATAATAAAAAATCTGTGAATTTGGGGGCCGCCGTTTGGCCATGTGGTTATACATTTTTTATGAATCCCCTGCTTGTTAAAGTCCTTTCTTAAGCAACTTGGCTTAAATTCTTTATTATGTCAATGAGTGAATTTTCCTTTCAAATGCATCGGTTCGATCTTTCCGATACTCTAAAACCCGGCTTTCTCTGCCTGCAAAGCAGTGTAGAACCGGCCCCGCTTACAGGCGAAAATATTTTAGCCTATTACGAGAAATTGATAGATCAAATGCCCGTGAACATAAGAAAGGCCATTCATATGGAAAAGAGAGAGGTCTTTTCCGATAGCAGTGATATAACTTCCGCAAGAGTCTATGATTTTCTTGATAACACTCTGTTTTTATCGATTGCAGAGGAGGCTGAAAAGCTGGACACTAACGATCTCGAGTTAATGCGGGATCTATTGAATCCTCAGATTACTTCCATGCTCTATAGGGAAAGAGAACTCACTCTTCATTCGACTGCCAATCTAAATGAGTTGTGCAATTTTTTGCTTCTATCGAATAGCAGGTTAAAAGAAAGAGAAAGCACGTTAAAGCACCCGAAAGAGGGTGAACCTCCAATCGTTGTCCTGCCCGGTTGCGGCGCCATTTCAAGGGCGGAGGTTGAAATAATCAGTAGACACTTTGCTTACTATACCAGGGACGGTCGTTTGCTGGACGCCAAAATTATCGGGATCGACAGCTCGTCGAAATCGATAGAATTTTGTCGCAGGGAGTGTACAGGCAGCGAACATGAATTTATATGCAGCGATATATCGGACTGCCTCTCTTTATATCAGAAGGCCCATGTTGCCGTGCTTATACATCCGGACCTGACAGCCGAGACGAGATATTTTGAAGGCAAAGCGGAATTACTCTCCGCAATGACATCGACCCCCCCTGAATTAGATAAGAATTGGGAAAAATGCATCTCTATGCTCCTGCAAAACAACCTGCCGGTTCTCGTTTCCACCTACTTTGGAATAGAAATGAGCAGCCTGCTCTCTAACCGCAAGATCCGCTCACTGGTCGTTTCTCAACCCCCTGATGATACATTGCCGGATTATACGAAATTATGCCGCGAAATGGTAATAGACCATCATCTTCCCTGTGCAGATAAAGGATTTCGATCCGCTCAGATAGATTCAGGTATTTCATCGCTAAATGAGAGGGAAGAGTTGAAGAACGAGATAAGGCGACTGTGGAGAACGCTTTTTTTAACCGGGGTGTTCAGACATCGATTCGTGCTCATTTGAACTTATCCCCAGATTAAAATCAGGTAAACATTAAAATCAAGCGATATTTTGATATTGCTGTTGTCGTAGACAGCTTTTCAGGAGACTATTTACAGGTAAATGCGGAACTCTTTAATATAGTGCGACGAGTGGATAAAAAGATAGAACCTGTGCTTCTCATTATGAAAAGCAATAAAATGGCTCACCTCTTGATTTTTTAATCAGAATACTATACCATAAAATTGAGCATTTAACCTGCTTGAAATGAAGCATGGAGTAGCAGATGAGGTTTGTAAAGGATAATTTGTAAAGGGGACCTTAAAAGATGGCAAACCTGCAGATAAAAGATATACAAAATGAGTTCTATGAACAGATCAAAGCATTGGCTGATTCAGAAAATCGGTCGATAAGTCAGCAAATCCTCTAGGTAGTAAAAGAATATCTTGCCAGAGAGAAATTCATTTAAAAAAACAGAACTCCGGCACAGGTTCTGTTGGATTTGGCAGGATCATGGGATGATAACAGAGATGCTGTTGAAATTATTCGTGATATAAAAAAAGAATCGTATGAATTCTAAAAAGTATTCAGATGGCTTTTAATGTACTTGCTTGACACTGACATAATAATCTATAGCTTGAAGGGAAATGAAGCAATTAAACAAAATTTGCAGAACCATCATAATGACCCTGTCAAAATAAGTGCAGTTACATTGATGGAGCTGTATTATGGAGCTTATAAATCTCAAAAAGTTGAAAGTAAACCTGCGAAAATTAAGACTATTGAAAATGCATTAGAGATTGTACCAATTAGTCAGGATTTGTTTTAATTTTTTTCTCTTACTCCCTCTCCCCCTTCGAAGGGAAGAGGAGACTGGAAGGGAATTTCTTCGAAATTCCTGTAACGATTGCTATAGTCGTATAAAGGGGACATGTCGAGGCGGCAAACTTGCACGGACAGACAGAATTACCGGCCTTAAAAGAGAATTCCTGTCAAATACGTCTAAAGTATCAAACACTTTATCGACCGCTTTTCTCATATCACAACCAACAAGAAATCTTCGTAATTTTTCCATACAATCAAGTAATAATCCCTTTTATCCTTGTTTTATCTATACATTCCAATCTTCGTTATATGTTTGTATGCTTACCTTCTTTTTACAAGCATAGATGGAATAACCCGGAGATTTTATCTCTGTAACCACAGGCATGATTTATTTAAATAAGGAGGTTTTATATGAAGTATTTTATGAATTTCCAGTGTAAAGGGAGTTTTTTTGTCTATTTGCTAATTTTGTTTTTAATTTGTGGCCTGTCAGGTATGGCTTATGGAGGCGATGATTCAAATGTACCTAACACATTCAGCTCAGGTACAACCGCTAAATCGAGTGAAGTAAATGCGAATTTTGATTATCTGGAAGACAGGTGCTGGGATTTAAATGGGAGTAACTTGTACTACAACTCCGGCAACGTCGGCATCGGCACGACGAATCCTGAGATGTGTCCTACCTGTACTGCAACGACCTTAGAGATCGAAGGAGAGAATGCAGGAATTGCTTTCGATGACACAACGAGCGGAAGTAAATTTGGCATATTTAGTAATGAGAACGAGCTGCGAATCACTAGTATGCCTGACACGTTCCCAGATAGTTATTTGATCTTAGACCTCAACGGTAACGTCGGCATCGGCACGACGAGTCCGAATTACACATTACACATTAATGGAACAATCGGCACTACCAACTCAGGTCAGGTTCACAGTGATTATGTTTTTGAACCCGGTTATAAGCTCAGAAACCTTGAGGAGTTAGAGAGTTTTATCAAAGATGAACAACACCTCCCAGGCGTTATTACAGACCCCGAGAAGGCTCCCAATGTTGATTTACTGAGCCTTAACGGTAAACTCCTGGAAAAAATCGAAGAGCTTACTCTGTACGTCATTGAGCAGAATAAAAAAATAAAGGCTCAAGATACGGCGTTAAAGTCATTGGAGGAAAAGTTTGCCAACTTAGAGGGCAAAATGTCTCAATAAGTGTAAAAATTTGAAAACAGAGAGCTGACCGCTGACTGCTGATAGCTGACTGCTGTTTTTAAAGCAGGTAGATGACTGAGCTGTGTGAGTCGCCAAAGGCAGCCGTATTAATGGAGAGGATATAAGATACAGGGGGCTATGCAGAGCAACATAAGTCCACTGTACTATGAGGAAGTTTTGTTTGGGGAGAAGCTTCTTTTTGATCTCTTTTTTGTCATGGAGATAATGATATCGGTCAGGTCTTTGTATGATGATCCGTCTATCTGTTTGTCAGGGACGGTCTTTTGAAACTCGCAGGGAATCGTTGCCTTGCAACCGCGATTTATCCAGATAGTCTTCATACCCACTCTTTGAGCGCCCCATATGTCATCAAGGAAATTGTCTCCTATATAAACAGTTTGTTCGGGGTTGATATTCATTGTATTCAGCAGTGTATTGAAAATCTTTGGATTGGGTTTCGAAGCTCTTGCATCTGACGAGAAGAGAATGGTATTGAAAAATTTTTCAATGCCGAACTTTTTCAGCTCCGGCAGCGTAAAATGACGCTGAGTGTTGGATATGATGGCAAGTGTTACGTTGTTACTAAGGGTTTCCAGCATTGTGATGACATGGGGATATATCTTAAGAGATTGGGTAGTATAAATCCTGAAAAGGAGAGAGAATTCAGACACCATGGCTCTGATGTCTCCGCTATATTTATTGTCAATAGAAAATATTATCTTTTCAAAGACACTGCCGATGTCTATGTCCGGGAAATCTTCAGGGTTGGATTCGATCTCTTTTTTTGTTATCTCTTTGTATAATCTCATGAGCGCCACCGGTTTGGTAGTCAAGCCCTTGTAAGAGAGCCAGGAAGAGAGAAATTCATAAGCTTCTATTCTGTCTTCATTGACTGAGATGTTTAATAGTGTATTATAAACGTCAAATACAGCCGTTTTTATCGTTGACATCGTCGATTATGTGAGCAGGTTCAGGAACATATTGGAACCTAAAGGTAAAGGGGTTGTATTTTTATGCCTTGAAATTAAATTTTTATAAACTTACCATAAATATCGATAAAATAACAATCCTGTTTTAGTTCATGGACTTTATTCAGGTATAGTTATATAATATGTACGTACATAATAACTTAATCTGTTATTTGTAACGATTCGGATCACCAGTTATGAGATATACGTTTAAGGGAATCTTTTTATTGATTGTTTTTGTTTTGTTTGGTTGTGAGGGAGCGCAGCCAAAGGGAGATATCTATGTTATCCCTTCTGTTTACGACTATCGATTGCTTGTAGAGGAGAAGATCGGTCCGCAACTGATCGATGAATTTACCAGAAAAGCATGGTTTAAAGAAACCTCTTTTATAATTCTGTCATACAGAGATGGCGCTCCTACGTGGGAGATCGACGGATTGACAGCAAAGCTTAGACAGGAGATCGAGGCGTATATGAGAAGGTATCCCCGGATAAAGTTGAAAAAACTTCATCCACCGGAGATGAGAGACAGACCGCACAGATCAGCCCTTCTTGAATGTTCAGGAAGGGGAACCAACTTCGATGTCCTCTTGGGCATAGAATTAAAGAGAGCGTCGGATAATGATTTTCTCTTTCTTTTAAAGGCAGAGAGTACAAAAGGCGTTCAGTCTCCTTTCTCCGTAACAGGTCGCTTTATTGCAACGGATGATGAAGTCGACGAGTTTTTGGTGTTGAAAAAGGACGATTATATTGCCGGTACAAAGTTTAATCCTTTTTTTAATGAAAAGGAAAAAGCAGCTAATTTTCTTGCCTACAATCTTGGATGCATAGCCAAGTGGTTTCGCCCTATTGAGCGAACAGGTCTTTACATTGTTGACAAAGGTCTTAATTCATATGAAAGAGATCTGTTGGATATGATGAAAATTCTACTGAAATCTTATTATCCCGCCGTGTTTGTGGGAGAGAGGAAATATGCGAATATTGTACTTAAAGCCGAGTCCTTCTCTGATGGTGAAATACATATCGTACGTCTTACCGGTGACAATATATCCAATATCGATGTTTTTTATAAGAGGAATTTGCACATACCCTGTATAGAGACGGATAAATGGAAAATGATTAATTCAGAAAATGCTTTAATGGGTTTTTTGAAACTTCTTCAAAAGAGGGGCGCGCCTTTTATAGAGTTTTATGATTACAACGGAATGTATTACGGCGATAGTGAGGCCGAGATAGAGATACTCGATCTCAAAAGGAGTAAGTATAAAGTGAAATTTATATATGAGAACCCACCGGGGAGGGCGGTAAAGGATTCTTTCCTAAGATTTTGTTCGGAAATCGATATCGATTGTTCAAAAAAAAGGGGGGGCGGCCTATTAAGGGTTTCTCCTGATGGTCAAAACTGTCTTTCCACAAAGATAAATGTTACGATCTTGCCTATGTTTCAAAATTAACACACTTTGCCATATTCCAACTTTATCGTCCGATCTGCAATATGCAAATAGCGGTCGTCATGAGTAACTACGATCACTGTTTTGTTTTGCTCTTTGAAAGAAGGGACCAGGCTCTCATAGAAATATTGCCGGAAACAGGGATCCTGATCAGCAGCCCATTCGTCAAAAACATAAAGAGGCTTATTTTCCAATAATACAGAAATTAATGCAAGCCTCTTCTTCTGACCTGACGACAATTTAAGGGTGTTGAATTTGTTCCCATCGAGCCTGACTTTGCCCTTTAATTGCATTATCTCGATAAGAGCTTCCGTCTGCTCATGGTCTATTTTGTCCATGCCGTAGAGATACATAAAAAGGTGGTAATCGGAATGAATCACTGAAAACAGATGGCGGTAGTCATTCATTTGAATTTCACTGCGATTCAGTAGAACCTGGCCTGATTGAAGGGGATAGAGACCGGTGATCAGTTTTAGTAAGGTAGATTTCCCGCTCCCGTTACTGCCTGTAATAAAAATAATTTCTCCTTTGTTGATTGTCATATCCAGAGGGCCGATGTTGAATGAATCCCTTTTCCCATAAGAAAATTTGATATTCTTAAATCTGAGTTGTTTAAAATCAATTGCTTCCGGAGGCTGAGCGATGGTTTCATGGTTTAGATTCTCGAGAGCCCGGTGCAATTCAAAGAGTCTTTTTAGGGAAAGATAAGCCAGTATGATACCAGGTACTCTGTCGATTAGAACACTATAGGGCATAAAGAATAAAAAGCCTAACAGAGTAAACACCAGATTACCTGTTGCAATACCAAAAAGAGGAATAAGTAGCACCATCAGCATGAGCAGTGATTTAAACAGGCCGTATGCCATGGAATAGTTATTCATGAAAATATTCTGATAGCGGATTCTTTGTTTTTTGAGCAGTGATGTATGCTCTATGAGAGCTCTGTGAAAAAAATCATCACTTTTTTTATTATTTAATCTTAGCTCTTTAAATCCATCGAATAAATCCCTCACAGATTGAAGAAATATCTTTTCTCCATATCTAACCTCTTCGAGAATTTCCGTGATTTTTACCTGGTTAAATCCATATATGACACAGACTGTACCGTAAACAATGATTGACACTATCCCGGCAGGTAAAGAAAAATATAGGAGGCAGATATGAGCTGTAATGACACCACAGATCGAAAGCAAAAAAGATGCAGCATATTGAGAGATTTCAGACACGAATCTCTCATCGTATATCAGAGCAAGATATACTTTTTCATATCCGATTTTTTCGTAATCCAACAGTCCGATGTTACTGACACGTCGCATAATATTCAGTCTGATTTCTGCGACATTCTCCTGAATAAAATGAATCACGAACAAGTGAAAACGGCGGTAAGCGATAAAAAATAATACCAGCATCAATATGAACATTATAAAGTATCGGGTTTTGGATTGATTCTGATGAAAACCGAGTGCGCCATAGAGCGTTGCTATCATTGATACACCGAGAACGGCTGCAAAAAATCCTCTTAAAATAAAGGGAGTAAGCAGTCGAAGACGGTTTTGTCTGAACTTTGTAAACAAATCACTTTGGCCCATTTTTTTGCATTAACAACCGAGAGATATCGTTTTCATCAATTTTATCCAATCCGTAAAGCCTGTCAAAGAGGTGAAAGTCTTCAAAAACTGCTGAAAACAGATTCCTGTGCTCCGGCATCGCAATATCCTTATTATCAATCTGAAAACCTCCGACTGATGGCGTGTATAAACCGGTTAAAATTTTTAAAAGAGTTGATTTTCCGCTTCCATTTCCTCCGGCAATAAAGAGAATCTCCCTCTTTCTGATTGAAAGATTGACCGGGCCGATCGAAAAATCAACTTTTTTATTAGGTCTGTAATATTCATAAACGACTCCATTTAAAGTAATTTGCTGAAAATCTTTTATAACTTCTTGAGTGGGGTTGTATAGAAAGTCACTTCTTTCATCTCTCTTTAGTATGAGAATCCGATCGAGTTTTCTTAAGATTTCCATGGAATGACTGTTTCCAATACTTCCAACATGGAAGACACAAGCATAGATAAGAAGATGACAAAGCATTTTGCCAAATCGGTTTTGGGAGATGATAAATATTGAATATCCGTCAGGGCGATGTTTTCTGGTATGATTTTGGCGAGCCGGAAGAGTCGGAAAACGTTATTCCCTGAAAGACAACACTTTCTCGAATTCAGAAATCGTTTCCCTGCGCCCGGCAATCAGAGGTCGAGTCGCTTTCTCGCCATTGAGCATGTCAGCAAGATTAAAAACTTCGCCATCTTCGCCATCATCGGTGTAACGCAGTAGGCCGCCGTTTTTTTTCAGCATCGCCATGCCTGCCGCTATGTCCCATATATAGGCATTTCCCAGGATAGATGCTTCGGCGCTTCCTGTGGCTGTGTAGCATACATGGGCCACAGTGGAGCCGAGACTGCGGACTTTTCCCGGATAATCGGGGGATAGGGAGTAGAGGTTGTGGAAATCGGAAATGCTTAATAACAGTGTTTCACTGTGAAAGGACTCGTGAGGTTTCATGATTCTGGGGGTTTCATTCCTATAGACTGGTTTGTCCGGGGAGGTATAAAAGAGATCCTTTGTTGCGGGCATCATAAAAAAGCCGGCAACCGGTTCGCCGTTTTCTACAACTCCCACTGCAATGCCCCATACAGGAAGACCTGCCACAAAAGAGGCCGTACCGTCTATAGGGTCTACAATCCAATATCTGTTTCCCGATTTGGGCTCTTTTTTCAGCTCTTCCTCTTCAGCGATGATACCGTCATCGGGAAAATGCCTTTCCAGCTCGCTTTTAAGATACTCCTGAACGGCGATATCAGCTTCTGTCACATAGGTCTTGTTATCCTTAAAAGCAGGAGTGACCTTTAAAAATCTCTCCATTGCAATGTCCGATGCATTGTGGAGAATCTCTTTTAATAAATTCGTATAAGGCATAAAGATAAATTAAAAAGAAATAAAAAAAATAATAATTTAGGAATTTAGGGATTGAGGAATTATTCAAAACCAACCGCTTCCAAACAAAAAGCAGGTTCATACTAAAAACGACTAAATCCCTAAATCCCTAACCCGGCATAGCCGTAACCAAAGAGGTTTGGGGAATTTCGAAGAAATTCCCTTCAAGTCTCCTCTCCCCTTGAGGGGAGAGGATTAAGGTGAGGGGTGACGGTGGAGAAGCGTTACCCCTCACCCCAACCCTCTCACCCTTCAAAAGGGGAGAGGGAGTAAATCGCTGCTTTCGCAGCTTTATTTTAAAAGTCAATGCATATTTCTATATGCTTAAAAGCCTTATAAATAAAAGCTAAAACTGTGACAATCAAAAATATTAGTGCTTTTTTGCCCACAATTTCATTTATAAGCGACTAAATTCCTAAATTCCTAAATCGTCAATCGACAATCGTCAATCATAATATTCTACCTGATCACCTCTGCCGCCGGCAAAATAACCTCCCACATTGTTCCACCGCCGTGAACATATCTCTCCTTTAACTTACCGGTGTCTCTGAAACCGTGATCCGAGATAATTTGGAAGGAGGGGAGGTTTTTTAGTATTGAAAGAATCGATTTTTTGAATTCTTCTAGTATAATCAGATAGAGAGGGTAGATATCTATGGACGATGCGTGCATTTTTACATCGATAAAATTAAAATGAAGAAATCTTAACTCCTCTGTGCCGTATAAAAAATTTTTTATCTCCCTCTTGGTAATACCTTTTTCGGCCCATGTCAAAGAAGTGTAACTCCTGCCGTTTATAAAACCTTCTCCCTCTATACCCAATATTTTTCTGAAATTAGAAGTAACCGAAGGCGCCGGAATGATATAGGGCCGATCTTTTATCCTGAACCCCTCTCTCTCCAACTCCTCTTTTATCATTATCCAGAGATCGTAACGGAGCCCGTCCAGTATAATGACAACTCCGGAAAGCCACTCCCTTATTTCGTCCAGCTCTTTGGCTTTGGTAAATTTTTCGCTGTCCTTTTCAAAGGAATTAACAATATTGGAAAACTCATCTTCCATCAAGGATATTACTTGACCGGATATGGTTTCATCTGTGGAAAGGGAGAATTTAATCCTTTCCATAAAATAACCGGCAGGCGCAATTATTTTTGTAAAGACCTCAACTCCGCTATAGGCGCCTTCTTCGGCAATTAATCGGAGAAGGGACAGAACATCTCTCATTGTTTCGTCATGAACGTTTACAATCCTCTCTCTGTCAATCATCTTACCGCGGAGCCTGTGGAATATCTCCTCTCTGAGCCGTTTTTTCAAATATTTCAGTTTCTCTTTCTCAAGATGAGCAAAAAGCTCTTCCATGGAAAAGGAACTCCATTTAATGGCTTCAAAGGCCCTTAACTTCCCCTCTTCCTTTAGCCTCTCCTCTATCTCTTCTAGATAGTCCTCATTAATATCTCCGGGCTCGCTCACAAAGTCCGTACCACCAAGTTCTCTGTATACTCTTTCGCCCTGGGACCCGTATCTGGCAAGCTCTTCTCTTAAAAAGACAATACCTCCGAGATTCCGATCCCTGATCCATATGATGGACTCCGAGTCCCCTCCGATCCATTTAAAAAAGAGCTCCTTCAGCTCGTCAAAACGAAATCTGCGCTCTGTAATTCTCTCTACAAACTCCTCGATCTTCACCTCTTTGATTTTCCACGATCCCTTTAAGGCATTCTCGATTTCGTTGAGCGCCTCTTCTGTCAATAAAACCGGCAGGAGTTGAATGTTTGCTTCCTCTATCGTCAGCTCCAAAAGAGAAAATATCTTTTCAGAGATATCGCTCCTGTCAGTGTCCCTAAGGGTATGAGCGTAAGATAGCAGTTTATCTCTGTTGTCCGATGATTGCAGAGATTTCAGAAAAGCATCGATACCGGTTTTGCAAAGCGCCTTAAAATCGGTTTGACAGATCGGGGCTTCATCGCCCGGTTTAAATCCACAACTGCAAAGAGGTTTTAAAAAGAGCTCGTAGTTTATGTCGTTTCCACATCTCGCAGGAAGCTTGTCGAGCTCTCTCTTGATCTCTATCCAATCACACTCAAAGGTTACGGTGGGAGCGTGAGAAGTGATACTCTTCAGTATCTTTATTTCCGGGGCGGACATAACATCTTTTTTGATTTCAAATAAAGGAGAGTGATAATAGAGGTTGTGCTCTTCTCTGTAAAATGCAGAAAATCTCTCGAAAAAAACATCCCACTCCTCTTTTAATTCCGTAAATTCGTCATCCATGGTATCGAGAAAATTCTCCATTCTCTTTACAAGGGAATCCCTGGTGTTCCCAAGCTCCTCCGGCAGGCGCAAAGAGGTGTGAGTCATATAGAGATAAAATTTACCGAAATCCTGAAAATGCTCGGACAGGAAAGAGTGGAGTTTTTCAATATAAGAGATATCGTAGGCCATCTCTCTGTTTCCTTTAATATAGGCAAGCACTTTTTCCACGCCTTCGGCAGGAGAGAGGGAAAAAGTTATTGAGTCAAAAAACATCACCAATCTGTTTATTATTGAATAATTGACTTGTAACTTCTTGAAAACAGGAGAGGTTCTGTGATTTTCACTAAACTTCGAAATATCAGATACGAAATCCCGTCCCCTTTTGATCGTCTTTACCGCCTCTTTCCACATTCCCTTTTGAGTAAGCGGGGTAGGGGTCTCTTCCACTTCTCCCCATATGAATTCACCATGCTTTATATAACCGAGCAGATCCTGAGATATGGTTTTCCCGATCTTGATCGTTGTAATCTCTCCGCTTCTTAGTTGGGATATATCATTTAAATCCATCAACTCTTCTTCTCTGTAGGGGACCAGATAACCTGTCACAATAAATATCGATAAGAGGAGATTGATCTGTTCCTCTCCCATGCCCCATTTACCCTTTTTTAGAGTGTGTTTAATATTCGTGATTTTCTCTTCTGAAGCGGCAATGTTCAAAAGGTGGGACACCAGTTCGTTACCGGCGTCTATAAAGACCATGATGGTGTGGTAACTCTTTTTAATTACGCCCATTGGCTCTATTAAACCCTTTATATAAGGCATAAGCCCTTTTTGTTCGGCCTCTTCAGTCGAAATCCTGCCCTGTTTGATAAAATATCTAAACATGGAATGAAGGTGCTGGGAAGAAAAGAAGTCCACTTTGGGCATAATTTTTACATGATTGGGATGTAGGGCCTTTAATGAGATATCGAAGAGTTGGGCAAGGAGTTTTTGAATAGGAAGATATCCGATGTCCGAAAGATTGTCCTCTACATTGCCCATGCCGTATATGATCTCTCCTTCGAAATAGAGGGTTGTCATAATTTCTCTAAATTCGATCTCATCCTTTCTGATCTCGCTTCCGAGGTCGGGGTAGGTGTGGGAAAGCATATTTCTTGCAATAAACTCTTCCAGGAAGAGAATCTCCTTACCGGTCGGGCGCCTGGGACTCCAAAAGATCATGGAAGAGAGGAAACTCGATGCATATCTCTCTTTTAATGAGAATATCCACTCCTTTGTTTCGAAAAAGGGAGAGAGAATAATAAAAAAACCATCCAGATTTCTCTCCATCCCCCTGATCATCCTCTCTATTTCGTCGCGTTTTATCTGGTCCGGATAAGCTGTCAGCACAACACACTCTCTCAGGCTGTTCTGCCAGAGAAAGGAGTACTTCTTACCTTCCATAATTGTATCCATTGGCAGGTAAGAGAGATCGAGAATTTTACATATTTCGGAAAAGAGAACGTTTCTGTCCTCCAGCTTCTCCCGCATTTTCTTGATTCCTGCTTTGACTTTGATTCCTTCGTCAACATTGGGATCGATAAAATAGGAGTCACCTTCGCTTTTGATGTACATCTGGTGAGAAACAAGGGGCATGAGTATGGCGTCTCTGATAAATTCGTAATTGATATCCGATGTGATGGTGCTGATCTTTTTAAGCAGAATTTCCGCTATATCCTTTGAGCTCTTTCTCTTTTCAAAGGGAGAAACTTCCGTGAGAATAAGTATTTTTACCGTTGAGAGGCAGAGGTCCCTTTGCGTTGGTTTTGTGATTATCTCTTCTATATGCCTTTTGTAATAGTCGTATACAACTCTGACAAGGGAAGAGAATTCAGGGATCTCTCTGATTCTGTCCTCGAAGTGGTCAAAGATCGATTCCGGCGTGATAAGAGAGTCTACAGGTTCTTCGAGCTTTTTGTTCGTCTCATTGAATACAAACTGAATGACGCCTCTATGTTGGGAAAAGACCTGGGTAAGGCCTGACAGAAATCTCACTGTAAAGGGATGGAGGGGATAGGTCTTTCTGAATTCTTCATATTTAAGAGGAAGGTGGGCGTAATGGGTTTTTAAATCGGAAAAGACCTCTTTCATAACCTCTTCGGCGCCTCTTTTTTTTAATACGATCCGCTCGTCTATAATATCCTCAATATGGGCGGAACTGAGATTGATCCGCAGGGGAAATCTGTCCTTTATTCTGTTAAAAATGCTTGACGAGATATGCCCTGTTTCTTCTATCCACTCCTGCAGGGAGGCGACTATCCACAGCGGATTGGTAAAGGAGAATTCTCCTATGAACTGGAGAAATCTGATATCCTCGTAAAAAGAGGCCTTATCGGGCTTGGAACGTAGAAATTCAGAGAGTTCGTCGATGATAATGACAACAGGACAATCTACTATCTCTTTAAAAATATCGTCCCTGTTTACAACATCTCCCTTATAACCTGCTTCAGAGAGTACGATCTTCTCGAGTCCCTGTGACGAGGGGTATTTTACGAGAGATATTTTAAGGGCCTTGATTTCTTTGTTTTTAAGAGACTTGTACTTTTTTACGACAGGGAGGTCTCTCTTTTTCAGAAGAAGGTAGAGGTATGAGAGGAAGTGAGATTTGCCGCTTCCAAAGTTACCTTTTATAAATATACCACACCCCTTGTGCTTATCTATTGACGACAATATGGTATGGAGTCCCTCTTCCACTTCTCTTGTAAGGATGAAAGTGGATGTAATACCTTCACTGTCCTTATCTGCGTCGTCAAGTTCGATAACGAGCTTTACTTCGGGGATAGTGGCGATGTCCTTTAGTGTTTGCATGTTTTGATTGACGATTTTCGATTGACGATTGACGATTTATCGATTGTCAATTCATACTCCCAAAGGGGCCATATGGATTTTTAGTTTACTTTTATCTGCTTATATCGTTGGTATTTATTCAATGAATACATTATAGCATAGAGAGGAAGTAAATTGAATTTTCATCTCATCCGGGAGAGTGTTGTGTCTCGTTCAATTCAATACCATTAACTTAAGGGGTGAAGCACCTTCCGACGGAAGCGGGTCATGTTTGAGAAGGCGCAGCGAAGCGGAGCCTTCGAGTTTAGCCGCTGAAGGCGGATGGTGCTTTGCTCCTTAAGTGAATACCATTGCCGTTCAATTTACATTGACCGGATGTATGGCAGTTTGCTATTTTATGGATACATGGTTCTGTTACACAACGATTGAACCTTGAGCATAAAAAGCAGTGAATAAAGGAAGATTTATAACATACAGCATACTCTTCATTACTGTTTGCTTCGTTTTCTATCTTTACTCTCGTCAAACAGCTGAAAAACCTGAGACGCATACTCCTGATGTTGACAGACAATCGACTGTTGAATTACCTGTAGATATAAGCGAAGAGCCGGTAATCAATGAGAGTGACAATGAAAACATTGCGCTTTTCAACAAGGCTGTCGGTTTATTTAATGAAAAGGATTTTGAATCCGCCATTCCTTTGTTTGAAAGTCTTGTTGATTTCGACTATAAAGCATTGCAGGTATTGGGTATTTCCTATTTTATGACGGAAGAGTACGAAAAGGCCATCGCATCCCTTGAAAAGGTTTTAGAAGTGGATGGAAACGACTTTTTATCGATGAAGTACCTCTCTCTTTCCTTTTACAGGATTGGCGACATGGATAGCAGCAATTTTTACGCCGTTTCTGCTCTTGCTGTAAAGGAAGACAGCGATCTCATTAAACTTTTAGAAATTACAGATAATATAAAGAGAGAAAATGCCTCGGTTTTCACATCGGAACCTGACACAGGCAGGCATCGAGTAAAGGAAGTTCTCCGAGAGGGATATAACAGGATGAATGACGGCGATTATAATGGGGCAATGTATGTTTTCAAAAAAATAGAGGGTGAAAGCACCGATGCTGTTATTGGTCTGGGGATATGCCATTTAAAACTCGGATTTTACAATGCCGCCATAGATTATTTTGCAAACGTTTTGGCAGATAACAGTGAGAATTTTATTGCAAATAAATATGCAGCGATTGCATATTATAAAACAGATGATATCGACAAAAGCCTCTCCCATGTGGAAGCCGCTTTGGCTGTAAAGGACGATCGTGAGTTGCATACCCTCTATGATAAACTTAAGCGCGAATCAGTAGCCCATAAAGGTTTTATAGAAGTAAGCACTCTCCATTTTACTCTTATTTATGACGGCGCCGAACACAGAAGCGCAGGCCGGATGGTAATAGATATATTAGAGGACGCATACAGAACAATAGGCAAAGAACTCGATTTTTTCCCTGATGTACCTCTCTCCGTGATACTCTATAGTGACAGAAAATTTTATAGCGCCACTGAAACGCCTGAATGGACCCGAGGTCTTTATGACGGAAAGATCAGGATCCCTATTAAAGATATCGAAAGAGTCAGCAAAAGAAGTATCAGAAAGACCATTTTCCATGAATATACACATGCTGTTATACATAAAATGACACCCTATTGTCCTCAATGGCTGAACGAGGGGTTGGCAGAATATTTGTCAAAATCCGATAGAAAAAAAACAGGTCAGGTCATACCGCTTACCGATCTGGAAGGCTCCTTTTTCAATCTTCCTAAAAACAAGATATCACTTGCATATATGGAAAGTTACTCCGCTGTTACTTATCTCGTTGAAAAATACGGTATGTACAGAATCCGAAGACTTCTTGAGTCGTTATCCCAATCCCGCTCTCTTAATCAGGCATTTCGTGACGCCTTCTATATATCGTATGACGATTTTGTCAATCAATGGGGAAGGGATTGAGATAGTGCTTATCATGGATCTCGTATTCGTCAAATCCGGTTATAACTAAAAAACATATTCACTCATAAGGTGAAGCTAATTATTGTCATAAATGTTTATATTTTCCTTAGCTGAAGGCTGACAGCTGATAGCTGACTACTTTCTTTTAGGATAAATCCTCCCTTTTACTTCCATTTTCTAAAAAACACTTTGCCGCCACCTTGTTAATTGCAACAATTTCAAAACACCTGAACTCATGAAAAATAACTTGATCGTATAGGAATTTTTATTTTTTTTATACATGTTTGCGAGCCATAAGCAAAAAATGTCGCCGCAGGCTTCAGCCTGCGTCCGGGTTCGGATAAAGGGCTGTTCAAACTCATTCAATAGTTACAATCATTTTTTCAAAATCACTCATACCGTCATTCCCGCAGTTTCTTAAGCGGGAATCCAGCGTTCTTAAACACCGTCCATAACACGTTTTCTTCATTACAAACTCTGGATTCCCGTCTAAGGGACTGGATGATTTTTATTATTTTCCATAATACCGTGTATTCCTTTAGCTGAAGGCTGACAGCTGTTATTCAGGAAATATACCGTCCATAATAATAAATAAAAATCACTAATAGATAAATTATTATTACTTAAATTTTATAAAAGTAAAAAATATTTACTGTTGACAGTAATTATTTTATATGCTATATTATTAATAATGTTTATTTAATATAATGAGTATAGTCTTATTTAATGACTTTTTTGTCTGTTTTACTGTCACTTCATTCTCTTCATCTTCTTAAAATTGAATTTATCTGTTTTAAATACTGTTATAAAATGTGATCGATCGGTAGAGATGCCGACTTTATAGTCGGATCGAAAAGTGCGAACAAACCCTTTTGTCCCTGTTTTGTTTACTTTGTATGCAAAACGAAAGCAGACAGTGAATTACGAACAGGAGCGGTTGTCAGTAAAAAGCAGTTTAACGGTAATGCTCCTTACAGGAAAAAAGATAAAGATGACGACGATGACGATGACAATGAAGAAGATGACGACGATAAGGATGACGACGAAGACAAAGACGACAACGATGATGATAATGACGATGATAACGACAGTGACGATGATAATGACGAAGGCGACGATAACGAAGAAGACGAAGATGATGATAACAGGAAATCTAATTACTACATCCACCTCATAGATCTCAATACCCATGAAGTTATCAACAGTATAGAAACCGGAGAAAAGGCTGAATCAGTTGCCGTAAACTCCGCTACCCATACAGCGGTAACGGCAAACAAGAAGGACGATACCGTTACGGTGATCAATCTCCTTACCTTAGAGACAAGGACGATACCTGTATGCAAAGACCCTGTTGATGTGGCGATTAATCCTTTGGACAACGGAGTCGCGGTTGTGTGTAAAGACGACAAAGTGCTTTGGTTAATTGATTTGGAGAGCGAGACAGCAGTGTTTGAATACGGGATAAATAAAGACAGCACGGCAGTTGCAATCAATCATAATACAAACAGGGCCGCCGTAACGGACAAAAAGACGGACAGCCTGTTGTTTGTCGATCTGCCCAATCCCGTTCCTGTTATAGAG
>JAREWP010000078.1 GCA_029001845.1 Candidatus Magnetocorallium paracelense | reverse complement strand
GTGGACATTTGGGGCGTAAAAGAGACGGCATGCCGGGTACGGAATGTATCTGGCGAGGATTGCAGCGACTGGACACCGCAGTGGATATGTATGCCATTTTTAAACATTTACCATTACCTCAAATACGTAAGTCTTATCCTCATGCCCTTCTTCCGCCCAAGGGAGACCCTTGACACCCACGGCGTTAAGGGTGGGTAAAGCTCATCCTCAAGGGGAGAGGAGACCTGAAGGAATTTCTTCGAAATTCCTAAGTGTTACATCAAACCATGTTTGGTTCCGGCTACGCCTGGTTAGGTTGTAATACAACCATAGAGAAAATATTGCGAATCGTAGTTATTACCAGGAGATTACCACCCCATATTTGTGGTATAGGAGATCACAGTGTTTTCTTTGCCGATGCACTGCGCAGCCTTGGACATCAGGTCGTTATAATAGCAGCTCAGGGCAAACCTTCAGACAATATTACAATTATTGAGGATAGTTGGTGCGCAAAAGCACTTGAAAAACTTATTCATCAACTTAATCATCTGAAACCCGATCATCTGGTACTACAATACACGCCATTGGCCTTTTCTACAAACAGTGGCAGGCAACCGTTTTCCATAGTCGATTTCTGGCGATCATGCAATAAGCTCTGCAAAACCTCATTGATTCTCCATGAGACCTATTTTCGCCTCTGGTGGTATCCTCCGTGCTGGATCAGCGGAACAGTGCAAAAGCGGCTCTTAAAACAGTTGGTATGCGCATCGGATTATGTTTTTTCAGCTTCCCAACCACTTATAGAAGAGATAAAAACGTGGGAGAACGATATCGATATCGATTATTTACCAATCGGTTCAAACTTTCAGGTCAATACCGTCGCTAAATTGGAAATGCGCCGTGAGCATGCTATTCCGCCCGACAATACCGTACTGACATTATTCGGCGGTGGTAACGCTTTACGTTGGTTTGGTTTCTATGTAAATCGTTTAGACAAATTTCTGCATAAACACCGCATTCCTATTACATGGCTTCTTCTTGGCGGAGTATCCGGTAAGTGGTTTACCTTTCACTTCCCGGTGATTTCACCGGGCTTTATAAGCGCCTCCGAACTTTCAGCATGGTTACAAATAACCGACATTCTCCTATATCCTCACTATTGCGGATTATCGGCGAAAAGGGGAACGCTTATGGCCGGATTGCAGCATGCATTACCGGTTATCGGAACCAAAGGAGCGATGACTGACCGATTCTGGGATGATGTCCCCGGAGTTTTTCTGGCGCCCTTACCTGGATTGAAAAAATTCTCCAAGCTCGTTATAGAAATCATTCATGACCGTAATTTAAGAGAAAAAAAGGGAAAAAGCAATCGCGATTATTATCATATGCACTTTACATGGGAAAAGATAGCAGATCGCTTTACAGAAAAGATATCATGAAAAAAATATATATATCCATTTCACTATTATCCGTTTATGGCGATCTGTTAAAGAGATACTTACCGGCGAATACAGCTTTGATTGTTTTGTATTTCCTGACTTTGTTTATACTCTATAAAATGCTCTGTTTAAAAAATGGTAAAATTGCCTTACAACCTGTTACGCCGGAAGCATATTTGCTGATTACGACTATATATTTTCTTATTTTACTTTATATACTTCAATTACTCTCAGGCTTTAATGGCTCCTTTTTTAAGGCCCTTGTCCATGTGCTTTACATATGCATTCCCCTGCTGTATATTATTACAATCATACGTTTCTGCCCTGAATTTGATATCATTAAACTGGGAAACATTTTTCTTTTATTTATGGCCCCGGTAAATTTAGTCGGTTTTATACAATATTCTATGGATTCCGGCTTTCTTATTTCCACCAGTTTTTCAGATACCGGCGGGATTATCAAAAGAAACCTGGATAACCTTATTGAAGGAAAACACACATTCATGAGGTTGCCATCGATCTTCGCCAGTGCGGACCGCTATTCGGCAATGGGATTAATGCAACTTTATTTTACTTTATTACTCTTTTTGAAATCAGACCACAAAACAGGAGCCAACTCTTTATGGATATTATTTAATCTAACGAGCAGCATTGTCGCATTACTTATTGCCGGCGCCAGATCCAGAATTATTTTAGCTTTGCTCTTATTAATTCTTCAGATACCTGTATATTTCAAACCTGTTTTTTCTATAATGATGAAAAACTTATTATCTTTACTGATATCTCTGTTTTTAGCGTTTCTTACGGTCTTCAGCATGTTTTTTTTAATGCCAGATTTTCCTGTAATAGATTATTTGAAGGCTTCTGTGGAAGAGGGGATCCTTTTAAGGCGTATTAAAGAAACTTTTTCATTTCTTTTATTTACTGAAGATGTCTCATTCTTCGGGCAGGGACTTGGGACAATCGGAGAAGGCGGCAAACCCGGAGAACTGGGTGTTCACTCTATGTGGAAAGAGAGCGGACTTGTATGGAGTTTGCCAATGTTGTTCTCCTTTTCAGCGA
The DNA here is from genome assembly GCA_029001845.1 of Candidatus Magnetocorallium paracelense. Classification (GTDB taxonomy): domain Bacteria; phylum Nitrospirota; class Thermodesulfovibrionia; order Thermodesulfovibrionales; family Magnetobacteriaceae; genus Magnetocorallium; species Magnetocorallium paracelense. The sequence continues at coordinate 95,824 of JAREWP010000078.1, read as the reverse complement.
TTCTGTTGATTATGGCTCGAAAAGTGCTCAATGGATTAATTGGAAAGCGGCGGGAAATGGCTCTATCCTGTTCTTTCTATATATTGGTCCTTATTTCAGGGTTACTCACAGGTCTCACGTCATGCTTCGAACTTGCATCCGGCTCCTTACTTATGTGCTCTATCGGATCAACCTTTAAATCTTCTGAAATCTATAAAAATCACTATAAAACATAACGGAAGTTTACCCTGTAACACTGTCTGAATTGTTTTATAGGGACCAATGTCATTCACTTAAGGAGCAAAGCACCTTAAATGAATGGTATTATCATAGGGACTATACATGCATCTTTTGGTATCGATGAATAACAATCTTGAGGAATGGCGCAATACACTCTTACCGACACAGAATGCGCCCAGGCTGCCACTGGCTTATGCACCGGGCGTTGCTTTTGCTAAACAGGGACACAAGCTGTCCGCTGTCGATACTTATAATTCTGTTTCAAAAACAATCGATCCTTATCCTTTTGAAGAAATTTACCATGTAAACGAATTGTCACAGGCAATGAAGAAAGTCGATATCGTTTCTCTCTGGGCCGGGCTCGGCATCTCTGCCGTATTCAAACAGCTTTTTCTTCCTTATCCCAAAATTCGAGTGCTTTTAAATACATTCATTTTCCGGTTGAACACAATGCCCCTAATCAAAGCCGTGAAACTGGGTGTTATGACAAGAATCGCTTCTCGTTTTGCAAAAGGAGTTGTAGTGATGACATCGGAACAATACCAGATAGCCAGGCAAAGACTCCCTTCCTCAATTCCTGTAATGAAGTTCGTCTGCGGAATCGACACCTCTTTTTTTCGACCAGACGCAACACCGATTGATATCCCCGACAATCTGCGTTCTATAGTCGATAAGCTGCTGTCCGCACCTTATGTGATAATGGTGGGAGAGGAGTTAAGATGCAACAGGGATGCACTTGACATTGCAGCAGCCGGCAATCTCCGCCTTGTGCGGGTTTCACAGTATTCGGAAGAAGAAAACACATGGTTAAAGCAACAAATTTACAAAAGAGGTCTAAGTGAGCGATTTTTCCTGTTTGAAAAAGTAAGTTACCCATTCCTCCGTTTCTTACTTCAAAATGCAAGCGCCTATGCCGGACTTGTTGATTCAACATGGCAGCCCGCCGGGTGGACATCTGCCTGTGAAGCCATGGCTTGTGGTTTACCTGTAGTAATATATGAAGGTTTGGTGTCGAGAGAATTAATTCATTTAGGCGCCGGCAATCTATTTATGAAAAGCATCTCAATGAACGATACAAAGTCTTTTCGTAATGCCTTGGAAAGTATCCCGACAGATACTCATCGTCACAAAATCAAGAGACAGATCCGTCTTTTCGCCAATAACCGACTCAATCTTGAAATCACGGGAGAGCTTTTTGTCAAAGAAATAGAACGTATAGCTATCGTCGATTTGTATAAATATGGATATTAAACGCTATGTTTTTTATCTAATCAACAGGGAGAAAGCTTTTATCTGTATCAGTTTTACGAGCTTGTTCGAAGCCCTATTGACGGACGATTGCTTTATGGTGATGCGATCTTTATAAACAAAAAATATTTTATCTGATAGCCGGTACAAGATGAAAATAACTTTTATCGCTCTGCCCTGGATTTTCTCGGAAGAGAAATTTAAACGCCATGAGGGATTTTCTCAAAATCTCGGTATTGCCTATTTAAGTACATTTCTGGAAAAACATGGTCATTCCGTAAAAGTGATAGACGCCTTTGCCGAGGGCTATAAAAAAAGAAGAAGGATTCATGGAAGTCAAAATACATTTTATGTTTATGGCCTTGATGCCGGTGAAACGGCGAAACAAATCCCCTTGGACAGCGATTTCATCGGAATATCATGCCCCTTTACAAGTATGGCTTTTTTGGTTGACGAATTTGCATCCGCCATAAAACAACAATATCCCGATAAACCGATCATTGCGGGGGGTATTTATCCGACACAATTTCCTCTGGAGGCCTTAACCACGAATATCGATATTGTTGTTACAGGTGAAGGAGAGATTCCATTGCTGGAAATACTCTCAGGGAACCGGTTGTGCGACATTAAGGGGTTGGCATACAGAGATGCAACCGGGATTAATAATAACGGCCTCTCTTCAACGATTACGAATCCCGATGAAATTCCATTTCCCGCCCGCCATCTTTTGCCGATGGAGACATACTTTAAAAGATCCGCCAGAGGTGAAATCAACAAACGCGCCATATCCATGATTACTTCCAGAGGCTGCCCCTATGATTGCAGATTTTGCTCGCTTCATACGCTGCATAACAATTATGGAAGAGTCTACAGAGCCCGTACCCCTGAAAATGTGATTGCTGAAATCGACGCACTCATAGAGAAATACGGGCCTGTTCATATTGAATTTGAAGATGACAATCTGACAGTCGATACAAAAAGAGCGAAAAAACTATTTTCATTACTTGCCAATAGAAAAATAACCTGGGCAATCACTTCCGGTGTTATGATAAACCATCTGGATGAAGAGCTAATAAGGCAAATGAAAGAATCGGGCTGTACGCAGCTCAACCTTGCATTGGAAAGTGGAAACGAAAAAGTATTAAAAGCCATGAACAAAAAGGTATCTTTAAAAAAAGCGGAAGAGATTGTGGAAATATGCTCAAAATATAAATTATATACTGTGGCTTTTCTAATGGTAGGATATCCCGGTGAAACGACTGACTCTTTCGATAAAACATTACATTTTTTACAAAAACTAAAAAAAAGGGGACTCAGAGAGATTGCTCCCTTTATTGTGAACCCCCATAAAGGAACTCCCTTATATGAGGAGTGTAAAAGTATGGGGTATCTCAAGGGTGAGGAAAATGTAATTTTTAATTCCCATATCGTCTGTATCGAAACAGACGATTTTGACAGAGCCTTAGTCAAAGAGTGGATGGACAGATCAGTCGCCATATTTCACCCCTGGAGATGGCGTTTGAAATTGTACCTGGAAACAATTTTGACAGATAGAGGTTATCGTAAGGTGATTGATTTTTACAGAAAAGTAAAAAACTTCCTCTCTGAAAAAAGATTATCGATCAATCGATGAGCCACTCTTTTTTATCAATAAGTGCAATTCAGTGATCATATCAGTGATTTCCCTCTTTTTTTCATCAGGAGCAAACTCGTATGCCCTTTGAGCGTGGTTGAGCGCCTTTTTCGTCTCTCCTCTGTTTTTGTATAGTGTCGACAGGTTTAAGTGGGCCTCGAAATGTTCGCTGTCGATCAATAGTAAACGGTTATAGGCATCGATTGCCCCATCATGATTTCCTTTAAATGCATGAATATATCCGATCCCTCTATAAGTATCAACACTCTTTTTGTCCAGGGCCAGAGCTTTTTCATAAAAATAGAGAGCCCTTTCAAGCATGGCGTTCACCTTCTTTATATGTTTCGCCTCCATGGCGTACTGAGCTTTTAACATAAACAAAGAACCTTTGCCAATAAAGCTGTTAACAAAATCAGGTTCTATAGAGAGCGCTTCATTATAGTATTCCAATGCTTTTTGATGATCTCCCAGGTGCATATACAATCTCCCTGTTTCATCAAATAAGTAAGCAGATCGTCGATCCAATCGTAAAGCCATCTTGTAGTAATAAAAAGATTTATTAATCCTCTCCATCCTTTCATCTCTGCTTTGTGACATAGTGCTCCATTTAAAATAGATACGTCCCAAATATACTATAATTCTGTCAATATTGAAAGAATTGATTTCCTGAGCCTTTTTAAGGTTTGAAACAGCAAGTTCGAACCAGTAGTCAGTCTGATTATTCTGTTTTGTCGTTATTGCCTTTTTGGCTGCAGCCTTTCCGTGGAAATAGTAATAGAAGTCATTCCCGTATCTGAGTTTTATTGCCTTATCAAAAGCAAAGAGACTGAAATCAAGGGAATCCGTCATTTTCAGAAAACTAAGTCCTGCATTACAATAACACTCTGCTTTAATACGATCTAAATGAAGATATTTATTAGAAAAAAGAATCAAAGGGATTATCAAAAGAATCGCAACAAAAGTCTTTGGATACTTGATAAAAGATGCCTTGTATTGTAATGAATTGATTTTCGCAATCGTTACAGTCAGGAAAAGGAATACAAGAAGAAGAAATATATAATATATATTCACAAAATCGGCTATCTTGTGTATCGATGAGAGAAAACTTTCAGAATCCTGTGAGAGAATCGTTTGTTTGGCCAGATAACCTGCGTGAATATTGGTAAATAGCATAAAAAAAACGATAACCGTTCCCGTAAAAACAGCTAAGTACTTTAAACAGGCAGGGATTCCATATGTTTTATTTGCCCATATGACTTTATGCATAAATAGAAAAAGAGACAGAGTAAGCACTATAAGAAAAATCGTGATGGCCTTACTGTTCTTTACCGATTCTCCGGGGAATAACTCTTCTGAAAAAAAAGTCGTTATAAGTCCAAAGGGATTTGTCAGGCCGCCGGAGTTTGTCATGTAGTCATAGGTAAGAGTAATAAAAACAAAAAAAGTAAGGAGAGCATAAATAAAGGAATCCCGAAAAAGAGTATTTCTATCTTCCCCTGAAGTGTTTGTAACAGGCAGTTTCGATATATCGGTAGGATTTCTCTCTGTCGGGAAATTCTTCATACCTTTGGTTTCATCTGTTACAGGTTCATACGTTTGTTGCATCGACAACCTCTTATTAGCGATAACAATAAAGATAGCAAGAAAAATCCAGAAATGAGACTGCGTTGGCGGCGATGGCACGCCTGTCTGAATTTCCACGAAATGGGAGATTATGGATGAGAACAATCCCGACAAAAGAATATTACGAGACAATCCGTTTCCTGCAGAGTTGCCACGATCCCGGCTTTTAAATAAAATACAAAATATCTGATAGACAAAAATGCTTCCCGCCAAACTTACGGGAAAAATCAGTATCTGCAAAGGAGGCGAAAAATTTGTGCCTATTAAAAACATTATGCCACATAGAGATAAAACAAAAAATATCAGCAAGAAGAGTTTTCTCTCTTTTCCTGACGTTAAAAAACCAAGCTTCTCCATTGCGTAATGAAATATTGAATAAAACAACAGAAAGGTTACGGCAAGACCAAACCAACCTCTTGAAAAGAGGGTATCGAAAAAAACATTATGCATTGTATCCACATTATAACCGCCGCTCAGCTCTTTGGAAATAAAACGGGAGCTAATAAGTATCAGCGTTGCCGGACCATACCCTGCGAGAGCACGCAATGCTGTAAATCTATCCTTATTTCCCCATGTGTCTTCAATCGGGTTATGGTTAATAAAAAACTGCATCACTTCCTCCCAAGATTTAAAACGCATACTTTCATTTAAGGAAGTGATATTGAAGACCGAGTTTAGGCGATCAGAGTACATATGATGAAACTGAGAAGTGGTAAGCGAATCGGATAACGGAATTGTAAAGTAAAAGATGATTATCAATGAAATCGACAGAAACAAAAACAGCAAAATGAAAATCGAAAAATTACCTGGCAGGACGTCTTTATCGGAGTTCTCCTGTTTGTATTGTTTATAAACATTTAATAACGACAAAAGGAAGAAAAACAATCCTGTTGTTAAGCCAATTATCGGGCCGCGGCTTTGAGTGTACATGATGGCGATAACATGAGTACAAAGAATAAAAAAAAAGATAAAAACCATAAACATTGAGTTAAATCGAGATTGTAAACTCCTGTTGTATTTAATTTCCTCTGTCAGACGAACGAAGGTACTTACAAACAGGCTGAGGGTAATAAAAAATGTAAATATAAGATAAGCGGCATTGGTAATAGGATTCCCTATCGTAGAAAATACACGATAGGAAGAGTCCTTATCTGCGACAAAGGCCGCCTCTGACCATCCTATCTGTGCAATGGCGACCAGGGAAACGGAAAAACCTGTTAACACGATGGCATAAAGCATACGTTGTAATTGATCGCATGAGCGTAAATGCGACAGTATCATAAGAAAAACAATCAAATATGAGCAGGTAGTGTACAATCCAAAGGGACGCAGATAGTACCCGGTCCAACTGATTTGAGGTGAGATTGACAATACCGTACTGATCAGATTGGACAATAAAAAAAGAAAAATAGCTGTAAACAGAGGGGATATGAAAGAAATCACCGATTTACGATGACACTCATAGCGAAAATTTTTTTTTGTTTCTGTGATTCCGTTCTTAGTAAAGAGGCCGGACAGGACAACAACTTTAATTAGCCAAATGCACAGCATAAGATATGAAACAGCTTGCGCCAATGTATACTTATCTTTAAAGGGGAGACAACTGTAAGGATTAAAAAAAAGGGGAATCACGATAAGTATCGCCAGCCAGCCAACCTCGATAAATGCATTACAACAGCTTCTCAGCGTATTTCCAAGGGAGAGATGATAGAAGTTAGCACTATTTTTCGAGTCTTTCATAATACATGGCAAGAAAACCGACAATTAGGTTTACTTGAAAACATAGAAGTTGAAACGTTTGCCCTGTGTCTGTTGCCTTTTGTCTTAAATCCTGACAAATGAGCACTTCCGGACCGGTCCTATATTAGCTTTTTTAGCCATTTCCACCACCTTTTTAAATATAGTAAAGGAAGAATTTGACTGTTCGAATTCGGAAATGCAGATTTCACCATTTCCGACGACGGAAAGATAAGCTGGATTACTTTTTTAAGCTTATGTGGCAAACTACCGGACAGGTAGAGTTTCAATGTACTCCTTGCATTGTGCTGACTATTAACCATATCGTTCCAGGTGTTTATTTCGGCTTTTGAAGGTTGAGGCCATTCCTGAAAATGATTGAATCCTTCAGGTAATTGCAGTGCCGTCCATTTTGCAGCCAGGGAAAATACCTTTTCCAGACTTATACGAGCATTATACCTATGACTCCTTTCCTGCAAAATATACCACTCCGAAGGATATGCAATTGTTTTTGAAAGAAGGAATATATCGTAAAGCCAAATAAGCCGGATGGCTTGGGGATGACTTGTAACTAAATGCAAAGCAGAATTTATAAGCTCGTCAACAGGATGTAAAGCCCTAAAAATCGGACCGGAGTCAATATTCACTTCTATAGCCCTATTGTAGAGCTCCTCAAACTCGATCTCCCCGGTGAGCACCGAAAATCTATGCAAATCCCAATGAACCTCGACATTGACTTTGGATTTATTATTGCTTTGATCGACAAAAATTTCTTCATTAGAAAAATCCTTATGTCCTGCAAATCTGTTAAATATGTTTTTATACCCCAACTCTTCGAGAATCGTCCCTGCCTGTACCACTTTATCGGGTGACAATAATAAATCGATGTCACTACTCGGTCTGACTGCAGGATCGGGGTAGACAACTCTGCCAAGGGCCGGCCCCTTTAAAACAAGCATATCCAATTTCCGAGCTCTAAAAGCATCGATAATCTCGCTAATTTGCCTCTCAAACAATAAAGATCGCATACGACTCCACAAAAATGTCTCTCTCAATCTGTCAACTATCTCTAAAGGCGGTTGCAAAGGCTCCGGAAGATTCCGGACTTTCCAGTACATAAGTGGTAATATCGAATGGGGCCTGAGTTTATCCGTCAAAATCGACCAGGTATCGGGCGATTCGTCGATTTCTACAGAAAGCTCATCTTTCAAGAGAGATTGAATATACAAGAAGAGGTTTTCCGAAACATCGGAGAAACCTTCGCCTGCCATTTTCAGTTGTGGTTCCGCCTCTATCTTATTATTGAAATGAAACAAACTCAACGTACTCTTTGGTTAGAAGATTATCGACTCAGTACACAGTAGCAGCAGCGACATGAATAATGTCCCCATTTGACTTATCTGGTAGTGCATGTTTTTTTCAGATAGTTTCATTTAATCATAACATATCAATAGAGATTATATATTTTTCACTGATATTTTACTAACTTCTACATCTGTTAATCATCTTTTTTTCATACAAACGGTTCATTCGCGGCGCAAAACATCGATTCTTTTTAGCTATATACTTACTAAATATTTGTCTCACAAGTGACATTAAGTTAATGATAATAGCTGTATTTAAAGTATCAGATATTGATATTAACACAGCATTCAAAGCAATCTTTCTCTATCAAATATAATTTTGTGAATGGCATTCAAATTTTTGTGAAGTAAAATTTACTTGACTTTTTTACAACAAGCACTTATAATGACAAATCACTGAATTTGTAGTAAAAGACGTCTACAGAACATGTCAGGACAGAAAAAAAACACAGTAACTACTCAGGTAATTAGGCTGAAAACTGAAGGCTGAAGCAATAAATCAAATGACTTGGATACAGAGCCAATAAAAAAACTTTAGGCTTCATTGGTAACGCATATTTTACCTGACAGTCTTCAGCCTTCAGTCTATAAACCTAAAGTAGTTACAAAACACATACATTTTTTCAAGGGAGGCTTTATAAAAATGAATTACATAAAATTACCATTACAATTCGATACAGATCGCTTAACAAAAGATCTTACAACAATTGCCGATAGGGAGTGGCATAGTCATTACAATCCCCATAACTACTCCGGCAGTTGGAGTGTGGCCTCTTTATATGCGATTAATGGCGATAAAAATTTTATCTATTCCGTTCCCAATGCAGAGAGAAGATATCAGCCCACTGAAATTCTTGAGAGGTGTTCTTATTTTAAAGAGGTGCTTTCGAAGTTAGAGTGCGAAAAGAGTTCCGTTCGCCTAATGAGGCTCTCTTCTGGCAGTGAAATCAGGGAGCATTGCGATGACGGGCTAGATTTTGAAGAGGGCGAGGTTCGTCTTCATATACCGATCACCACCAATCCCGATTTGGAATTCTATCACTGCGATGACATCGTCACCATGAATGCAGGCGAGTGTTGGTATATGAATTTTACTTTGAGGCATAAAGTTATTAACAAGGGAGAGAGTGATCGGGTGCATATTGTAATGGATTGCTATGTAAACGACTGGCTTAGAGATTTGTTCAAGGAAGCCGGGTATATTAAGAGTGAGAAAAAAACGTCTTCCTATGAAGTGAGGGATGAAGATATTGATCATGTTATCACAAGCCTTGAGGAGATAGACAGTGAGACGTCCAGGGAGTTGATTAAAAAACTGAAGGAAAGAAAAAATCAAAATAAATAGAACGCAGATTGACAGGATTTGCAGGATAAAGGCTCGTAACCCTGGGGTCAGCACGAAACATGAGAATTGGTATAAAAAAAATCTAAATGTTTAAACCACGAAGAGCAGGAAGAAAAAATCTTATAAAACTTCGTGTCCTTCGCGATCTTAGTGGTTTAATTAAGTCCTTTCGGGTCTATTTTCGAGACAAGAAAAAATCCCGTAAATCCAGAAAATCTGCGTTCTATTATAAAGGAGTTTGAATATGTCTGAAAAGCTTACTTATAAGATATTTGCCGAACATCTAAACACAAAATTCAATCTCATTTTTTATGAAGGTGAGGTCGTTGAACTGGAACTTATCGAGGCAGTTGATAAGGAGACGGATGTGCTGGAATGTTTCATCCTTCTTTTTCAGGGCCCCATGGATCGGCCTCTTCCTCAGAAGATTCATAAAATGCAGCACCACAAGCTGGGTGATATCAGCTTTTTTATAGTGCCTGTAGGTAAAACAAAGAGTGCATTGCTGTATGAAGCCGTATTTAACAGGTTAAAAGAAGAATAGAACACAGATTTTCAGGATCTACCGGATTCACAGGATTTTTCCTATCCGGAAAATCCCGTAAATCTGCGTCATCTGCGTTCTATATATTTTTTTTGGGAGATTTACATGCACACAGGAATAACCTTTCGTCCCATAACAGACAAGGATCAGGGATTTCTTTATAAGGTATTTGCTTCCACACGCACTGAGGAGCTTTCTCTTACAAACTTCAGTGACAGGGAAAAAGAGGATTTTCTGGCCATGCAGCACCATGCCCAGCACACATATTATATGGAGAATTTGAAGAAAAACTCGGAGTTTCTCATTATTCTTATTCACAAGACTCCCATAGGGCGTCTTTACCTGGGCAGATGGGACAAGGAGATCAGGATTATTGACATTGCACTTCTTCCTGAACATAGGAACAGGGGAATTGGCGAACAGTTGCTTCAACGAATCATGAAGGATGCAGGCGAAACAGGGAAGCGGGTAACCGGTCATATAGAATACTATAACCGTGCAATAAATTTTTACAATCGCCTGGGCTTTAAAATAATTGAACTTAGGGGACTCTATTACTTTATTGAGTGGTTTCCTAAAGAGAAAGGAGGTGACTAGAGAACTTCATTGTGTTGAACTTTTTTATTAACCCTCTATTGACAATAATATTAAAGGAGATTGAGTTATGAGCGAACCTTATATAGGAGAAATCAAGTTAGTGGGATTTAGTTATGCCCCGAGAGGATATGCATTGTGTATTGGTGAGCATCTGTCCATTTCAGATCATTCAGCCCTCTTTGCGCTGCTTGGAACTGCTTTTGGCGGTAATGGAAGAACGGACTTTGCTTTGCCCGATTTGCGGAGCCGTGTTCCGGTGGGACAAGGAACGGGACCAGGTTTACCCACTTTCAAATGGGGACAAAGTGGCGGGGATGTATCGGTAACTCTGGATATAGCTCATATGCCTTCCCATACCCATCAGGCAGTAGCAGCGAGAAGCGGGGATACTTCAGATCCCAGTGGTGCTGTGTGGGGGGAGGCGGCAGCGAGTGTGGGAGTGGTACCTTCAGGTATTCCGGTAGAGGTTACAGCTGGAAGGGATAAGTATACAGGCCAAACAACAGGCGATGCCGAGGTTTCAGTACCTGCTCCAAATGCATATTCACGCTCAGTCCCTGATACGAACATGAGTCCGAATGCTATTCAGGCAACCGGAGGCGGTGAGTCTTTCTTTACCATGCCGCCCTTTCTTGGGTTATACTATATCATTGCACTTACGGGAATCTTTCCTCCGAGAAATTAGATATTTTTATTAATGGGACGCAGATTGACGCGATTTTCGGGATTGACAGGATTTTTAAAAAATATCTGTGACAATCCTGTAAATCCATAATATCTGCGTTCTATATTTTCACTATCCGGAAAGAGCTCGGATAATTTGACTTGAGATTTTTAATTTGTTAAAATAAGCTCATGAAAAACATTATAAATATATTAATATTTTTCTGCCTGTTTTTTTTACCCGGATATACCGGCGCCGTTGAAAAGGCGGAGAGAATAACGGACAGGGAAATCATTGAATCACTCATATCATTAAAAGAAGGCCAGGCTGCTCTGAATAAGCGTTTAGACGATGGCCAGGCTGCTATGAATAAACGCTTAGAGGAAGGCATGGCCAATTTGAATAAGCGAATAGATGACACGAACAGGCGGATAGACGATTTACGATTGGAAATGATAAGTCGATTTAGTGTGATGCAATGGATGCTTGGGATTTTTATAACATTGGCTCTGGTGATCCTGGGTTTTGTATTAAGGCTTCAATGGAAGATGCAGAGTAAACAGGTTGAGATAGAGTCATCTTTAGCGACGCAAAAGGAAGATATAGCATTCCTGAAAACTCTTATTGAAAAACTGATCCCTCAACAACAAACCGCGTCCTAAGCTCAGAAATCCTGCTCCCGGCGGTAAGTAATTTGAAACTCTTTCTTTTAAAAGCAAAACCAATGGAATCTTGCTATTCAATTTACCCGGTAAGGTCTCTACCCTTCAAAAGTTAGCATTTCTAATGATTTACAGATAGTACTTTTTCATGATATAATAATATTCACTAAAAAACGAATAAGGAGTAGTCATGGAACAATCTAACAGTAAACCAATTGTAAACCAGGTAGTCGTATTAAGAGAAGAGTTCGATGATTGGGGGGTGCTCTTTGATCCGGATACGGGCGAGGCATTTGGTATTGATCCTGTAGGTATAGATATATGGAAAAGGCTTAACGGTAAGAGCACGTTAGAGGATATTACGGCTGATCTGAAAAAAGAGTACGAAGATATGCCGGAAAGCGGAATGGTTGAGGTAAAAGAGTTTGTCGATGAGTTGGTAGATAATGGGCTTGTGGGATTTGAGGTATAGATAATAGAACGCAGATTAGCGGGATTTACGGGATTTACAGGATTTTTTTCATTTCATTAAATTCCCGTAAATATGCGTACCATTTATTCACTTTTCCAAAGAAACAAAGAAGAGTTAATGATATGTTATAATTGAGTAAGAATAAGAGGAAATATAACATTATGCATCGAAGTGTTTCTATACTTACTATCTTATTATTTTTATTACTCGCCTCTCCTGCGTTGTCAGAAGAAGGCGGTTTTACACAAGAGGACAGACAAAGGCTTAGAGAACTTGAGATTAATGTAGCTAAGATTGATGAAGGCCTTAAGGCTACAAATGTACGTATTAGTGATGTTAATCTTCGAATCGATGAGTTAAGGAGTGATTTTAAAGCTGATAATCAGACATTACGAGACTCTTTTAATACAGATAATCAGACGTTACGAGACTCTTTTAAAGCTGATAATCAGACATTACGAGACTCTTTTAAAGCTGAGATGCAGGCAATGCGCGATTCTTTCAAAATAGAGATTCAGGCATTACGAGAAGAGATAGCTGCACAACGTGACTACTCAAAGGCGGAAAACCAGGCAATACGTGGAGAGATAAAAGCATTACGCGATCTTGTTTATGTAGTTATAAGCGGAATTTTTATATTAATAAGCTTTGTATTATGGGACAGACGTACGACATTAAATCCTATTATCAGGAAACACAAGGAGTTGGAAGAGAGAGATGACAGGCTTGAGGAGAAGGAGAATAGGATAGAAAGGGCTTTAAAAGAGATGGCAACGCAAAACCCGGATGTGGCAAAGGCTTTAAAGAGTGTTGGTCTGATTTAAAAAATAGAACGCAGATTGGCTGGATTTACGGGATTAACAGGATTTTTTATATCCTGACAATCCTGCAAATCCTGTTAATCTGCGTTCTATTAAATCTTTTTATTTTTTATGAATTTACTAAAAACTCCGAAATCCGTATCCATAGATATTACTAACAGGTGCAATCTCAGGTGCAGTTATTGCTATCACTTTGAGAGCGCAGGCGATGTCGATCAGGATCTGCCGGCTCATGAGTGGCTTACCTTTTTTGAGGAGCTCAACAGATGTGCGGTTTTGAATATAGATATAGCCGGCGGAGAACCCTTTCTCAGAAAAGATATTAAGGAAATAATAGACGGTATCGTAAAAAATCGTATGAGGTTTTCAATTTTGAGTAACGGCGCACTCATAACAGATGAAATGGCCTCTTACCTGATCTCTACAAAGCGCTGCAGCACTGTTCAAATCTCTATTGACGGATCAGGACCTGAAACTCATGATTCCTGCAGAGGAGACGGATCATTTTATAAGGCCATGGAGGGTATAAATAGGCTTAAAAAACACAACGTTCCCCTAGCTGTGAGAGTCACCATACATAAGCATAATGTAAGGGATCTAGAGGAAATAGCAAGGTTGTTGCTGGAAGAGTTGGGCTTAAAATCATTCTCTACAAATTCAGTCTCTCCCTTTGGGCTGTGCAGTAAAAACAAAGATAACATTCTCCTGTCCATCAGAGAGAGAGAGCTTGCGATGGAAACACTGTTAAGGCTAAACAGAAAGTATAATAACAGAATACGTGCAATGGCCGGTCCGTTGGCAGAGGCCATAACTTGGAAGGATATGGAGCAGGCGAGACAGGAGAAGAGGGAAGCAATGCCTGGAAGGGGGTACCTGAGGGGATGCGGAGGGTTTCATAATAAGATAGGCATAAGGGCTGACGGTGTGATGGTGCCCTGCACCCAGATACCTCATATAGAGCTGGGTCGGATAAACAGAGACGTTTTAAAAGAGGTTTGGCTGGAACATGGTGAGTTAAAACGATTGAGAGAGCGGGGAGCCATACCATTAGGTGAATTTGAATTTTGCAAAGGCTGCGAGTACATACCTTACTGTACCGGCAACTGCCCGGCCGGTGCATATGCTTTGACCAATAAAGAGAATAATCCTGATCCGGGAGCTTGTTTGAGAGCATTTCTCGATAATGGAGGGAGATTGATTTGAACGCAGATTTTCCGGATTTGCAGGATTTACGCAGATCTGAAGAAAATCCTGTAAATCCCGAAAATCCTGCAAATCTGCGTTCAATTTTTATGCTACATGATGACTTTAAACATAATGATTTAACTGAAAAGATTATCAATATCTTTTACAGGGTCTATAATTATTTTGGATACGGTTTTCTTGAAAAGGTGTATGAAAATGCCATGATGATTGAATTTAGGAATGAGAATCTCTCCGCAATTTCTCAGTTCCCTTTAAAGGTATATTACAAGAATGAAGTTGTTGGTGAGTACTTTGCCGATATTTTGGTTGATAACAGAGTGATTGTGGAATTAAAGGCCGCAAAGAGTCTGACCGAAGGTCAGGCAGCACAATTATTGAATTATCTAAAGGCAACAAAGATTGAAGTTGGATTGCTGCTCAATTTTGGACCTAAACCGGAGATAAGGCGTAAAGCTTTAAACATAAGAAAGGAATAATTAACGCAGATTGACGGGATTTGCAGGATTTTCTGGATAATCGTTCATGTCCTTATAGATCACCTCAAAACATGAAAATGAAAACTTTTAGTCTATTCACAAAAAATTTTTTCATATCTGCGTGAATCCCGTAAGTCCTGTTAATCTGCGTTCAATTTTTTATGAACTACTCCTTAAACCGCATATACTTCAATCTCAACGAAGGCTGCACCCATAACTGCTGTCACTGTACAGAGCCTCAATATCAGGCAACGGATAAAGATTACGTGATTCTTGATTTTGAACTTTTCCGCCATATCATTAAAGAAGCGAAGCCCTTAGGACTGAGAGGCGTTAAGCTGACAGGGGGAGAGCCACTCATGCATCCTGATATCAGCAAAATCCTGGAGTTTATTCGTAAAGAGGAGATATGGTTTATAATAGAAACAGACGGAACATGTTGCACTCCGACTCTTGCAAGGGAAATCAGAAAGAGCAGCCCTAAAAATGTGTCTGTGAATATTTACGGTGCTGATGCAGAGACTCATGACCGGATAAGAGGTGTTGAGGGAAGTTTTGATTCCGCAATAAAAGGGATAAAGAACCTGGTAAATGCCGGTTGCACACCCCATATGATGATGCCTGTTATGAACCGTAATAAAGACCAGATAGAGGATGTAGTAAATATGTCGGAGTTATTGGGCGCCAGTTTAGTTCAGTTTAAGATGGTAATGCCTGCTTCCGGGGGAGATCGAGTTGCCGGGGAGGATGAGAGTATAGGAGTGGATCAGTTAATTACTATCGGAAGGTGGGTGAATACTGAGCTGTCAGGAAAGGTAAAGATAAGGTTACACTACACTTATCCTTACGCCTTTTTACCTTTCAGCCGTATGTATGGAGAGAATGTCAATAAAAAGAGATGCGGCCTGTTAGGAATATTGGGAGTACTGTCCGACGGCTCATACACATTATGCGGAACAGGAGAGAGTTTCCCTGAACTGATATTCGGACATGCCGGCAAGGATCAATTAGAGGATGTATGGTGCAATACGGAACTGTTGAACAGGCTTAGGCAGGAATTTCCTTATAAACTTGAAGGCGTTTGCAGTACCTGTGTAATGAAGCGGATATGTAATGGAAGTTGTATTGCCCTGAACTACTACAGGCACAAAAATCTGTGGGCGCCTTTTTGGTTCTGTGAAGATGCTGAAAGGCTGGGATTGTTTCCTGTAAGCCGTCAGAGGAGACTATAAACAGTTAATGCAAATTTAAATTATCGAAAGGAGAATAGAACGCAGATTCTCAGGATTTACTGGATTTACGCAGATCTGAAATCCTGATGTTCCTGCACATCCTGTCATTCTGAGTTCAATTTTTTTATGAAATACCCCTTAAAGCGCCTATATTTCTATCTGACCGAAGGATGTAACCTCCGTTGCCGCCACTGCTGGATCAACCCAAAGTTTGAAACAGCGGATAAGAAATACAGAGTTTTTGATTTTGACCTGTTCCGCCATATTATCAAAGAGGCGATCCCTTTAGGACTAAAAGGTGTTAAGTTGACGGGAGGCGAGCCCCTTATGCATCCCCATATCTTTGAAATACTTCAATTTATCCGTAAGAACGATATTACGGTGGCAATAGAAACAAATGGTACATATTGCACTCCGGCCATGGCAAGAGAAATTACAAAGTGCAGGACTCAAAATGTGTCAGTGAGTATTGACGGCTCCAATGCAGTAACCCATGACAGGATAAGGGGTGTAGAGGGAAGTTTCGATCTTGCAATGAAAGGGATAAAGAATCTGGTAAATGCCGGTTACAGACCTCAGGTGATTATGTCTGTTATGAACGACAATAAGAACCAGATAGAAGAAGTCGTAACAATTGCGGAAGCTTCGGGAGCGGGCTCAGTAAAGTTTAACATCGTAATGCCTGTAGCCAGAGGAGACAAGATGCATAAGGCGGGAGAGACTGTAGGGATAGATCGGTTGATTGCTCTGGGAAGGTGGGTGGATACGGAACTGTCAAAAAAAGTAAAAATCGATTTATACTACTCTTACCCTGATGCTTTCGCTCCCTTGAGCCATATCTATGGAAATGGAAACAACAGAGGCAGGTGCAGTATTTTAAACATATTGGGTGTATTGTCCGATGGCTCATATGCATTATGCGGTATTGGAGAGAGTGTGCCGGAACTAAAAATCGGTTATGCTCGAAATGATTTATTAGCAGATGTATGGAATCATACGGATCTGTTGAATAGACTAAGGGAAGGCTTACCCCATCGACTTGAAGGCGTTTGCAGAACCTGTGTAATGAAGGTGATATGCAGCGGCAGTTGTATTGCACAGAACTATTATAGACACAAAAATGTATGGGCTCCCTTTTGGTTCTGTGAAGATGCTGAAAAGGCCGGATTGTTTCCTGTAAGCCGTCAGAAGATAATTAAAAACTGATAATATAAAAGATAATCCTTTGCTCAATGCAAAGGTATGCCCTTTTAATGTCATAATCAGGAGGTCATAATGGGAAAATGGAAAGCGCCAAGACTGGTAAAATTCGGAAGTGGGGCGGCCGGTGCTGCTTGCGCCGGATCATGCAGATTTGGCTATGGTGCTACTGACGGTACCTGCATAGTAGGCAGTCGCGCAAATATTTGCAGCGCAGGAGGTGCTGCTGCGGCTACTCTCTGTCGCGGAGGGACTGCTAACAGGAACTCTTGCCCCGGTGGAGCAGGTTATAGAACTTGTAGCTAACAACCAAATTTTGCCCTGTAAAGTCATTATTACATGCTTCCGACTTAGATGTTTCAATACGCTTTATGTTTGGATAATGAAATATACGTTACTATATCTATAGAATTGTAGTGTTTTTAAGTTTTTAAATTCTTTATCTAATGCTTTATCACTTCTATCATTATATTCCCGATATTCCGGTCAGAGCGAGAGACAACCTTCCCTCAAATTTACATTGTACAACAGCCTTGGGGGTATGTGAACACAGCGCATCGAAGTTGCATGATTACCTTCTCATGTACAATTTATATTTTAAAGGCGCACATAAGCCGGATAATGATTCTGAATGCCTGCGAATATACTTATCATGCTCCGATTGCCTGGAGGGGCTTACATATAGTCTGCAAAGGTGCTCTACAAAAGATGAGTGGGAGAAAAGTGTATACAGTTGCGAAAACACTACCTCTTCAATCCATGATACAAATATAATTATTCCTGTAAACATCACCCTTGATCCTGTTATCTGTTTCTTCACAGTTGTCTACCACATACTGGAAATCATTCATTATTATTGTATTCAAAGCGACGGATTACCTCTCCATGCCGGTTGTGTCATGTACAACAACCGTTTTATCCTCTTGGCGGGAGAGGCTGATGGCGGTAAGAGTACCTGCTGCAGAATGTTTTCCTCTAAAGGTATGGTGCACTGCGATGACGAGGTCGTTGTACTCCCCACCTCAAGCTCCAACTATAAAGTCCATGCCTTTCCCACAATAACCAGCGCCAGAGAGCAAAAAACACCATCATACAATTTACGTAAAGCTCATCAACTGTCGGGAGTCTTTATTTTGGAAAAATCTTTAAAGAATGAAATATGCACCTTAAATCCTATGGAGCGTACCTTACATGTATATGCGGCGGCTTTACAAATCTATAAAAGATATGAGAAAAAAGATAAAAACATGCTGCCATTTCATGTAATTTTTGAAAAGATGTATGAAAATGCCGTTAGAATAGGAAAAACAGTACCTGTTTATAAACTTAAGTTCTCTCTTAATGGAGGATTCCATGAACAAGTTGATGAGGTATTATGTGAGCTGTGATAAGGCAACAGAATGCAAATGGCCTGGATTCTCCTGATTTGCAGGATTCTTTAATCGGCTTGAATCCTCTAAAACTGCTATACCTACGTTCTATATCTCAAGTCAAATGAACCCCGATTTTTTTAACAGCTCTATTTTTTTATTCAGATCTGGACTTACATAAGTGTTATAACCCAGGAAAATATCCTTATTTTCCCCTACAAACATCTTAAATTCAGCACTCTCAGGCATCAGATTGTAAGTCTCGGCCAGAAAGGGAATCTCTTCATTAAAGGTGAGTTGTTCTCCATATTCGGATATGATTTCTGAATCTCTTACAGGGGTAAGAAATTTTAGTTGTGTCTTGATGGATTTATTGTCCAGAAATGCTTTTGTCATCACTGTTTTTACTAAGTCATCAAGGCTTTCAAAGGGATACCCCCATATGAAGCTGGCCACAGTATCTTCAAAATATTTTTTTGCTTCAATTAAAACTTTGATTGCAATCTCTATGGTAAACTCCTTTTTTATCTTCTGCAGTACAGAGTTAGAGCCTGATTCTATACCAAAAAAAATACCTACACAACCGGCGTCTTTCATAATGGCCATAAGCTCGTTGTCTGTATGATTTATTCTCCCGTAACACTTCCATCTGATCTTCATGTTATTCTGTTTCAGCATCGAACAAAAATCCAATACTCTCTTCCTGTTCACTAAAAATGCCTCGTCTACTATGATAAATACAATTGGTCTCACAATCCTTTCTAGGGTCCATTTGATCTCATCGAGAACTTGTTGTAAATTCCGGCGCCTAAGGCTCCTTGAAATAAAAGGCCTTACATTGCAAAAAGTACATCTATAGGGACATCCCTCTACGGTGAGCAGATGAAATTCGTTTATCTCCTCAAAGTTCGGTTCCATATTCTCAGGGAATTTTAATCTGTCAAAGTAGTCATCATCAGAAGGATTATATACAATCCTGCTTCCTTGTTTGTATACAAGGCCATTAATGTTAATCTCATTTTCTTTTCCTGTCTCAAAATAACTAATGAGTTCTGCTAAAATGCCAGGATCTCTGTCTTTGATAATAAAATCTACTTCGCTGAACTTTTTCATTATTTCCAAAGCGAATTCAGAGGGGCCCGGGCCTCCCAATATAATGGTTTTATTATATTGTTGCTTAAATCTTTTAATTGCAAATAAAATATAGGGGAGAAGATTATTCATGCATCCTATTGCAACGATACGATGTGAGTTGATCAATAAATCAAGGAATAGGTTTATGTTGGCTGGTTTGAACTTGCAACACTTAATCGTATCTGTATCTATTAATCTTAAATCAACCTCATGACCGTTTTTTTCGAGATTGGAGCATAGATACAACGGGGCAAGTGGAATAGTCTCTTTTTTGGAAGGTATTATTAATGTAATTTGCATTAATCTATCTAAATCTTAAGAGTTATAACAGTTTTGCTTGTACGTAGATGGCGTGGTTCGCTGAATTTGCCGGATATTTAAGCATATATATGTTGATTTTGTAAAATCTGCGTAGATCCTTCAAGCATTATGAGCAATTACCCGGATCCGATCCATTACAAAGGGTCAAGCATGTACCCTACTCTTAAGAACGGCGACGCCATGGAGATCATTTCCTATGATAATAGAAAGATTCTGGAGGGTGATGTTATTGTTTTTCAAACGCCTGATATGGGAGTAAGTGTTGTTCATCGAATCATCAATATCGATTCCGGTACGATTAGGACCAAAGGCGATAACAGAAGAGATGCAGACAGTTGGATTGTAAAACCGCAAGATGTACAGGGACGTGTAGTTTTCGTCAAAAGAGGAAAAAGGAGATTTAAAATTTACGGCGGTTATTATGGCCGATTGACAGGACTTTGGCGCCGGAGTGTAAATAAGTATAAAATCTTCCTGAATGAGTTGCTGCATAACCCTTACATGTACCTCTCCAATAGCGGTATATTTACAATATTTCTAAAGTGGTTCAATCCACGTATTCTGACCTTCAGGAGTGAAAAAGGCGTAGAAATTCAAATAATGGCCCGTAATTACATAATAGGCAGACGACTGGCTGACAGTAATGAGTGGCTCATCAAAAAGCCGTTCAGGCTTATCTTTAATGATAGATATCTAAAAGAAATTGAATTGAATACAAAAAGAGAAATAACCTGATTATAAGAAATTGATTTCACGCTTCTCTAAACAATCGATAATAGGTTCCATATAATCTAAATGAAAAATTCATTTGATCTCACAACTCACTTAGCGAGCATATATCAAAAACATGCCCCATGGGGGGCTATGTTTGGCAAGCGAAAAAATTTTGAGTGGGGCTATCTTACCACAGAAAGATATCTTGTTGAAAAATATCTGAAATCTCCGAATAATGTTTTAATACTAGGTTCAGGAAACGGACGTGAAGCATACCCGATCCACCATCATCAATGTAATATCATATGCATTGACATCGGTTTTCTCTACCTCCAGAGCGGAAATAAATTGGTTGCCGAGAAAAATATAGGAAATGTACATTTTGTGCAGGCTGATATGGAACATCTTCCACTTAAAAAAGAAGTTTTTGATTTTATTTTTTTTTCATGCTATTCATTTGCAGCAGAGCGAAGGTTAGATATTCTCAAGGGCTTGCGCCACACTTTAATGCCAGGAGGGCTTATACTTCTGGGAGCTGTGACATCATTTCATCGTAAAAAGAATCAAAACCAGTTGTATTTTGAGAATATAGACCAGTTACAAAAAGATATATCCCCTTGTGGCGTTCAACTGATTGAGGGATCAGTAGATCCGGACAGGCCTGAATATATGATGGCGATTCTGGAGTTTTCCTAAAAACATTCCTACCATATGAACCAACACATGTAATCAACAAATATCCTGTAAATCATCAGGTAAAACAATCTCTAATGAGTAGAGCTGACTCAACTCTTCGATTAAACTCTTTTCAATAAACTCCCACTGATCCTGCGGTGTAAAACCACTATATCTCGATCTGCAAATATCGATTATTTGAGGATAAATATTGTTTTCCTTAAGAAAGGAAATAAAGAGATCGATTCTGCCAAGTATCTCATCTCTATCTACTTTTGCATTTGAATGGAAATTTTTATCGACCCTGTTGAAATGAACAAAAAATCTCTTACCGCTTTTTTCCAATACTACTCTTTTTTCAAGCAGATTCACAGGATGGTATGGGTTTTGTAGTAGGTTGTAAGCTTCTTCAGTAACTTCAACTTTAAGTTCTATCGATCTCTTAGGAGCAGTCCAACAGGAGAAGTAATCAAGATCAATATCCAATACTATGGGGCCGGAAGGAAATATGGCAGAAGGAACATTTGTATAATAATAAACGAACTCCCTTCTCCATGGATATTGAATTGCCTTAATTGCCGGTACAAGCTCCTGAATTAAAAGGTTTTTACCGTCTCTGTTTTTTGACTGCAGAAAGCCTTCAACTCTTTTTTGCTTCATTACTCTGTTCTCGTTATTTACCGGTAAAAAGTCGATGTTGTCGGTTGATAGTGATTTTTTACGTTCTTTCTTTTGGTCTATCCAGAAAACTTCATTGAATATTCCCAGATAAATTGCAGGAGCAATAAAATTGGATATGGATAATTCCCGGTAAGTAAACTCCTTGATTGCTTTGTTGTTTCCATTTAAAGAGTAGAGAGAGGTTTGTAAAAGGGGAAGCGCAAAATCGGAATGATAATCAACATGCAATAGTGTATTACATGATGGTTTTATCTTTCCAGTTCCAACGCAATAATTCCAAATAAAAAAAGCTTCGTGATGTTCTTCAATAATAAAAAGAGTTGTTGTTTTCATTACAAATTAAATAGATGGCGTATGAAGCTGGACTTTGAACATGATGAAGTTGTATATGATCCTAAAGTTACTAAATTAACGATTGTTTAAAACCCACATAAAACGGTCATAATAAGCGCCGATGACACAGATTATCATGATATAGGCAGATAATTTTATCCTGATAATCCCGCAAATCCAGTAAATCTGCGTCCCATTAAAAAACAATTTCATTGTTCTCATCAAGATAACCGAACCTCCTCATTACCTCCCTGTGGTGAGAAACTATCATTTCCACCTGCTGATCACTCAATACCTC
Organism: Candidatus Magnetocorallium paracelense; assembly: GCA_029001845.1. Lineage (GTDB taxonomy): Bacteria > Nitrospirota > Thermodesulfovibrionia > Thermodesulfovibrionales > Magnetobacteriaceae > Magnetocorallium > Magnetocorallium paracelense. Next base: position 73,255 of record JAREWP010000078.1, on the reverse strand, counting down.
TCTCCATGACCCTGTTTCGCCTTTTCTAAAAAAAGATTCTGACTTTTGAGATCTTTCCCTGAATCCTTTCTCCCTCTCTTGGCCCCTTAATGTTTCAAAACTGCTTAATTCTATAGCCTTTGCTATCTCTTCCTCACTCCTCTCTATACCGGCAAACTTAACAGCCCCTGTAAAAGTATCCAATGAATTCAGCTTCATGTCCTCATATCTTATTACATGAACAGGAATATTCCCCTGGTCCACCCAACTGATCACATGTCCGCTCCAGGTCAGAAGCCATTGTCTCAATTGATCAAAGAGCATATTTGGACCTATACAAAAGGCATACTTGTCATCGCACATCTCCTTTATTGCACTATCTATGTCCGTTGCCTCATGATGAGCCAGGGATACGGCTACATCCAAAGGATTTCTTACGATATATAACACACCCTTTGTGGCTTTTGTTGGAATCAACGGTGTGGAATGATTCGTGAATGTATAGGCATCGTGTACTTTCATATAGATCGTATCTTCCGCCTTTTCCACCAGATATTCATATACTGCAGGTCTAAGCCTCTCTATCTCATCCATTGTTAAACAGGATGATTCAATGCCGGTAGCTTCTTCAAACATTTCCCTTGCACTTGCTATAGGGCCTCCTCCCAATCTGTTAATATCAGCCGGTTCGTCCCTGTTTCCAAGTAAATTGGTCAGAAAAACCCTGAACCAGGTATTACCGGACTTGGGATAGGATGCCAACCAGATTATTTTGGACATTGTAAAAAAATTTGAACGCAGATAACTCAGATTTTCAGGATTTACGCAGATTATTTTTTTATACCGTTAATCCTGTAAATCCGGAAAATCAACTTCGCTTTACTCTCCTTTACTCAATCTTTTTTTTAATTCTTCTATTATTCTATCCTTTTCCTCTATTACTTTATCCTTCTCCTCCAATGCTTTATCCTTTTTTGCTACATCTCTTTCCAGCTCCTTTAACTCTTCTATTACATCATCCTCTGCATCCATATCATCCCTTATCTGCTTGCTTAAAATCGCCCTCTGTAATCTCCTGATTACTCTCCCATACTTCTCAGGATATTCCTCCTCCTTTATATTCAATATGTGCTCATCCGATGTTATACAACTTTGATCAAATACGCTCAATAATTTCTCCAGCTCCGTTACGTATCTCTTCTTTAAAAATGGTATCTGAATCACTACACTATCATGGGTTAAACTCTCTATAAAATCTTCTCTCTCCTCTATCTTCCTGCCCGATCTCCTGCTGTAATAGCTTCTATGCACATCTATCACAGGATCATCCTTTATACGCTCCAATTCATATCCAAGAAAATAAATGCTGAATATGGGGATTGCCTTTTTCCTGGCCTCCCCCTTATCATCTTTTATTGTATAGACATTTGCCTTATCTTTATACCTGTCTCCCAAATATCGCCTGAATCTCATTATGTCCGTGGGAAGCTTGGCCTTCTGTATCTCAATAATAATATTCCTATAGCTTTGATCTTTTACTTTAATCGTAGCAGAAAAATCCATTCTGAAAACAGTAAAAAAACGCCGGTTATGTTCTATCTTTGTACTCCTCTCCTGTGGCAAAAAGTCCAATTCAATTATTTCCTGCTCTATAATGTTGGATATTATCAGTTTAGCGATTTCATTATCTTCCATTAAATACTTAAACACACCATCGTATATCGGATTGGCTATCTCCATACTTTACCTCCTTTTTCTCCTCCTATACCCCCACATCGCCGGAGTGTAACCCCCTCCACCTTGAGCCCAATGCGCCTACTGAACTGTTGAACTTTTTTTCGGAACGATCTAACCGGATGATTTTTAACATTTAAAAAAATTGAACGCAGATAAGTTATAAATTTTATCTAATCCTGTTTATCCTACAAATCCCGAAAATCTGCGTTCTATTTATTATTGAATACTCCCCAAAGGGTCATTCCCCTGCTTTAACATAAAAACTCAACTTTCAGCCTATCCACCAGATTCGTTATAATAATATAACATAAACATAATCCCGTAAGCCCTGTAAATCAGAGTTGTATTTCAATAAAAGATAAAGCAATGGGGAAGAAGGTCACATGATTAAAGCTAAATATAGAATTAGTATTAACTTCTACCTCAATGGTGACAGGTTTTCAGATGAATTTATGGTCCTTGAAGGACTCTCCGACAAAGTGATAATAGGCGCCAAAACAATGCTGTCCTGGCGTATGAAGCTTGATTTTGAACATGATGAAGTAATTTATGATCCTAAGGTTACGAAGTTAAAGATCGTTTAAAATGCATATTTAAAAAAGCATATTGAACGCAGATGACGCGGATTTTCAGGATTTACGCAGATAAATTATTTATTTAATTTTTTTCCCGACAATCCTGTGAATCCCGAAAATCTGCGTTCTATTTCAGAACATCTGAAAAAGGGGATGGATTTGATTAAAACTGCTTTGGATTCTGAATTGGATGATTTGACCTGAGATGTTCAATTTGTTACAATAAGCATATGAAAAGCATTATAATTACAATAGTATTTTCCTGTCTCTTTATTTTACCTGAATATACCCATGCCATTGAAAAAGCGGAGAGAATAACGGACAGAGAAATCATAGAGTCACTCATATCTTTAAAGGAAGGCCAGGCCGCTCTGAATCAGCGTTTAGAGGATGGTCAGGCTGCTATGAATAAGCGCTTAGAGGAAGGCATGGCTGCTATGGATAAGCGAATAGATGACACGAACAGACGGATAGACGACACGAACAGACGGATAGACGATTTGCGATTGGAAATGATAAGTCGGTTTAGTGTAATGCAATGGATGTTTGGTATTTTTATAACATTGGCTCTGGTGATATTGGGTTTTGTTTTAAGGCTTCAATGGAAAATGCAGAGCAAACAAGTTGAAATGGAGTCATCCTTAGCGACACAGAGGGATGAAATCGCATTCCTGAAAACTCTTATCGAAAAACTGATCCCTCCACAACAAACCGCGTCCAAAGTTCTTCGTCCTTAAGTAAAAAAGTCGCCGCCATTCGGCTATCGATTTATTGTCTGAAACTGACAAACCCGATTTCTCCGGAAAATAAAAAAACAAAAGTCCACAATAGAACATCTGATTCATATCCTATAAAAAAAGTCTTATCTTGCTTAACCTGTGAATCCGGAAAATCTGCGTTCTATTTTTTAAAGTCGTTCTCAATCACATCTACGATCTCGTCTGTCATAAAAGGAATTTGCGGCCTTGTTATATGAGACATCTTTACAACCTTCCCGAGGTTAGTGCAATGTTTGAAGTGACTCTTATGAACCCCTAAACCTTTAATGTAGTGAAATCGATAGGTTTGATTATTTAAAACCGAGAGTTTATGAAAACCCTCAACAGGAGTCAATTCAACACCATCCCGGTTGCTTGTGTTAATAACATATATGTGTGTAAGAAGAAGCGGTTTATCATGGAAATGATCTATAACGGGCATGCCGTACTTTTTAAGAGTCGGGCGAACAGGATAATATGCTTTCGGGTCCTCTCCCAGTTTGTGCAGAGAATTGAACCAAAGCTTTAATACGGGATAAGCGGGAAGTACAAAGGGCGCTCCTCCATTTTTAGTCGTTACAGGACATATATCGTCAGTCAGCAGTCGATATCCTCGTTTCATAAAAGCACCGGCGATCGTGGATTTCCCGGTTCCCGTCGCACCGGCCAGGCAGATACACAGATCCCCTGTTTTTATAGCGCTCCCATGGAGAACCAGAAATCCCTTTTGATGGAGGAGAGCGCCAAAGGCGGCGTCAAGAAGGAAAAGACGAAGGGAATCTTCATCGCAATCGGGATGAGGCTCTATTACAATCTCATTCCCCCCTGATACGAGGAACCTGGCGACACCGTTTATCAATAGAAGTAAAGTGCTGTGATTCGCCTGGTAACAGACACCTTCTTCCTTTACCTCATCGAGTGAAAGCGGTACATTTCCAAAACCAATCCTTACATCGGGATCATGAGCAGAAGGCAAAAGCTCCGGGAGGGGGATAGGCGAAACGATATTCAGTCCATAAGCGCTGTATTTGTATGTGCCGTTGTTATCCATGAAATTAAAAAAAACAATAAATAGAACGCAGATTTTCGGGATTTACAGGATTTTCTCAGATAATGTTATCCTGAATCTGCGTTTTAATACATTAAGTGCTTACAATCCTCAAAAGCCCCTCCGAAAATAACGCCTTAACAAAATCCAAAACATCGACTTCACACTCCTCTCTTTGAACCAAATACTCCTTCATAAGAACATCGCATATATCTTTTACAGAACGGGGTTCCTGTAGAAGTTCCCATATCCTGCCGCCAATCGTATCGGCGCCGAAATAGCTTCCTTCTTCAATATTCATCATCACATACTCCCCGTCCATCTCGCTCGACACCTGATTTTCACTATGACACAAAATCGTATCCAGATCCGGGACTATCTCTTCATCTTTCATAATTATTCTACTCCTGCAAATCCATTTTTCCTTAAATCATAACACAAATGAGGCTTATAATAGAACGCAGATTGAATGGATTTACAGGATAAACTTCCATAAAAGCATGAAAATATATAGTGATTGAAGAACATGGTATCTTTAACAACGAAGCTACCAAGGACTTATTTTCGGGATAAACAGTTTAAAAATTATCTGCGTAAATCCTGAAAATCCGCCTCACCTGCGTTCTGTTATTAAAACGATTTCACCTCAACTTTTCGATCCTTAAAAAAAAGCACTCTGTCCGCTATCTCAGCCAGAGTCAATCTATGGGTTATGATTAATGTGGACCTGTTCTTCATAACTTCCCTGAGGCTTTCCTTAATACGATTTTCAGTCTCAACGTCAAGGGAAGATGTGGGCTCATCCAAAATGAGGAGGGAGGGATTTCTGATAAAAGCCCTGGCAATGGATATTCTTTGACGCTGTCCGATGGAGAGCGTGCCGCCCCTTTCTCCGATTACAGTGTCATATCCCTCCTTAAAAGTCATAATCTCCTGATGAATATGGGCCTTTTTTGCAGCATTGATTACCTCATCCATTGTAGCGGAGGGGTTGCCGTACTTAATATTGTTTTCTATCGTATCGTTAAAGATAAATATATCCTGCCCTACGATACCGATTTTACTCCTTAACCATTTTGTATCAAGATTGCCAATATCTATATCGTCAATATAAATATGACCCGATTGGGGAATAAAAAACTTGAGTATGAGATTAATCAAGGTCGTCTTACCCACGCCGCTGGCCCCTGTCAATGCAACCACCTCACCGGGCTCTATGGAGAAGTTGACGTCTTCAAGTACATTTCCCTCCTCTACATAAGAAAAAGATATCCCTTCAAACCTTATTTTGCCGACTATCTCACCTGGCTTTTCGAGATTTTTGGAATGTCGATGATCGTCAAACTCCGTTACCCCCTTAAACAACTCGTAAAGCCTCTGAAATGAAACCATATTGCTTTGAAGGGAGAGAATCATGGAGAAAAAACCGTTCAATCTGCCTGTAAAGTAGTGGAAATATAGTATAGACGCACTGAAATCACCTATAGTGATATTTTTATTCATTGCCTCTTTTGTACATAACCATATAATTACAAGAGTTGACGCCAAATTAATGATACGCATAAAATTATTGGATATGGCGCTTAAAAACCCCTGTTCTATGTTTAACCTATGCGTCTCTTTTATTTTATCTGCAAACTTCCGCACCTCCCTCTCTTCAGTGACATGAGACTTTATTACCTCGATACCTGAGAGCGTTTCCTGAATGGTTTTTGAAATATCTCCCTGTTTTTCTCTTTGAATGTAACTCTTCCCCCTGATTCTGGTTGAGAAAAACCAGTTTATCCATGCATAGAGAGGTATCATGCAGAGCATTAGATAAGACATTTTTTCATTGAGTTTGCAGATGATGAGCATACTGAAGAGAAAATAAAATGTGTTTGTCAAGATGGAGGCCATGTTTCTTGTGAACATATTTTGTATGACCTGTACATCGCCGGTTACACGAGACATTACATAGCCAACAGGCGTCTTTTTGAAATAAGAGATCGGGAATCTGAGAATTTGTTCAAAAAGCGCTGTTTGGACATTTAAAGTGATCTGCTGTTGCAACTGAAGAATCATTATATTCTGTATCGTCTTAACGGTTCCTAGAAGGAGGGCTGTAACGAATATGACGATCAGCAACAGATCCACTGAATTAAGAAGGTATTGCACAGGTGAAATGAGTAGCTCAAGGTGGAGAGATGTAAGGGTGCTTTCTATAACACCGAAATCCCTGTCAAAAATAATAAAGTCGATAAGCACCTTACCTGATAACGGAATTAGCGAGTTAAAGGATGAGAGTATAATGATTGAAACGAAAGCTATGAAAATATAAGCGACCAGGGGCCGTACAAATTTAAAAAAGAAAAGAATATCTCTGAATTTGAATGTGTAAGTAAGTGTGTCTTCCCTTCTGAAGATTTTTTTGAGATATGACCATTTCATTTTAGACATTGTTTAATGGGTAATACTTCACAGGTTTTTGAGATCAGAGGTCAGTAAAGGTCAGTTTTGTAACATTGAAATCGCAAGCACTTCATCACGCTTGAGAGCAAGCTTTAACAGCGATGATCATTGTTTTAACAAGACCCGGACAATACACTTTAAAAAACTCCGGATATACATAGTATATAATATAGCAGGGCAATTTTAAAACAATTTTCATGTTTTATGAGACCCGGAGGAGTTACCCGTGAGTGAAGATAAAATCATGCCGATAATTTACGAAGAGAACAGGATTAAGGTACTGAATGATCTGAGAGAGGGGAAGTTGGATTATATTGATTTATCGGATTGGACATTTCATGATAAATTTTTTGCATTTTTGTTGGGAATGAGGAGCGGCATCGTCAGGTAAAGCGGTTTGGGAATATTAACAAATTTAGTTCTCCCGATAAATCTCTGATTGAAGCTCATGTTACGCAGTTGTCCCAAGTTAATTCTGACGCCGATTCCACAGGCTGACGGACAATGAATCGCCTCATACTTTAGACAATATATAATCCAGATCCTCCTTTGTAATCGCCGCTTTACCCGATTTCCCCGGTGTTTCCATGATGGCGTTGTAAAGATTTTGTTTTCTTCTTTTAAGCTCCATAATTTTTTCCTCTATGGTGTGCTTCATCAACAGTCTCGTAATAATCACTTTGTTTTTCTGCCCTATTCTGTGCGCTCTGTCGGATGCCTGATTTTCCACTGCCGGATTCCACCAGGGATCGAGGTGGAATATATATGAGGCCTTTGTAAGATTTAGTCCCTGACCGCCCGCTTTGAGGCTAAGTAGAAAGATGGCGGGATTTTCCGATTCCTGAAATTCTTTTACAAACTTTTTTCTTTTTCCAACGGGAGTTGAGCCGTCGAGCCTGTAATAGAGCAGGCCGCTATCCTTTATCTCCCTCTCTGCAATATCCAGAAAGGTCGTAAATTGGGAAAAGACAAGGGCGCTGTGCCCCTCGTCAATGAGTTCAACGAGGCGGTCTCTTATAAACTCCAGCTTCGGCGATTTTCTCTTTCTCTCCGATTTCAGAAGTTCCGGGCTGAGGCATATCTGCCTCAGTTTCAATAAAGCAGTAAGTGCAATAATCTTGGCCTGGGAAGCGGTTTTTGTAGAGTAGGCCTCTTCTATTGCGCCTTTCACCTCTTTAACTGTTTTGTTGTAGAGTGCTTTTTGATTTTCCGTAAGATCGAGGTAGATGTTGCTCTCAGTCTTCGGAGGCAGGTCCTTCAGTATCTTTTGCTTTGTCCTTCTGAGAATAAATGGTTTTGTTCTTTGTACAACCTTTTCCAGTGCTTCTTTGTTGACCTCTTTTTTTACTTCTTTGTATTCGCCAAGGAGTCCGGGGAGGGAGATATCCATTATGGAGTAGTATTCTCCTATGTGGTTCTCCACCGGTGTGCCTGTCATTGCCAGTTTGAAGCAGGCTTTCAGCCTTCTTACTGCCGAGGTGGTATCTGCATGGATATTTTTTACGGCCTGTGCTTCGTCGAATATTATCACATCGAATTCGATCTGTTCCAGTTTCACAATATCGTTTCTTGCAATGGCATATGAAGTGAGAACAGCATCGCACTTCCTGAAATCGGAGTCTCTCTCTTTTCCTCTGTATAAATATACTTTGAGATTGGGATAAAACTTTTCGATTTCGCTCTCCCAGTTAAAAAGCAGAGTGGGAGGGACGATTATCATGGAAGGGAGTTTTTTTCTTTTATGCTTTTTTATGAGACCTTCTTTTAACCCGGCAAGCAGCGTTATTGCCTGTATTGTCTTTCCAAGACCCATATCATCGGCAAGGCAGGCGCCGAATCTATGTTCATATAAAAATGACAACCAGTGGTAACCCTCTTTTTGGTAACGCCTGAGCTTGGCCTTTAGTCCGTTAGGGAGAGTTTTGTCTTCGATTTTATCGAAATGGGTCAGTCTTTCGATGATTTTCTCTATGGCAGGGGGAAGTTTAACTTCCACGCCGAGCCTTCTCATACCTATCCAGTCAAGAATGTGTAATCTCGGAATTCTTACGATCTTCTCTTCATTGCTGTTGGTTTCGACATTCATTTTACCGACAGCAGAGAGAGCGTTATAGCTTTGTTCGTCAATTGCGTGAATGACTCCCTGATCTTCGAAAAAGCCCTTATTGTTTACAATATCTTCTATAGATATGTTTTTTAGGAGTTTATTGTCGCATCTGATTTCGGGCCGTATTTCGAACCAGTCAATATCTCCTTCAGTGGTTTTTACAGAGAAGGAGAGCACCGATGTGGTAACGGGCTTTCCTGAAAATTTTACGGAAATATCGTGATCTTTCAGTCTTGCAACGAGTTCGGACAATTTAGGGAGGAGCACTTTTTTATCTAAGTAAATCTCGTCGTAATCAGCCATCTCCTTAAAAACCGATTCTCCGAATAATTCATATGGTATTGAATAGAGGTATGATTCCCTTTCCTGATTTATTTGAACGACTTTCCACTCACCCTTATGACAACAGAGGTGAAGCAGTTTTTTTGAGGGCTGACCACCGTATTGTCGCAGAATGCTTTTTGCTGCCTGCAGGTTCTGTCTCTTCTTTATGATCCCTGCTGTAAGGCCCTTATTTATGATCTTATCGCGTTCTTTCGATGTCTCACATGTAAGGGTTTCGAAAAATATCTTATAAATGAGCCTTTTCTTACCGGCAGAGTTAATTCCATGGGGCAGATTGGAGGATAAGAGAGCGTAAGGGATCCTGGATGCGGATATCTCACAATCTCCGGCTTTGCCCTGAGGTTTTAAAAGGAAAAATTCGCCCCTCTCCTGAATGTTCATTGTATATGACAGGGGCATGACGTTCTTTACAAGATACTCCGTACCTTCCACTGTAAATTTTATGGAGTCCAGAGCCTTCTTTTTTGTACTCATGGAAAATCTGACTTGAGAGTTGTTAAAAACTTCGGTTGAAATTGTAAAAGATTTTTTCCCTCCGATGTAAAAGGGTGTATAGGCGTTATAGTAAATCGAATAGTCACAGGCGCGGTGTATGAGCTCCCAAATATTCCATCCTGTTTTATTCCTGATTACACTGAATTTCCCTGATTCCTTATCAACGATGAAGTCACCGGCGATTGTTAATTCTTTACTGTCGTTGTTTTTTAAATGACAGGCTTTACTGACAGTGACACTCTCTTTTGTCATTTTGATTTCCGTAAATGTTTCGGTTTCCATAGAAGTGTCCAGTGTTACGGGAACTTCGGAATCGGAATCTTTAAAAAAAACAGGAACCACAGGATTCCCTTCCTTGAGAAAAGCGATAAAAGAATCTTTCCATAAGGTGCTTGAATAGGCGCTTTTGAAAAAGTTTTTTAATTTTAACGGTACCCTGTAGTAGTACAAAGGGGAGGTTATTTTCTCTCCGTTTACTTTAAAGAAGACGGTTGTTTTGTCTTCTTCCCTTTCAATAGAAAAAGCGTATTTCGGAGCAGGTGAGGAGAGGGATTTTTCTTTTTGTAAAAGAATTTTCAGAAACCGGTTTCTCTTGTCAGGCCCATTTCTCCGGATTCTGAATACTTCAGGCTGAAGAACGTTCTTTACTGTCATAAAGGCGCATACGGTATGGGAACACATTTTCGATTCACCGGCGCCTCTACATTCGCAATCGAATTGCAGCTTATTGTCGGCTACGTACATATTGACGAGTCGGCCAAAATGTGAGCCCACTTCAACGGAGATCAGATTTCCGCCGGCGCTGCGTTGGATATCTTTCACAATGTCCCTGTTGTAAAGTGAAAAAGCCTCTTTGATGGTATCTTTGTCAGCAAAAGTATAGATAATGGAAGAGGGGATGGATTTTATATGGTCTATAATATCTTTATCTGTTGTTTCCACGAATTTCCTGAACTATGGGGCGAGTTAGAAATAAATTTACAACTTTTCTTTGACTCGATCCTGTGTGGCTCAACATGGGTAAGTAGCAATTTTTATTATGCCTGAGATGACAATTTCTTCCCTATGATTTCATTAACCACTTTTGGATTGGCCTTTCCTTTTGTGGCTTTCATCGCCTGACCCACGAAAAATCCCATGAGTTTATTTTCGCCTGCTTTGAACCTGTTTACTTCATCGGGATTCTTTGAAATAATTTCGTCAATAAGTGCTTCTATCTCTTCTGAGTCACTGATTTGAATAAGACCCTTGTCTTTTATGATCTCTTCAGCCATTCTGCCGATTTCGAATATCTCTTCAAAAACCGTTTTTGCGATTTTAACACTTATCGTGCCTTTATCTATAAGGGTTAAGAGGTCGCAAAGGTGATGCGGTTTCACTTTGGAATCGTCTATATCGATACTTTTATCGTTAAGCAACCTTGTAAATTCACCTGTCATCCAGTTGCACAGCACCTTTGGTTTTCCTCCCAGTTTAACAGCCTCTTCGAACCATTGGGACGTGCGTTTTTCAGCGACGATCATATCTGCATCCTGCTCGGACAGAGCGTATTCACTAATAAAGCGGGTTCTCTTTTCATCCGGTAGCTCCGGTATGGATTGTCTTATTCTTTCCACCTCTTCATCAGCCATCATCACAGGTACCAGGTCGGGATCGGGGAAATATCTGTAGTCATGGGCTTCTTCCTTGGACCTCATTGATTCCGTTGTATTGGTAACGGAATTCCAGAGCCTCGTTTCCTGAATAACGGCGCCTCCGGATTCGACCAGATCGATCTGCCTCTTGATTTCATACTCAATCGCCCTTTCGACAAAACGGAAAGAGTTGATATTTTTTATCTCCGCCTTAACTCCCAATTGGTTTGATCCTTCCGGTCTGACAGAGACATTGGCGTCGCATCGCAGGGAGCCCTGCTCGAGATTACCGTCGCAAACATCAAGGTATCTCAGAATACTTCGCAGTTTGCGCATAAAATCGGCAGCTTCCCCGGATGTAGCAATTTCAGGCTCCGTTACGATCTCCATAAGAGGCACGCCGGTCCTGTTCAGATCGACAAAGCTGTATTCATGCGCGCCTTCGTGGATGTTTTTTCCGGCGTCCTCTTCCATATGTATTCTTGTAATGCCGATCCTCTTTTCCCCTGTCTCACTCTCTATAGTCACATAGCCATATTCGCATATCGGTAATTCATACTGACTTATCTGATATCCCTTAGGCAGATCGGGATAAAAGTAGTTTTTTCTTGCAAAACGGCTGTTACGGGCAATATTGCAATTCATTGCCAAACCTGCTTTTATTATAAATTCCAATGCCTTTTTGTTTAATACGGGAAGTACGCCCGGAAGTCCGGTGCATACAGGACAGGTCTGTGTGTTGGGTTTTGATCCGAATTCAGTAGAACAGCCGCAGAATATCTTTGTGTCTGTTTTCATCTGTGCATGTATCTCAAGTCCTATAACTGCTTCGAGTTTCCTTTTCATATGGCAGGCCTCCTTTTGCTCCATTCGACAGATTGTTCGTAAGCATATGCTGCATTGAGTATCCTGTCTTCGGCAAAATAATTTCCTATTATCTGAAGACCAACAGGCATTCCTGCGGAATCGAAGCCGCAGGGAATTGAAATGGCCGGTACGCCTGCAAGGTTTACAGAGAGTGTGCATATGTCATTAAGATACATAAGAAGGGGATCTTCTGTTTTTTCGCCGATTTTAAATGCCGTATCAGGGGTGGTGGGAGTAATTATGATATCTACTTTTTTAAAGGCTTCTTTAAAATCCTTTATAAAGAGTGTCCTTGCCTGTTGTGCTTTTTTATAGTAGGCGTCGTAATAGCCCGATGAGAGAGCGTATGTACCAAGCATGATCCTCCTCTTTACTTCCGTGCCGAACCCCCGGGCTCTGGTATTCAGATACATATCCGACAGCTCCTTTCCCGACACTCTGAGCCCGTATTTTACCCCGTCGTATCTTGCCAGATTGGAAGAAGCCTCCGATGTCGCCAGTATGTAATAGGTGGCTACTGCGTATTCCGTGTGGGGAAGGTTTATTTCCACTATTTCGGCGCCAAGGGATTCTATTTTTTTAACGGCATTTTTAACGCACTCTTTCACTTCGGAATCTATCCCTTCGGTAAAGTACTCTTCAGGTATGCCAAATTTAACTCCCTTTATATCACCTGTAAGAGACCCGGTAAAATCGGGTAAACTCTCCAATGCAGAGGTGCTGTCCCGTTTGTCATGGCCCGAAATGACCTGTAAGAGGAGAGCGGAATCTCTTACATTTTTTGTGATTGGTCCGATTTGATCGAGAGACGATGCAAAGGCCACAAGACCGTATCTGGAGACTCTGCCATATGTGGGTTTAAGTCCCACAACTCCGCAATAGGAAGCAGGCTGCCTTATCGATCCTCCGGTGTCGGAGCCCAGTGCGGCAATACATTCATCGGCAGCCACCGCCGCTGCCGAACCGCCGCTGCTGCCCCCGGGGGTTCTGTCCGGAGACCAGGGATTTTTTGTGATTCTAAAGGCCGAACTCTCTGTTGAAGAGCCCATTGCGAATTCATCAAGGTTTGTCTTACCCAGCAGCACGTAACCTGCATTAAGGAGCTTCTCCGTTACCGTGCTTTCATAGGGGGGAATGAAATCTTCCAGTATCTTCGATGAGCAGGTAGTCTTTATCCCTTTTGTGCAAATGTTGTCTTTAACGGCAAGGGGTATTCCGTATAAGGGGTTTTCACTTCTCTCCTTTGAGAGAACATCTATTCTTTTAAAAGCATAATCTTTGCTTACAGTAACAAAGGCGCATGTTTTATCGTCAACTTTATCTATACGTTCAAAAAAAGCGCTGGAAAGTTCCTTCAGTGAAACTTCCTTCCCGGTAATCATGTTACATGCCTCCGTTATATCAAGTTCGTGTAATTCCAATGAAACCTCCTGTTGTTTCGGACTCGGGCGAGTTTAGTGTGTGAGTGGGATATTCTACCATTTATTAACCTAAAAAAAGCATTTAACTGTCAGCTATCAGCTTTTAAATGGCAACACTTACGGTTCTAAATACATTCACCGTTAAGGTGAAACTTATTATTGGCATAAGATCAATACTTTCTTTTGCTGAAGGCTGATAGCTGACTGCTGTTTTTAGAATTAATGGTTTGTAACTACTTAGGCCCTTAGGGTTGACTCAAAAAATTGTCGATGTTGTATTTAAAAAATGGGGAAACCGGAAGGGATGTGGAACTTTTTGGGTATTATTTTAACGCAGAGGGCGCAGAGGACACAGAGAGGGAGTAAGAGGAAAGTCGCTGCCAGGGGCAGCTTAAGTTGGCGTTAAGGCATTTCAATAAGGCGCCAAAATGTAGGGACTGTTTCCCAAACACTCTGTCAGTGGTTACGGGAAGAGCGGAACGAGGTTAGGAGAGTCAACCTTTTGCTCATTTGGAATCAAGTTCTACTCAGGTCCAACCTCGGATTGCTTTCCCTATTGTAACAATGAAAGTATGTTCTGCGGCAGTCTGCCTGCCTGAGCATGTACTGAAACAGCGGCCTGCTGGAGAATAAGGTTCTTTGTATTGTTCGCAGTTTCCGTTGCCATGTCGGCGTCCATAATTCTTGATTTGGAGGCTGTTGTGGATACAAGATTATTGTCGATATTTCTTGCGGCAGCCTCAAACCTGTTGGTGATGGCTCCCAATGACGATTTGGTGCTCATTATTTGGTTTAGAGCACTGTCTACTATTTCCACTGCGCCTGCGGGATTTGATGTAAGAGTTTCTCCGCCTCCGGTGGATAATCCGATTGATTGAGCACCCTCGGAGGACATGATGGTATCGAGAGTTCTTCCGCCGTCGGCGCCAAGACTGCCAACTCCAAGATTGTCGACATTTATATCGATTCCGCCCTCGCCGGGATCGTCGCTAAGGCTTATGGAAGCAGAAAATGAGCCGTTAAGCAACTGACGATTATTAAAAGTCGTTTGCTCCGATATTCTGTTGATTTCCCCGACAAGGGCGTCGACCTCCTGCTGCATGTTGTTTATGTCGCTTTCGCTGTACTGTCCGCTTCTTGCTGCGATGGAAAGCTCTCGTATTCTTTGCAGATTATTCGTCATTTCGTTCATTGCGCCCTCTGCGGTTTGTGTTATCGACATGCCGTCATTTGCGTTTCGAACGGCAGTCATCAGTGATCTCTCCTCAGAGGTCATTCGTGTTGCTATGGCAAGTCCTGCGGCGTCGTCCTTGGCTGAATTGATTCTCAGGGCGGAAGAGAGTTTTGCCATATTGCTGTTAAGATTGTTGTGTATCTGATTGATCTCGTTTCCCGATCTGATGGAAGGAATATTTGTATTAATACTAAGTCCCATAAGAGTCACCTCCTTACTACACAGGTATTTAGGCTGAAGACTGAAGGCTGAAGCAAAAAATCAAATGACTTGGGGGTGTGACCAACAAAAAACATAAAGTTTTATCGATAACTCATGTTTTACCTAACAGTCTTCAGCCTTCAGTCCGGACACCTAAGTCGTTACAAAAAATCTTAATTTGCAAAGGTATTGAAAAACAGATTACTGTAATTGTAAATTTAAAAAGGGCAGGGGATGTCGGTTCAATATAGTCTAATGTAAATCATAGCAATTAAGTTTAATTCAACTCGACCCTTTAGATAATTATATCCTAATAGTAATCGATTGTCAAATTAATGTTTTCAATCGATGAATTTCATGCATTTAAATTACAAATCAGGTCAGTATTTTACCCTCAATGTCATTAACTTAAAGGAGCAAAGCACCATCCGCCTTCAGCGGCTAAACTCGAAGGCTCCGCTTCGCTGCGCCTTCTCAAACATGACTCGCTTTTGTCGGAAGGTGTTTCACCCCTTAAGTTAATGGTATTAATTTTGCCCTATAATAAGTACCTTGATATTGTCCTCTTGATGTTTTATAATGGTTTACAGGGAGGTGTCATGTTTACGTTTATTCATGGGGCTGATGTTCATTTAGACAGCCCCTTGCGCGGACTGTCCCGTTATGAGTCAGCACCGGCGGAATCCATTAGAGATGCATGCCGAAGGGCTTTTGAGAACATGGTGGAACTGGCCATCGAGGAGAAGGTCGCATTTGTTTTGTTGGCAGGCGACCTCTATGACGGCGATTGGAAGGATTACAGCACCGGTATTTTCCTCAGTCAACAAATGGGCCGATTAGGCAGACACAATATTCCGGTTTTCACTGTTTTGGGAAACCATGACGCTTCCAATCGAATGACGAAAGCGTTGGATATCCCTGCCAACATGAAAATTTTCTCATCTCGGAAGGTTGAAACGGTAAAGCTTGACGATCTGTCTGTCGCCATTCACGGGCGAAGTTTCGGGACGCAGCATGTCGATGAAAACCTTGCCGCAGGATTTCCTTTCGCTGATAAAGGCGTATTCAATATCGGCCTTCTTCATACCTCTCTTAATGGCAGAGAGGGACATGCTGCGTATGCTCCCTGCACAATAGATGATTTATATTCCAAGGGATATCAATATTGGGCATTGGGTCATATTCACAAGGAGGAGTTTGTCTCGAAATCTCCCTGGATCGTGTTCCCAGGCTGTATTCAGGGACGCCATATCAGAGAAACCGGCGCCAAGGGTTGCATGCTTGTCTCTGTCGAAGACAACGCTGTAAAGAAAGTAGAAAAAATTCCTCTCGATGTTTTGCGCTGGGTACTTTGCCCTGTCGATGTAACAGATGTTGTTGAAATGAGAGAGATGCTGGAACGTGCGCGAAAAGCCATCGACAAGGAGCTGGTATTGGCGGAGGGGCGTCCTGTTTCAATGCGCATCCGTTTTGAAGGAGCAACCCGGATATCAGATGAGCCTGCTGCCTATCCGGAACAATTTGAACAGCAAATCAAAGCCCTTGCCGCTGAGATTGCAGGTGATGATTTATGGATAGAGCGTGTCGAAAATGCAGTTACAGGTAAGCTCGATTTGGATTCGATGTTGTCTGACAACAGTGCCTTCGGTCAGTTGCTCAAGGAGATATTGTCGACATCCGGTGATTCTGACGAAGTTATCGGTCTTGGAGAAGTGATTGCCGATATCAGGCGGAAAGTTCCGTCAGAAGCCTTTGGCGCCGACTCCCTCTTGAACCTCAATGAAAATCAAACGATCGAGCGTCTGCTTGAGGAGGCCAAACAGATGTTGGTCGGCAGGTTGTTGACTGTGGATAGCGCAAAATGAGAATCGATCGCCTGGACCTGATTGCCTATGGTCCTTTTACCAATAGATCTTTGGATTTATCAGAGGGAGACGCCGGATTACATCTGATATACGGGAACAACGAAGCCGGCAAGAGCACCTCATTGAGAGCGCTCATTGCGTGGTTGTTTGGTATTCCGGCCCGTACCAGCGATAATTATCTTCACTACAACCCGCAGCTTCGGATTGGCGGGAAGCTCAGGCTTTCAAAGGGCAAGGAGCTTGAATTCCTTCGGAGAAAGGGAACAAAGGGCACTCTCCTGGGACCTGACGGGGAGTCCGTTTTGGAGGATTTGATTTTATCGCCCTTTTTACCAGGCGCCATTGATGAGGCTCTCTTCACAAAACTCTATGGAATCGATCATGAAAGACTGGAAGCAGGGGGCCGGGAACTGCTGAATCAGTCAGGCGATCTCGGACAGGCCCTCTTCAGTGCGGCCGTCGGAACAGCAGGTCTCCGCGAAATATTATCTGATCTGAAAAATGGTGCTGAAGAACTTTTCAAGCCCAGAGCTTCCACAAAACCCGTGAACCGGGCTATTTCGGGTTTTAAAGAGGCCCAAAAGCAAATCAGGGATTTGAGTCTTCCTGTTGCCGAATGGAAAAGATTGCAAAAAGAGCTTGCAGATACTCTGTCGGACATCAGAGATGTTGAAGTCAATATCAATGGAAAGAGCAGGGAAAGGAGCCGTCTGGAGCGTCTGAATCGTGTAAAAGGCGCCCTGGCGGAGCGTCGCGCCGTGATCGCTCAAATCGAACAACCGGGAGAGATTGTACTTCTGCCGGAAGACTTTAGTGAAAAATATAAATCCGCTGCCGGGAGCCTGCAAAGAGCCGGTGAGGCCAAAGAGAGAGCCAAAGCAAAACTTGCCCGTCTAAAGGAAGAATCGGAATCCCTGAATGTTCGTTATGAATTGCTCGACAACGAAGAGGCAATTTTGGACATTTACAAAGAGTTGGGGGCTGTTGAAAAGACGATCAAAGATCGACCACAACAGGATGGTAAACGTCGTCTTTTGCTCAATGAGGCAGAGACACTGTTAAAGGGCGTACGTCCTGATATCGATCCGGCCGATTCCGGCCGATTACGACCGCTTCTGAATAACAAAAAATGGATATCCCGTTTAGCGCAAAAACAGGGCCTTCTGATTCAAAAGAGGGATAAGGCGGAGGCCGCTCTGCGGGATGTCAAAGATGTGCGTAAGTCTATAAAAAAGAGACTTGCCGAGATGTCTCGATCGAATTTGGACATAACCGAATTGAAGGCGGCCATTGCGGCGGCGCGTAAAACCGGTAATCTCGATCAGCGGTTGTCAGATTCACAAAAGCGCGCATCTGACGAGAGAGGTGCTTGCGAAAACGAGCTTGCCAGGCTTGGAAGATTTTCAGGAACAATGGAAGCTCTTTTAAAGACCGCCATGCCCGTGTTCGAAACGTTAGATACCTTTGAGAGAGAGCTCGATGAAATCGCAGGTCACATAAAAGATATCAACCGTAAACAGAAGGAACTTGACGAAGAGCAAAAGCAGGCAGAGCAGGACTTAAAAGCGCTTTTATTAAAAAGCGACGTCCCTGCAATTGCCGAACTGGAAGCATCGAGAACTGTACGAAACAAGGGATGGAATCTGATTAAAAGTAAATACATCGATCATATTGACGTTGAAGAGGAGATCAGGGAGTTTGCCTCCGATTCCGACCTCCCGTCGCTTTATGAGCACAAAGTAAACGCCGCAGATCATGTGTCTGACAGGCTCCGCCTGGATGCGGACCAAGTGGTAAAACGAGCAGAGCTCGAGGCGAAGATCGAAGGCTTTGCATTATCTGTGAGTAACTTACAGGAAGAGGCCGGAAAGGCGAATGAAGCCAGGGAAATCCTCGAAAGGAGATGGCGCGCTGTTTGGAAACCTTTGGAGATCGATCCCGGAACTCCCGGAGAAATGAAACAATGGCTCCTGAGGGTAGACAGGCTTTTGGCGAATATTCGGTCCGCAAATACTGCGTTTAGTGAAGCGAACGAACTCGCCAGGGAGTGTAAATCGCAAAAGGAAAGTATATCATTTCAGATATCCCGTTTCGACGATGCCACAGATATACGGGGAATGACCCTCGAGGCGATGATAAATCTCTGCGAGCAGCGAGTCGAACAGGAGGAATCGGCGCTCCTTTTGAAACATCAACTGGAGCATTCACTGGACGAGGCGGACACCCGCCTCAAGAGAACGCTTGAAGAGCTTTCATCTATTGAGGACGATCGCGCCGCCTGGTTGGAGGAGTGGGGACAGGCAATCGACGGCCTGGGATTGAAATCCGATGTTCATCCTGAGTATGCAACAGAGACATTCGATCGTTTGGCAGCGTTTTTTGACAAGTTTGATAAATCGGAAGAACTGCGCAAACGCATATACGGCATGGACCAGGTTGCAGAAAAATTTGAAAAAAGGGTGTTACAGTTTGTCGATGGCATTGGCTTTAAAACAGATTGCCTGGAAGCGAAGACAATTGCTGCTCAACTTAACAGGGATCTGAATGAGACGCGAGAAAATCGGGCAAGTCTTAAAAAAATCAAGGCTCTGGAAAAAGATATAATGGAAGAAATCAGGAACGCTGACATTACGATTCGGACAGCACTGGAACAACTTGCTCAGTTGAGAATCCTGGCCGGTGTCGAGAGTGACGACAAGCTGGAAAGGGCAGGTGAAAAATCGAGGATGAAACGTGAACTACAGCAGAAACTCGACAGGCTCGAACAGGAGCTCTCCCGCAACGGAGACGGCCTGAGCGTCGAGGAGTTGGAAAAAGAGGCGGAAGCGTCGGATATCGACGCCATTGAAGGTGAGTTGGAGAGAGTCTCGTCGGAGTTGTCTGAGCTCCAAGAGAGTCGGGACGCCCTTCGCGATCAACGCCAAACGATTCAAAATGAGATCAGGGCCAAAGACGGCAAGGCCACGGCAGCCAATGCATCGGAAGAAGCAGAGCAACAACTTGCCGCCATGATTTCCGGTGTTGAACAATACCTTCGCCTGCAAATCGCTGCGCTTATACTTGAACAGAGAATTGAAGATTATCGAAAGAAAAACCAGGCTCCCCTTCTGGCCAGGGCCGGTGAGCTCTTTTCCAGACTTACCCTCGGTTCTTATGCGAATCTTCGTGATGAGCTGGACGATAACGGTAAGCCCCTTTTACTTGGTGTTCGTCCAAACGATGATGAGGTGCCTGTCCACGGAATGAGTGACGGCACGAGAGATCAGCTCTATCTCTCCCTCCGTCTTGCTACCATTGAACAACATATAAGCAGGGGAGAGCCGATGCCCTTTGTTGTAGACGATATTCTCATAGGCTTTGACGACAACCGTACAAGGGCCTGCCTTGAGGTTTTGGCGGAACTGGCAGCCGTTACACAGGTGCTGCTTTTCACTCACCACCGGCGGGTTGTCGAGCTGGCGGACAGAATCGAGGCAAAGGCGGGAATTTTTTCCCATGAACTCCTTTGACTGTACTGCGAAGGTGAGGAGATGGAGAGCTATGGACAATTTCGAGCACGTCCACGACCGGGTGTACGTGCTCGAAATTGTGTTTCTTTTTGTCCTATCTCTTTTGAAGAAAGAAAGAGGGAGGTGATCCGGCTAGTTTACAACATCCACTACAATGGAGTCCATATAGAAGACGCCCTCTTCCTCATCATCCATCATTCCGTTCATTTTCAGGTCCACGGCAAAGTAGAAGATGTACTCCCCTATATGGAGCCCGCCGGGGTGGGAACCGTATGTCAATATAAAAATTATGTGATGACTATTCTAAAAAAATAGAATAGTATTGCAAAAAATTATAATTGTCGTGTTGTTCAGGCTGATTTGGTTTGTTATGTAAGGTTGAATCGAGGATAAAAGCAGGCTGGTTTCCGGGTGCGTGAGTGAAAGCAAAGTGCATAGTCTTCGCCCTTCAGTTCATACACCAGGTAGTTATCCCAAAGAAAGTGTTTTGTTTGCGCCGATTTCAGAGCTTCACAGGTCTGAACCGGCACAAACAAAATGGCTTCCGTACAAAACCAACAAAAAATGAGAAAAGGTGTGCTATTATAGATTTTTCCGTTTAATATACAGAAAGGAAGCAGCCGTGATGTTTTATGGATAACAGGCAAACGAACGAAAAACTGTCAGACTTAAATAAAGAGCTTACAAAAGAGATTCAGGAATTAAGGATTTCGGAAAAAAGATTTCGGACTCTCATCACAATAGCACCTGATATTGTTTACTGTCTGGATTCCAAGGGGAAGTTCGTTTTTATAAATAACAGTATTAAAAATCTTGGTTATTGTCCTGAAGATCTTATTGGCGAACATTTCAGCGTGATCATACATCCCGATTATATTGAGAGTATAAGCAGAGACAGAATATTATCCAATCAAAGGGACAAAAAGGGAACTAAAAAAGCTGATTATAAACTCTTTGACGAAAGAAGAAGTTCCGACAGAATGTCTTCGGACCTTGAAGTGAGACTTCTGCCGAAAAATGAAAATCAGGCAATAAAAGGAAGCGCCAATGAGGGCGAAAGGGGACAAGTCATCGATTATAAAGAGAGAGAATCCTTTTTTTATGAAGTCAACAGCTTTGGAATGTATGAAATCAATCGACAGGGTAAGGAATTCACAGGCACCATCGGTGTTATCAGAGATATTACAAAACGAAAAAAACTGCAAGAGAAACTAATCAAGTCGGAAAAACTGGCTATACTGGGGAGGGTGGCAGGCAGTATCAGCCATGACCTCAGAAATCCACTTAGTATTATCGATAATTCCGCTTCCTTTTTGAGCGAATTACTGACAGATAATAATGAGAAGGTTCAAAATCAAATCGATATTATCCTCAGAGCAGTAGAGAGGACAAAAAATATTGTAAACGATCTGCTGGATTTTTCAAAGTTGAAACCTTTATCTCTTAAAAAACATGATCTAAATAAGATCATCATGGAGGTCCTTTCTCATATCGAAAAACCTGAAGAAATTGTTGTGGAAACGATCATGGACGAAGGTCTGCCGGAGGTGCTGCTGGATAAAACTCAGATTGAAAGGATGTTTAACAATATAATTTCCAATGCCTGTATGGCAATGGAAAATGGCGGAAGGCTTACAATAAGCAGCAGGCTGGATGAAGTAAATATGGAAACAGAAGCTGTTACTATTGATATTGCAGATACGGGAAGCGGTATTAAAAAGGAACATTTAAAAAGAGTTTTCGATCCTTTATTTACAACCAGGAAAAGGGGTACAGGTTTTGGATTGGCAATAGTGAAAGATATAATTGAAAAGCACAGGGGATCGTTAAACGTTGAAAGCCAATGCGGCAAGGGAACGGTCTTTACAATAATATTGCCTTTACTCCGAAAATAAACTGATACGTACCGGAAGGAGCAGCAATGTCCTGCTGAAACAAGCTGAAACTCGCAGACTCAAACACCACCTTGTTTCATCAGGACATCACTGCTCCTTCTTAACCATTTTCATGCTTTGTGGTGGCCCGGAGGGTCATGGGCGTTTGTCCCGAAAATAAGCCCTTAGAGACTATGTTTAAATAACCACGAACACGAAGAAATAAGAAAAAATTAAAAACTTCGTGCACCGGTTAATTTTTTCTTGCGATTGTTTTAGTAAAATTTGGCCAAATTACTGAGTTCCGGAATTAATGAAAAAATAATCCTCTCTGTGTCCTCTGCGCTGTCTCTGCGCCCTCTGCGTTAAAATCATACCTATCCCGGCAAACGGTCACCAAACACGGTTTAAGGCATAAGTAAGAAAAATATTGTGACCCTTTTGCGCACGATTTTACTTATAATGGCCTGAAAAGTTCCACATTCCTTCCGGTTGACCCATTTTTTTTATATCAACATAGACAATTTTTTGTCGATCCAGATGCCCTAAGGGCCTAAAAAAGAAAGTGTTTTGAACAGCAAAGCTTTGCAAATAAAAAGCTGATAGCTGACTGCTAAATGCTTTTTGGGGATGGTAAGACGATAATCATGTTGTTGTAAAAATCTATAATAAAATGATAGATTACTAATAAGAAATGAATGATAAAAAAAAAAGAAAAGGACACGCATTGGGTATTGGATATAGTTTTTGTTCTCAGGTGAGGGAATTGTCGGATCATTATGAACAGATACCTAATGAGGAACGATAAGATGTATGGGATAAGAGGACAACTCCTTAATTCGAAAATATACCGGATTTTAACAACAGTGCTTTTACTTTGCCTGTTCGTGAATATAGACGCCTCCTTAGGCGGGATGATCAATTCGCAGAACCGGCAATTGTTATTATTGGGATTGCAGATGTTTCCCGCCCTTGCCGGCGGAGACAAAGGTTTAAATGCAAAGCGTAATACAAAAGGAGAGATTCTTTTGTTGATCGTTTACCAGGAGGACCAAAGGGAAGCAGAAAAAACAGCGGAACTTCTCATTGCCACGGCAAAAAATATTAAAGGCTATCCTGTAAAAGTCGAAATAACGAAGGACTTAACCTTCGAGAAGTACATCGATACCTCAATCGGGGGGATTTTTTTAGCCGAACCGCTGTCAGCTTCTCAGCGTAAGCAGGTTATCAGGTACGGAATCGCCAGACATGTGATTGTCTTTTCCCCTTTTAAAGGAGATGTTAAAGCAGGTGTTTTGGCAGGTATTCATGTTTCTGCTCAAATATTACCTGCTCTGAATCTGAACACCTTGAGACGTTCGGAGATTCGATTCAGTAATCTTTTTTTAAAGGTGGCGAAAACTTTTGAATAGCCTTTATAAAGATATTCCCCGAGGGAGGCTGGTGCCTCGCATTTCTCTGGCTTTTTTATTGATGGTAATACTGATCCTAAGCCTTTTCTGGTATTGGCAACAAATGATGGTTAACCAAATAGAGCATGAAGAACAGACCAAAATAGATTTACTAGTCACCCTTTATGCCAAACAAATGTCAACGGTCCTCGACATCCCCGATCGTATTAAACGGCAGGCGCGACTGGAAGGACTGATTAGCAGTATCATGCTCTCAGTGGACTCAACTTCAAAGCAAAACTTGTTCGAAGGCGTGGAGGTTGAGCTGGAGAACGGTGAAAAGATTGTAAATAAGGCGCCGGGGCCTGATTTTTCAGGTTTTCAAAGCGAAGCACTGATGATTTCCAATCGAACGTATACACCGACAGGTCTTCTTCGCTTGTACTACAGCGGGGCGTTTTTCGAATACTTACAGAAAGAATCGAAACAGAAATTTGTGAATTTAGTCAGTATTGTCCTGGGTCTGATGTTTCTTTTATGGCTATTGCTTGTCTGGTTAATAAGACCATTGATTCTCCTGGTTTCCAACCTGAAGAACTGGACGCCGGGGATAGATGGACAGCAATTACCGGATATGAAGAGGTGGGTAAGTAATGAAATCCTCCAGGTCGGAATTACCATAAACGATCTTTTAATAAAACTGGAGAATGAAAGATTGCTCTTAGAGGATCGTGTAAAGGAGCGGACAAGCGCCTTAAATCTTGCCAAAGAAGAGGCTGAAGCGGCCAATAAAGCAAAAAGCGAATTCCTCGCCAATATGAGCCATGAGATTCGTACCCCCTTAAACGCGATTGTTGGTCTTACGGATTTGGTGCTAAGAAACGATTTGGAACCAAAGCTCCGGGACTCCCTGAATAAAGTCAAAACTTCCTCATTTGCGCTTCTGAGAATTATTGATGATATTTTGGACTTTTCAAAGATAGAGGCCGATAAGATGGTCTTTGAGTCCATACCTTTTAACCTCCCTGAGGTTATAGACAGGGTTGTGGATTTATTCAGGATCAGGACTGCCGAAAAAGACATAGAACTGCTCGTCTCAATATCCTCGGAAATCCCTGATTTTCTCGTGGGCGATCCCCTGCGACTGGATCAGGTACTGACAAATCTTATTAATAATGCCGTTAAGTTTACATCCAAAGGCGAGATTTTACTCAAAGCGGCTCTTCAGGAGTATATAGAGGAACGGGTGTGTGTCGAATTTTCAGTGCTGGATACAGGAATCGGTATGTCAGAGAGTCAGGTACAAAACATATTCGATCCCTTTATCCAGGCAGACGGTTCGACAACCAGGGAATTCGGCGGCACAGGTTTAGGACTTGCCATCTGTAAACGTATCGTCGCCATGATGAACGGAAGGATTTGGGTGGAAAGCCTGCAAGGAAGAGGGAGCGTTTTTTATTTTACTGCAGAATTTAAAGTTCACCATGAAGTTGAGCATGAAATAAATACTCCTGAAGATATCACTGCTGTAAAGGCTTTGATCGTCGACGATAATTTGACTTCACTGAGTATCTTACGGGAGACTCTGAGCCGGTTCGGCATCTCATCGGTTACTGCCGATTCCGGTGAAGAGGGTCTCGCTAAATTCAAGGCGAGTGCAAAAGCCGGCGAACCGTTTACGTTAGTTTTAATCGACTGGAAGATGCCCGGAATGGACGGCATCGAAACGGCAAGGGGAATAATCGGTGCAACCAACTCGTTGTCTGTGGCAACAGCTTTGCCAAAGATCATCATGTTGAGCGCCTTTGGTAAAGATGATGTCATGCAAAAGGCCGGTGAAGCCGGTGTGGATTCCTTTCTTGTTAAACCTGTGAACCCCTCTTTACTGTTTGATGCCATAATGAACCTTTTTGACCGAAATATTTCCAAAACGCACAAATCTGCCGTTGAATCACCTGTCGCCGGAGATGCCGTTCATCGGATCAGAGGGGCCAGGGTGCTTTTGGTTGAGGATAATGAGATCAATCAACAGATTACCAAAGAGATGATAGAGTATTTTGAGATTATTGTGGATATCGCAGAGAACGGGAAAGAAGCGATTGAGATGGTGGAAAAAAACACCTATGACGTCGTGCTGATGGACATACAGATGCCTGAAATGGATGGTTATACAGCTTCCCGACTCATACATATGGAAGAGAGGTTCAGGGACTTGCCAATCATCGCCATGACTGCTCATGCAATGACAGGTGATCGTAAAAAATGCCTTGAAGCAGGGATGAATGACTATTTAAGCAAGCCTGTTGACGAAGAGAGCTTACTTGGAGCTCTTATGAAATGGATTAAACCGAGAGAACGATCTGAACGGAAAGGAGATACTTCCGCTAAACAGATGACAGAGGAGGATATCGAAGAAACACCGGATATGGTTGTTCCGGGTATTGAAATCGAGACTGTCCTGAGACGTCTGAAAGGCAATAAACAGTTGTTCAAAAAACTGCTAATCGGATTCAATCGCTCTTATGCAGATACAGCCCGTGAAATCAGAGCAGCCTTGGATCGTAATGATGAGGAAAAAGCCTTGAATCTGACTCATACACTTAAAGGAGTATCAGGGAATATATCCGCCACGGCCCTGCAAAAGGCTGTACATGATCTGGATAGAGGAATTAATGAGGGCAGGCAAAATGATTTACCCCTGCTCCTGGATAATTTTGAAAGGAATTTAAATCAGATTTTAGAATCATCTCATTCTCTGAAAGGGAGTGAGTTCTCCATTGAGAAAAAAGCAGGGGAAACAGGCGATAAGCGATGTAGGGATATCTCTGAAATAAGAGCACTTGCAGAGGAGTTGTCGCACCTCCTTAAAGAAGGTGATTTTACTGCAAAAATGAGCTTTAATTCCCTTAAAAATCTGCTTACAGGAAGTGAATACCAAAAAGAAATCGATGACCTGGAATCCTCCCTTACTGTATTCGATTTCGACAGCGCCGGAGTCTCTTTGGCTCGTATCAGAGAGAGGCTTCTTAAAGAGGATTATTTATGAAAAAATTTACAATATTAATAGTTGACGATACGCCTATAAATATTAATATCCTCGCAGAGGGACTTTACGATAAATACAATACGCTAATTGCCAATAGCGGTAAAAAGGCCCTTGAGATTGCAGAATCACAGTCTCCAGATTTGATCCTGCTGGATATTGTGATGCCTGAAATGGACGGGTATGAGGTATGCAGAGAGCTGAAATTAGGAACCAAGACAAGGCATATACCTGTTATCTTTATTACATCCAAGGATAATGAGCAGGACGAAACCAAGGGGCTTACCTCAGGCGCCGTTGACTATCTTACCAAACCCTTTAATTTAGATATTGTTGAGGCGAGAATAAAAAATCATATATCCCTGAAGTGGCATCGAGATACTTTGGAGCAGAATATTATGAAACAGTCTCAACTTGTTGAGGATTTAAGAACTACAAACGAAAATCTAATAAAGACTCAGCAGCAATTAATTCAATCGGAGAAGATGGCCTCCCTTGGATTATTGGTAGCAGGGATCGCCCATGAGATGAATACTCCTATCGGTATAGGTGTAACGGCTGCTTCACATTTGAAAAAGTTAGCACATACAATTCAGTCTTCCTATGAAAATAATGAAATGACAAAATCCGACCTGGAAGAGTATATTTCAGATACAAAGGAAATAAGCGATATTATATTATTGCACCTGAATCGCACATCCGACTTGGTGTCGAGTTTTAAGCAGGTTTCAATCGATCAGGTAAGTAAGGACAAAAGAATATTTAATGTCAAGTCTTATGTAGAAGATATCATTCACAGTCTTAGTATAAGATTGGAAGAGACAACTCATAAAGTAACGTTACGTTGCCCTGACAATATTGAGTTGGAGAGTTTCCCCGGCGCCTTTGGCCAGATTCTTACAAATCTTATAACAAATTCCCTGACTCATGGATACAACGATAATGAAGAGGGAACGATAACGATAGATATTGTAGATAGCGGATCGGAGCTGCAAATAAGGCATAGTGACAATGGCAAGGGAATACCTCCATCTGCCATTAAGAAGATATTCGATCCCTTTTTCACGACAAAGCGATCTCAGGGAAACACAGGTCTGGGTTTACATATTGTATATAATATTGTGACACAGAGCATGAAGGGGAGTATTCAATGTGAGAGCACAGAAGGAGAGGGCGCGACTTTTATTGTAAATATTCCTTTAAAAACATGAACGTTACGGTGTTTTATAATGAGTTTATCCGGGCCGCCACACCTGATAGAAAAGTATGAGAAATTGCGATTTTTGCCGGATAATCGCTCCTTGTCTTTTAGACTCCTTGGAAGATATAATAAGGAATGGCTGTACTTGAGATTCCAAAACCATTGAGAGACAAATTGGGTGAAGAAGCTACTGACGCCTTTGTCCATATTGTTAAAGATATAGACCTGAACGCCAGGCAGGACGCCATTCTTATAGCCGAAGAGCGTCTCGAAAGGCGGCTTACCGAAGAGATTGGTAAAGTCAATGAGCGAATTACATCGGAAATTGGAAAGGTTAATGTTGAGATCAATAAAGTCAATGAACGGATTACATTGGAAATCGGGAAGGTCAATATCGAAATAGGTAAAGTAAACGAGCGGATTACATCGGAAATCGGAAATGTCAATGAGCGGATGACCTCTGAAGTCGGCAAGATCAATGAGCGGATGAGCTCCGAAGTCGCCAGGATCAATGAGCGGATGACCTCCGAAGTCGGCAGGATCAATGAGCGGATGAGCTCCGAAATCGGCAAAGTGAATGAGAAAATCGTTCAGTCAAAGGGAGAAATCATCAAGTGGATGTTTATTTTTTGGGCTTCACAGTTAGGTGCTATGTTTGCTTTTCTAAAGATATTTATATAATTAAATTATCTAAAAAAAGCACTTAGCTGTCAGCCATCAGCTATCAGCTTTTTAATTGCAACACGTTATCGTTCAAAACAGGTTCACCCATAAGGTGAAGCTTATTTTGGCATAACATCAATTTTTTCTTTAGCTGAAGGCTGACCGCTGATAGTTGACTGCTTTTTTTAGGATTATAGATCCTGCCTGTTGTTAACTGAAAGTCTTCAGTTTGTTCACCTAAGCCGTTACAAATAGTATTCTGAATACCAGGAAATGTCTACACCTCAAGCGGGATATACTGCATTGACGTCAATTTGTGATTGCTCTTACTATGACATTTATAGGGCAATAAGGGATTACGACAATCTTCCGGTTTTATTAAAAATCCCGAAACAGGCGTCTTATACAGAGTCCCATGATGCTCTGTATGAACATGAATTTAATATTGCTCTTTCTCTTAACAACGACAGCATTGTTAAACCATATGCACTTGAAAAATATGGTGACCTTCCGCAGCTTGTATATGAAGACCCAGGCGGTTCTTTTGTAGAAAACTATTTGTCGAGTAGAGTTTTTGCCATTGAAGAAATACTCTTCTTAGCGGAAAAAGCCGCCGCTCTTGTAAGAGACATTCATAATAACAATGTCATTCACAAAAGCATAAGGCCTTCGGCTTTTATATTTAACCCTGAATCCGGGAAACTCAAGATTACCGATTTCAGTATTTCCACAACATTAAAACGTGAAAAACCGGAAAGTGTAAGCTATAACGCGCCAATTGATTTCATTTACTACATCTCACCGGAACAAAGCGGAAGAATTAATCGTTCAATCGATTACCGCACCGATCTCTACTCTTTGGGAGTCTTTCTTTATGAGTGCTTTGCCGAAAAGCGTCCCTTTGACAGCAAGAATACCCTGGAGCTTGTACACAGCCATATAGCCAGGCGCCCTCCCCTTGTTTCGGAAGTTACAGATAAAATCCCTATTCAAATTTCTAATATAATAATGAAGCTGCTGGCGAAGTCGCCTGAAGAACGTTATCAGAGCGCAGAGGGATTACGGAGGGACCTTGAGAAATGTCGTGACGATATTTTAACACAAAATTGTATCAACGATTTTCCCGTCGCCGGTTGCGATATTGCTGAAAAATTCAATATCCCGGAAAAATTGTATGGCAGAGAAACCGAGATAGAGAAATTACTGGAAGTCTTTGAGAACACGGGAAAAGGCGCTGTCGAAGTTCTTGCTGTGACAGGTTATTCCGGTGTCGGAAAGTCTACTCTCGTACATGAAATCAGTAAGCCCATTACCCTTAGAAAGGGTTTTTTCATATCTGGCAAGTTTGACCAATTTAAAAGAAATATCGCCTATAGCGCTATTGTACAGGCATTTCGCAATTTGATAAAACAACTTCTTGGAGAGAGCGAAGAGAATCTTTCTGTCTGGAAAACACGAATATTGTCAGCCATTGGAGTAAACGGGAGAATAATTACCGATGTCATAGAGGAGATAAAGCTGATAATTGGAGAGCAGCCTCTCTTACCGGAAGTCGGCCCGGTCGAGAGGCAAAACCGATTTAATCTCGTTTTTCTCAATTTTGTCAAGCTTTTTACAGCCAGGGAGCATCCGCTTGTTCTCTTTCTGGACGATTTGCAATGGGCTGATTCCGCCAGCCTGGATCTGATAAAGCTGATAATGTCCGATAAGGAGCTGAATCACTTTTTTATGATTTGCGCCTATCGCGACAATGAAGTGGACAACCTGCACCCTGCTGTGATTGCTCTCGATCGAATCTCAGATGAAGGGGTCGTTATACATAAAATCATACTTTCTCCGCTTAACAGGGAAGATGTGAACAATCTGATTGCCGACATTCTGCATTATCCGCAAGAAAGTGTAGAAGGTCTCTCCGATTTAGTCTATGACAGGACAGAGGGAAATCCATTCTTTGCGAAAGCCTTTCTGCAGGGATTGTATGATGAACGTTCCATAACATTTAAAAGCATAGGCGGCTGGCAGTGGGATATGGAACAAATTTATAAGGCCAGAGCCGGTGAAAATGTGGTCGATCTGATGGTTGACAGAATGAAAACATTGCCGGAATCTTCACTGAAACTAATAAAGCCCGCTTCATGTATTGGCAACTCTTTTACATCCCTCTCTGTCTCGGCTGTTGTCGGTAAAACCATTAAGGAGGTATCGAACGATCTCCGGCCCTTATTGGATGCAGGAATGATCATATATATTCAATCCCTTAATACTTACAGGTTCATACACGATAGAGTACGGGAGTCGGCCTACTCGTTAATTCCCGACAATCAACGAGAGTCCTTTCATCTTATGACAGGACGGATGCTGTTAAAGAATTTGCCTGACTATATAGAGACGGAAGGATTGTTTGAAATCGTCGAACAATTCAATGCAGGCAGCAGGTTAATAACAGATAAGCAGGAGCGCCTGAAGCTGGCCGAACTCAACGCCAAAGCGGGATTTAAAATTAAAGAGTCCAACGCCTGCAAAGCGGCAGGGGAGTACTTCGAAATGACCTTGATGCTCTTACCTGAAAATAAATGGGACGATCACTATGATTTAACTTTCAGAATTCATAAAGAATATGGTGAATCTCTTTTTTTACATGGAAATTTTCAAAAGACGTTGGACGTTTTGGAAAACGCTTTCCGGTTCTGTCGCTCCGATTTTGATCGGGGACAACTCTATATTATCCGTATTGTCCAATGTTCGGCTCGCGGAGAATACATGGATGCAATACAATCGGGTATAAAAGCGCTTGCCGCATTTAATATAATGTTACCTTCACCCGATAACGAGGGCGCTGTAGATCAATACTTTAACAGAGAGCTCGATCTTCTCAAAAAAAGAACGGGCAATAAGGAACCGTCCGATCTTTTACTGCTTACTATCAATAAAGAGAGGGTTTATAATCTGATCATGAAGATATTCAGCTCAATCGTGGAATGTGTTTTTCATGCAGCCCCCTCTTATTTTAAGGTAATTGCCGTTAAGATGGTGAATCTTTCCTTAGAGCATGGTATTTCTGCATATACCGGTTGGGGATGCATGGCTTACGCGCTTACTCTTATAAGCGAGTTTCAGGATTATGAAAGAGCCTATAAATTTGGAGACACAGGATTAAAGATACATGAAGAAATAATGCATAATCGGGAACTTACATGCAGATTGTATAACGCCTTTGGAAGCTTTGTGAGCCACTGGAAAATGCATGTCAAAGAGAGTCCCCGACTTTTGGCGAAGGCCTATGAGGCCGGTTTGGAATCGGGGGAGCTTATATATACTTCCTATTGCGTGACGAACAGTATTAGAAGATACATTTCGGCAGGACAAAATTTCACTGCCTGTCTGGAAAGAGTAGAAGAAGTGCTTGCCTGTGTAGATAAACTTCATATGAGCCCTATGTATTTGTTAAATCAAATGTATAAAGGTTTTCTCCTGAATTTGTCGGGAGACAGCACGATATCGACCGATTTCGATTATAACGGATTTTCGGAGAAAGATTTTATCCGGACTTTTTCTTCGTCTCCTATGTTTTTGGCGCAGTTCGACCTTTATAAGTTGCAAAACGATTATCTGTTA
This sequence comes from Candidatus Magnetocorallium paracelense, assembly GCA_029001845.1. Classification (GTDB taxonomy): domain Bacteria; phylum Nitrospirota; class Thermodesulfovibrionia; order Thermodesulfovibrionales; family Magnetobacteriaceae; genus Magnetocorallium; species Magnetocorallium paracelense. Next base: position 41,242 of record JAREWP010000078.1, on the reverse strand, counting down.
AAAGATTGCACTGCCGCCCCTGAAAGGGCTTTTATTGACAACTCTCCACTCGACGTTATGATGGAGGGCATGGAAATTCGTTTTTACGCCGGCCTTATGTTGATTTCTCTTTATGAGAACTCCAATGAAAAAGAGAAAGAGAAATTTGGGGAGTATATTGAAAAATATTATTCATTTATCCGTAAATGCGCTGCTGCTTCATATGTTAATTTCAGCTCTCCTGAAAGGATATTTTTCGCCGAGATCACGGCTTTAAAGGGAGATGTTCTTGGGTCAATGGATATTTACGACCAGGCAATCGACAATGCCAAAAAATACGGATTTCCACAATATGAAGCCCTGGGTAATGAATTGGCTGCCATATACTGGTTAAAAAGGGGAAAGAAGCGATTTGCCGGTCTTTATTTGAGTCAGGCGCTTAGATTGTACGAAAAATTGAAGGCCAAGGCCAAGAGCGTTCAACTGACAATGAGGTTTCAATCTCTTCTGGGGGAGGCTATCATCGGATTTTCACGAATGGAAAATAAAATCCCCTTCAAATCACTCGATTTGATTACTGTAATAAAGGCCTCTCAGGCCATCTCCGGTGAAGTAAACACTGGGCGACTCATGCTGAAAATTATGAGGATTATCATTGAGAATGCCGGGGCCGGCAGAGGATTTCTAATACTGAATCCTGAAAACGATCCTGTCATCGAGTGTAAGGCTGCCGTTGACATTGATGATATTGCCGTTCTTCAGTCTCAGCCATTGAGTCAATGCCACGAACTGTCCGAATCTGTGGTTCGTTATGTTATTCGCACAAAGAAGGATGTCATAATGGAGGATGCACTGAAAGATGAATTATTTCGTCATGATTCTTATATCATTCGGAAAGAGCCGAGATCGATCCTGTGTACTCCTGTTTTTTATCTTGAAAGGTTAATTGCAGTGCTTTATCTGGAAAACAATCTGACAACCAATGCGTTTACTATGGAGAATGTGGAACTGTTAAAAATGCTGTTATCCCAAATTGCAATTTCTCTTGAAAACTCACTACTCTATGATCGGTTATATAAAAGCTCGACAAAGCTTGAAGAGTTAAACAAAAATCTGAAGCGGAAAGTCGCTGAAGAGGTGGAAAGAAACAGGGAGAAAGATCTTTTGGTGTTGAAACAGTCACGACAGGCAACGATGGGAGAAATATTGGTGAATATTTCTCATCACTGGAGGCAACCTCTTAATGCGGCAGGTATTATGGTGCAGGGTATAGAAGACGCTTATAAATACGGCGAGTTGAATGAAAGGTATCTCAAAGAAACGGTAAAAAAAACGATGAACCAATTGAATCATCTCTCCGGTACAATCAATAATTTCAGAAAGGTTTATTGCTCCAATAAAAAGAAGGAAAAATTCAATCTGGCAGATGCGCTGAGAAAGAGTATAGCCATTACAAACGACTTTATTGCAAGCTACAACATTACCATAGAGCTGGACATCAGGGAGGATTTAACGATCACAGGGTATCCCAATGACTTCTCTCAGGCTGTCATCAAGATTCTTGTTAATGCCGTGGAAATTCTGAGAGAGAGAAATGTTAAAAATAGTCAAATAAAAGTACGCCTTTATAGGGAGGAATTTACAAATAATGGCATTATAACCATTTCCGACAACGGAGGCGGTATATATGAAGAGCCTGTTGACAGAGTGTTCGATCCCTATTTCAGCACAAAACATATGAAACAGGGAACAGGTATCGGGCTGTTCATGGCAAAATCAATCATAGAAAATGAAATGGGCGCCGGATTGAGTGTCAGAAACGTTCAATCCGGCGCTGAGTTTAAGATTGAAATTGAAGATGTACAAGATCGATATGATGTAAATCACTCCAAAGGCTGAATTATCGTAAATGCGCCTCGAATTTCACCTGCATTGTACCCTGTGGCGTTGTCATATGGGTAGTTTTTGTCCATTGCATCTTTCACATCTTTTGGCAGAGTGACTCCGTGACACATTAGACAGGGCTTTTGCATTATGGGGATTGCTTTGATGTATCTAAAAACCTTTTCCCCCCCTCTATCGGTTATCTCGTAATGTTCCAGTGTTGATACTCCTTTTCCTTTCTTTCTCTGCTCTTCGAATTTCAACAAGTATTTGAACTCCCACCAGTCAGGCGCATTTGCTGTGTTTCTGAGCTTCAGGGTCGTCCTGCCAATGGTCCAGCCCTTTTCTTTAGAAATGGAGGCGGCAATTTCAGGCGCTTTTTCCCGGCAAAGAGGTATCGATTCTGCAGGTCCTTCTTTGCTCATGCTTTTCATCAGTTCTCCTTTTAGCTCAGCAATAAATTCCTTGATCGCATCCCGGCTCGCCTGCGCCCTCTCCTCAAGCGTATTTGCAGAAGCCATACTTGTAAAGAGCATGCATACCATGACTAAAATTACAAACAGTCTCATAATTCTACCTCCCTTTGTCATTTTTATAACTATTTTGTTCCAAAAGATAAGCCTTTAGCAGTCAGCTGTCAGCTTTTCAGTTTCAACAACTTACAGCCTACATTATACTCGCCTGCCGGATGGTGTTTTTTCGCATAATGTCAAGTATTTCTTAAGCTGAAGGCTGATAGCTGATATCAATTTCAGTATATGCATAAAATAAGCCAAAATGCAGGGACTGTTTCCCAAACAGTCCGTCGGCAGGATTAAAAAGTGCATCGTAACTCTGGCCACTGTTTAGCTCATTTAGGAAATGAGCGCTAAAAAGTTTTTTGAACGTCGATAGTTTGATTCTCTTTATATTTATAAAGGTTGCCGCCTGAAGTTACTTTTATAAAAATGCAATTATTTGCAGGCAACTGATTGCAATATTGCAATAGGATCAGTGAGTCTTTTTAACCTAAAACAGTAATCAGCTGTCAGCCTTCAGCTAAGGAAAGAATTGATGTTATGTCAATAATAAGCTTCACCTTGTGGGTGAATCTGTTTTGAACCTAAAAGTGTTGCAATTAAAAAGCTGATAACTGATGGCTAACAGCTAAATGCTGTTTTTAGTTAAATAGCGTTGTGCTATACTCCATTGATAATTCCTGTGCCGGTTTCGGCTTTCCCTGTTGTTTTTTGAGTATAAAGTATGTATACTAAATACATGGCTGTAATAACAATTCCGGAACCATTGAGAGACAGGCTTGGTGACAGGGCTGCCGAGTCCCTGGTCGATATAATAAGTGAAGTAGACGTGAAAGCCAGGCATGAAGCGATTCTTATTGCTGAAGAACGTCTTGAAAGAAGGCTTAGCGAGGAAATAGGCAAGGTTAATGAAAGACTTACCGGGATTGAAGGTAAAATAGAGTCGGAGTCCGCACGGCTTGAAGGCAAGATAGAGTCGGAAGCTGCACGGCTTGAAGGCAAGATAGAGTCGGAAGCTGCACAGCTTGAAGGCAAAATAGAGTCGGAAGCTGCACGACTTGAAGGCAAGATAGAGTCGGAAGCTGCACGGCTTGAAGGCAAGATAGAGTCGGAAGCTGCACGGCTTGAAGGCAAAATAGAGTCGGAAGCTGCACGGCTTGAAGGCAAGATAGAGTCGGAAGCTGCACGACTTGAAGGCAAGATAGAGTCGGAAGCTGCACGGCTTGAAGGCAAGATAGAGTCGAAGTCCGCACTGCTTGAGGGCGAGATAAAGTCGGAAACTGCACGGCTTGAAGGCAAGATAGAGTCGGAAGCTGCGCGACTTGAAGGCGAGATCAGGAATCTCAAATCAGAACTTGAGGAGAAAATCGATAGCGAGACTTCAAAGCTTGAAAACAGAATCGATACTCTGGAACTTCGTCTTACAGTAAAATTGGGAGCTGTCGTAGCGACAGGCATTGTTATAGTCGCTTTGCTTGTAAAGATGTTGTAGTTTGATTAAATCATTTAGTTTCCTAACAGCTCTATTGTAAACTTCACTCCATTTACAATATTTTTTGCATACAATTTACCGCCCATATTTTTTTCGATAATCATTTTTGACATATAGAGACCGATACCGGTTCCCTCGGCAGGATTTTTTGTCGTAAAATAGGGTTCGAAAATCCTGCCTATTATCTCTTCCGGAATGTGTTTGCCTCTATTGCAAATATTTATGATAATTATCTCCTTTTCCTGAGAGATATCTATTAAAATCTCGCCTGTTTCTTCGACTGACATCCCCTCTTGCCGTGCTTCAATAATCGCACTTCCCGCGTTACTTACAATATTCAGAACTGCCTGTTTAAACTCATTTAAGTAACCTGTCACGGCAAGAGTTCCGTTCTTTGAGGATTTCATATTTATGCTTATGGTATGGAAGCTAAATTGGGCTTCCAGGAGAGAGGTGGCTGAGGTTATGGCCTTCACTACATTGAAGGTCTCTCTGATTTTAGAAGTCTTATAAAAGTTCCTGAAATCGTTTATTGTTCCTGACATAAACTGTATTTGATTTACCGATTTTCTTACGATGTCGTTTATATATTTTTCGCTTAACTCTCCATATTCATAGGCGTCCTGAATATCCTGTATCATGATCCCCAGTGCATTTAAGGGCTGCCTCCACTGGTGGGCTATCGCTCCGATCATTTCACCCATTGCCGCTATCTTGGATTGCTGTATTAAAATCGCTTCATGCGCTTTTTTCTCCTCTTCCGCTTTCAGGCGAGAGGTTACTTCTATTGCTACTTGTTTTTCAAGATTCTCATTCAGCTCTTTAAGCTTTTTCTCCATTAACATTTTTTCGGTAATATCGGTGGCAATTTCGAGTTTAACGATTTTACCTGTAACCCACTCTATCGCCCTGTCATGAACTAAAAAACATTTTTTCGCTTTTTTGTTGTAGTATTCCCAAGTATATACCCCTTTAGAGTTTCCTTTGTGATCTAAAAGTTTGTCGTTCGTGCAAAAAGAGCAAGGGCCGGTCAGATCATCTTGTAATGCCTGCCAGCAAATACTCCCTTCGATATCTCCATAATAATCCCTTATGCTTTTATTAACAAAAAGTAATCTGTAAGTCTCCATGTCAGCGACATAAACGAGTGCTTCCAGACCATCCAGGATAAGCCTCATACTCTCGAATGCACGCTGTTTCTCTCTTTCTGCAGCTTTCTTTTCCGAAATATCTATCCAGCAGGAGCGACTGTGTAATATTTTCCCTTCCTTATTCCTAACGGCGGCGACATTGAGCAGAACGTCCAGTTTCCCGCCATCCTTTCGCATAAGATGCAGCTCAGCGTCATGGACTTCACCGGTTGTAACAAATAAGTTAAAGGCTCTCTTTACCTCATCCAGGCAGTCGGGATGGTAGAGTTCAAATATTTTTCTTCCATGAATTTCCTCTTTTGAATACTTTAATTTACCTGCCAATGTCTGGTTGCATTCGATAATTTCGGCAGTTTCTGCGTCCACGGATACATACATATCGGGAGAATTATTATAAAGGTCCGAGAACCTTTGTTCGCTTTCGATTAATTTCTGTTTGTCCTTTCGACGATCTATATTAAACTGAATACTTCTTTCCAATAAGCTTGGAGATAAATCGGATTTTGGTAAGCAGTCATCTGCGCCTTTTTGTATAACATCGAGAATTGTTTTTCTGTCATCCAAAGAGGTGAGAACGACAACAGGGCAAAATGTTGTCAAATCATTCACTTTCTCCAATGTTTCGCCAATATCGCTGTCTTTTAATGTGAGGTCAAGAAAGAGAATGTCATATTTTTGTTTTTGAAGCAGATTGACGCCTTGGGCCATCGATTCGGATATTTCCAGGGTAGCGTTGTAGAAGGATGTCATCTCCAGGTTATCTTTAAAGAGGTCGACATGGTCTTCGTTGTCTTCTATTAGAAGTATTGTGATTTTATTATCCATTTAAATCCGCATCGTCTTCACAATCAGTGTTCTAAAAAAGTGTCGGGAATCATGGAGAGAGGAAAAAGTAAAAGGTGCTCCCCTTCCCGGATTCCGATTCAACCCAGATATGACCGCCATGCCTTTCAACTATTTTCTTAGATATGGCAAGACCTATTCCTGTGCCTGAATACTCAAGCCTTCCATGAAGGCGATGAAACATTAAGAATATTCTTTCTTTATGTTGCTCATCTATCCCAATGCCATTGTCACTGACTGAAAACAACCATCTTGAAGGTATATTTTTGTCTCCGGCTGCCGATTCTCCATTGTCTTTAGAGCTGTTTTCTATAGGACTTGCCAGTACTTTAATCACAGGCGCCTCTTTGGTTCTGTATTTAATGGCATTGCCAATCAGATTTTGGAACAACTGTATAATCTGCACTCTGTCCGCTATTATCTCCGGTAATGTCTCATAATGTACAGTGGCATGATTTTCGTTTATCATTAATTGCAAATTAAAAAGAACGGTGTCAAGTACATTGTTGCAGTCCACCGGCTCGAATTCTTTTTTATGGTTGCCAACCTGAGAAAAGCGAAGGAGATCGGAAATCAACTCCTGCATTCTTTTCGCGCCATCTATTATATAATCGATATATTTATCGGCTTTTTTGTCCAGGAAACCTTTATATTTACTTTCGAAAAGTTCCGTATAACTCACTACTTTTCTTAAAGGCTCCTGCAAGTCATGGGACGCCACATATGCAAAGCGACCAAGCTCCTCGTTCGATTGAGTGAGCTCACAGGTTTTGGTTTTCAGTATCTTTTCGATCTCCTTACGGTTGGTTATCTCTGTTTTCAGTTGATCGTTTATTTTTTTTAATTCGACAGTCCTCTCCTCCACCATTGCTTCGAGGTTATTTCTGTATCTGTTTAGTTCCTCTTCGGTTTTCCTTCTGCTTGTAACATCCTGTATCGTTCCCGTCATCCTCAGAGGCTTGCCTTCAACATCGAATGAGACACCTGCCTGTTCGTGTATAATCTTTTCCGACCCCTCCGGTGTTACGATACGATAGTAAAAATTGTAGGGTTTTTTTCCCTGTAATGACTTACTCACTGTTGCCTGCACATAGTTTCTGTCGTCTTTATGAAGAATTCCGAAAAAGAAGTCATTATTTGCTCTAAATTCCTGAGGCTTCAGGCCGAATATACGATAGACTTCGTCAGACCATGAGAGTTCATTCGTGGAAATCTCCCAATCCCAGTTACCAATACCGGCGATACGCTGCGCTTCGGCAAGGGAAGCTTCGCTTTTAAGGAGTTTTTCCCTCTCCCTCCTGCGGTCGATATTAAATTGAATACACCGTTCCAGCAAACTGGGAGACAAATCCGATTTCGGCAAACAGTCATCTGCGCCTTTACGTATAACATTGAGAATGGTTTCTCTGTCATCCAGTGATGTAAGGACTACAACGGGGCATATTTTCGTTAAATTCTTAATTGTGCCTAATGTGTTACCGATACCGCTGTCGATTAGCTCCAGGTCCAGAAACAGCAGATCATACTTCTTATCTGTCAGGAGTTTAATGCCGTGGGCCAGAGAAGCGGTAATGTCCGGCTTGGTGTGATAGAAAGAGGTCATCTCCAGATTATCTTTGAACAGATCGATATGATCTGTATTATCTTCTATGAGAAGTATTTTGACATGGGTAATGTGATTCATGCTGTTCATGTCATTACGTCAGGGGTAAGAGGTCTTACGTCAATGTTATTGATTCATACTGCTTATCAGATGCATATGCTGATTTGTCTGCCAATAATCCACAATCTGCCTGATTGTCGTCTCAAAGCCTTCCGGCTCGATCGGTTTGGATATATAGCTGTTCGCGCCTTTGTCAAAGGCCTCTGTTATATCCTTATTGGCGCTGGATGTTGTGAATATTACGACAGGGACCCTTTTTAACATTCTGTGGGATTTTAAAAAAGACAATATTTCAAAACCGCTGTATTTAGGCACCTTCAGGTCAAGGAAAATCAGCCAGGGATATTTTTTATCCTCATCTTCACCGATTTTCTCAAGATATTTCATCGCTATATCTCCATCGGAAAATCGCATCAGATTTATGTCTCTATAGTTTTCAGTGATATAATACCCTGCGATTTCTGCATGATCGTCGTCATCCTCAACAAGCAGTAAAAGTCTTTGTACTTCTTTTTCTGACATCGAATCACTCCTTCTTTTTTGGAAATTTCAACCAGAATGTTGCGCCCTTTCCTTCCTCCGATTCTACCTGCACTTCTCCGTTATGAAAATTCATCACCTTTTTGACAACTGTCAGGCCAATGCCGGTGCCTTCCTGTTTACTTCCGAGTCTGTAAAAAAGCCCGAATATTTTTTTATGATACTGCACCGGTATGCCGGGCCCGTTGTCTTTGCAGTAAATCAGATAATGATCCTCCTCCTCCTTTGAGCCGATTTCAAGAAAAGGGGAATCCGACTGGACGGCATATTTGACGGTGTTACTTAAAATGTTTTCAAAAACCTGTAGTATACGACTTTCATTTGCATATATGACAGGCAGTTGCGGTTTTATGGTGAGAGTAAGACCGACTCTCTCCAGCCGGGTCTGTTGATTATCTTTAAATGTCGTTAACATCTCATTCAAATCGACCGGCTTTTTATCCTTATCTATACGCCCGACACGGCTCAGCTCCAGCAAATCATTAATGAGCTGACTCATTCTCTCGTTCGACTTAACGACACGATCCAGTTTTTCCACTGCCTGGTTCATTTTGCCCTGGTCTGCCAGTTTTCTGATAATTCCAATAAAGCCCATGCTTGTTACAAGAGGAGATTTCAGATCGTGGGATACTGTGTAAACAAACTGTTCCAATTCATCGTTGGAGCGTTCAAGCTCGGCTTTGTTTTTCTCCAGTTCCTTTGTCAACATCAGCGATTTATTGAGCAACTCCTCTGTCTCCCGGTTTTTTTCTTTAAAAACGGAAGCCGCTTTGGTCAAAGAGCCGATTTCATCTGATAATTCATAAAGGGGAATTTCAGCCTCTTTGCTTCCCTGTGTAAGCTCATGAAAAGTATTGGCCAGTTTTAAAACAGGTTCGGTAATACTTCGTACGATGTTATAGGAGAAGAAGACAAAGAGTATTATCATTACACTTCCTGTTACCAAAAGAAATTTCGTAACATTATATATAGTCGATATAATTTCATCTTCGATCGTTTCCATTTCCCGGTTTGATTCTTCGATCATCTTTTTTGCGTTATATAATATCTCATAGGCCTCTGCAGCCATTACGACGTTGACAAGAAAGAGATATCCCCTTGTGCGCTGAACAGCTTCAATAAAAATAGATTCATAGGTGTCGAGAGAATGTTTTGTTTGTCTTAAAAGCTCCACGGAGTCACTCTCCTCTTCCCTGTCGAGAAAACTGTCCAATCCTCTCTTTACCTCTGTAATACTCTCTTTTGCAATGGAGATATTGGATGCGTCAAGAGTATCGAAGTATCGGATAACGTTTTTCTCAACTTGTAAAAGTCTGTTTAATACTCTTTGGGACTCAAACTTTTTTGTCGATACATCGGCGCCCGGCAATTGCTTCATATAGGTGACAATATTGTTTTCAACTCTTGTTGCGGCATTCCGAAAGCCGAGGTTTACCAGTTCGGTCCTTAGCTGCCTCTCCTTTTCAACCTGCTGAAATGTCTCAAAATAGGCATTCAGATGTCTCTCGATGACACCAACTCTCCTATTGTCCCTATCTTTTACACTACTGATTTGCTCCAGCATATCGGAGTGAATGTTGTGGACAGCCTCTGCTGCGGAGAGGTATCCTTCATAGGTAAAAACAAGAGCCTGCCTCTGTATCTCGGAAATGTTTTTTATAATAGCCATGTCGTTTTGAGAGTGTTTGCTAAAAGCAACAAAATCGATAAAGTCTTTTGTCGTTCCGTTGAACGTAACGAAAGCGACAAGTATAATAGTCAGTGAAAAGAGGGCGGAGGCGATGAAACCCATATAGATTCTTTTTTTCAGCTTGACTCTCTGACTCAAATAGGTTTTGATTTTTTTTACCTCCCTTTTTCAGGCATTCTCTGTCAGGTTAATACGAATTCGTTCCATTTTAATAATGTATACTCATATGTATCCATAACGGTATTCCATATGGCCACGTTTTCAAAACGCTTTGAATAGGAGCCCCCTGTTCTGATCTCTCCGGGATTAACGGAAACCTTTCCATCCGTACCCTTAAGCGGCTCGGTCGCCTCCTTCCCCTCATACCAGTAATCCCACTCGGCTTTTGACATAAAGGGCCTGGAACGTTCTGGATTGGAAATATAATATCCCTGCCTGGCAATAAAAGCTCCGGGCCAGCCCGACAACCACCAGTTCATGAACATGTAAGCAGCCTCTCTCTGTTCTCCGGCGGATTTGGCAGAGAGGCACATCACTCCGTGCCATGCACGGTAGCCCTCTTTGGGCGCTGCATATATACAGGGAATCCCTTTTCCCTTTAATGCCGAAACACCGGGTGAGAACATACTCTGAATAACGACCTGCCCGGTTTCCATAAGCTCGACGGAGTGTGGAACGGAAGACCATACTCCTCTGAAATGGCCCCTTCTTTTAAAATCGATCATGATTTTAAATAGTTCATCAACTTCTTTTCTGGTCATATTTCCCATATTGTCAAAATCGATCAATCCAAGCGATTTTGCTGCCAGAGCGGCATCGAAGAGGCCTATTGTGGGGGCGTTGACAAGAGCGACTTTTCCCTGATATCGTGTGTCCAGGAGCCATGACCAGCTTTCGGTTTCATAGGGAACGCCTCTTTCAATAATCGACGAATTATATCCGAATGAATCCGTGTTATGTACATATGGCATAAAGCTGATTCGATCTGTTGCACCTGCACCCAAGGTTTCGTTGTCCTGTACATAGAGTAGTTTATATGGTGCATCTCCCAGTCCTATATTCGCTTTTGGGGAAATTCTTCCTTTTTTTGTTAAATCGTTAATTTCGCTCCAATACTTCAGTTTTTTCGTTTCAATCGGTTGGATGGCGTTTGCCTGCCACAGCACCTTAATACTGTTGGACCACTGCTCGTAGATATCGAAGGAAGAGGGGTTTGTCGTAGCTTTCAGAATAACTTCAGCGCTTCCGCCCGGGTAGAATTCTATTATAATGCCTAAATCCTTTTCCGCTTTCTTTCTCAGTTTCTCCTGTAATGTAACGTGGGTGCCTACTACTTTTATGGTCGGTTTTTTGTTCAGGCCCGATACAATATTGGGGAATGAAAGCGCAGCAGTGACACCGAGACCAAAGGAGGCGCTTTTTCTGAGAAATGTGCGACGATTTGTTTTATTCATAATCCGGTTTGCTGTTAAAAATGTAGTCCTTTTATTTTAACAAAAGAGACACTTTAATAACATGATTTTTAGTGAGCATGAAACTGTTTCACCCGATGGTAACATAGGGCGCCAGGTAGCGACTTGATAAAAAGGCAATTTTCAGAGAGGATTGCAAGATAAATATTCTTGATTCTCGGGATCACCACAAAGTATGAAGATTATTTATGATGATTCGTAGGGGCGAACCTGTGTGTTCGCCCCGGCCGCGTGCCGCTGCTCCGGTGCGTTTGTTCGTTAGCTGCCGCCGGTGCAGGCACGCAGGTCTGCCCCTACATTTTTTATGGTCGTTAATTATTGGGAGTGAATATTGAGCTCTATGATTAGCTGTTCCATATACTCTCACTTTACGGGGATTCATTGGCGGCCAGCTCTATTGTGAATGTTACGCCCTCTTCCACATTGGCTGCGTAGATTTTTCCGCCCATGTGTTTTTCTATGATTGTTTTTGACATGTAAAGACCTATGCCCGTGCCTTCAACACCTTTTTTAGTCGTGAAATAGGGCTCGAAAATTCTGTCGAAAATACCTTCAGGGATTATTTTGCCGTTGTTGGTTATGCTTATGGTTATCTGATTCTCAAGTTGAGTGAGGTCTATAGATATTTCACCGTTCTCTTTATCTATCAGCCCCTCTTCCCTTGCCTCTATGATTGCTCCTCTGGCATTACTTATTATGTTCAATAAAACCTGCTTAAATTCATTGGCATATCCGTATACACGATAACTTCCGATGATGTCGGTGTTTATTATTACATTTATTTGACTCTGCTTAAGCTGCGCCTCCTGAAGAGATACGGCGCTTTTTACTGCTTTAATAACACTGAAAGTCTCTTTATCCGTAGAATGTCTGTAGAAATTTCTGAAATCGTCGATTGTTTTGGACATATACTGTACTTGAGACATTGCGTTTTTTACTGTTTCATCAATGTATTTTTCGTCGAGATCTCCAAATTCATAGGCGTCCTGAATCTCCTGAACCATTATGCTTAACGCGTTTAGAGGCTGTCTCCATTGGTGGGCGATGGCGCCGATCATCTCTCCCATGGAGGCGATCTTGGATTGTTGGATTAAAAGACGTTCCTGGTCCAGTCTTTTACGAGTTTCTTTGGCAACCATATTTTCAAGATTACGGTTCATCTCTTCCAGTTCCTCGGATTTTCTTTTAAGATTCATCTCTGATTGTTTCTTTTCCGTTATATCTCTTACAACGGCAATCATATAGTCGCTTTTTATATAGGAGATATATTTGATATTCACTTCAACGTCAAAAAGTGAGCCGTCATTGCGCTTGTATTTTCTTTCAAAGAGCATATGTTCCCGGTCTCTGACTCTTGCGACCAGGGTCTCCCACTCCGCTCCTTCAGAGTCATCGGCTTCAATATCAGTGAAACGCATCGAAGAAAGCTGTTCGCGAGTATAACCGAATGAATCGTATGTTTTTTCGTTGACATCGAGGAAAACTCCTGTTGTCGGATCGATGATCAAAATGGCGTCATTGGAGTTGTCTATTAAAAACCTGAACAGCCTCAATTCCTCTTCCTTTTTCTTGAGTTCGCTGATATCTCTTGCAACGTGAACGGAACCGATTAGCTCCCCCGAATCGTCGTGAACAGGAGAAGTCGTTACAAGCATATAAAGACCGCTTTCTGTATCGTCAACTTCTCTGACAATGGTTTCTCTGCTTTTTAGTGTATCGAAATGGGGACAGTTGTGCAGGTGAACACTTGTATTATGAAAGACTTCATAACAGTGTTTCCCTGTAATATCCTCCATTGTGGCGCCCAAAAAATCGGCCAATGATCTGTTGGCCCTTAAAATTTTAAAGTCTTTGTCATGGACGGAGACAAAATCCGATATAGAATTAAAGGTGTTGTACCACTCTCTTTCGGACTTCCTTAATGATCTCTCCTTTTGTTCAAGGTTTGTTATTTGTAACATCATGGGACGGAACGTGAGCAGGTAGAGCACAGGAAAAAGTATGCAAACAAGAAAAAAACTGTCAATTAAACTCTCGACAAAGGCGGTAACTTGGGGAGTAAAAAAATCCAGGGCAAGCATGATCATGAGCTCGGCGAAAAAGACGGCAGCAGACAGAAGTATTGTAAATTGATAGGCCCGTTTTTTTTGTTGTCCGATTTTTATGGAGTCAGCAACATGTTCGCTTGTTTTGAAAAAAAACAAAACGATAGCCAGTAACAGTCCTGATGAAACAATAAAAAGCATCACTGTAATATGCGTTGTCAGCCTGTCCATCTCTGCTTTGCTTTTGGTGATGTCATAATATATTTCAAAGGCGCCGAGAAAGTTGTCTCCTCTCATTACGGGCACATAGGTTTCTACGACGTCTGCTACTACGACCTGATCCTCTAAAGACTTTGTTTGTTTATGTACGATTTTAGTATAGACGTCTCCTGTGGCGACAATATTATGAAAGTAGCTCTTTTCATTCACCTGACCAACCTCTTCGGGAGTCGTTGAGTAAGCGATTTCTCCGTCGGGCATGAAGATTTTCAATTTGATTAATTCAAAGTCCTTTTGGATTTTATTTACATCGGCAGAGAGAGTGGCCGGGAGGTGTTCTTTGTCTATTACATCTTCACCGACAATTATTTTTGTCGCCAGATAACTTGCCAGTCGCACAGCCTCATTCTCGGTTTTATTAACGATTAATCGATGAAAAGAGGGGTATATTACGAAGATGTTATACAGAGGAAACATTAGAAGTATGACAAAGGAGAGAAGTAAAATGTTTTTTCTATAGCTGCCTTTCAACATAAAAATTTTCCTTTAATTTTTAAATGAGTCGTGTCATTGGCAGGCAAATCCGTATAAGGTGTTTCTATAGAGATGTGTAAAGTAACTCTCGAGAGAATTATTTTGCATTGGTCAGGAGCAAACATTATATGCCTTTATTGCTTTATATTAGATGCAATCAGCAGGGGGAAAAAACTAAAAACAGCATTTAGCTGTCAGCTGTTTAATTGCAACACTTTATGGTTCAAAACAGACTCGACCGTAAGGTGAAGCTTATTATTGGCATAACATCAATTCTTTCCTTAGCTGAAGGCTGACCGCTGATAGCTGACTGCTGTTTTTTGGGATAAATGTATTTCCCCTGCTGATTACATCGATCTTATATTCTACTTTCTTTTTGTCAGATATGAAAGTAAAGTTGTCGTAAAGAGGTGTGTTTTTTTTGTAAAAGAGAGGTGATGGCTCATCTTTTTTATAACCCCTCACCTTCTTGAGTTATTGTCACTGTTCACAGAGTTCAGGGATCGGTGGTCTGTATAAAGAGATTTACCTTATTTTTCATGGTAAGAACTTCGAAAAGGGTAGAGATGCCGATTATGCTCATGAAATTCAATAAAAAAATCCCTTTTACTTTCAACTGATCTCTGGCAACTGATCTCTGACCTCAGATCACTGTGAACAGTTGCGAGTTTTTAAACCCTGAAAACAGGCGAAGGATTGTAGATTTAGTGGCCCGGATTGAGTGTTTTATGTTATTCTGGTTTGTCTGGCGACAGAGAATGAGTTCTTTTTATCAGAGGTGAAATGACAATGAAAAGTCTGTTTATATCCCTTTATTCGATATCCCTTTCCATGTGGGTTGGCGGGATGTTTATGTTTACCGCTATTGTTACTCCCATTATTTTTAAGTATCACACCAGGGACGCGGCAGGCTCGATCGTTGGTTTCCTTTTTCCTGCCTATTTTCCTTTTAATCTGGTTGTGTCCGGGGTTTGTCTTACAACCTATGGATTACTACTGTCCGGTCCGATAAAACGCATCCACATGGTTGTATTGGCTCTTCTCGTTTCCGCTCTGTTGATAAATATTGTAAGTTACTTTGTCATTCATCCGAAAGTAAGGGCTGTAAAGGCTAAAATACACTCCTTCGATCAATTGGAGGCCGATAATCCGGTGCAGCAGTCACTAAGGCGATCTTTTGGCAAACTTCACGGAATTTCCGCTCTGCTGAACCTGATCGTTCTGGCGGAAGGTATTGTGCTGGTAATCCTTTGTTTTGCTATAAAAGATATTTAGAAACTGTTCACTGTAATCGGAGGTCAGAGGTCAGTTAAAGATAAAGGTAACTGTTCACAGTGATCTGAGGTTAGAGGTCAGTTAAAGATAAAAACCGTTTAATTACTTCTCTTCCCTATCATGATGAACAGGCAACGGTTAAGTGGAGTTCATTCTGCAAAATCTCTTTAAACAGACTATCGATCCACGGGTTCTGTGAACAGTTACGATATTTGACTCTTACATGACATGAGATATAATACTGAGCTTATTGAGGGCTATTTTGTTACGGCATCTGACGGAAGCAGACTTTGGGTAAAAATAATCCAACCCGATGAGAACCTTTATCAAGGTAACTCTTTCCCTGTTGTCATCAGTATACCGGGAGGGCTGGGGAGTGGTGAAAATAACGATCTCCATTTAGCTGAAATGGGGTTTGTTGAAGTACACTTCAATCCGCAAGGTAGAGGAGTAATACATCCCTCTGAAGGTAATGAGGATTACAACGGCCATATTCATCAGGACGGCCTTAAGGCAGTAATCGATTTCGTTCATTCACGCTCTAACATCGATAATTCCTCACTCGGTCTTATTGCATTCAGTTATGGAATTTCAATAGCAGCAGGCTGTTTAGCGCGCCATCCCCATCTCAATGTGAGCTATCTTATCGATATTGAAGGACCTTCGGACAGTTTTGTTATCTCTTTCGAACCCTGGGTTTTGGGAGGAGAGAGTTTCTCAGATTACATCGAGACCGGTAAAGAGATATTCGATCATTACAGCATTTATAGAGATCCTTCGCCGGAAAACAGACTTTGGTGGTCAGAACGCGAAGCCCTTGGTTTTATAGGCAAGGTTGGATGCCCCTATTTGAGAATACAGGCTGAAGAGGATCATGCTCAGCCGCCTAACGAAGAACTCCCTGATTTAATAAATACGCCTTTGTGGTATCGCGGGAAGCATGCCGTGGATCTTATAAATGCGGCGACGAAAGGTCATTCGCCATGGACAAGGGTTAACGGATCGTCCGTGAGGAATCCGATCAATAAACAATACAATATGGACGAACCGCCACTGTTTTATCCCGGCGCCTGGGAGGAACATGAAGACGAACTTATAGACATTGTCAAAGAGATGGCGATGAATGTAAAAACAGCAGTCAGCTATCAGCGGTCAGCCTTCAGCTAAGGGAATACCAGGCATTATGCCAAAGATTAAATATCACCCCGCAGGTGAGTGTAATGTAAGCTGTGAGTTGTTGCAATTAAAAAGCTGACAGCTGATAGCTGACTGCTAAATGTTTTTTAGGTTCAATACTCTTATGATATCAGGCAACTCAGGTGATAAGCTTTCTTTCTTGGGGAATTTACTTTCCATTCCTCTTCTCCTTTTTGGCATTCTATATGCCATTGCTTCGAAGGTAAGGTCATTTATCGGCGATTATGAAGAGAGGTTTTTGGAGTGGAGAAGAAGCGGGCCGGACCATAAAAAAGAGCATTAAGGCTTTGTTGAATATTCAGGAGCCATTGCATTCGGTATGGTGTTAAAGAATCAAACAGCCATGATCCTTATTCGATATTCGTTGTTCCACATTCATAAAAAACAGAGCGATATGCTTAATGGATAGTGTGTCATCCTGCCATAGTAGTATGGCTAAACCCTGTTGTATAAGGAGTATTTTGTGAGTTTTCTACATGACAAGGATAGTGTTTTATTAAGTGAACTTCCTAAAATTGAGGTTTGTACGAATAGTGTACACCATCGTTTTATTATACAGATAAAGGAGAATCTGAAGAAAGGTAAGGACATCTTCCCCCGTATGTACGGATTGAACCATGTTAAAAGACGTTTGACAGAGGTGCTTATGACAGGCAGCGGAGTACTTCTTAAGGGGGATTTCGGTGTAGGCAAGACGGAACTGGCAAAGGCTGTTTTCGACGTTTTAAAGGAGTATTATGCCAATCACCGGATATACGCGCCTGCCGGCTGCCCGGTTCGGGAGAATGCTGTGCATCTCTATCGTGCTCTTACGGATGGTGATGCTTTGTCGTTATCCGAATTATGCCCTGTTTGCAGACAAAATTATATTACCGGCGGAGTTTCAATGTCGGAAATAGAAATTCAGAGAGTTTATCTCGATGAGGGAAGCGGATTCGCCAGAATTCAGGGCAATGAGGATATTGAACCAGAGAGGATTCTTGGCATGTACCACCTCACTCGATATGCCGAAATCGGAGATCCTTTCGATCCAAGGGTCCTTGAGCCGGGGAAGATCGCTCAGGGGGCCGGAGGTGTCATTTTTGTGGATGAATTGGGCCTTTTAAATAAGGAGGCCCAGTATGCTTTTATCCAGGGACTTCAGGAGAAACACTTTACTCCCACAAACAGCAGGATGACCTTTCCCGTTGATTTTCTTTTTATCTCTACAACCAACAGTATCAATGAGTTTCAGATTCACAGGGCTATTCAGAATCGGCTTGTCAGTATCAGGATCGATCGGGTGGACCATGACGATGAAGTAAAAATCGTGAAAAAAGAGCTTTACAATGATGAAGGAGATATATTGTTTCCTGAATTTCTGTTGAGCTTTATAGTTGACTCAATCAGAGTGCTCAATAACATTTCTGTATTTCTCGGCCCGAGGTCAACTATCCGAGCTGCTCGAATCGCTGTATCGAGTGCTGTTTTGGAGGACAGGAGGATTGTAAACTTTTGTGATGTAAAGGAGGGAATCTTTACCGAGATACTTGGTCAGTCCGATGATGAAAGTATAGACGAGACAACAGAAATGCTGAATAACGATTTCCCCTCTATTGCTGATTTTATAGCTGACAAGTTACCGGAGATAGAATCTTTAAAGCCGGAAATAGATGCCTATGACGACATAGATGCGTTAATTGAAGATATTGATGATAAATTTCTGGACGATACAACGACTTTACTCCCTGAAAGCGAGAGAACGCGGGAAATGGCTGTTTTGTATATCCATGCCTATTTAAAGGGGTGCGCCGGCGAGCAGGTGTAAGGGATAGGGCATATGCAATAAGCCGGGGGGGAGCGAACCTGTCTGTTCGCCCCCCGGCAGTGTTCGGTATACCGAATCCTCTTTTATATTCGCCACCGTCAGAGCGAACACACAGGTTCGCCCCTGCGTTATATAACGCCTTTAACTGAATGCTCACGCTTTGGCCCTGTTGCGGCAAACAAAAAAACTAAAAAAAGTGTAATAAATCTCTTTAAACCTCCTCTTTAGTTTCAGTCTTCCTTGGTCTTCCCTTCAAGGTGATTCAGCGACTCCACAAGATGATCAATCAAGATAGTGTTGACCCTTTTGTAGAATCCGAGCCCCTTGAATAATCTCTTGCCTTTATATTTTTCATAAACGGCTTCCACCTTAAAGCCGGCCTTCTTCATTTCCATAGACCATGACGGCTCTTTCGGATCATTTCCCATTATGTCATTCATTATGTGATCGCCCGCTACATACATCATCGGTACGAACCTTACTCTTTTTCCTGAACATGCCTTTGCCTGTGACAGCACCTGATCCGCAGTGAGAACTCCATCAACCGATCCCACGAACACATTACTGTACTTCATGTTTAGATATCTGTCCAACCCCAGATAGGTTATATTGGAGGCCACAAAACTTAAAGGAGTGCCGTGGGCCACAAGCACATTACAACCTTCCTTTGAACTTAGGAATTCCTTTTCAAGGATATCGATCACCTCAAACATTTGCTCCCAGGAGTGAAAGAGGGCGCCCCCATATACAATCCTCATTCCCATATGAATAAACGAACTTATCACTTTTGTCATTTCATTATACTCCTGGCCTGGAAATATATGGAGTGATTGTAAAGCTATTTTGCTGTACCCTTCATCCTGCAGATTGGAGAGTACCTGGGAAAGGCTTCTGTATCTGGTTTTAGATCCTGCTTCCCTGAATTTCTTATTCGCCCTTTCCCTGACGATCTCAGAAGTAAAGGCCCACTCGATTTTCAGGCGCTGATATTTATTGGGCAGTTCCTTTCTGAGCTGTTTATCGAAAAAATCAAATGTTGCCTGAGCATTAGTCGTCGTACCGAACGTCACTATAACAATGGCCGGCTCCTCTTTCATTGTCCTTGACATTGAAAATGATGTTTCCGTAAACACAGCAATCATTGAAATTACCAACATAAAACAAAAAATTCTTTTCATTACTATCCTCCATTTTATTTTTCAATATAAAATAATTGTGTACAAACAACATTTAGAGCCCTTATCAACAGAGATAGGACTCACAGTAAATTCCATCGGAATTAAGTACTTTCATTGTTTTTACTGTATTCATGACATCTCTTTCAGGCCCGCTTCAATCATTTCAATGCTTCCACTCAGGCATATCGGTAAATCCACTACATCCCGGATAGACCTTACAACCTCCTCCATCATATGTGGATTGAGGTCGGCCCCCAAATTGATGCTGATCATATCCACTCCTGCTTTACTTTGCAGAAGTGCAAGGTTGATAATCTCCGACATGTTTGATGCTGATATGGCCTTATATACAGCAGGATTCAAAATATTTATCTTGTCTCCTATTACAAGCATTACTATTTACCTCCTTTAAAAAGAATAGTTATTACTTCATAAGCAAGACACAAAGATAGTATGAATAGGTAACTTGCTTTAAAATCACAGAATGAAATTACTAAGGAAATTGGTTAAGTAGGAAAAAGAGTGAAGAGTCTGAGTGGGAATGTCGGTATCTTCATGTTTTCACCTCCCTCGAGGATTTTCAGATAAATTGGTATTCCGGCTTAGGGCAACCTACTTACCCGCCTTCCCATCACAGTATTACCTGTAACAGTGGTCTATCGGGCTTTCGTTCCCATTACGGCTGCGGGGCAGCGGGGGAATACCATATTAAAATGGGCACCCCTCTTCCACAAATCCATCTGTTAACAAAATTTATTATAAGTGAATTAGATAAACATAGTGATCAAGGTAAAGTCAACTGCAGTTACCAGGTCTTATGCATTGAAGATTTGAAATTTGACATGAGTTATCGTAACGTGATATGTTTTGAGAGATATAGTAATCTGTAAGTAATATCCTTTGCCAGACCAAGAATTCTGATTCCATAATGGAGGAAAACATGAGTCATAAAAATTTAGTTGCAAACAAGGTGGTTATTGTAATTTTTTTGTTTATCTCTCTTACTGCAGGTCTGCCGGGCGTCTCTATTGCCGTGAGTAATGTTTTCGTGGATTTTAGCGATGCCCGAGGTGTTCAGGTAATTAGTCCGGAACAGTATGAGATGGCCGATATTGCCGTTTCTTTTCTGAACCCCGCAACTCAGGAGATTTTAAGAACGGTTAACTATGGGGTCGTTTGGGAGTTTAATTACAATACATTGACTCTCGATGTGGCGAGTACAAAAACCCTTTCGCCTTTACCTGTTGACGGGCAGCGTATATTTGCCTGTAATGGTTTAAAGTGCGATAAAGGAAAGGGGAGTTCAGGGGTGAATGACACTTCGAAAGTTGTGAAGTCATTTGGTAAAGTATCTGGAGACAATCTGAGTTTGGATTTCAGGCGTGCAACCAAAGCGCCGGTTTCAAATCCCGGCCAGTACAAGATGAAGAATATAATCGTTTCTGTCGGACCGGGAGAGCCTGAAAACGCCATTACGACGGCATACAATGTTTTGTGGGAGTTTAACTACGAGACAATGACGCTCGATGCGGTTTCCATTGAGACCTGGGACGAAGACGATATTCCGGAGCCGCCTGCCGAGATATGCGAGCGTCCTGTGGACCTTGTGGATACGAGTATTCCAGATTATATAGTAGGAGACGGTTCGCCCGGCAGTTGTACGGAAGCTGCTCTGGACAGGGCGATTCTGAATGGAGGGATAATCACATTTAATTGCGGAACCGAACCGGTAACTATCACTGTCACCTCTGAAAAGAAGATTACAAAGAATATGGTTATAGACGGCGGAGGGCTGGTTACATTGAGCGGCGGAGGGACTACTCGTATTCTGAATATGGATAATGGTAATTTTGAATTGCAATATCCAAATCTCACAGTGCAACGACTTACATTCAAGGACGCCAGAGCAACCGGCACTCTTACACGCCTGGGCTATGATATTGACGGAGGAGGGGGAGCGATTTATTACTATGGCGGATCGGTTACTGTAATCGACTCCGTGTTCATAAATAATGTCGCCGCCGAGATAGGCCCTGATGCGGCCGGCGGCGCCGTTTATGGCGTGGGAGTGGGAGAGACTATAATCGTAGGCAGCACGATAGTCGGTAACAGGGCTGCAAACGGCGGTGCAGTCGGCGCTTTACATACGGGGTTGTCTATTGTAAACACAACGATTACAGATAATATCGCAATGGGATACGGGGCGAATTATCAGGATGAAAATAACGAACAACAGGGCCATGGAGGAAACGGCGGCGCCATTGTTATGGACGGTAACGGACGCACCCTTAATCTTTGCGGCTTAACGATTAAAGATAATATAAGCGGTGCTCTTGGAGGGGCTGTGTTTCGAACCGGTTATGAAACGGAACCTTCTATCATAGATCGTACTGTGGTAGACGGGAACAGAACGCTTCTGTATGAGGACACAGAGTTGCCAAACGGCGCCGGTGCTCTCTACCTGCAGGGCAACCATGTAACTCTTACAAATTCTACGATTTCCAATAACGCAGCTCACTTTTATGTAGGCGTATGGATATTGAGCCACGGGGATGCACCTGGAATTGCGGATCTCACGAATGTAACGATAACGGGAAATTATGCCTACCCAAAAGATACTTATACGGAGAGAGGCATAGGCGGAGGCATCATTATTGAAGGTGATGTTACGGGTACAGTGCAAAACTGTACAATTTTAAACAACTCCACCCAGTTCGCCAGCGGGATCATCAATGTGACGCCACTGGTAGTCAATAACACGATTATTGCCAATGAAGTGGAAAACATCTGGGTGCCCTTTAATTGTACCGGTACGGATTTCAATACACCTCCGGGAAATGGTGAATACAACCTTCAATGGCCCGATCCTGCTGAGCAGTATGACGATATGGAGTGCACTTACGGAATTATGACGGGCGAACCTCTTTTAAACGACCTTGCCGACAACGGCGGCCCCACAATGACTATGGCGCCTATGGAGGGAAGCCCTGCTTTGAAAGCCGGGTGGAATTGCCCGGCAACGGATCAAAGAGGGATGCCGAGGTCGGAGCCGTGCACTTTGGGTGCTTATGAAGCAGATTGATGATTTTTCATGTAAGTTTTTATGGGTATTAGTGAGAGATGGAATGATATCAATCTAAAAAAAGCATTTAGCTGCCAGCCATCAGCTTTTTAATTTCAACACTTTACAGTTCAAAGCAGTCACCGCCCGACGGCGCGGGGCTGCCGGGCGGTGCTTATATCCACTATCTGCATGTATCCGTCATTGAGGATATACGCACGCTTTCCGAACACCCTGATACGCTTGACGTTCCCCCCCGGCTCAAGCGTACGCAGTATCCTCGGATTATGGCGCTCGGACACATCCAGGAGTTGAAGACCGGCAAAACCGTCAGCCACAAGGGCGTAATCTCCGAATACGTAGATATCGTGGGCATAACCGGGGGTATCCACACCACCGACCTGCACGATGTTTGCGGGGTCATGTACATCTACCACGGCAACACCCCGTTCACCATCTGCAGCATAGAGATACTCACCATCTACGTATATCTCCCCGTCAAAGACGGAAAGGTCTGCGGTTTTGGTCATCCCCTTGAATATCTCAAGGTTACCGCCGGTAAATGCCAGCAAGTTGCCTGGCTCGGAAGTTGGTTTGCAAATACCTCCGCTTGCCGTAGAAAATACCTCCAAACCTTTCGCAGCCACGTATACATAGTTTTCCGTGGCATATATGCCGTCTATCCACCCCTCAGTGTCCGCGCCGGATTTTACCACCGGGTTCAAAGGATCGCTCACATCTATGACACTCAAAAAACTACCCGACGCCACATAGATGTAGTCATCAAAACCATGTAAGGCAAATCCTTCCACATAAAAGCCGTGATCATCGTTATGTTCCACGGTGACCTTTAACAATGGGTTTGCCGGATTGCTTATATCGATCACCCGTAATAAGACATAGGTCCCGTCAGCAATATACGCATAATCGCCGGAGACATAAACACCCCAGGACTCCTCTGTCGAGTCCCATTCACCTGCTATTGTAGGGCTTGAGGGGTCGCTTATGTCTACCACCTGCAAGCCCCTGTCATAATCCGCTATGTAGGCGTAGCCGCCGGCGACAGAGATATCCCGGGCTTTACCCGGGGTGTCCACAGTGGCCAGGATGGTCATGTAATCCTCACTGTCGGGGTCAATGCCTATGACCTGTAACCCTTTGTCATAATCCGCTACATAGGCGTAGCCGCCTGATACTTCTACATCCCATGCCTTACCCGGCGTGTCCGCATCAGCCACAACTGTCAGATAATCCGTACTGCCGGGGTCTATGTCTATGACCTGTAACCCTTTGTCGTAATCCGCTACATAGGCATAAACGCCCGATATATCAACACCCCATGGGGAACCGGGTGTCTCCACCTTGGTCTTTAACGTCGGGCTTAAGGGGTTGCTTATGTCAATAACGTACACACCTCCTTTTACATTGATGACTCCGCTGGGAGTCGCTGCATAGGCGTAGCTGCCGGAGACATATACGTCTTTCGGGTATCCGAAATCGTAGAGCCCGCCCACAGTATGAGCGAAACACGCAACGCCCGGCAGGTGTGCAATTAAAAATCCTCCAAACACTGCCAGAATTAAACGCCCTTTACTCATCTTGCTTTTCATTGCTCAATCCTCCTCAAAGGCTAAGGGTTGCTAACCCAACTTACTAATTTTCAACAAAACGGCTCCCGGCCTTGCTTTCCTTGCAACCGGTTGATTTCAATTCTGTTAACTTTCTTATTTGTATAATTTACCATAAAAAAGTATTTTAACCTGCCACAATAATGCGCTGAGATCGGCTTATCATAAAATAACAGTAACAGTTCACGGGGGGCAGGGATCAGAGGTCAGTTATTGCTATGATTTCCGAATCTATTGCTTGTTTTGTTATCATTTACTTGTATTGACCGTTGTTTTGATCGGAATAAGACTTTAACATATATAACAGACCTCTGATCTCCGACCCCTGTGAACAATTACAATAAAAATGCTTTCACTCTGAAATGTTTTGTATCATATGTGGTTATGATTTGTAATGTGAGCTGACTACTGATAGTCGATTGCTAACTGCTTTTTTTAAGATGATGAAAGGTTTCTAATATTGAAGTCATATCATGAAGAACAGATTCCAAAGTGGAGATGAGACAATTGGCCGAATCACCTAATGTCTTCAAAAGCCTTGCATGAATCACACTCTTTTTTTGACTCAGATAAAAATAGAATGAGCTTCCTGTCCCTGCTCTAAAAGCATTAAATTGATACTCTTTTTCCATAAATATGGGGGAATAAGATTCAGGTGTCGAAAAAAAAGAGCCCTCCTCTAAATTGATAAAAAGATTATCGATATTTTTTAGTTGCCCTTTATAGGGTTGATGCCAAAGATTATGCTCCCATTTCCTGGCAAAATAGGAGTTGTGCTCTCTTGACAGAAGGAGGGGAAGGAGTAAATATGCAGCAGTGTGGTTTAATCTTTCATCCATTATTTTGTCTGTATAAAAGTCAAAAAAGCTGCAATAGAGATTATAAAGCTGATCTGTTCTTTTTAATCCATCCAGTTCCGAAACAAAATCATTTACTGTTTTACAGTTAAGAGACACAACGCCTACCCTTCCTTTAGAATTATTATACGAAATAAACTCCTGAATAGTATGTTTCTTTCCCCACATTTTATAGGTAGAAACAAAAGTACATAAATGCAAAAAACACTTTAAGTGGGGGAAGTCCTTTGGTTTCAGAAACTGATTATAAAAGTGCGGCAATGAGATATCATGAAATGAATATGGCGCGGTGATTTTTTCTTTTGTCATATCATGGCAGGAAATAATCTCCCGGGGAGGCTTCTTTTTAGACGCCGGACCTGCATCTTGTTGATAGTTACTCAGGATTTGGGCAAATCTTGTATGAAAAAGATTGAGATCAAATCCATCCGCTACCAAGTGATTAACACAAAAACTATAAGAACCGCCCTGAAAAAGAAAGAGCTGCATGCCTTTCAACGCCCATCCACAGCTCTGAAATTCAATGGATTTTTCACATACGCCCTTCACATCTTCAGGTGTGATTTCAGGGAGAAGTATGATGTGACAGACAGAATTTTGAATCCACTCTATCATTTTCCCGGATTCTCCGTTTTGCTCCAAAAACTCTTTGATCTCTCCATGCTTTCCAAGTGAATGCCGTCCCAGGTTAAAGCCTGAAAAGAGAGGGGGAATCTCTGAAAGATGGTCAATAAACTTCTCTATATTGTTTAATACAAGGCTTTCCCCAAATTTTAACTCATATAAATCTCCATTTAAATTAATTGAAAAGTACAGATTTTCAATCTTATCATCTTCAATAACACACAATTCATAACATGAAGCCGCCGGATACAAAAAAGAGTTAAACAACTTTTTCGTATCTACATTTTTATGCAGCGGGTCTTCCCGGTTTATCTTCAGGGAATGAATTAACGAGGAAAGAGAAGATAAAAGAAAAGTAAAACTTTCCGTCAAGGGTTGATAGCTGTTTTTGTAAGAGCAGAAGAAAAATGACTGAGCAAAGGGTATAGAGGAGGAGGTAAAATGGAGTGACGTCAAAGAAGGTAAACGTTCCAGAATATGCTCGGTAGACATCTTTTTTTGAATCGCATTGAATACCCTTTTAAAAACAATGGTTGCTATAGTTACAATGATCCCTTTTTGCCAATTCCTTAGAAAAGGGTCTATCTCATTAGCCAAAAATTCAGCAACTTTTTTAGGGTTTTGCAGACTTTTATTTCCTGTAGAGAACTGCTTGTTGATTTCAGGTAATCTCCACCTGATATTATTCTTATCTCCTTTTTCTTCATATTGGTTTGATAAGTAAACCGCAAAGTCATAGACAGAAGAAAACTCATAAATATGTTCAACCTGAATGGCTATTGCCAGGTTATCATCTATATATTGAATTAATTTATAAATGGAAATCGAGTCCATTCCAAGGCTTTCAAGAGAAGATTCCGGCTTGATCTGACGAACGGAAAGAGGGGTTTGTTTTGCGATAGCCCCTGTTAACCAGCTCAACCAGGGGGCGATTGATGTGGGACAGGCAGTATCGGGGTTATCTGTTATTTCTTGTTGAGATTCATTCAGCAGGGAGGCAATGAAATCCGGTTTACCTGATAAATAGTTCTCACGATTACTCCGGCGTTTTACTTTGCCGCTCGATGTTCGCAATATCTTACCGGGCTTGAGAAGGAGAATATCATATACAGGAATACCAAAGTGGAAGGTAACTTCCTCAAGGATTCTTCTAAAGATTTCATTGGAATTTATCTTTTTCAGGTCAGCCCGTTTGATTTCCTGAAGTATAATCAATTTTTCTTCAGAAAGTTCCGGATCTGATATAGTGAATGCAACGGAAATTTTTGTAAAACTAACGTGCGATGATGACACGACACTCTCAATATCATGGGAATAATAATTGGCGCCTCTAAAAATAAGAAGGTCCTTCCTGCGTCCCGTAACATAAAGCTCTCCATCCAATAAAGCACCGAGATCACCTGTTCTTAAAAAAGGGCCTGATCTTTCCTGACCTTTAATATAACAATCAAATGTCTCTTTGGTTTCCTGTTCCGATTTGTAGTACCCCTTTGCAATACTATCTCCCTGACACCAAATCTCCCCTATATTTCCCTCAGGCATTTTTTCTCCGGTATCGGGATGAACAATGACAACCTTATGGCTATTCCAGGTCGAACCACAGGACACTAATGGAAAGGAACTGTTTTTGTCTTTCAGAAGCTTTCCTTTTGAATAGACACTTTTGTCTACAGTGATATGTGTAAAAGGCTGTTGGCGAGGGCCTGTTATAAGCAAAGTGGTCTCCGCCATTCCATAACAAGGGTAAAAAGCGCTCTTATTAAAACCGACATTAACAAACTTCTTTGAAAACTTTTCCATGGTTTTATAGCGAACAGGCTCTGCTCCATTGGCAGCTAAATTCCATGAAGAGAGATCCAGATTATTTTCAATCTCTCCATCGCTGATAGCGTCTGCACACAGATCATAAGCAAAATTAGGCGCTACACTTGTTGTTGCTTTTACCGAACTAATGAGCTTCAGCCAGGACATGGGGGATTGCAGAAAAGATTCCGGACTCATCAAATATACGGGAAATCCTCCGAATAAAGGCTGTAGTACCCCGCCAATAAGTCCCATATCATGAAAAAAGGGGAGCCAGCTTACGCCTATAGTATTTTTATTATGTTTGAAGGCCTGATAGATGACTTGTTGGTTACTTATAATATTTTTATGAGAAACCATGACTCCTTTGGGAGAGCTTGTAGAACCTGATGTAAACTGTAAAAAAGCAGGATCACCTTCATTTATTTCAGGAAGCTTCATTTGGGAAGGTAAAGAATTTTCCTTTGACTGTGGATATATAGTCGTATCAAGCCAGGTTATCGGGGAAACACCACTGTTATCGATTATTCTTTTTGTGGTGTGATAGATTTTTTCGGATGTCAGTAACAAAGAGGGTTTTGTTTTATCAAGAATAGACTCAAAGAGTCCGACCTTTTGGTTTCTACGGGGCAGGGCAATGGGAATCGCGATAACTCCGGCATAAAGACAACCCAAAAAGGTGTATATAAACTCAAAACCTGAGGGATAGATCAAAACAGCCGTACTTTCTTTTTTGCAAACACGGGATATTTTATGAGCTGTTATCAGAGAGTTATAAAAGAGTTCCCGGTATGTTATCGAACTGAGTTTTCCTTCGGGAAGGTTAACATAGTAGTAAGCCTTTTCCTGAGAAGAAACCTTTGAGTGCTCTTCAAGTACTTGTAATATTGTCTGAAGTTGAAAGGTTGATTGAGATTTTACGATTGAATGCATTTTTTTCGATCAGGAGTTTAAAAACGTGCTCAAATCAGTCTCACCTCTGAATCCTTTATAATTTGACATAGAAAAGGACTCCTTTTCAGGTTTGTTTTATGAATTAAGTTAAAAACTGATGAATCTCTTTTTCCAGCAATTTTGCTGTTTCAGTAAGAATCATTTTTGCGATTTTGTCTACGTGACGATTTCGCCAGCTTTCCAGGTCTGTCCCTTTTACCCATTGGTTAAATACGCCCAATGCGGGTCCTGTGTGAACCTGATAATCAACCCTGTTGTTGGTGTCGCCTGACATGGCCACTCTCGTTGAATAGCTGAAATACCAGCGAAAAACCAGGGCCATTTTATGCTTCGGATTCACTTCCGCCTTCTTTATATCTTCTGTCATATTCTGCTCTGTAAGATACTCTCTCGTTTCCCTCCAAACCTGATCGAAACTTTTTTTAAAGTATCTCTCCTCGATCTGTTTTCTGGTCTTTTCCGGTATCTCTTCCAGACTGTTATATTGAGTATAGAGTTGATAGAGCTTGTTGGCTCGCGCAGGGAAGAACACTCCCCTTTTTAATACCTGGACTTTAGCGCCCAATTCGAACATATCTCCGGCCGGCGCATACTCCGTATCCTGGATATTGATCTCCTGAAGCATATCTTTCACTGCATCGCTGTTGCCCGCCTCAACGGTGCATTGGTTGATGGAACCGGTCAGAATAAAATCGGCGCCCATAATAAACGCCGCCAGAGCTGCCTGCGGCGAGCCTATCCCCCCGGCCAATCCCATAAAGATCGGCTCACTATATTTATATTTCTCTTCCATTCTTTTTCTTAAACTCAACATTCCCGGAAGAAGCACCGTAGGTATTCCCATATCCGTATGGCCGCCGGAGTCTGCTTCTACACATATTTCATTAGCCACCGGTGCTTCCTTAGCCATCTCCATCTGTTCTCCTGTGATTTTCCCCTGATCAAAAAGCTTCTTCACTTCCCTCTCAGGAGCGGGACTCAAAAACTGCTCCGCCACTTCAGGCCGCGAGCACTTGCCCATAATGTGATTGTCACAAACCACTTTACCCTCTTCGTTTCTCCTTAAACCGGATATACGATACCGCAGAAGGGCCGGTGACATTCTCATATAAGCCGACGCTTCGACAAATCGTATATTGTGTTTTAAAAAGATATCGACACTATCCTCCTCTATCTTCGGCTCGATCATATTATGGAGCAGATTCATTCCATAGGGTTGGTTATCCGTTAGCTGTTCCTGAATCCACAGAATATTCTCTTCTATCTCCTTTAACGACAATCCGCCTGTTCCCAGAAATCCGATCATGCCCGTATTCGCCATTGTTACAACTATCTCTTTGGAACCGATTCCGCGAAACATAGAACCTGCTATGTAAGCATACTCTAAACCGTATTTCCCTCTAAAGCGGGCGTTTCCCAGCATTTCGGGAGTAATCTTTTTCACGGCCCTTTCCGATAAAGGTGATTGATACGATTTCTCTTTTTTCATTTCCGACACACTTTCTTCAGAACTCTTCATCTGGTTATCTTTATCCTCCTCTTTCTCTTTAGAAGATATTTCCGCAAATGCAGGAGCAGAGGATTCAGGTTCTTTTGTTTCTTCAGTGATCTCAGCATCCCTTATGGGAGTACAATTTTTTCTGATCTCATCCACCATACGAGTCAGTATCTTGCTGTTCAGTTCCGTAAACTTCAGCTCCCCTTCCCGTCCCATGAGATAACGAATGCTGTCCATCCACAGGACGGAGCTGTTAATCTGTCTGGTTAGCAATTCGCCTGTCTTTTCAGGGAAATAGGGTCTTGCCGTTACATTGGAAATTACGGGGAATTTATGAGTATTAAAGGTAAAGCCCGACAAAAACTCTCCAAAGGTTTTTGACGCATCTTCCATATATGGAGAGTGAAAAGGAGCGCTCACTTTTAAGGGCATTACTTTTTTCACGCTCTCTTTAAGGACAGACACAGCACTTTTAACGGTTTCATCGGGCCCTGATATAACCGTTTGCGTAGGGGTATTGTAATTGGCAAGAGAGACTTCACTCAGACTGTTTTCCTCCAACTTCGCCCTTATCTCCTCCGGGGGAATCCCTATAACAGCAGCCATACCACCACCTGATGCTTCACTCATCAGTTCCCCGCGTTTTTTTACCAGTTTTAATCCTGTCTCAAAATCAAAGGCTCCGGCAGCCAACAGGGCGTTATACTCTCCCAGACTGTGCCCCAGGGCAAAGGCCGGTGTGTTCCTCTCTTCCTCTTCCATCTGATAAAAGGCAAGGGCGTTCACAACATATATAGCGGGTTGGGTATATTGTGTTTCATTGAGTTTCTGATCGGGATCATTCAGGCACAGTTCTTTCAGATCGTACGCCAATATTTCAGAAGCCAGGTTCGTTAAATCAGGATATTTATCAAACAGAACTCTCCCCATTCCTTTTACCTGAGATCCCTGACCGGGAAAGAGTAATACATATTTTTCCATTTCATTACCTCTCGTTGCTGTTTTATTGCTAAGTTCACTATTATACGATTGTTTTAAAGGAGAAAAGAAGCTTTCCACTGTTTTAAGGTTTTTCAGATCCCTGCTGAAGGGTGTCATGATACTGAAGATTTCAGATCCGGAATCCTTTGACAGATTATACTTGACAAAGGTAGCGAGAGTGCCTGACGGGCCCAGATCTATGTAAATATTGTTCTGACTTTGTTCGAACTTCTTTATGGTCTTTTGAAACTCTACCGGTTTTCTTACCACTTCCCAGAAATGGGTTTTGCTCACTGACGGGACAACTCCTGTCTTTGCACAGGATACAAAGGGGATAAAAGGGGTTTTAAAATTCATAGCTGACAGATATTTGCAGTAGTCAGATTCAGCCGGATCGATCATAGAAGAATGAAATCCCTGAGAAACAGGGAGGTTTTGATATATGATTCCATTGTCTTTCAGAAACATCTCGATCTCTTTTAACTGGTCGTTACCGCCTGAAACGACAAAGTGCCCGTCATAATTGTCAGAGGCCGGCTCTAGATATTTAAAATGTAAACGAGATTCATTGAGAAGAGTCTGCTTATGAACAATTGTTGTCATCCCTCCCCGTTCACACAGATTTTCAAAAAGTTCAGCCTGTTTTATGATTGCCTTGAGAGCCTCTTCGTAATCGAGAATCCCGGAAACAGCAGCCGCTGCAAACTCACCCATGCTGGCTCCAATAACATAATCAGGAGAAATACTCTTTTCGCTTAAAGTCATGTACAGGGAATACTCCGTCATGAAAATTGCAGGATGAGTGATTATTGTCTTATTAAACAGATCGGACTTGCGATTTTTCTTATCGTATAAACGATCGATAATCGACAGCCCAACCAGGTCTTTTACAATATGATCCAGCGACTGCATCCATTTTTTAAAAGTGGAATTCTTCTCAAACAGTTCCTGTCCCATCCGATAATAATGGGAACCCTGTCCGGAAAACATATAAATAACCGGTTTATTCATTTTTGAACTTATGGCTGGCTTAAAAAAGATAAGATAGAGAAATCAATACCCCGTCGTCATTTTTATGTTCACTAATCAATATAAGGCCCCCTTCTTGGTAATATCCCGGCTTCCCTGGCAAATACATCCAGCCGCCTTGCGGTAACAGGTCCAAGGTAGTTCTCTACGATATCCCTTACCTTTTGGTAGTTAGCTTTGTTCAAACTTAACAGGAGTTTTAGGTCTTTATCATCTTTTTCTTCACCTGAAACAGCCTTCATTGCGATTAGATATTCCAGAGAAACGACTGAAAGGGATTTACCCCGGATCTCAACTGCCTCTTCAATCGCCTTCGCATATAATGGATCGATTCGATCTAAGCGCCTATCAATAAAATCAACGTTAATTTGGGTCTCTCCATCGAAATCTCTAATAGCGATACCGCCAATATATAAGTGTTTATAATTTACCCCTTGCCTGGAGGCTTCCTCTTCAATGTGACTCGCGTCCTTTAACAGTACTGCAAAGTCAACATCCTTAGTGAACTCATGTTGACTTTCATCATCTATGTGTATCCACATAGCAAGCTTGCCAATTAATGCATACTGAGAGAGCCCGGCTTTCGATAGTAATTCTAAAGCAAAATTTATTGATGGGTTTGGATCAAAAAAGGGCCATCCGTTTTTCGTTTCTATTTTCCCATCATAACTTTGCTTATTTTCCATTCTAAATATCTTCCTATGATTATATATTTCACTTTAACTTCGAAAAGTATAATTTAAATAGACTCCAATTACCAGGGTATTTTATCTAAAAACAGCAGTCAGCTCTCTGTTTTCAACAAGTTGCATGATAATTTACATATCACTTTTGGGTGAGCGCTGTTCTTAACGTATCGCTTTAATTTTTTCTTAGCTGATTGCTGACAGTTTTTTTTAGGTTTTTTCTCATGCTTTGATTTAAAGTAATCCTTAAATCTTCCATAGTGAGTGCTTACAAACGTCTTTGTCCCTATTATACCACTATCTTTAAAACATCTTGTCCTGTACCGCTGTTTTTGGTGCTGTGGTGTTATATAAGAAGAATCGATGAGAGAGCGAATAGTAAAAAGGAACCGAAAAAAAAGGGACTGGATAGTACCTACTCCATTAAGAGGTTGTCAAGCCAGCAAATTCCGGTGAAAAAGGGAGGGCATGGGCAGGAAGGATTTTCAGAGAAAACGTCCATGACTCTCCGAGTCACCACAAAGAATGAAAATGGTTAAGAAGGAGCAGTGATGTCCTGCCAAAACAAGGTGATGTTTGAGTCTGCGAGTTTCAGCTTGTTTTGGCGGGACATTGCTGCTCCTTCCGGCACGATGCCGGTTATTTTCGGGATAAATAAGAATAATTTTTCGTAAAGATCATTTTTGAAGGAAGTCTGAGCCGGGCATGTGACAAAATTTATCACTTCCAGATTTTTAAAATGTTTAAATGTTATCCTGAGTAATGCATATCAGGAAGCATGTAAGCTTTGGAAGTCTGAGAGCAAAGCTGTCTGAAAGATTTTTGGAGATATCAGATTGGCGAAAGAGCGAGAGCGTGAAATATGATATCCATGATGTATTAATGAGCGGCCTTATACTACCCCACTTTTATCGTCAAAGAAAGTTTTGGGATTTATTATACGCCTACAATACTCTCAAACAGTTCCTTTGACGAGTCCAGTATGTTGTTAAATTGTGACAGGGCTCTTTGGTTTATACTTAAAGCATTTTGTTGATAACCATTTATAAACTCCTCCCACTCCGATTGTGTCCATATCCCATTTGTATTTCTGAATAATCTAACGGTATGTTCGGACATATTCATCATCGCATTCAGTACACCCTCATTTTCTCCCAAATTAAAGTAAAATCCTCTCATCGATTCCACAACATGCCGTAAATAGCATTGCATATCATCTGTTAAATCGATTCCGTTATTGTATAAATCCGATAAAAACTTAACCCAGTCCTTGGTATCCCACACTCCATTATGATCCGCCACAAATCTACCGCCAAGATGAACCAGCTCATTAAATGTTTTGAATTTGTCTTCCACTTTAAACCTCATTCTCTTTGAGTTTCAATGCTTCGGATTAGTAACTACATTAGGCCTTATAAATAAAATTGTCTACAAAAAGGCAACAATATTTATGAATGACAAATTCCAAAGCTCAAATGTCAAAAAAGGGATTTGAGCAGCCTTTGACATTTATTCATTTGGATTTGATTTGACATTTGGATTTTGTCATTTATACGTAATAGATAACATGCTTTATTTGGTCGAGGAGGAGGAGAATTATCTTTCAGGCTTATGAAAGTGTACTGTCTTTGTCAGCTTTGTTTTCCAAAGGGGGGATTAACGTCAGTCTGTCTTATGTGTGCGGAAGTAAATTCTGCCTGAAATGATCAAAAATATAGATAAGTAAGCGCCTCGCTCCTCCTCTTTAAACGAAAATAATTAGTAAAGCAATGGTAGTATAGCAAAATTGGAGAAGAAGTTGTACTTAGTTTTTTTAGTTGGATAATAGTGGTATTATGCCACTATTAATAGATGGTCGTAAGATAGGCTCTCAGGTTTATTTTTTTGTTTTTTATTTTTAGTTTCTTCCTGATATTATGCCTGTGAAATATGATGGTATTTGTAGAGAGGAATAACATCTCAGATATCTCTTTCGTCGTTTTGCCCTCTCTGATTAGATTGGCGATTTTAATCTCTGTTGGCGTCAATCCTATATATTTTGAAGAAAGCTCTTTGTAAAAGGGAGAGGCTATCTCGTTGATATAGGATTCCATTATCTCTATCGTTGTCATCTGTTCATTCGTCGGTCCGCTCTTTTTTAATTTCTCAATGCATGGCAAGATGAGATTCCTCACATTGGAAACAATATTCTCTTGTACTTCTTTCTTATCGTCGTCTCTTTTGGAGAGTAAAACTTTCAGGGCCGTGTTTATTTCTTCCAGGCTGCTGCTCTTCTCCATTAACTCGCTCTCTCTTCTGCCAAGAGCTTCCAATGTCTGGCGAAGTTCGGTTGTATCCCTTATTATTCCGCATATAATATGACGATCTTTCCATTTAAAATATCCGACCGATATTTCTGTGGAAAATATTGTTCCATCCTTTTTCCTGTGATATCGATGAGGAATTCTTTTCATTTCTCCTTTTAGTGTTTTGTCAACGGAAATATTGGATTTCTCGGGCTCCGCCGTAATATCGTTATGAGAGAGCTCCAGAAATTCTTCTTTGGAATAACCATAAAGATGTAAAGCTGCATCGTTGACATCCACGATTTGACGACTCTTGGCGTCTATCAGTATGATAGCGTCCGATTCTGTGGAAAAAAGCTGGCGGTACTTCTCCTCACTCTCGCTTAATCTGGCTGTTTTTTTTCTTAATTCCTCCTCTATTGCTTTTCTCTCTGTTATATCCGTGGATATACCGCATACTGCATAAATTTCCTCTTTTTCATCATATATCGGGAACTTCAAAGAAATGTACGTATGCAGTCCGTCATCGTGGGGTACGGTTTCTTCAAATTCAATTGGTTTTTTATGGAGGATCACTTTTTGATCGTTTTCAAAAAAGGCTTTTGCCGTTTTGTCCGGGAAAATATCGATGTCTTTTTTGCCGGTTATCTCTTCTCTGCTAATTGTAAAGAGGTCTTCATATCGTTTATTGATCAAGATATATCTGCCTGACAGATCTTTTGCGTATATAACAGCTGTTGTGTTGTCTATTATTGATAATAGCAGGTCTTTGCTTTGACTTAGCTTATCGATACTTTGTTTTCGCGCCATTGTGTGCTGAAATGGAGAATAATAATTGAATCTAAAGATATCATACAAAAATGTCGTTGATTATGACAATTTTGTCTTCGGTTTTGCAGCTTAACTCCCCAATTTTAGCCGATTTCAGTTTGGCACGTAATTTGATTTATATAAAATTAACCTGACTCCGCATAATTGAAACCAACCGGTTGTCGCACCAATTTCATATAACCGCAATTCTAATTAATAATAAGGAGGTAGTACAGTGAAAAAACATTTTAAGGCAGGAGTATTTTGTTTAATACTATTATTAACTCTCAGCTCCGGCAGTATTTACGCCGAAGAGATCGAGAAGTCGGCAAGTGCATCTATCGGGTTTTTTACACACTATATGTGGAGAGGATTTCAGATACATGAAGGGGCGGCGATTCAACCGACGATGGATCTCACCTATGGGAATTTCGGTGTAAATCTTTGGGCGGACTTTAATACCGATGATCAGGAACATGTAGAGACAGACTTGACATTAAACTACCATTTTGACGTAGCCAAAGTCGGAATCGATGTGGGGTACATCTATTATGCTCTGGATGCCATAGACGATACAGAGGAGATATATCTTTCCCTTGCCTATGATACGCTGCTGAGCCCCTCGATTACATTATATCAGGATGTGGATCAAGGCAACGGAGGGTATCTCGAGGCCACAATAGGGCATTCATTCGCATTATCCGACGATGTCGGTGTAAATCTCGGAGCGTTGTGCAGCTACAACATGCATAATGACTACAGTTTCGGAGATTATACGGATTTCCATCATGCAGAGCTTTCGGCGTCATTAAGCTTTGCAATCAGGGACATAACCATAGAGCCGATGATTGCATACAGTTTTTCGATGAGTAAAGAGTCGGAAGACGCTATTGAGGAAATAAGCGAAGACGGCGAAAAGGATTACATGTATGCAGGGGTTTCCTTCTCTCTTGCTTTTTAAATAGATTAAGGGTCAGGTCAGAAATAAGTTTTATGACCTGACCCTAAGTAAACAACTGAGTTAAAGCCATTTTTATCCTGATCCTGCCGAATCATTCATACTTCCATGTAATGCTTAATGCTGACAATGGCAGTTGAATGGGAAGGCGAACCGAAAAGGGCGGGTTTCTTTAACCCGCCCTTTTCGGTTGTTGAGTTGTCCGGGAAAATAATAATGAAGTCTTTCAATGTACCTGTATATTTTCCCGATTCGTTTTCTGTCTTTACATTTACCTCCTTTTGGGTAAAAAGCGTTTGACAGGCCCTAAGGGGGAATGCAGAGTGTCCTGCTTAACGATCCACTATTCGTCTAAATCGATAGATCCCTTTGTTTTTGCTTTGCGCTTTCTTTCCTTCTCATTGTACTCATCCATACAATCGGCATTGGCTCCTTCAATAAGGGAACATTCAAGATATCCGGCGATCTCCATTATGCAGGCCCTGATGGCCTTGCCTGTGGGGGTCTTTTTTTCGTTCGCCAGACTGCCGCCAAGGCCCCATTTATACACTCCAAGGCTCATACCGCCCGATTTGGATGTGGCTTCCACGGTTCTGGCGTCTGCAATTTCTCCGGTCTCTACATTTATGACTTTTAGATCGACTGCTATATATGCCCTTTGATTTTTTCCTCCCAGGGAGAATCCTCCAAAGGAGATACCGGCGCCACTGCCGGATGCGCCTTCCTCAAAGGAGGAAACCGTAGCAGAAACCAGATACTTCGCTCCGGTAAGCTTTCCTACTTTTGACCTTGTGCTTTTACTTATGCGGCCTGAAGCGCCCAAATCCTGCTCTTTGATTACAGCGTCAAGCTCTTTTCTTTCCAGTACTTTAAAAGATTTTGTAGAAGCCAACTCGGCAACGAGCATATCCTGAAGGTCTCGTCCTGTATTACCGCTCCACCAGCCTGCTGATGTATTGTTTGTAAACCGTAGGACTCCGAGTCTTGGCTTTTTTTCGGCAAAACATTGTGAATAAGCAGCAAAGACCAAAGAAAAAACCAGCGCCATAATAACTTTTTTCATTATTACCTCCTGCATAAATTTTAATAATTTGCTTTTACAAGCTGAATTAAGAATAGCAAAATGAGAGTTTAAAGTCAATTTCTTTGAAATTCCAAATATTTCAATCCCATTAACTTAAGGGGTGAAGCACCTTCCGACGGAAGCGGGTCATGTTTGAGAAGGCGCAGCGAAGCGAAGCCTTCGAGTTCAGCCGGTGAAGGCGGAAGGGGCTTTGCTCTTTAAGTTAATGACATTGTTAAATATTTAGTTATTGTTTCTCAGAGAGACTTTTGTTTAAGTATGTTATAATAATTTTCATACTTCCAAAATTCAGACTTTATTGTTTCCCGGGTCAATATCTTATGAAAAGAGCAACAAACAGAGGTAAACGGATTTT
Organism: Candidatus Magnetocorallium paracelense; assembly: GCA_029001845.1. Taxonomy (GTDB): domain Bacteria; phylum Nitrospirota; class Thermodesulfovibrionia; order Thermodesulfovibrionales; family Magnetobacteriaceae; genus Magnetocorallium; species Magnetocorallium paracelense. Next base: position 3,142 of record JAREWP010000078.1, on the reverse strand, counting down.
TTTCTTTTCTTTGCTTATATTTGTCTTTTGTCTATCCGTTGTTTTTCTCTATGACTACTTCAAGCCGGAAGACAAGCAGGTATCGGCGGAATCGGTTGTGGATAAAAATGAAAAAATTGTCAGGCAACCATTTGTCGCAGGCCGATTTTATCCGGGAGACAAAAAAACGTTGACCGAAGTGCTTGGCAAAATGTTAGATAACCATAAAGCAAAGCCTTATGATGGAAAAATCAAGGCCATCATTGCACCGCATGCAGGATATATGTTTTCAGGTCAAATGGCCGCAAAGGGATTTGTTAATATCGAGGAGAAATACGATAAGGTTTTTATTATTTCGGGCAACCACAATTCAGAGGCCGTTTTCCCCGGTATCTCCATTCCCGATGTTACTCATTACAAAACTCCCCTGGGAGAAATCCCGTTATCACCAATTGCCGTTAAACTTAAAAAAGATCACCCCGATCTCTATACTACAAACGAGCATGCTCATAAGACACATATAATAGAAGCTGTTCTTCCCTTTCTGCAGTACCGCCTCTCAGACTTCGAGATCATACCTATGATAACAGGTGCAGTCACCGGCAAAGATATAGAAAGGGCGGCAACGGTTGTCAGCGATTTTATAGACGAAAGCACATTAATTGTGATCAGTACGGATCTGTCCCATTACCGTCCCTATAAGAAGGCCGGGAAGCTTGACATACCCTGTATCGAGGCAATTGCCAATCTCGATGTACAAAAGACAGCTCTCTGTGAGGCCTGTGCCCTAAGCGCAGTAAAAATTATGATCCATATTGCTCTGCGTAACGATTATAAAGGAGATATCCTGGGATATATGAATTCAGGCGACAGTGGCGGCGGAATGGAGAGTGTTGTGGGGTATACATCGATTCTCTTTTCCGAAAAAAATGAAGAGATTAGTACAGAGAGCCGGCGATTCCTGACAACATTGGCAAGGAAGACTATAAAAAATACGCTTACGAATAATAGAATGCCTGAAGTTATCACGGACTCTCTTCCCGATGAAACAAGGCTCAAAAGAGGTTGCTTTGTAACACTTGAGAAAAATCACAGGTTAAGAGGGTGCATAGGCAGCCTGGCGCCTGAGGATGAACTCCATCAATGCGTTACTGTAAACACAGTAAAGGCGGCGCTTAATGACGGCAGGTTCAAACCGGTGACATTACATGAGCTGGAAGATATAAAGATCGAAATTTCAGTTTTAAGCAGACCTGAAAAACTCTCATATAAGGACCCTGAAAAATTACTGTCGTTCCTTGTCCCTTTGAAACATGGCGTCATATTGAGAAATGACTACCGAAGATCTACCTTTCTGCCTCAAGTCTGGAGTTCATTTAACGACAAAGATGACTTTCTTTCTTCGTTATGTAAAAAGGGCGGAATGAAGAATAACTGTTGGAAGGACAGTGACACGGAGATATTTGTATATACTGCTCAGGTCTTTTCGGAATGAATAAAAAGCCGCCTAAAATTCTTATTGTTGATGACGAACAGATTAATATCGATGTGCTTGTGGACCTGCTTGCGTCGGATTACAAGATTATCGTCGCCAGAAGCGGTGAGCAGGCATTAAAGCGTCTTGAGAGCCCGGAACTGCCCGACTTAATCGTTCTGGATATCATGATGCCGCAAATGAACGGTTATGAAATTTGTAAAATAATTAAAGAAAACAGAAGAACGCAAAATATCCCTGTCATCTTTCTTACGGTATTAAGCGATGTAGACGAAGAAAAGAGAGGATTCGATGTCGGCGCCGTGGATTTTATTACCAAACCCTTTAGTCCCCCTATTGTAAAGGCCAGGGTTCACACGCATGTTACATTGAAACAAAACCGGGAGCAGTGGGAAGAGCTGGCCAGAGAGGATGTATTGACAGGCATTTCGAATCGACGATGTTTTAACGAGGTCCTTCTCATAGAGTGGAATCGTGCAAAAAGATCGAAAAGTTCACTCTCTTTGCTCCTTATAGATGTAGATTTTTTTAAGCTTTACAATGACAATTACGGTCACGCAAAGGGAGACGAGTGCCTCAGACGTGTTGCCGACACTTTAAAAAGCGAAATGAAAAGATCTTCCGATCTGCTGGCTCGTTTTGGAGGTGAGGAGTTCGCTTGCATCCTGCCTGAAACCGATAAAGAGGGCGCTTTGGCTGTTGCGGAGAATTTACTCGATGTCCTTCGTATGGAGGATATAGCGCATGAGTATTCAAAAATATCGAATCGTCTGACATTGAGTATTGGAGTTGCTTCCGTTATTCCGACTCATGACGATCGGCATGAGTCTCTTATAGAAACAGCAGACAAAGCACTCTACCTGGCCAAAGATAGAGGGAGAAACAGAATAGAATTTTTGTGAAAACTCAATTATTCAAAAGGATCATATGAATGACGTTCTCGATGAGGTCAGATGTTTAGCGCGTTCAATTCAGTCTTTTTTCCGTGAAAACTCCGAGCATTGGGTAGAGCGGTTCGATTATAAGGAGGCCGGGCCGCAACTTCTTTTACAGGCGTTTTTACAGAGGATTGTAAATGGAGGCGGAAGAGTGGAAAGAGAGTATGAGCTTGGCGGAATGAGGACGGACATTCTAATAACCTGGTTTTCATAGGAGGGGAAAGATCGTTTCGTTATTGAAACTAAAATTCTGCATAGCTCTCTTTAAAATACAATTCAAAAAGGTCTTGAACAAAAGCTGAACGCTGATAGCTGACTACTGTTTTTTAAGGTAAAATCCTTAAGCAGGCGCTTCCTTTCTTTCCTGAGTTTTGCCCAATCTGTCATGCCAAATCCAACATAATTCCAATCGCCAAATCTGCTGATTTTTTTTGTTATGGGTACTGCGTGAAATGTCTATATACAGCTATTTGCTCCATTGAACACCGATTTTCACAGCAAATAAAAGCATCATAAATATCCCCTAAAATCTGCGTTCATATATAGGCAGCAGCCCCGGCACAAAATTTATATCATATCATAGTAAAACAAGCATAGCTTCCTTAAACAAGCCTTAATACATCATCATTTCCTCACAAGACATAAACAAAGCAGAAACAATACACACTAAATTTATAATAACAATGGAGCAGTTCCGGGGATGTTGGAATCAGGGTTGCTTTATGATGAA
>JAREWP010000043.1 GCA_029001845.1 Candidatus Magnetocorallium paracelense | reverse complement strand
CCACCACAACTTTGTGCTCCTGCATTCAGGGCATTCTGCAGGCTTCGGCCAGGGATAATCTTTGCCGGATTCCTGTAATTTAACCAGACAGACTTCTGTATAGACTACGACTTTTTCTTCCTGTTGACAGCTTTTTTGGGGAGGGATTTACCGGAATGATTCAGGTTACTTTTTTATGGAAGATTTTACTATTTGGCTTGTTTATTTCGCTACTTTCTTACTCTCTCTATTTGATTTTTCATGGAAAATAACACTCAGGAGGGATAAAATGATCACGAACTTAAGAGCCTCAGAGACGGAAGCAAAAAACGATCTTAACAACCTTGAAGGCCAATTGATACTGGAAGCCAAGCGTGCTTTGAAAGAAAAGTTGTTTGGTAATTTTTTTATCCTCTTTGGTTCCGGCTACGCCGGGTTAGGAATAAACTTAAATATATTAACAGTAAGTTATGCGAGTAAGATTTTTTTCAAAAGGATTGATGCCGGCATTGAAGTATCTAAGAAAATTCAGAATGCTTTCTCTATTGCTTCTCAAAAAGAGACCGAATCATACCCGACAGAAATCAATGGATGGGATGAGCTTGTTTTGTTTTGCAAAGAAAAGGGTGTATCATTAGAGAAAAAGGAAAAAGATCAGGGCGTCTCTTTTTTGTCATACAGGAAATTAGAAAAATCTGATATTATGAATCACCGTGGCTATTTACTGATTTTCTCTGTAAACAAGGTGCTTAAAAGTATAAAAGGGAAGATTATCGTTATCGATTCAAAAGAGATCAAGAAGCTCAATAGAGAGACAGCAGAAAGGAATTACAGTTTTATAACGAAATCAGGAGGGTCCGTACCGGAATAATACTCTGTATTGATCTCATAATATACTTTTAAATTTCATAGTAAATCGATGACACAAATTCCTGCGATTTTTTTCTCTTCTATCAGTTTGTTATTGACTATGTCATAGAAAGACTCTCAAGGGACAGGGAGAAGTAAGAAATAGATGAAATATTCGCTTCTGTTTGGGGCTTTATCCATAATGCTGTTATATTACGCCCTAAAACTGGGAGGTTTTTATTATATTTTGATTTGGGGGGCGGTAAGCTTTGGCGTTGTTTCATTGGCTTATCTTCACCTCGGGCCCGGAGTTTATGGCAAAGGTCCTGATGGAGTCATGCAGCCTGTAAATATAATGATACTACTCCCTTATCTGATTTTTTTGTGGGGAGTATGGCATCTGCTGCGGTTGATAAAAAAAGAGCCTCCATACAGCAGGCTGTCGGAAGATTTATATATAGGCAGAAGGCTGTTGCCAGGTGAATTGCCGGATGAAATAGAAGTAGTTGTTGATTTGACATGTGAGTTTTGTGAACCCAAATCGATTCGATCGAAAAATTATTTCTCCTTTCAAATACTCGATGGTTTTGCGCCAAAGATTGAACAAATAAATGAATGGATCCATCAAATAAAAGATATTGACGGTAAGATTTATATCCACTGCGCTGAAGGGCATGGACGCACAGGACTCTTTACTGCTTTGTATTTGATGCGCAAAGAGAATAAAACAGTTGATGAAGTCATTGAATTTATTCAATCTAAGCGCCCGTTAGTGAGATTAAGCAGTAAACAGAGGGAGTTATTAAAAAACTATTACCTGTAACACTACAATGAAAATGGAGGTGCGCTTTCGGACAGTATAGTAATGAGGCTATAATATTCGGTGGTTTGATTGTTGCCATAGCTGTTTGCGGGATCACCGGAGAATGGCTTGGGGGATGGGGGCTTATAATTTGGATACCTCTACTGCTTTTCGGGCTAATGCTGGTGCTCTTTCTCGGACATTTGCTGCCTTTTGCATTGATTTTTGGTCCTCCCGTATTGATAGGTCTTGGAATTTCCGAACTATTCAATTTAAGCGGATTGTATTATTTTACACCGCCTGGAGTTTTAGTTTTAGCTATTATTGCATATTTCAAACTAAAGCCGTTGTGACATTTCAACAGGAAGGATAAAGGGCCGCCTCAAAAATAAATTTTCTTTATTCTTTGCGTCTTTGCGCCTTTGTGTGAAAATAAATATTTAGGTATCGCTGAACTATTACAATCATACTTTTATATTAATAAACACCTGATAATATGAAATTTTCGGAAATAGTCAGAAGTCCGAAATGCTTGCGTAATACTTTTGCAAATATTTTCTGTCTGAATATTTGGTGTAAAATAGTCCTGTGCCTCCATGGAAAGCCTGTTAAGGCGAATATTACCGGTAGGGAAAAAAATAAAATACTGAAAAGCGGTTTCATGTTTTATGGTTATTTGTATCTTGGATAATGATTGATTACTATGAACAACACAAACTAAGCCACATAGTATACAATAGAATCATTCCGGTGAAAACCGGAATCCAGAGCTATTATGAAATGCTTAATAAAAATACTAAAAGATCAAAAAGGTCATCAACCTGAGCTAACGATATTATTTTCGATTGTAGGTATTTCTCTCGCTATTGCAGTTCCTATGGTTCTGGGTATGAATGAAAGGGTTATAATCAGAACAGGGGAACCAATCGCCTTCTGGAAGCTTGTAGGATTAGCAATTCTTATAAGCCTTGGTATTATTTCCTCTATCTTACTACTATTTAATATTGATTCGATCGCAACTCTTATTCTTAAAAATAGAATAAAGCGAAAGGCCGAAGCACAACCCGGTTTCGATGAAATATCTCTGACAGCGAAAACAGATAATGAGCATAAAAGCATATCAAATATTGATAAGCAAAGAGTTGATAGTAATCGATACCCATGTTCATCACCATTAAACAGGATAGAAAAGGGAAACATTGATAATACCAACAAATCTAAAACTTTAATCATTACACCTGACGAAGATGATGTAGGTGATTTTGTTATTTTAATACTGCATCATTTCTCAAGGCCGGTTGTTAAAGCGGTAGAGCAAAGAGTAGAAACATGGAATCGTAATCGTTCAAATGAGAGGGATATAAAGATTTTATTGAATTTCTTCATTGGAGCGGCTTGTCGGATCAGCCGAAAATTAGATTTGTCTATATTCTATATCGAAGGAGCCTTTTCTGAGTGGATAGAAAACAGATTTGGACTTAATGTGTATCTATCTATTGAATATAATGATTTTTTAGATGATGAGGAAGAATGGCTTTGGGATAGGGGAAAAGATCATGTATACTTTGAGGACTTTGATATAATGGACAAAGGGAGAGCAGCAATGGAGGAATTTATTGAGAAGGACAGGCTTCCCTCATATATTCCTTCATATAAATTATATCAACTATGGAATGAGCAGCCTAAGGATAAACATCATCCTGAATTATTGAATGAAGATGCTTATCTCATCAATTTAATATCAACTATGTTTTACCGCTTTTCATCGACTTCGATAAAACCGTTGGAAGGTTTTCCTAATCCAGATGAAAATGATAAGTGTCTTGTATTCAGCTTTTTCATAGGCGCTGTTCAGTATCTATATTTGTACGAAGTACAGGAAATTGACAAGGGCTTTATGAGGATGGCGCATAGTGTCTGGGGAGAGAATGAAAAACTTAAAGACCTTTTTGGCAGTAATGTCATGAAATGGATGGGAAGCGCGCCGTTTCAAAAGGAGTGGGATCTTATTGTTGACAATGAATTTTTTAAGGAGGGCTCTCGAGCAATAAGAAATTGGTATGAAGGAGACAGTAAGGCCGCTGACAAATTAAAATATTTATGGATTAAGAATGCCGGAATATATATTCGTAAGTTTTGGAGTAAGACGTACGAGGCAAGCGATAAAGAGACTATTTTAGAAATGGATGCCAAAGGGGCTGATTATATTGTTTTTCTTACAGATTTTTTTACAAGCGAGACTATTTACCATATAAGAGTGTTTAAAATATCATCGGATAAAAACAGGATTTTAGTCGTGAGCTTTGTGTTCGGCGCTCTAAAGTATCTTTGTCTTGGAGACGCCAAGGGAAGAGACGACTATTTTACGGATATTGTGGAAAGGACATGGGGAGTGCAATATGTGTTTAACGGTTTTTTCAATAAACAGGTTTCCGCCTGGCTTGACAGGGGGAATGTATCGGAATGGTTAAATGAATTGCTTTCTCAACAAGATTTGATGGATATCCTTGTTAACGAGACAATGAAAGATGGAGCAAAGGCTATTGAAAAATGGCTTGATGATGACAATACAGCTTCCTGGAAATTGCGTGAACTGTGGGGCCGGCTTTCAAAGCACAAAGTATAAGGATTAGGTTCTAAAGCCTACGAAATACATGAGTTGTTACAAATGGATTTATAATGGTAGACGAAATTAATGAATTTTGGGAGCCTGAGTTGCTCAAAAGGGAAGTGCTGAAAACAGGGATATGGTATTACGATGACACGATTCCTTATAAAATTGAAATAGTCAAACATATTTGGAATTATACAAAAGCAGATATAGAAAAATATGAAGATGTTATGAACCCTTATGTATGGCAAGATCTTACTCATGTAAATAATGAAGGAGAGGGAACTCAAAGGGGGCAGCCATTAAAAGGCTAAATGTCAAGAGGTAAACTATTAGAAAAATTAAGAAGAAGAAAAGATAAAAATTGGCTGGGGCGGGACAGGCAAATTCTAATCCCCGGCTAATTCATTTATCCTTTATCGATTCGATTTAACCTCGTATTCGATATATAATAACTTTGCAGCTTTTTTTAATGACTTATCAAGGGTCCATAAAGGCGTATTTGAGATCAGAGATGAACCAAGCAGATGAGCGTCTATATAGCCTATGCCTTTACCCATTAGATTTCGTGACTCTATAAAGACCATCACTTCCAAGTGGTCAAGAACATCGACCGTTGGCAGAGCTTCAAGCAACCGGATTATTTCTTTTCTATTTTTTAAACTGCCGCAAGCCAACTCTCCGATTATAAAGGGATGGCATACTATCATGCCATGATCGAGAAGTTCAATGAAATGATTTTCACCTTCCCTCAAATGGGTAACCCAAACAGAAGTATCAGCCAAAATTGAATCAAACATCTGAATATCTACGACGTGGAATCGATCTTAAGTTCTTTTCGGTTCCGGCCAGTTTTGCAAGGCGCTTACTGCTTTCCTTTGCAATTAGAGCCTCAAGTCCGAGTCGTACTAATGATGTTTTCTCTTTTATACCTGTGAGTTTGGATGCTTTTTCAAGAAGTTTATCTTCTATATTCAGAGTTGTTCTCATTGAACCTCCCGATAAAAAATCTGTCATACATACATTATAAGCATATTTTAATGCCTTTTACAAGCATACGAGTAGAAGCTATTATTAAGGACTCGGGCGGGGACAGGCGAACTTTTACTTCGCTTTTAACATGCCCCCGGATTCCGGTTTTCACCGAATGACACATTTAAGCATAATGAGGATTTGTCAGTGGAGTTTGTAATAACAGATAGAATAATCCGGAAACTCAAATGAAAAGGATACTTATGAGAAGTCGATCACTAATATCGGCAAATCTGCAAGCAGCATTAAAGTTTTTAATGCGGACACTGAAGGATCAAAAGGGATATCAAAGTGAATTTCAGGAATGGGTTGTTTTAATATTATCGTCGTATATTATTGCAGGCATAGTTACCATTGGTTTAAATGAACTTACTTTCTTTAAGGCGCGAGCTGTCTGAAACTACTTTCCTATACAGAATTCATTAAATATCCTGCCAAGTATTTCATCGGTCGTTACAGCGCCGGCGATCTCTCCGAGCCTTTCCAGCGCTTCTCTCAACTCTATGGATACAATTTCAAGAGGCCTATCGCTTTCGAACAGCTCCAATGCTCTTTTTAGTGCATTTGCCGCACCATCGATCGATGTCTTGTGTCTGGCCCTTGTGATAATAATTCCTTCTCTTGCTTCATTACCTGACTCTACATGTTCGACCAGAGACTCTTTGAGTTTTTCCAGCCCCTCTCCGGTCTTTGCGGATATATTCAGGATTGTAACATAATTACTGTATTCCGGCTTGCAATCTTCCGCACCGTTTACAGGATTATCCGATTTCGCCTCATCCTGCCTGACTTGGAGACTTTCCCCCAATATCCCTAGTAGCTCTGTCTCTTTAATTACAATGCCGGCGTCGCTTTTGTTGATAACATATATGGTTTTTCTGTCTGAAGTTTTTTGAATAACCTCTATGTCGTTGCCGGTAAGCGGAAGGGAACCGTCAAAAAGGGCCAATATAATATCTGCGCCCTCTATTGCCTGTAAACTGCGCCTTACGCCCTCTTTCTCTGCAAGGTCCCGAACCTCTCCGATCCCGGCCGTATCGATTATTTTTACGGGAAATCCTTTTATATCGAGGTATTCCTCTATTGTGTCTCTCGTTGTACCGGGTATGTTCGTTACGATAGCCCTCTCCTTTTCAAGCAGGGCGTTCAGGAGAGAGGACTTCCCCGCATTGGGTCGCCCCACGATAGCAACGGAGAGCCCTTCCCGAAAAAGGCGCCCCCTTTCATATGTATTGGACAGAGACTGAAGCCTTTTTACCAAAGCCTCTGTTCGGGATGTCAGTTCGGATTGTGTGGAGGGCTCTATCTCCTCTTCAGGGAAATCTATACATGCCTCGACATGGGCGCAAATATTTATAATTTCCTCCTTTAACGCCTCGATACGTTGAGACAGGCCGCCGGACATTTGAACGGCGGCCAGGCGGAAGCTTTCGTCTGTTTTTGCTTTAATAACATCGATCACGGCTTCGGCCCTGGTAAGATCTATCCTGCCGTTAATAAAAGCCCTCATGGTAAACTCACCGGGTTCGGCGAGCCTTGCCCCTTCGTTCAGTACGATATTCAATATCTTTCTCAGCGGAATCGCTCCGCCATGGCAGTTGATCTCTACAATATCCTCTCTCGTGTAGGTATAGGGCTCTCTCATAAGGGAGAGTATAACTTCATCTGCAATGTCCCTTTCCCCTTGCGCCGGCTCTCCCTTATGGCGCCGGGGCGTCTTTATATAACCGTATCGCATTGTAAAAGACGGCATAGACGAGATATTCTTCTCTTTTGGGGATACAAATATCCTCTCTCCAATCTCTATGGCCTTTTTGCCGCTGATCCTCACAATCCCAATCCCGCCCTCTCCGGTCGGTGTCGAGATCGCTGCAATCGTATCGTCATAAAGGTTCATGACAGCACTCCTACACTTCGGTGCGATGTACGCCCGAGGGACGCCAGGCAGGCGATATCACACCGGGAGGGCCGGGGAGCGTTTTCCGGGCCAGCGCCCATGTAAGCGTATTCTCGCCATATCTGTTATTCACACTGTCCATTGTTTCAAGCAGGCGGTTTCTCTTTCTGTATTCTTGTAACAACGACGGCTGTCCGCCGGACGCCCTGAGATTCGATATGCTTACTCCAAGGAGCCTTACTGCCTCTTTAAGCCTTATCGATTTTATTATCTCCATCGAGATATTGTAAATCATATGGGTGTCATTCGTGAATACCCTGATCTTTCTCCTTTTGGAAAAGGTTTCAAAGCTTTTATATCTGACAGTTACGGTTATTACCGACCCGAGGAGTTCGTGCCTCCTGGCGCGTCTTCCCGTCATTTCGGAAAGCCTGATTATATACGCCTCTATATCCTCCATGCTTATTATATCTCTTGGCAGAGTCATGCTGTGTCCTATGGACTTAGCATCTTCCGTTTCCGTACATACCGGCGTACTGTCAAGCCCCAGTCCCATTGCCTTCAGTCTCTCGCCTATGATTCCGAACCTGCTTCTCAGCATTGTAACCGATGCCCTTCCCAAATCTCCGCAGCTCTTTATTCCGATTTGTTCAAGCCTTTTTGCAAGATTCCTTCCTATCCCCCACAACTCATCTGTAGGGAGGTCTTCAAGCACTTCGCTTACATCATCCATAGTGATCCGCCTGAGACCGTCTGGCTTTGATATATCCGTTGCCAGCTTCGCTATGAGCTTGTTATAACCGATCCCTACAGTGGCGTTAATACCGAAGCGTTTTTTTATCTCCCTTTTCAGCTCGACAGCGATATCGAGAGGGCCGCCAAAGAGATGGCCCGTATCAGTTATGTCAAGGAAAGCCTCGTCTACTGAATAGACCTCCACCTCAGGAGTATATTTTCCGTATAATTCCGATAATACGGCGCAGGTATAGGTGTATTTGCGATTGTTGCCTGTGACGAAAACGAGATCGGGGCAAATTTTTTTTGCCTCGTATTTGTTCATACCGGTCCTTACACCCACAGCCCTCGCCTCATATGAAGCCGTGGTAATCACAGTACGTTCGGCTGACCCTACGACTCCGATCGGCTTTCCTCTCAAATTGGGATTGCTTTTCTGCTCGATAGAAGCGAAATAGGCGTCCATATCGACAAGAATAATCGTTCTCATAAACAGATGCACCAGATTCTCTATCATATACATTTGTATAGTATATGTCAAGAGTCGCAATTGTTTTGATATAATATATGGATGCCCCTTAAGAAAGAATCGCAGCAAAAGGATGGACCCAAAAGAAGGAGAAGGACTCCGCCTTCCGCCAGATATGAAGACAGACCTCCATGCATTAACAGGGAGTGTAAATTGAGAAAGCAGGGATGTAAGGGGTTTGAGGGCTGCCCGGGATATAAAACAGTATAGGCTCAACGGGAATCGGTGCGATATTTGATATTTTAAAGGCTATAATGTTATGCCTACTACGGTATAACCGGTAACTCCAAGTCTCTTAGAGGATTCTTTCAGGCCGTTAAGAGATCATGGAAAAAGTGGCTCTCCAGACGTTCAAATCGATACAATGATATGAACTGGGAGACATTTGCCGAGCTGATGCACCACCTGCCTTTACCGACACCTAAAATTGTTCATTCCGTTTATGCAGCGAAACCATAACCCAAGGAACCGGATGCGTTAATTGCGCTCGTCCGGGTCTGTGAGGGAGCCGTAGGGTAACTTGCGGCTCTACCCGGAGTATTAAAAAGTTGATACAGCGTTGAAAAGGATGTAAAAAATATGGCAAGTATAAACTATCTTGAAATATTTAAGCATTTACCTAAAACCAATTGCGGAGATTGTAAGACACCGACCTGTCTTGCTTTTGCTATTTCAGTTGTTAACAATGAAAAATCGATAAAGGACTGTCCTCATTTGAGTATAATATCTTTAAAAGAACTGGATAAAATAATAGTTAAAAGAAAACAGACTTTTAAACCTGATGAGTTAATGAGAACCCTTAAAAAAGATGTGGCTAATCTGAACTTTGCTTCCATAACAGAGAATTTGGGCGCCGAATTAATCGACGGAAGATTATGCATTAAATGCCTTGGCAAAGATTTTTGGATTGATAATAGAGGGAATGTTGAGTCCCTGTGCCATATAAATTTCTGGGTAACAATACCCTTACTTGACTATGTCAGGGCAGGCAGGGAAGTTAAGACAGAGGGGGAGTGGGTCTCCTTTGAGAGATTGAAAAAGGGAACTGCCTTTATTCAGTATTTTAACAAAAGATGTAAAGAACCTCTAAAACAACTTGTAGATGGACAGAGAGAAATTTTTTTTGATATGGTAGAGCTTTTCAGGGGACGTAACGTGAAAGGATATTCTTCCGATTATTCGGTTGTTATTCATCCCCTTCCCAATGTTCCATTTTTAATCCTCTACTGGAAGGCAGAGGGACATTTTGAGTCTGTACTGGAAATACTTTTCGACAGCGGAGTCGACAGCTTTCTTATGATACAGTCGATTACTACTTTGGGAAGAGGTCTTGTCGAAATGTTTACCAGAATTCTGTTTAAACATTATGAGAGCCTGCCGGGCGATCTGTTGGTATAAAAAAATAGTTTAATTACATTATTTTGTCATAACAATGCGCTATTTACACATCTTCTCTGTCGCTGTTAAGATAAATACAGAATAGATGAGTACAAAAAACGAACAATTTTTAAACGAAATGAAGGCTTTGAAAGCTGCCAATAGCGAGCTGAATGATCAAATTACTTCATTAAAAGCACAGAACAACGACTTAATCGACACAATCGTACAATTAAAAGATAAGCCTCGTGAAAACGACTTTTTAAATAATTCCGCCTTCATAACAGCACAAATCGACAATTCATTTAACTTCATAAATGTAAATGAAGCTTTTGCAAAGTCAGACAATAAGAAAACAGCCGATTACACAGGGAAAAACGTATTTGAACTCTACCCCGACGAAAAAATCTCTCAATTATTTAAACATACCTTAGAAACCAAAGAAACCTGTTTTTCCTCTTCAGCCCCTTTTATCTTCATCGATAATTCCGGAAAAGGAGAAAGATATTACGATTGGAGTCTTCAACCGATCTTAAGAGACGGTGAGGTCTCCGGTTTTTTCTTCTTCCTCTTTGACGTAACGGCAAGAGTTGCATCAGAGCGCCGGCTTCGGATGGAGCTGGATGCAGCCCATGAGTACCTGGATACAACCAACATGATTATCGTTGTTCTTAACAGAGATGAGACCGTTAACCTGATAAACAGAAGCGGTTGTGAAATATTGGGACTACAGAAAGAGCAAATCATTGGAAAAAACTGGTTTAGCCGTTTTTTAACCCATCGAACGGAAGAAGAAGCAAGGGGAGCATTTAATGCCATATTGTACAAAGAGGAGTACGATAAATACAGATATTTTGAATATTCAATATTGGATGCAAAAAGAAACGAACGTTTAATAGGCTGGTATAATAACAGGTTATATGAGAACGGCAAAACAATAGGTCTTTTAAGTGTCGGTGAAGATATCACCAAACGTAAGAGCCTGGAAAACAGATTGAATTCGTCTCATTTTTTGCTTCAAACACTTATGGACTACTCGCCTGACTCCATATATTTTAAAGACAAAAGCCACAAGTTCGTAAAGCTCAATAAAGCGAAAGCAGAGCATAATCAGATGCAACTACCTGAGGAAATGATAGGAAGAAGAGACTCCGACTACCTCTCAGACAATATCGCGCAAGAAGCGGAAGAGGACGAAAAAAGGATTATGCTTACCGGCGAGCCTCTAATAAACAAAGTCGAATTGCTTAAAAAGAAGAACAATTCAACCTGTTGGGCGTCGACAACAAAAGTACCCTGGTATGACCAGTCCGGCGACATAATAGGAACAATAGGAATCTCTCGCGATATAACGAACGAGAAAAACCGTGAGCTGGAATTACAACAGAATTACCATACCCAGAATGTACTAAACTCTATACTACAATGTTTGATGGAATCTCTTACTTTAGATGAAATACTTTATAAAGTTTTGGAAATGTTGGCTACATTGCCATGGCTGGCTTTAGATCCCAAGGGATGCATCTTTTTGGTCGATGAGGACGATATTTTAACCATGAAAGCCGATTACAAATTAAGTAAGGAGCTGTTAGTACTTTGCGAGAAAGTGCCCTTTGGGAAGTGTTTGTGCGGCAAAGCCGCCCTGAGAAAGGAAATCGTGTTTCACGATAGCATAACCGACGATCACGATATTCAGTTTAATGGCATGAAGCCACATGGTCACTACTGTGTTCCCATAATATTTAAAGAAAAACTTTTCGGAGTATTGAATCTTTATGTCAGCGCCGGCTATAAACGAACAGACAAAGAGGACCTTTTCCTGACCTCAGTGGCCAAAACGTTAGCGAATATTATAGAGTTCAAGAGAATCGAAGAGAAAGTCGGTCACATGGCGACCTACGACTCGCTGACCGGCATACCCAACCGTTCGCTGTTTTATGACAGATTACATCACATCATAACTCATGCCAAAAGGTATGATCATAAATTTGCACTTATTTTTATCGATCTTGACAGCTTTAAACCAATCAACGATACCTTTGGACACGATGCGGGAGATATGCTGTTAAAAGAGGTAGTAGTAAGGATACAGGAATGCATCAGGGATTCAGATACCATAGCCAGAATAGGGGGAGACGAGTTTGTACTGATATTACCTTATATCTTGAATAAGTCCGATGTTGTTGCAGTCGTCAGTAAAATAATAAAAAGAATAAGCAGCCCCTATAACCTCAACGGTATCGAGTGCTCAACATCGGCCAGTATGGGAGTAAGCATTTTCCCCGATAATGGAGAGGAATTCCAGCAAATATTAAAGTCAGCCGACACCGCCATGTATGAAGCCAAAAAAGAGGGTGGCGACAGTTTTAGATTTTACAGGGATAAAAACAGTTAAGCGACCTCCGGCAATGGCTTTTCTATTATTTTTTCACACACCGACCCAACACCTCCCTGCAATCTTCTCAGTGGACTCCAAACTCTAAGATTCTCGGAGACTCTTCAAGAGCGTTCTATTCCTCATTGAATCCTTCGTCTGATATCTGCTTTTTTGAGTACAAATACTCACTGTATGAGTACGATCCTTTGCTTTGACTGTTATGACTATTGAGATATAAGTCCTTTTGTTTTATAATAAGTGAATAAGGAGCATTGCAATGGAAATAGCCAATCCTATATATGATGTAATATTTAAATATCTAATGGAAGATAACGAAATTGCCGCTTTGATTATATCGACAATTACCGGCGAAGATATCGTGGAGTTGGAATTTCTTCCACAGGAAAGAACAGTGGAAGTAGATCGCCGTTCTTTTACAGTATACAGGATGGACTTTTCGGCCAGGGTCAGGGACAGCCATGGAGATTACAAAAATGTCATCATAGAGATACAGAAGGCCAAACTGGCGACAGACATTATGAGATTCAGACGGTATTTGGGCAGACAGTATGAGAGTAAGGACAACGCCTATATGGCAGTTGAAGGGGGGATTGCAAGGAAAAAGGCGATGCCTCTGCTGAATATATATTTTTTGGGATACGCACTGGAGCATATAAACGTACCTGTCATAAAGGTGTCGAGGAATTATTATGATGTAAGTACAGGAGAGGAGATAAAGGAGAGGGAGGAGTTTATAGAGAGTCTGAGTCATGACAGTTTTGTAATTCAGATACCCTGCTTGAGGAGAGATGCAAAGACGGATGTCGAGAGGTTGTTAAGCGTATTCGATCAGAGTCATGTAACATCTGACGGTCACAGATTGAATATAAAGGAGGAAGATCACTCGGAAGACTTTAGGAAAGTGATCCGGAGATTGCAGAGGGCGATACTGGAGCCTGAGATGAGGGATAAGATGGATGTAGAGGACGATATACTGGAGGAGCTTCAGGGTTTGGAGAGGGCGATAGCCGGTAAGGATAAGGTAATCGAGGGGAAAAAAAAGGCGCTGGAAGAGAAAGATAAAGTTTTAGAAGAGAAAGATAGAGCTTTGGAAGAGAAAGATAGAGCTTTAGAAGAGAAAGATAAAGCCCTGGAAGAGAAAGATAAGGCATTGGATAAGAATAAAAAGACACTGGATGAAAGGGATAAAATAATAGAAGAGTTAAAAAAGAGATTGTCCGGGGCCTGACCTGGCGGTATTGAGAATAATGCAAATACTCCCCATTGATCCTTATTTTTGTTCTACCTGCCTGTGGTTGCCTGATACCTTAGTAATTGTTAACCTACAAACAGCAGTCAGCTATCAGCGGTCAGCCTTCAGCTGAGGAAAGAATTGGTGTTATGCCAATATAAGCTTCACTTTATGGGTGAAGCTGCTTTGAACCTTAAAGTGTTGTAATTTAAAAGCTGACAGATGATGGCTGACGGCTAAATGCTGTTTTTAATTAATTAGGTGGTGTTTATGGGAAAAAAATTTTTTTTAATTATCGTTGCACTTCTGTTTTTTTATACTGCCGTCGGATTACAAACGACAAGCTCCGATAGTTCCACTGACGTTGCGCTTACCTCTTCGAAAAGTGAAATTACGAATTCCCTTCCGGGAAAATGGAGACCCTTTTCCGATGATTCCCTTTGGAATGTGCCTGTTTCCAAAGATGCGATTTCCCATCCCGATAGTGATAAAATAATTTATTTGATGTCAAAAAAAGCAACAAATATTCGTCTTGCCCAAATCTATTCGATTCCTCTGTGGGTGATCGACTCTGATAAGATCCCAAAAGTTAAGATGAGGAGTAGAAGAATTTTCGACAAGTGGGACAGCGACAGAGACGGATGGAGCGATGTCGCTGTACCCGTTATCAGAGAGATGTGGCCTGAGCCGACAAATGACGGCCATTTATGCATTATCGATCCCCTTAAGATGACGGCATGGGAGTTTTCCCGATTCAAGTGGCCGAAAAACAAAAGCACGCCCCAGTGTACAACATTCAATATTTGGGATCTTAACGGAACCGGGATGGGAAATCCTTTTGAGGGGAAAAGATGGCAAACAAGAGGCGGCAGAGGTTCCGGTTTTCCCATAATCGCCGGACTGATTCGGCCTGAAGAGCTGGAAGCAGGCGAAATTCGACATGCCCTGGTCTTTACCTATCCGAAAAACAGGCGTGACATAAGCGGCGGAAATATCTTTCTGCCTCCTGCATGCAGGAGCGATGGAAAGCATAAAGGAGATGAATTCCCCATAGAAGGGATGAGATTTCAACTTGATCCCGCTCTCTCAGAGAAAGATTTTGATAAATGGGGTTTGAACAGAGAGGGTAAGATAGTCGCCATTGCATTACAAAGATATGGTATGTACCTTGGCGACAATGGCGGCGCCATGGCGCTTCAAGCACAATTGCTCGGCCCCTCTAAAAGGGAAAACAGAGCCGAATGGGAGAAACGCTTTCCGGGATTTTACAGGAATATTAAAAGGATTCCAACAAAGAGATTAAGGATCGTATATACAGGGGCGCCGATTGTAAAGAAATAGAGGCAGCTTTTCAACCTTCTATAAAAAAAGCATTTAGCAGTCAGCCATCAGCTCTTTAATTCCAACGCTTTACGATTCAAAATACATTCACCCATAAGGTGAAGCTTATTATTGGCATATTATCAATACTTTCTTTAGCTGAAAGCTGACTGCCATTTTTAGGTTCAAAGAAGATTACATGAAAAACGTTTATTTCTAAAAACCTGGACAGTTACCGACAAAACATGAAATTCTCATCTCTTTATTCTGACATTAAAGAAACTTTCCTTTAGAATCTCTTTAATGGCCATTAAAATGCCTTTAACATGAGAGAATTCACTTTGAGTGGGACGAATTACAAAATATAAAGATCTTACAAATAAATACCCGGCAAGAGAATAAAAAAAGAGAACTTCGTTACGCCTGCTTTTTTTAACGTGATCCCTTAAAAAGAGATATCTGCCAAGAACGAATTTCCTTCCATACATCTCCTTATCAGGTCGCATTTTCGGCGATTCCAGGTGCAGAAGTCCGGCCTTTGGGGTGATGAGAAGTTTGTATTTCTTTGACACCTGATAGGAAAAATCTTTATCTTCTCCAAAACCGTAATCACGATATCCTCCGGTAAATGAAAAATCGTCGAATACCCCCTTTCTGAAAGACATTACACATCCGGAGAAAAAATCAACTTCCTCTACTGTTTTAATTTGAAATTCAGTTGTTCCGTAATCCGTGCAAAACCCCGATGGTAATACTCTGCCTTCCCTGAAGCCGGACATTAGAAAGACGATATCCAGCAATCTTCTGAAACGCCTGGGAAGAGTGAGATGTTTTCGGTTCTCTATAACACCGCCGACTCCTCCGACCGAATGATTACCATCCCTCTCATAGACTTCTAAAATCTCTTTGAAAAAGTCGTCCCTAAGAATTACATCATCATCAAAAAACTGGATAATATCTCCTGAGGCGAGAGCTACTCCTTTATTTCTCGATTCCGTCAGCCCGGGCTCATCTTTCTTAAAATAGATACATTCGATTCCCTCTTGCGTACACTCCTTTTCCAGTGGAATGGTTTGGAGATCGCCATCATCTATAATAATTAACTCCTTTGGTTTTATGCTTTGACTCACTATTGACTGAATACAGTTCTTCAGTTCTTCCTGCCTGTTGTATGTCGGTATAACAACACTTATTGTAAACACGTAAGCACCTTTGTGTATAAAAGATTAACCGGGAAATCCTCCGGCGCAGTTATGGAAAAATAGTTTTTATTTAAAATATTCGTTTCAACTATTTCCTTTTCGTCAAAGGTTGGAATCATGTTGTAGAGGCGAAGAATATACTCAATCCTGTCGAATTCGTTAAACGCCAGTTTTTGTATAGCAGATATTTTATCCAATGCCTCCACCACAGTGAGAGCTTTCATTTTATATGTAACTCCCGAAGATAATATAAAAAACGTTAAAGGAGTGGAGGAATTTCTTACAACCCTTTTATTGGAGATAATTGTAGGATCGATTGAAATCAAGGAATTAAAGAATCTGTCCAAAGCAGGTAAGAGATGCTTGTTTAAATACTTTCTCGATATTTTCAGGAGTTTTTTCTTCCAATCGCTTTTTTTTATAAAATCCTTCCTTAAAGACACTATTTCGGATATCCATGGCAGTGCTTCCATGTGATGTTCCCTTATGGGGATAAAGGGCTGGAATAGATGAAACTTGTTATTATGCAATATGGCTTTATCGTCACTTATAAAACCCCAACCTTCCTTGAGCATTTCCAGTAACAACAAGGTTTTTTTAGTTCCCCTGTGTCCGGTCAGCACCACGACATTATTGTTTAGTGTTGCAGCGGCTCCGTGGAAAAGTAACCCCTTTTTACCTTTAAGGACAATATTTATGCAAAAGAGTAGATGGGCATACAATTTTCGTTCGATTTTAGACCTTTTTATATAGTAGATGTTAATTACTTTCGAAAAGGTTATTATAATGTCAGGTTTGTCTTTGTGGTTTAATATTAAAGCTTTATGATCTTTATATTCCGAAATATAAAAAGAGAAGAGTGTGTCCCAGCGACTCATGGTCTTTTGTAAGATCGGTGGTTTATTAAGACAATAAATGGCAATATCAGACTTCTCTGTATCGTCTTTGATATCTGTAAAAAAATGGCCAAGCTGTTGTTTTAAAAAAGCGTATACATCATCAGAGATATTATGACAGGAAATTCTTATTATCGATTGAATATTAATGTACATTGTCCGGTTTCAGTTATGTTGAGTCAGACATTGAATCCATACTATATCACATTCATTATAGCTTTGTATTCAAGGCAGCCTAATCTTTTTCAACAGTGAATATCTCTTTTGCGCATGTAAGTACATAACAACCATAATAATCGAATACAAAATAAGACACGTTATTGTCTTTATAAACTCATTGATTAAAAATCGATTGTCTATATAATTTATAATAAGAAGATATCCTGCTGTTATCGATATAGGAAGCAACAATCCCCTAAATATGAAATTCCACTCTTTGTAATCCTTTTTATATATTCTTTTCACGAAAACAAAGAGACTGATGAAGAATATAAAAAAAGAGATCGTGCTGCAGATTGCAATGCTGTTTATTCCAAAGCCTTTTATAGCGAGTATGGAGCTTACAGAGATATTTAGAATCAATACGCAAAAGGCGATTCCAAGAGCTTTTATTTGCAGATTGTTCGCTACAATGATTCCTCTGGATACATGGGCAAGGGCAAGGAAGTAGCAACCGATTATAAGTATTTGTGAAGGCTCGATACCCGGTGTATATCGTGGTAAGAGGAGAGGGATTACAGGGGGGAGAATAAAAAAAACCGGAACTGCAAGGATTGGCATATAGTAGGCTGTATTAAAAAGGGGAGAGAGAAAGTATTTTTTCAGGCTCTCTTCTCTGCTTTCACTTTGCATTTCCTGCATCAGTTTCGGCTCGATCACGGTTCTTGCAACATTGGGAATATTCATGAGAAAGTTGAAAACCATAATAGCAATTCCATAGTAACCGAGCTCTCTGTTTCCCAGAAAGAGTGAAATTACGACTCTGTCGGAAGTTATAATCAGGGCGACTATCAGATTGAAAATCATAATAGGAAATCCATGCTTTATGAGTTCAAAAAATAATATAGGCTTAAATTTTACTGACGGTTCAGGTCTGTATTTGAGCCTTAAATAGAAAACAACTATTAAGAGCGACAATACCATTGTCAGATATACGCCGTAAATTCTGAAAAAGTATATTAATGAAATAGAAAGTACAAATGTAAAAGTGGCTTTTATATAATTCGATGAAGTAATCAGAGAGAATGTCTGTTTCGATTTTAAAACCGCTATAAAGTACTCGTAATACCAGCCGATCATGACGACAGCAGCAGTTGCAAGGAGTCCCCACTTCTCCTCTGTTGTGAAATTACCGATAATGGCAGTCATTACGATTGCAATTACAAGAAGAAGAGTCATGTAAAACGATCCTTTATAAACGGTGCTGTAAATTTCTCTGCTCTTTGTCATATCATTGGAAGCAAGGTAGTAAGGCGTTTTATAAACCATGGAGGTACGAGCTCCTAGATGGGAATAGGAGGCGTATGTGGGAATAATGCTCAGGAGATTATACAGACCGAAAAGGTCGGGCGATAATAATTTGGGTTTGATAAATGCAGTAAAGACTTTTAATATCTGGCGATATATATTGCTGGAAGAATAGAGCGCGATTTTCTTGGCAGTATTACCGGTCTCTTTCAAAGCAAATCCCATTATTAATATCCATGCGTTATTGTATTCATAAACAATGGCTTTTACATAAAGTATGTATCACATTTTAGAATGGAAAGTCAATTTTAAGTTTTTTTGACAGGATTGACAGAATGCCGGCTGTCCAAGAACCAATGCACGCACCACTTGTAATTAGGGTCTGCGCAAAAATAAATTACCCTCTTTGCATTTCATACTCATATCATCTTCGACTGAATTTCAATCGCAAAATGCTCAAAAGAGCTCTGCTATTCCTCCGCTTTTGCTCAATCAGTTCAGCCGAATATGATACAATTATGAACGCCAACAGACCAATTTATTTTTGCGCAGACCCTAAGTATCAGATCCAATATTGAGAACTTACCGGTATGATCACCTGAAAATTTAGTACTTTCTCTAACCCACCTGATCCAAGTAAAAACTATCTCGCCAAAATATCGGATTCATTACTAAAATTAATGTGGGGTCCGGGGGCAGGTGTTCCGAATAACATTCCTTCAGCACTAATATCTTCGTCAATTTCAGGCCAATGTATGCCATAGCCATCTCCAATAATCATATAATTGTTCCTCTGTTCAGGAATTGCTTCGGATAATCGCCGGGACCATACAAGAGGAACACTGATTGTTCTCCCATCAACAAGAGAAGCTATTATTGTATCCTCAGTGATGGTTACATCTTTAATTCTGATTTCCCGATGGTTGACCGCAATGTTCATTCCAAGCCTCCATTATTCTTTGACGGTTTTTTTGAATAACTTTTTTAATGAAATTTAATTCTTGTGAGGAAAAACCATAATTCTTGCTTAACACAACCGGTTCCAGCCAAAACTTAGATATCATCCTTTCTCTCTGAACATGTACATGCATTGGCTCATTACAATCAAAACTATAGAAGAAGAAACGATATTGTCCGGAAATATTTTTAATCGTTGGCGCGTTTATATTCTACCAAAGATTTATGAGAAAAAGAGCAAGGCATTGGTTGAGAAAAACAAAATAATAAGATGAATGAGCTAAAAAAGAACATTAATCCTGAATTTCAGACTCTCTTTAGAGAGTGTTCATGAAATTTCATAAAACTTATTGGTTTAGACAGGTATTCTTCCAGAATACTCGTAAGTCCTTTTGAACATCTATAACACCATCGCCATCCAGATCGCAGAGATCGCAACTCTCGGTTATACCATTGGTGGTTAAAAAGCAGTTATTACGCCAATAGTCAAAGATGTCTCCATTTACGTTAATGACACCATCACCGTTTAAGTCGCATTTGTCGCAGTCCCCTGTTTTGACTTTTACTAAATACACGCCGCTAATTCCTGAACCGGACAAAAATGTGGTTCCGGTGACAATAAATCCTCCATCCGAGGTTTGCTTTACCGAGTAGCCGTAATCGTCTAAATTATAACCAAGAGTTTTATCCCAAAGCAGATTGCCCTTATCATCGGTCTTTAGTAAATATGCGTCATAACCGCCTGCTCCGTAATAACCATTGCCCCAGGAATATGTAAACCCTGTAACGATAAATCCGCCATCCGTTGTTTGTTCTATGGAATAGCCGCCGTTAACAGAGCTGCCGCCCAATGTTTTTTCCCAAAGAAAGTTTCCGTCACCATCTGTTTTTATCAGATATACATACTGATAATCGATACCTGAATATGTATGACCTCCAATAATAAAACCTCCATCCGAGGTTTGTTGTACGGACCTGCCTGTATTCCCTATTGTAGAGCCGCCAAAGGTTTTCTCCCAAAGAAAATCGCCGTTTTCTTCGATCCTGAGTAAATATACCTCTCTGTAAGAAGTACCGAATGAGTCTGTCTCTCCGGTGACAATAAACCCTCCGTCCGTTGTTTGTTGAATTGAATAGGCCATATCGAAGCCGGCACCGCCAAAGGTCTTCTCCCAGGCAAGTATTACCTCCTCGCCTTGATTCACATCTCCCCCTTCCAGAATATCCAACTTTATTAAATATACATCGCCATTTCCGCTGCCTGAAGAGTATGTCAATCCTGCTATAACAAATCCACCGTCACGGGTTTGCAGTACGGAGTAGCCTATGTCCTCTTCGGCCCCGCCAAATGTTTTTTCCCATAGGGAATTTCCCTCTCCATCGGTCTTTATTACATATACATCATAAAAACCGGCGCCGTATGAGTATGTGTAACCTGCGATAATAAATCCTCCGTCCATGGTTTGCTTAACGGAGTAAGCATAATCGCCTTCAGCCCCGCCAAATGTTTTTTCCCAAAGGGAATTTCCCTCTCCATCGGTCTTGAGCAGATATACTTCACCATTTGTGTCATATGAGGTTTTATGTCCGGCTACTATAAAACCACCGTCCGAAGTTTGTTCCACCGAGTAACCTTGAGCACCAAAATAGTCGGAGTCACCGAAAATTTTCTCCCACTCCCTTTCCGGAGACTCTTCCGCCAGGGCTTCCGGCAGTGTACTGACCAGAAGTAAAAGGCTTAATAAAATTGCCATTACATAAAAGTGTCTCTTAAAACCATTCATAACTAAAAAAGTCTTTTTCATAATCCCTCCATATTAAATAAATGTTTTCACTAGATACGACTCAATTATCTTGCCTGTTATCGGATTTAACCGGCGCCCATTTAATCACCTGCTTTCCTCTGAGGAAATCGATGACTCCAATAAAAGTACCAATGTTGGCCATACAAAAAAAGTATATCGATGAAGCGATTCTACCGAATATACAGGAATTCGGTATATGTCGTATTATAAGGCTGTAAAGAATTGCTGTCATGTAAAAAAACAGTTGGAACCAGATGAGGAACTCAAAGAGAAGGGATGAAAAAGAGAGTACAAAAGTACTTATGAAGAGAGTAATCAGTGCGAAGGGGAAAACTCTTCTCAACACCTTGTTGGCAAAGAGCCTTAATGAAAAAGAGCCGTACTTAAAGGGATTGAGCAACTCTTTTCTAAAAAAAATCCCCTTAAGGCTTGTAGAGACGATTCTCCTCCGTCTCACGATTTCATGTTTTGAGTTTCTCGATGGAAGTCTGATATAAGCAATTGCATCGGGTTCGAATATAAAGCGTCTCTTTTGCGAAACAACACTTAAAAGAGTAAACATATCGTCTGTAACGCCAGGAGGAATCTCCTGATAGAGTGATTTTCTGATTGCAAACAACTTACCGTCATTGGAGGTTATGCTGCCTATCTTGCTCTCTTCAATTTTTATGGAGGAATCGAAATCAATATAACCTTTTTGGGCCTCCTTTAAATTATTATTATCTTCCGAAATCATCCTGTGACCGCATACCCCGCCTGTCAGGGGATTCGAAAAATGTTTTGTAAGATTCTCCAGGGCATCGGACTCGAGTATTGCATCAGCGTCTGTAAATACGATTATTTCACCTTTTGCCGCGGTAAGGGAGTTGTTAAGACCATTATATTTTCCAATATGTTCATTCGATGAGAGAAAGCGAACATTATCGGATACAAAGGATTTAACGATTTCCTCGGTATTGTCGTCAGAGCCGTCGGAAAAGACGATTATCTCAAAATTATCAGAAGGATATGCAAGAGCAAGGGAGTTCTCTATTTTTTCTTTTATAAGTTTCTCACCATTATGTACGACGATTATCATGCTTATGAATATAGAATAACCGGGGGCGTTAAATTGCTCTTTTTTAGAAAACCTTTGTAAAAAAGTTGCAAATATGCGATTAAAGAGCAGAACCGAAAAGATTACAATCACTGAAAGAGCAAATACCAGACTACTTAATAACTTGAACATTTCCGTACATACCGCTTTCTCTTTCTTTTGCCAAATTAAGAGCCACCTGTGACAAGGCGAGAGACATCAATAAATATTTGTGGTAAATATCACTGAAAAGGAATAAATATAAAAGCAGAGCAATAAAGGCGATCCTGTATGACGTGATGATGGAAGACATCTCAAAATCGCCATTGTTTTTGAATACATTTCGTGCAATCTTATAATTTTTCAGACCTCTTCTTATAAGAAACAGAAAGGCGCCCAGTCCCAAAAAGCCGGTGCCTACGAGAACCTCCAGATAGGTGTTGTGAGCATATCGTCTAAGAGTCTGACCCTCTCTGGTAAATTGAAGAGCAAATTCGCTTTCCGCATATATGTCTCTAAAAGAGCCCGGCCCGGCCCCTAATAAAGGATTGCCTGTAAAGGACTCCATTCCCACATATAAATAAGAAGCCCTTCTTCCGATCGATTTATCTTTAGTAGGGCTTGTAATATCATGGAGACGCTCCCAATAGGAGGTTGGCGTGAACGCCACAAGAGTTAACAGAGCTACCAGTATTGCCGAGAGTAGCAAGCCGAAGTATAAAGGCTTGATCTTGCTTATATTATTGAGAAAAATCAAAAACAGAGCAATTGACATAATGATTATTCCACCCCTTGAGAATGTGATTATCAGGGCAATCATATTCAGAATAAAAAAAATCAGAGCCAGCAATCGGTTGGCGCCTCTTTTCGCGTATATTATCCAATGAAAGAGAAAGGGCGTGCCGAAAACAATTACCAGAGAGGCGATATTCGGATCAACAGTCGTTCCTATAGCGCGTTTGAAAGAGCCTGTTTCCACTTTTTCGGCAAAGAGAGAAATATTAAAAAAATAACCCAGAATGGATAAAAGAGAGCTTATACAGATGCTGTAAGTAATCACAAGAGGTATGATTCGTCTAAAAGCATCGACAGAAGTATAATAGAGATTTATAATAATAAAAGAGACTGCAACAAGTAATAAAACCAGGTTATTGATGGATGTTTCGTAATAAATTGTCTTTGTCGCAGATAACATGGATATGACAAAAAAGATAGAAATCCAAAACCAGAGGTTCGACTTCAGTTTTTCGGGAAAGTGCTTTTTCATAACTGTTTCGAATAGAATAATAACGATCAGCCAAAAACTGATAATCCAGTGAATCTTCAGTGACTTCACCGCTGCAGGCAGCACCCTGTAGGCGCCAAGGGGGATTAAAAAAATCACTGTATAATACCCGAAACGGGGAAATTTTGATAAAAGGGAGAAAAGAAAAATGGCGATGGGAGGGCCTACGGCAAGTTTATAATAGGGTGTTGTCAGCAGACCAATTGTCAATGCAATAAGAATGAATGAAATGATATGAAAAAAAGAAAAATTAATCACTCTGCTTAAATAACGCTTTTACCTAAAAAGTATTGATGAAGCATGTAAGAGTTTAGCGGTGAAACAGGGGTGTAGTTTATTACATATGAATACCATGACGCATTGTCATCTGTGACAGTCCTTCTAAAAAGGTTTCCTCTGCATAACACGGTTTTGACTTTTTTCTTTTTCTTTATTATTCCAGTAGGTCTGTAAAGTTCGGTCTCAAGCTTAAAAAGATTGTCTTTATCCTTCAAATCAAGCTCCTTCTCAGAGACGATACGAAAAGCTTCATCGTTGATGTCGGCCAAAAAGGCATTGCCCGATACTTTTTCACCGGAATCGTCTTCTTCGATGATGGAGACTTTTACATTAGTCAATGCGATTCTTTCGAAAGAACGTTTGTAACCGGTTTTGGAAAATTTTTTCCCCTGGATTATGTTCTCCCTGACTAACCTTTCACTCTTTCTCAAGATAACGCCCAGAAGAACCAGCATGGTATAAAAAATAATAATTACGTCAACCAGAATGTGCTGTCTTTTGTCTATAAAACGATTATCTATGGTTGCTCGAATTCTTTTTGGCGTGTTGTGGGGGGTGAAAAGCTGAGAATAGCCTATTAATCCCGGCTTAACGGAAAATCTTTTATCATACCCCTTAATATGCTTACAGAATTTTTCGTATATAGCAGGCCGTTCAGGTCTGGGGCCGAGGAAGTTCATATCTCCCTTAAGAATATTTAATATCTGCGGTAACTCGTCAAGTCGTGCATCCCTCAGGAATTTTCCTGTTTTGGTCTCTAACCTTTGTTTTGTCGATAAAAGTTCGGCGCCAATCAGATTCTCGGCGTCCGGTATTAAGGTGCGAAATTTATACATTAAAAAAATTTTTTTATTTTTACCCAGTCTGCGTCCCTTATAAAAGATACTCCCACTGTCCTGAAGCTTAATAATTAATGAAACAATTACAAAGGCTGGGATACTTATGATAAGGAAAATAAAAGCCAGAGAGAAATTAAAGGCATTGTTAAAAATAGTGGAGAAACTGGAATAGCCGCCAAGAAGGTATTCAAAGGTGAAAGGACTTTTTTTCATTCTCTATCCTGCTATTTGCTTCTTCTCCTCTTCCTGTAAATCGATTGCCATCGAGGGTATAGAGAATATAACAGGGAGATCGACATAATTGACGGCGTCATTGGGTTTTTTAAAGGTGTGATCAAAATACTCCTTAAGAAAACCGAGGCTGCAGCCTGTAATGAACCCTGCTATAAGGCCCAGGGGAATCATGGTTTTCTTTTTTGGAAAGACCGAGACATAGTTTGGAAATGGTCTATTAAGGATACCGACATTGGAGATAGCGGGGTTTACATT
Source organism: Candidatus Magnetocorallium paracelense (assembly GCA_029001845.1). Taxonomy (GTDB): domain Bacteria; phylum Nitrospirota; class Thermodesulfovibrionia; order Thermodesulfovibrionales; family Magnetobacteriaceae; genus Magnetocorallium; species Magnetocorallium paracelense. Next base: position 48,759 of record JAREWP010000043.1, on the reverse strand, counting down.
CATTTTAAGATCGGCTTCCTCTTTTCTTTTAGCGAAAGTTTTGTAGGAAAAGCTCAACACCTCGGTTTCCCGTTTGATTCTTCTGCTTTCGGTAAGCTGCTTGTAGAGCTCAATATTTTTCACTATAATATCTTTAATCTTCGATTCCAGATTGTCGATTTTTTCATTTATTGTCAATAACTTGCTTTCCTGACTCTCTTTATAGTATGTGACCTCGGACTTCAGTTCTTCATATGTCTTGCCTACCTGTTCCTTTATTGCCACTGCCTTTGCGCTTTTAGGATGAAATTTTCTTCTGATCGTTCCCTCTTCAAGAACGAGTTTGTGTAAAGCATTACTGAGGTCCTTTATGGAGAGGTTGTTTTCTATAAAGGAAAAGTAGTGAATTTCGTCTGAATTAAGCGCCTTATCCAACATTTCAATAAAGAGTTTTTTCTCAGTCGATTCGCTTCTTAAAGTATTTAAAGTAGTTTCAAGCTCCTTTTTTATGATCAGGTTGTTTTCGATCTCCTTTTGTGGATTCGCCGATTTGGTTGCTGTCACAAGATCGTCCAGTTTATCTTCCATATCCTCGATTGCGCTTTTATATTTTTCCACCTGATCTGAAAAAAAACTGGCTGCCTCAGCAGGGTTGTAGACCTTCATTTGATAGATTATGTATTGACGCATTAATTCGGTTAATATGACGGAGGCGTCATCAGGAGACTTGTCAAAAAGGCTTACTTTGATGACATTGGAAGCGGTGATGATTTCTGTCTTGAGTTTACCTTTTATCTTTTTTATTTCGTTATCCATGGCAGGATCGTATTTATTTTGTTTCTCTTTTGTTTCAAAAAGAGACTTTATTCTCTTTAAAAAAGGTAGCTTGTCAGTAAAGGAGCTCTCTATCTTCTCGGGATATTGTTTTTTCTCTTTAAGTTCGTCAATTGTAGCCTTAATAACATCGGGAGATGTCAGAATTTGGACTTCCGAATAGAGGTCTTCCTTTGTAATTCGAAAGAGCCGGATCTCTTCTCTCTCCAGTGCTTCCGGCGATTTCTCGGGCCTTTTCCCCTTAACGATGATCGAACCTGTGGAGACATAGACAGGGGGCCAGAAAAAGGCGATTAAAATGGTTGCTATGAAGATAATTAGAGTTGTCTTAAGTATAATATCTTTTTGGGCGAAAAAGATTATGAAAAGTTCTCTCTTATGATCTTCCATTTCTAATTATCGTCTGCTCTTTTTGTAGGTTCTTTATGTAACTCCCAACTAAACCCGACGCTCCATCCTCTGAAAAAAGCGATATCCGCTATGTCTCTCGATATCTCGGCCAGTTTGGTGATGTTTCTTTTTGGTACGTAAACGATATCGTCCGGTTTCAGGTAAAAAAGACTCCCGTCTCCTTTTAACTCAAGCGTGTTCTTTACATTTATTTTTGTAGCTATGATCTTATCTTTGAGTTTTCTGATAACTAATACGCTTTGCAGTTTGGCGCTGTATCTGTATCCTCCTGACAGAGCAAGAGCCTCTATAACGGTAATGGGTTTCCTGATTCTATGCGCTCCAGGGGTATAAACCTGTCCCACGACATACACAACAGTTCCTGAATGTCTTTCGAGAAAGAGGTCGCAATGAAGGCCGGGCAGGATTTCGTCATATCGTTTATTTAATATTTCACGAACTTCGGGAACGGTTTTAGATGAGACCAAAACGTCGCCGAGCATTGGAAAGGTCGCGTATCCGTCAGGTCGAACGGTTACAAGCCTGCTCAAGCCTCTGGGCGCGGTATGCAAATCTTTTTTCAGTTCTTTAATACGGGAACGGAACTCAGGGACGACAATATAGAGCTCAGGGTCTCTGAGTATCTCCTTGTAACGTATTTTCAGATAATCGGCCAAATCGTCGAGGGTCCGATCGATCACGTAGACACTGCCAAGATAAGGAAGTGAAATGGTCCCGTCAGGACGTATTCTCTGTGTTTCGTTTAAGCCGGGGGAGTTGGGAAATTTCACGGATATGGTATGATCCACGGCAACGGTGAATTTATCTTTTTTGATCCATGTTTTTATTTGGTAGAGAACATCAAGGATATCACCGGGAGATATATGATATTTGGGAAAGATGTCATAGGTCTGCCCCTCCTGGTCTGTAGAGAATCCTCCTCTTTCTATTACTGTTTCTTCACCGGTAAGTAAGCCTTCTTTGCCTCCGCAGCCAAAAAGAAAAACAGGCAGTAAAAACAATACAACTAAATTATATCTTCCCATAGAGTATCTTTGGAATATAGTATTTTCTCTTATTTAAAACGACTCCGAGAAATTCGCCTCCTGTGTTTGTGATTTTCTCTTTTACAAGATTAACAACCTGCCATTTGGTCTTTTCACACTCCACTACCAAAATGATACCATCGAAAAATTTCGCGATCATTGATGTGTCGGAAGACTCGAGCACGGAGTGGCCGTCAACAATGACATAATCGTATTGGTTTTTTAATTGCCTGAGTTTTTCTCTGAAGGATTGCCCCCTGAATACTTCCAGAGTATTGTCAATCCTCTTACCGCGAGGCAGTACAGAGAGATTTTCGAATTCCGTCTCTCTAAAAACTTCATAGCCATTGGCGCCGTTCAGGCAGAGATCGGACAATCCGGGAGAGACGTCTATGTTAAAGAGTTCATGGATTTTAGGTGTATGGAGGTTACCGTCTACCAGTACAACCTTTGTATTCGCCATTTTTGAAAGTGAGTAGGCAAGGCTTACGGCGGAAAAAGTTTTCCCCTCTCCTCTGCTGCTGCTCGTAACGAGGATGGTTTTAACTTGTTTGTTATTGGAGTTGCTTAGAATATTACCTTCAATAGAGGAGAGTTCACCTTTATTTCTCATTATGATCGGCTTAATTTCATTGGAAAGGGAGCCCGGTTCTCTACAGTAAAAGTCTTCATCCCCTACGATGTCAGTGGAAACATCCTCGTTACGATTGTCCTGCTGCTCATTATTTACGGCTGTTGAACTCTCTTCAACTGCCTCCATGTGCTCCTCGGCAGTCGTGGCGGAGCTTCCGTTTCTTTTTTCGTCCGCTTGCTCCTCAGGGGAGGATTCATCGTGTCCGTTATTGCCGCCATTGTTATGACCATGCGCAGAGAAGCCGTTACCTCCGTTATTATTATCACTACGCTGCTCATCATCAATTAAGATATAAGGTTCGTTGCTCTCATCTTCCGAATGTCCCGTTAAAAGCGAATCCGGATAACCGCCATCTTTGTCTCCCCGATGTTCATCCGATACAAGTAGAGCCGTTACTCCGCTTTCTTTTTCTTCAAACTCCTCCAAAAACGAATCGGAATAGACATTGTCTTTATCGTTACGATGGGCCTCTGATGTTAACAGAGCCGTACTGTTGCTCTCTTCTGCCTGAGATTCCTCTACTTGCAAGTCTGAAGAGCCATTGCCGTTGCCATTGTCGTGACAGGACTCATCTGTATTTGACATTGTCAACAGGTCACTCTTTTCTTCATGATGTTTCTCCATAAAGGCGTCTGCAAAACCGTTATCATCATTTTCATGATGCTCATCCGGGGACAACAGAGCCGCAACATTTCCCTTTTCCTCGTGAAGTTCCTCTGAAAGTGAATTCGAAAAACCGTTCCCATTGTCGTCATGATACTCATTTGTGGTTATCGGAACAAATTCGTCACTTCTGCTTTGTTCTAAGTTTTCTTTAACATTATCTTCATGTCCGTTTCTGTTATTGTCACGATGATCTTCTTCGGCGACATGAAAGCCGTTATTACCGCTCTTATCCGAAACACCCTCCGTTAGGAGGTCTGCGTCGGCGTCTCTGCATTCCTGCTGTACAAAGCTGTCGTTAATTTGTCGGACTTCCCGGTCTGCCGTTGCACCCCGTCGTCGTCTCAAATACAGTAGTAACAGCACCGGTACAACCAAAGATGAAATGAATAGGAAGTAATTGTAATTATAAAGCTTAACTTTATTCCATATGCCGGACAATCCGTTGCCTTCCTTGTGGCCTGTATCGTTGCTGTTCGGGCTCTCTCCATTGTTATTAATAGTACCTTCAAACTCATTTTTTGCTGTTTCTGTTTTACTCTTAGGGATGGTGTTATTATTATTGGAAATACTCTCGTTGATTCCGGGCGCAGTTTGTGAAGACAGGAGTATATCTTCAACCGGGGGGGGAATATTCTCGGACTTTTCGGATGTCAGGTCAGATTCGGAGATCATACCGGATGTAACCGGTTCTAAGGGCGTCTCTTCATTTGACAAATTGCTTACTTCTTCCGGAGTGGTCCCTTTAATTGTGTCGGAACCCATATTCCCGCGATTGTCATCAATTTCAGATGTTTCACCGGCGAGCGATTGAAGAGTTTTTTGAACCCTGTTGGAGGCTGTTTCATAAACTTTTCCTTTTCCATTGCTCCTGACGATCAGGGCGTCAGGTATCTTTCCCCTGACATTTCCCAGCATCTCTTCCAATGCACTCCTGTCAGCCGCTTTGCTTAATCGTAAGGCATAAGAACCTCCAGTACCTACGACTCTCAGGTCCTCAAAGGCCGTCTTTTTAAGATAATCCGATAATGAGTGAAACGCTTTTTTCGCGGAAGCCTGCTTTGTGAATGTACCGGCTTGTATTGTATAAAAAAGACCGCCCCCTAAAGTCTCTGTGACACCTGTAGCACCACTTTGTGTGGCAGTTATATTATTATCCTTTTCCTCGGGTATGACGATATTGGTTACCTCCGTTGCTGTCTTGGCTCCGCCGGTAACAGGCAAAGTTGTTTCCTCGGACCTGTCAGATAGCTGATTCGATTTTAAGGGAATATCTGATTTCAACATGTCAGTCGATAGCGCCTCAATGGTTTTAAGGGCTTTTTCTTTCTCCGGCGCTTCTTCGTTTACGCCGGATGCCGGGCTTTCCGTTTTACCTTCTGTTTCGAGAACTTCAGCGGTAAGTGATAGGGGAGTACTTTGAATACTGTTGGATCCGGTCTCATAAATACGGCCTCTTCCGTTACTTTTAACAATGAAAGCATCCGGTATATCTCCCCTGACATTTACAAGCATCTCATTCAAAACGTTTTTGTCATCGGCTTTGCCTAATCGCAGGGCAAAGGAACTCCCTGTGCTTACTATTCTCAGGTCTTCATAGGGTGTCTTACCAAGGTGATCGGATAGTGATTTGAATGCTTTTACTGCAGAATCCTGCTGCCTGAAAGTGCCGGCCTGAATGGTGTAGAAAAGACCGTTTTGAAAAGTTTCAGTGGCGCCGGCATTGTTACCGGAGGTTTCGTTATTCTCTTTTTTATTTAATAAACCGATGTCGCTTATCTCTGTTTCACCATGTTTTTCATCAATACCATCGGCACTGACATTGGTTACTTCACCTGCCTCAACGGTCGGCATTTTCTCATCATCGCGGCTGCTTTCTTCCGGCGAAGGAGTCTCTGTCCGGGAAAAGTCCTCTCTATCCGAGGATGACGCCTCTGTTTCCGGCGTGACCTCTTCCAGAATCTTTTCTTTTCCGGATATCTTGACAATGATGGCTTCCGGAAAGATATAGCTCACATCCGCCAGGAGAGCTTCCAATGATTCTCTCTCATCTGCCAGACCGATGCGTACTTTATAATAATCCCCTGCCATCTCAATTCTCAAATGATCGAGTTGGTCTTCATCAAAATAACCCAGAAGAATGGCGAAACCGTTTTGGGCTGAATTAAGCTGTTTGTATGCGCCTGTTTGTATGGTGTAGGAGTGTTCGGAAGCTTCAGGCGGGTTGATAGGAGAAAGGAATAAAAAAAGGAAGCATATATAGATAATCTCAAATTTGTAATTACGGATTTTCTTTATCATCTTTATGCACCCTTGATTTCTTAAAGTAATACTTTAAGATTTGCAGAGCGATTATAGAATATTATATCGTAAGTTATGTGTAAAAAAACTGTAAATTTTATTATTTTGGAGTTTTTTTACGTGACATGTCACATCTCTTATGGTCATTGAAATTAAGACTCTCGATAATATAAGATAATTGTATCATAAAACAGAGGACAGCGGACATGAAAAGTAAAAAAAATCGTTTAACCGGCAAATTCTTTTTTATTATATCTGCAGCGGCAATACTACTTTTTCCGGCCTGTCAACAGGCCTATTTTAAAACCATGGAGCAGTTCGGCTATCACAAGCGGGATTTGCTTGTATCCAGTGTGATCGATGCCCGCGATAGTCAGGAACAGGCGAAGGAGCAGTTTAAGAGCGCTCTTGAAAAATTCGGTGCAGTTATTAATTTTCAAGGCGGCGAACTGGAAAAGACTTATAATCAACTTAATTCGGAGTTTATCAAGAGCGAAAAGCGGGCCAATACCGTAAATGACCGAATCGATGAGGTGGAGGATGTGGCGAAAGCTCTTTTTAAGGAGTGGGAGTCCGAGCTCAATCAGTATTCCAGCCAAAAACTTCAGGCCGAAAGTAAGCAACAGCTCGAACAGACAAAAGATCGTTATACGCAGATGATGAGCGCCATGAGGCGGGCGGAATCAAAGCTCGAACCGATTCTGGCCACCTTTCGGGATCAGGTTTTATTTATCAAACATAATCTCAATTCCCGGGCGATTTCATCGATAAAAACAGAGTTAACCGCCGTTGAAAGTAATATTTCATCACTTGTGAAGGAGATGGAGGCGTCCATTGCAGAGGCCAATTCATTTATCGAGTCAATGGAAACACAGTAGGAAATAAAAAAATCTATCCAATAAGGAGGTTGTCAACATGGATTTAATTCGTATTCTTGTCGCTATTCTTCTCCCGCCGTTAGGCGTATTTTTACAAGTCGGTATTGGAATGCACTTCTGGATCAATATTGTACTCACTATTCTTGGATATATACCCGGCATCGTTCATGCCGTGTGGGTTATAGCGAAAAAGTAGGGTTTATGTCCTAATTTAGGAATACATGGCTTCGCATCGAATTTCCATTTTGGTTATTATATTTATATGAGTCTGTCAACTAAATCAGGATAATCGTTCATGATCCGGAGGATCGCCACAAAGCATGAAAATTTTACGATACAAACCATTGTGAGAGTCACCTGCCCACAGGTGGCCTCAACGGTTCGTTTACAGGTTGCCGCCGGTGGTCACCCATAGGCAAGTGACTCCCACATGTAGCGGCCAAAGACTTATTTTCGGGATAAAGGTAACTCTATGGAAAGAAAATTAATTACATTTGACTGGGCGATAAAGCGCATACTCAGAGACAAAGCCAATTTCAATATTTTGGAAGGGTTTCTGAGCGAGCTGCTTCATGAGGATATTTTAATAGTAGAGATTATCGAAAGCGAAAGTAATAAAGAAACGGAGAAAGACAAATCCAACAGGGTTGATATACTGGCAAAGGATTCAAGGGAAGCATTGGTATTGATCGAGGTGCAGTATGAGAGGGAGTTCGATTTTTTTCACAGGATATTGTACGGTTCATCGCGATTGATTACGCAGTTTATAAAAGAGGGAGAATCTTACGGCAAGATCAGAAAGGTGATAACCGTTAGTATCGTATACTTCGAGCTTGGCAGCGGAGAAGATTATCTTTACAAAGGAACTACTCAGTTTAGGGGAGTGCATAAGAAGGATATTTTGAAACTGACAAAATCTCAGCAAAAATTGTTCTCTCTATCAGAGATAGATGAGATATTCCCTGAGCACTATATAATCCGAACAGGGAAGTTCGATGAAAATAAGGAGATGGAGGAGCGCTTTGACGAGTGGGTCTATTTTTTGAAGACAGGGGAAATAAGGGACGACTTTAAAGCGAAGAATATAGATTTGGCGAAAAAGAGACTGGATATTTTAAATTTAGGAGAAGAGGAAAGAGACTCATATTATGTTTATATGGAGAATTTGAGATATGAACGATCATTGGTTGAAGCGGCGCTTTTTGACGGGATGGAAAAGGGAATGGAGGAAGGTGTAAACAAGACCAAGAGGGAGTCTGTAATCAAGTTGTACAATAGAGCCGGCATGGGGCCTACAAGCATCGCTAATGTATTGGAGATGGAAATCGATTTTATCATGAGAGTATTAAAAGAGGAAGGCTTACAGCGTTAGCAGAAGTGTTTTCAGACATAGGCGGGGTCTTACAGGATGAGGAGAAGCCGAAAAGAATAATTGCAAATAAAAAGTTTACATAAAGATACTTACTAACCACGAACATGAAGCACGAAGTTTAAAGATTTTTTTCTTCTTTCTTCTTCGTGGTTAAAAACTATTTTTTTTGAGTACTTTTGATTTGCGAATGTTTTTTTCAGTTTTAGCGGGATTTACTGAGTTCTGAAGTTCAAGTCCGTCAAAGGGAAATGAGAATTTTCGTAAGAGTTCGGCTAAACCTCATATCTATTCTCTTGCAAAGACGCAAAGCCACAAAGAATACAGTATTTCCGATTATTACTTTGTGTCGTTGTGTGAGTTATCTAAAAACAACATTTATCTGTCAGCCCTTTAATAGCAACACTTTATGTTTCAAAACAGATTCACCCATAAGGTGAAGCTTATTATTGGCATAACATCAATTCTTTCCTTAGCTGAAGGCTGACTGCTGATGGCTGCCTGCTGCTTTTAGTTATTTTTTTGTACTGTATGGGTGACTTCTACGAATTTTTTTCGCTTCCTGCTGACCTGAACTCCTTGGTTAATTATATCTTAAAGAGCCTTCCTGTCAGATGATAAAGTCTACTTTGGAAGAACGGCCATGCTCAGGATGCCTCCGATGAGAGCAAAGAGGGCGAAACTCTCTACAATGCCTACAGCCATAAAGCATTTTCCCAGAATAGCAGGTTTTTTCGCTGACGCCAGGATCGCCGAAGAACAGGCTTTTCCCTGAAATATTGCGCTCATCATAATACCAATGCCGCAAAAGAGGCCGATGGAAAAAATAGCCAGGGAATTGTGAGGATCGGCCTGCAGCTGCCCGTTAAGAAGTATCATTAATACAAAGCCGTAAATTGTCTGTGACGACGGTGTTGCCGATAGACCGAGATACTTACCATGCCCCTCATCGCTTCTTGACATGACTCCATGTGATGTCATGCCTGCGATCGAACATCCTACTGCACTCCCTGCTGCGCTAAGCCCGATGGCTGCGGCAGGGCCTAATGAACCAAAATCAAAGGCCATAATTCCTCCTTTTTATGTTAAAAATTGATCTGTTGTTTTTGTTTCGTTATTTTTTAGGAGCACCATTAAGAAATTTTGGTACCATATCTCTTAATCCAACTGAAACATGGCGCCATCCATCCCGGGTTTTTGAGACAGCATTTTAAAGGGTTTAAATGTTTTGCCGTCGCCGTCAAAGGACCAGCGGTACCACTCCAGGAAATTCAGACGAAGGCCGTGTATAACACCGCCCATTATGCAGAGAACCAGATTTATTATATGGCCGACTATAAATATGATACAGCCAAAAAGAACACCGCCGAAGCCGAGGCCTGCAACGTCTACGGCAAGGTTGTTAAAAGTCTGAGCCAATAACGTTCCCGCCATGCCCAGGGCGAAGAGTCTGAGATAGGAGAGAACATCGGAAAAAAACTGGACGCCGTTATAAAGTCCGCCCAGTCCGCCGAATATAAGCTTTGCCGGTTTGAATGTGCCTGCCGTGAAAAAAAAGATCAATGTCAGAGATGCAACAAATACAGAGAGAATCAAGTTTTTCGATTCAAAAAAGGGATGCCCCTCAAGGCGTCCGTACCCATACCAGAAATAGAATGACCATATTGCCGATATCCATGCAAGATAGGAGACAGGTGTTATTTTGTCCATGAACACCTTTATCTGCCGCATCGCCTTTAAAAAGAGGGAAATACTGATATGAATCATTCCGATAATTATGGAGGCGTTCATCATCATATCGATGTCAAGGGGATCGAAGAGACGTTTTCCTACAAGCCATCCAAAGAGTTTATTTTCACTGCTCAAACCGAGAAAGCCGCCGGTAATCAATCCGTAAACAACGGTTGCACTGCTCAAAATAATCGAAAGATTGATAAATCTGTTAACTGCAGGGAGGGGATTTTTCATTTTGACTTTAGTAACAAGCATAATTGCAAGAAGAATCAGACCATACCCGCCGTCAGCCATTATCATTGCAAAAAAAATCGCAAAAGAGAAGAAAACCCATGATGAGGGGTCCCAATCTTTATATGCAGGGGTGTCGTACATATTGACCAGATCAGCCCCCATATCTCCGATTTTGCCGTTACTCATTAATGTTGGTATCCTTTCGTTTTCTTCCGGTTCGATTTCCTGAACCTCTACGCAAATATCGTCAAGAGTCGTTTTCAGAGTGTTAAATCGAAGCGTCGGGCACCAGCCCTGAAGGGTAAAGAGCTTCCCGTAGAGTGCTTCTCCCGAAGAAGCCAGCGCTTCTTCATAGGCTATTCTGTCAAGTTCACGTTGATAGATATCGTGAATTCTCTCTAAAAGGGGGATAAATTGTATAACGGCCTTTTCAAGATTCTTTTGGGCTTCGAGATTCTCATCCAACTTTTTTTTCAGCATGGACATGTCTTCTTCTATCACCATCTCTTCGCAATGTTCCAGCTTAATGGGCATAAAAAAGAAAGTTATAAAATATTTCCTCTCACCGATGTTGGCGATATCTTCTACTATAATTTCATCGGGTATCTGACAATCATCAAACTGCGTACGTTGAGAGGTTTCCCAAAATTGCAGATATGTTTTTCCCCTCTCCCTCATCTCCTTTATGGTATGAATATCGAAATATCCCCATATTCGGATTCTTTCCATTTCACTTCTGATACTCTGCTCTTCAGTAAGGAGTTGAAAAATCTGTTTTTTGTAACTTTGTAAAGAGCCGCACAATTTATCGCATTCCAGCTCATCATCATATGTTGTGGAAAGAGTCGATTCATCGGCCAAATGCTTATATTCTTTTAGAAATATATACGTATCCCGTATGTGGTCGGCGCTGCTTCTGTTTATTTCGAGTCCCTTTAAATCGCTTTCATGAGGTTTAATCTCAAGAACTCCCATTTTCTGAAGTGATTTAATCAGTTCTTCTTTCTTTTCATGGGGGCCGACAAAAAGGACTTTGCTCATTTTTTCTATCACAGAGCCGCCTCCTTCTCCTTGCGAGAAAGCTTGTCTTTGGCGATTTTTGCGTTACAGATCGCTGCTATTTCCTGATCTCCGAGAAATATCTTTATTTTACGTATATTTTCCCTGCATTCAGGTATCATTCGCTTTTCAAAAAGGTTCACCTTTATATTTGTCTGTCTCAGCTCTTCGGCAAGAAGAGATTGTTTCTCTTCTATAATACGTTTCTCTTCTCTCAATTCAATGACACTTCGAATCAGCTCTTTTGCTCTGTCAACCCAGGGTGGTGTGGAAAAGAGGGAATATTCAATCTCTTTAAATAGTGTTGATTTATATTCCGGCACATCAACTCCGGCAATATTTTCGGTTTCTTTTACTACTTTGTCTATTACCGTAAAATCATGAACATTCACTCCCGTTTTTTCACTGAATAAAACGGCGAAGCCCTCCATCTCCTTCCTGATTTGAGCGATTTTTTGAGTCAACGATTCTATCGCCGGATAGAGGACGTCGACTTCGGCCTGTAACTGCTGCTTTTTCAACTGTAATGTAGGAAGGTATTTGGTAAGCTGATCGAGTAGTGTTTTCTGCTCTTTCAGCTCGGTTTTGTTTAGTTTTATTTCGGCCATTGTCCGTACTTGTCCAGCCAGGTATTTTTCAGCCCTGTTTCTCTGCTTTCAAAACAGGTAGAGAGTATTTTCCAGCCCAGGTCGAGTTGCTCGACAATATCGAGATTCACATCAAGGGTCAACATCTTTTCCTCAAATATGTCGGCATAGGCAATTAGTTTCTTGTCCCATTCACTTAGCCGAAACCCCATGGATTCTCTGTCGCGGGCCTTTTTCGCGTCAGCATATAAACGGATCATGGCGTTGCTCAGATCGGAGTGGTCCTCTCTTGTCACCTTACCCATGACAAGTTGTTTCAATCTGGATAAAGAGCCGAATGGATCTATTACGCCGTTATGGAGATAAAACTGCCCCTCTGTTATATATCCTGTGTTATCAGGGACAGGATGGGTTACATCGTCACCGGGCATTGTGGTGACCGCCAGTATGGTGATTGAACCGGAACCCTCGATATCTACGGCCTTTTCGTATTTTGCAGCCAGGTCGGAGTAGAGCGACCCCGGGTATCCTCTGTTGGACGGCACCATTTCCATGGATATGGCGATCTCTTTGAGGGAATCGGCATAGGCCGTCATGTCGGTTAACAACACCAGAACGCTTTTGTCCTTGATGGCGAATTGTTCGGCCACTGCCAGTGCAAGATCGGGAACCAGCATGCACTCAACAATCGGGTCCGATGCAAGGTGTATAAACATGATTGTCTTCTCGATGGCGCCGGACTTCTCGAAGTAGCGGCGGAAAAACTCATAATCGTCGAATTTCAGTCCGCATCCGCCGAGTATAATAATATCGGAATCCGTTTGTCCGGCGATGCGGGCCAGCAGCTCATTGTAAGGCTCGCCGGCAATGGAAAAAATCGGTATTTTCTGGCTGCTGACCAATGTATTGAACATGTCTATCATCGGGATATTCGTTTTAACCATCCTGTGGGGAATAATACGGCGAGCCGGGTTAAAGGAGGGGCCTCCGATTTCTATGGATTCTTCCATTATATCGGGGCCGCCATCAATGGCGACTCCGCTTCCGCTGAATCTGCGGCTTAACAGAGATTCTCCAAAGGGCACTTGCATCGACCTTCCGAGAAAACGTACTTCATCGCCCGTGGAAATTCCCTTTGTGCCTGAAAATACCTGTAAATTCACTCTCTCTCCGCTAAAGCTTATTACTTCGGCAAGAGTCGATCTCCCATCTCTCATTTTAATACTTGCAAGCTCACCAAGAAAAATATCGTCCGCCATCAATTGCACGATGCTTCCTTTTATTCGTTCGATTCGATTATATCTTTTAAACATAATAGTCTGACCCCTTTGTTACATCGATTATTACGAGAATTCCATTAATGTGATGCTATCTTTCCCTCTATCTCTTTTTTCCTTTCCATGTATTCTTCTATGTTTTTGGATGTATAATTCCACTGAATAAAAGCGTTCGTCAGGTCCATAAAGAATCTCCTGGCCTCATCGTTACCGGAGAAGACAAATTCTCTTTTCATTACCATGTCCACAAGCTCGATTTGTTCATCCTGACGTTCTTTGTCTGTGGCTGTGTCTACTTCGTCAAAGGCATTTTGTTGTAAAAAAACGGCGTCATAGAACTCCCCTTTCAGGAAGGTTGTCACATCTCCAAGGGACATGGCTTCTTCACCGATGACAGCCATCTTTTTTCCTATCTCATTACTTGCCTGTAACGTGGCCTGAGCCGATTTGATCATGTGTATGCGATGAATCTCCTTTTCGTTGCCCTCAAAGGAAAGCCTGTCGAGATATTTACTCCACGATATAAAAGGATCAATCGCCGGAAAACGGCGGGCGTCGCTTCTTGATCTCGATAAACCAAGAAAGCAGCCGACAACGGCCAATGTCGATTGGGTAACAGGTTCCTCAAAATTACCGCCGGCCGGTGATACGGTGCCGCATATTGTCAATGAACCGGTTCCGTTTTTCGAGACGATAACACCGGCTCTTTCATATAATTCTGCAATTCGAGAGGCAAGATATGCGGGAAAGGCCTCTTCACCGGGAATTTCTTCCAGTCTTCCGCTCATCTCCCTGAGCGCCTGGGCCCATCTTGAAGTAGAGTCCGCCAGAAGCAGACAGTCAACGCCCATTTGTCGATAATATTCGGCGATTGTGACACCAATATAAATGGAAGACTCTCTGGCGGCCACCGGCATGGATGAAGTATTACAAATGATACATGTCCTTTCCATCAGCTTTTTACCTGATTGAGGGTCTGTTAGCTCAGGGAATTCTCTGAGTACTTCGACAACTTCACCTGCTCTCTCTCCGCAGGCCACGATTATAACAACCTGAGCGTGGGCGTATTTTGCAAGTTGTTGCTGAAGTACTGTTTTCCCCGCTCCAAAAGGCCCCGGTACGCAGAAGGTGCCTCCCTTTGTAACCGGAAAGGGGCCGTCGATGATCCTGCATCCTGTATCGAGAAGGTCCATGGGAAGTATCTTTTCTCCAAATGAAATGGGAAATTTAGCAGGCCAGCGCTGCATCATGGAAACCGAATGGATATCGCCTTTTTCATCTTTTATCTTTGCGATTTCCCTATCGACCGTATATTGCCCCTTTGGTGCTATCTCAACAATTTCACCGCGTCCGAAGAGGTTAAAGGGAACCATAATTTTATGCTCAATCGTCCCTTCCGGAACCGTACCAAGGGTAACCGCTTTTTCCACCTCATCTCCTGCTTTTACCAATGGCGTGAAATCCCACTTTGTCTCTCTGTCCAGAGGAGGGAGATAAATTCCTCTTGGAAGAAAATAACCCGACTGTACGGCAAGTTCCTCAAGAGGGTTCTGAAGGCCGTCGTAGACTGTTTTTAGAAGACCGGGGCCCAGTTCCACACTTAAGAGGTCACTGTCAAAAGAGACCTTATCGCCGGGTTTGATGCCTTTTGTTAATTCAAATACCTGCACCTTTGCTTCCTCTCCGTTTATCTCTATGACCTCGCCTTTCAGGCTTTTATCGGCCGAGTGTATAAAGGCTACTTCATTCTGGCGTATGTCGCCGCGAAACTTTACTGTTATGAGATTCCCCTGAGCCGCGATTATTTCTCCATCGCTTTTTTGCTTGCTTTCAGTCATATGTCGCTTTCTCCTGATACGATATTATGAATAGTTTCTCTTCCCCTTTCCTCATCGAGCCTGCTCCATCTGTCAAGGATCAAAAGTCTGAGTATGTAGGAGTAAATTCTGTCTTCAAGAAAGGGATTTTCATCAATGTCCCTGCATAAAAAATCATAACGAATTTTATCTATTCCTCTGCCGCGCGTTAATGTTGTCTCCTCAAAAAGCTCTGTCAGGTATTCCGCTTCCCGAAATATTGTCTTTAAACCGAAATCGGGCATTGAGGCGTTGGCAGTGATGATGCCTTTAAATTCTTCGTCTCCGGGGAGATTCTCATCGAGTTTTACTCCCATGCGCCGCATTCTGAGCGCCGCTATAACCGTTCGATATTGTTTCTCGAATTTACTATACTCTCGCAGCAAGCGTGAAGGGCTCTCCTGCATATAATCGAAGTATGAAAGAAACAGCAACTCCATATTCAAAAAACGTGCTTCATGGTCAATGTAAAGATCAAGATAATCAAGTACAAAGTCAGGCATTCCTTCAGAAGATTCGATAAGCTCAAGCATGGCTACTCTGTCCAGATGGCAGGGTTCTCTGAAAGCCGTGTCCGTCTCCAGGTCGGAGCGGTATGAGCCGGCCCTGAAGTTTGGAAGAGTTGCTTTCAGATAGGACTCGAGGTTATAGAGGTCATTTATTAATATAATATCTTCGATATTCTTAGTGAAAGGGAGAAAGGCAGCCTCATTTTCGCTAAGAAAGCCTGAAGTATTAAAGGGGATATCGCTGTCCCACTCCAACTCCGGGAAGGAAGAAACTAAATAGTAGATGTCAGGCATAATCCGTCTATTTGAAAAGATAGGTACGAATTTCAGGTCTGAGATATCCTGCCAGGAGTTCTGTTACCGATTCATCGGACAATTCGATCATGATCCTGCGATCTTTAAAAATTACTTTACATCCGGAAATGCCGCTCTCCTCTGTAAGCGATATACCTCCCTTTAGTTTCTCAAATATTTCCGAATGCATGTAATCGCTCAATTTCTCCCTGTTTTCAGCAGACAAAAGCATTTCCACGCCGCCTGAAAAATCGTTTTCCACATATTTGGCCACAATTTGCCTGATAATATCTTTTAACAACTCCTGCTTGTCAAGGACTTCTCCTACAGGGTCTTGTATTGTGTCCTTCAGAATTTCTGTCTCTATGGAAAGCTTGAGGGCGGGAATTGCTTGTTGCGCAGATAATCTGAGGGCGCTTTCCAAAGAGGCGTTTAACTGTTTTGCATGATTTTCCGCCTGTTCGATTATTTTCCTTGACTCTTCTTCCGCTTCAGTGATAATTCTTGCTCTTTCTTCTTTGCCTTCTTCGATTAAACGCTCCTTTTCCTTTTCCGCGGGATCCAGAACGTTAGCCTTTATATGATCCGATATTTTCCGAATCTTATCCGATGCTATCTGTTCATCCATATTGATTACTTCCTCATTTAGATTTTTCCAATTATAGTTAAAGAAAAAATTTTAATGCTGTGACTTATATCACAATACATTAGCATATCATATAATTAAGAGTAAATAAAGCGGAAAGAGCTTTACTCCATAAGTTAATAACATTGATATCAGACATGGAGATTAACCTGGTTTAATGACGAACAAACAAGAAAGTTATTATGCAGCAGGTTCTCTTTATTATAAGTAATAGGTTTATTGCTAAAGTCAACGATTTCACCCCCTGCTTCCACTACAATACAGTGACCTGCCGCCGTGTCCCATTCCCAAGTAGGGCCATATCTGGGATAAATATCTGCCCTACCTTCGGCTATAAGACAAAATTTCCACGAGCTCCCCATTAAAATAGTCTCATTAATATCTAACTTATCGACAAACTCCTGCGTTTCCTTTGTCAGATGAGATCGGCTCGTAACCATATCCAGGCCTGCCTTCCTGTTGCTTCTTTTTACATAAATTTGCACAGGTCTTGTATTAGAGGAATACTTCCAGGCGCCATTCTCTTTCTGAGCATAGTAAACGACTTTCTCGACAGGTATGTATATGACGCCTAAAACAGGTGTATTCTTGGAAATCAGGGAAATATTCACTGTAAACTCACCATTCTTTTTAATAAACTCCTTTGTTCCGTCGAGAGGATCTATAAGCCAAAAAAATTTCCACTCCTTTCTTTCAGTAAAGGGGATATCCCTTCCCTCTTCGGAAATGACAGGTATATCCGGGTACAACCCTTTAAGCCGGCTTATGATTATATCATGGGAAGCTTTATCTGCTTTTGTAAGTGGGGAAGCATCTTTTTTATATTCGATATTATGATCTTTATCATAAATATCCATTATTGCAAAGCCGGCCTCTTTGGCAATTTCACAAATTTTTAAAATATCAACTCTCAATGTCATTGTCTCTTATATAAAAGATGCCTTCATCAAGTATTTAATGACTTCATCGACACATTCTGACAGAAGAGTTTCTCCGGTGTTTAACGTCAGTTCGGGGTTTTCCGGTTCCTCATAGGGAGAGGAGATGCCTGTGAACCCGATTATTTCCCCTGCCCTTGCCTTTTTGTAGTGGCCTTTGACATCACGTTTTTCACATATTTCAAGACTACAAGCACAGTAAATTTCAATAAAATCTCCCTCAGGGATAAGCTTTCTTACCATATAACGATCTCTCTTGTAGGGAGAGATAAAAGCAGCCAAAACAATCATCCCCGATTCCATCATAAGTTTCGTTACTTCTCCGATTCTTCTGATATTTTCTTGTCGATCAAATACAGAAAAGCCCAGGTCTTTATTCAGTCCGTGACGGACATTGTCGCCGTCGAGAACAAAACTCCGGCAGCCTAAATAATGCAATTGCTCCTGTATTGCGTGAGCAAGAGTTGATTTGCCGGAACCGGACAGGCCTGTTAACCAGATGATACAGCTACGATGCTTGTTTAGCTCTTCCATATGTTTCCTTTGAATCGTGGCATGATGGATTGGAATATTTTCGCTTTTCGGCTTGAAAAGCATCGTATTTATTGAAGAGTAAACGATAAAATTATCATTAATAAACTGTCGTTTTTTGTAGCTTATAGGTTTATGATTGATGTCCACAACCAAACCGCCCGCTTCCTCAACAATACACTGTCCGGCCGCCGTGTCCCATTCACCGGTAGGAGTCAATCTCGGGTATATGTCCGCTTTACCTTCAGCCAGGACACAAAACTTCTTAGAGCTTCCCATTGGAACAGCTTTGTTGATAAAAAAATTCGATACAAATCTTTTGAGATCCAAAGAGGGGTGAGAACGACTCTTTAACAGTACAAGACCTTCCTCAGGAGTCGTGTAACTTGTATTTATTTGTACCGGCTTTTTATTTTTGCTTTTCTTCCATGCCCCATTCCCTTTTTCGGCATAATAAATAATTTCGTCTACCGGTATATAGATAACACCCAGGATCGGAGCCCTTCCCTTGATAAGGGCTATATTCACGGTAAAATCTCCGACCTTATTTATAAATTCCTTTATTCCGTCGATCGGATCGATAAACCAAAAATACTCTATTTGACTCATTTCATCATATGATATATCCTTTTCTTCATCTGAAATAATTGGTATATCAGGGTAGAGTTCAATAAGTCCTTCCTTGATTAAGCGATGTGATTCTTTTCCGGCTACAGCTGAAATAGATTTGCTTTGCTCTGAATCCTCACCGGTATTCTCATTGTATCTGGCTAAAGCCAGATAGCCCGCCTTTACTGCGATGTCGCATATTTTTTTTATATTTATATCCATGATTAACTAAAACTCTCCTATATCTTTAAAGTGGGTATAAAGTCAAATGGCGAACTGACCGGCATGTTGACCTTTATTCCACAGTCACACTTTTCGCCAGATTCCTGGGTTGATCAACATCGCATCCCCTTATCACTGCAATGTGGTATGCCAACAATTGTAAAGGAAGAGACATAATGATTGGATTAAGAAATTGATTCGACTGAGGAACATAAAAGAAGTAGTCAGCCAGTTTTTCAATTTCAGGATTATTATAATTCGATATTACCATCGCCTTCCCTCCCCTGGATTTTACTTCCTCGATATTTGCAAGAACTTTATGATAAAGGAAATCCCGTGATAATAAAACAACAACAGGCAGTCCCTCATCGATAAGTGCTATTGGCCCGTGCTTCATCTCACCGGCAGGGTAACCTTCAGCATGGATATAGGATATTTCTTTAAGTTTTAAAGCACCTTCAAGGGCGATGGGATATAACACTCCTCTTGCAAGATATAAAAAATCGTTTACACTAAACAAAGCTTTTGCAAGTGTCTCTATTTGATTTTCAAATGATAATACATCTTCCAACAACGCAGGTAAATGGAGCAAATCATCGATTAATTGGATATTATTACTTATTGAGGAATCCTGATCATTTTTTGATACTTGTCTTAACGCCAAAGCAAATAAGTACAATGCTGCTAATTGAGTAGTAAAGGCCTTTGTTGATGCCACACCGATTTCAGGGCCGGCGTGAGTGTGAAAAACAAAATCAGACTCCCTGGATGCAGTAGAGCCCACGACATTACATATTGTTAGTGTTTTTGTACCGATCTTTTTAACCTCCCTTAAAGCCGCCAGAGTATCCGCCGTTTCACCTGATTGTGTTATGGAAATCAGGAGATCATCTTTAGTGATCAATGATTTTCTGTATCTGAATTCAGAAGCAATATCGACTTCTACAGCCACTCCCGCAAGGTCTTCGATCATATACTTAGCGCATAATGCGGCATGCCACGATGTACCGCAGGCAACGATAAATATCTTCCTGAGCTGAGTAAGGTTTAACTCAGTCATTCCGAATTCGTACAAGTTTACGATTCCCTTTTCTATATTTACAGACCCTCTTATTGTATCAGCAATTGCTCGCGGTTGTTCATAAATCTCCTTTAGCATGAAATGTCTGTAGCCACTCTTTTCAGCCATGGCAGGGCTCCAGGTGATATCTTGGGGTTCTCTGTTTATGGCATTATCATGTGAATCCAGAAGGATAACACCATCTTCCGATAGTATTGCCATATCACCGTCTTCCAGAAAGATAACCTTTCTGGAATAATTTAAAAATGCCGGCACATCGGAAGCGGCAAAATATTCATCTTCACCGAGTCCTACAATAAGGGGGCTGTCCTTTCTGATGCATACAATTCTTTCAGGCTCTTTTTCATTGATGGCTGCAATAGCATAGGACCCCTTTAATAATTTCGCCGCTTCCCTTACGGAATTTTCAAAACTGTTTCCGTTGTTAAAAAATCCGGCTATTAAATGGCATATAATTTCCGTATCCGTGTCTGATGAGAAATCATGTCCCTCTTTCTTCAATTTTATTTTGAGATCCAGATAGTTTTCAATTATTCCGTTATGAACGATCGCAATATTACCGAATTTGTGAGGATGAGCGTTTTCCTCTGAAGGTTTACCATGAGTCGCCCATCGTGTATGACCAATGGCGACATGACTGGTTAAGTTTTTATGGTCTATTTTATTTACCAGTTCATTTATCTTACCTCTACAGCGAGTGATATCCATACGGTTATTCGTATCCAGGTAGGCGATTCCGGCTGAGTCATATCCCCTGTACTCAAGTTTTTTAAGTCCGTCAAGAATTATATCGATTGAGTTATTTCTGCCTACATAACCAATTATTCCACACATAATGAACTCCCTCTAAATCAATACTATTAACTTAAGGGGTGAAGCACCTTCCGACGGAAGCGGGTCATGTTTGAGAAGGCGCAACGAAGCTGAGCCTTCGAGTTTAGCCGCTGAAGGCGGATGGTGCTTTGCTCCTTAAGTTAATGACATTGCCCTCTAATTTTAAAATATTATTCTTGGTTTTCTATAAATACTTTCCAGCCATTTCAGCGATGCTGTTGGCCTGAGTGGATATATACTCTTCATCTCTTCCTTCTACCATTATACGTAAAACCTTTTCCGTACCGGAATATCTCAGAAAGATACGGCCGTTGTTTCCTAAAGTCTCTTCCGTCTCCTTAACCAGGTTAGCTATTTCCGGTATTGCCATAAAATCCTTCTTTTCACTTATCCCGACATTCAGTAATATCTGAGGTACGGCTTCCATGACTTTTTTTAGTTCTGACAGAGGTTTTTGTTTTGTCAGCATAATTTCAAGTATCTTGAGAGCTGCTAAAATTCCGTCACCGGTTGTATTGGAATCCAAAAAAATAAGATGTCCTGAATTTTCTCCTCCGAAATTGTAACCGGACTTGCGCATTTCCTCCACTATATATCTGTCACCGACTTTTGTACGTATTGTCTTTGCTTTTATTTTTTGCATACAAATGTCAAGACCTACGTTACTCATAACAGTTGTAACAATCGTCTTATGAGCGAGTGCATTCTTTTCCATCATAAACGATCCGCAAACAGCCATTAAATGATCTCCGTCGATTATTTCCCCTTTGTCATCTACGACTATAATACGATCTGCATCGCCATCCAGCGCTATTCCGATATCTGCTTTATATAAAAAAACCTTCTCCATTATATTTTCCGGATGGAGAGCACCGCAATTTTCATTTATATTGCTTCCATTTGGCGTGTTACCAATAAGAAATACATCTGCTCCCAGTTCCTCCAACACCTTTGGCGCAACTTTATATGCAGCACCATTGGCGCAGTCAAGAACGATTCTCACGCCGTCTAAAGACATTTTTTTTGGAAAGGCTTCTTTTAAAAAAACAGCATATTGCCCTATTGCATCGTCGATACGCCTGGCTCTGCCAATATTCGAGCTGTGATGAACTTTTTGATTCAGATTGTCGGTGTCTATTAATTTTTCGATCTCATCTTCAACGGAATCGGGCAATTTATAGCCATCAGAGGAAAAAATCTTTATTCCGTTATCATGATACGGGTTGTGAGAAGCGCTGATAACCACACCTGCGGAAGCTCTCATTCCCCGTGTCAGATATGCAATCCCCGGTGTAGGAATAGGTCCGAGGAATTGTGATTCTATACCCATTGAAGTTATTCCGGCGCTTATCGCCTGCTCAAGCATATAACCCGATATCCTGGTGTCTTTTCCTATTAATATTTTAGGATTCTTTACATTTGAGGTCGATTTGAAATAATAGCCTATGGCCTTACCCAGTTTTAAAGCAACTTCAGATGTTACAGGATGGACATTCGCCATTCCTCTTATGCCGTCAGTACCAAAATATTTTCCCATCTATAGCACAGCTCCTTATATTAAGAAAGTCTTTTATCTTTAACCGGCTTCTGACCTCAGATCACTGTGAACAGATACCTGTTTAGTTTCCTGAAAAGTTTTGACAAGCTAACATAATAAGAACGATAATATCAAGTCTTCAATCGCTCTTCAGCCGTGGATTTATACTAATTACCGTTGTTCCCGAAAATATAACAGAACATGAGAGAATTAACCTAACCCGGCAAGCCGAAACCAGAAAGATTTGATTTAATGCCTGGGAATTTTAAAGAAATTCCTTTTCAGTCTCCTCTCCCCTTGAGGGGAGAGGAGACAAGGTGAGGGGTGAAGGTGGAGAAGCGTTATCCTGTCGAGTACCTAACCGCACCCCCTCACCCCAACCCTCACCCCCTTCAAAAGGGGAGAGGGAGTAAGAAAAAAACGCTGCTTTCGCAGCTTAACCTAAAAGTTGGAGCTCATTTCTAAATGCCTAAAATCCTTATAAATAAAGGCTAAAACTGTGATAATCAAAGATATTGTTGCTTTTTTGCTCACAAATTCATTTATAATGGCCTGTTTTAATTGGCAATAGTCGTAACTACTTAGTCGCTTATAAATGAAATTGTGCGCGAAAAAGCAACAATATTTTTTCAATGTCAAATTACAAAGCTCAAATGTCAAAGAAAGAAAAGTGTACGGCTTTTGACATTTAGGCATTTGGATTTGATTTGACATTTGAATCTTGTCATTTGTTATTAAAACGTTCCGAAAATCCTGTTTGGTTCCGGCTATGCCGGGTTAGGTGTATAGACTATAGACTGAAGACTAATAGTTAAAACATAGGTTATCGATAAAACTTTACGTTTTATTGGCTGATAATCCAAAGTCATTTGGTTTTTTGCTTCAGCTTTGTAATAACTGAGTAGTTATGTAATAAGTAACTGTTTTTTCAGGAGGATGAATTTAATGAAAATTGTTGTTACAGGAGGGGCAGGGTTTATTGCTTCCAATGTAGTTGACGGGTATATCGAAGAGGGCCACGAGGTTGTCATTATAGATAATCTTTGTTCAGGCAGAGTAGAAAATATTAACCCCAAGGCTCGATTCTACTTGATGGATGTTCGCGCCAGGGAGGTTCAAAAAGTGTTTGAATTGGAAAAGCCTGATATTGTCAACCATCACGCAGCTCAGATGTCGGTGCCGGCATCTGTTACCGACCCTGCCTTTGATGCTGATGTCAATATTCTGGGATTGATCAACCTTCTTGAATGTTCTGTTAGAAATGATACAAAAAAGTTTATTTTTATATCCTCCGGAGGCGCCGTATATGGAGAGTCAGACACTCTTCCCACACCAGAGACCTATGCGCCGCGTCCTCTTTCACCTTATGCGATTTCAAAACTTACTTCTGAAGTTTATCTGGATTACTATCTTCATCAATATGACTTAAAATACTCAATTCTAAGATATGCAAATATTTACGGACCAAGGCAGGTTCCTCATGCAGAAGCAGGAGTCGTGTCAATATTTATGAGTAAACTCATGGCAGGTGAAATACCTACAATATTTCACTACTCTAATGAGCCAGACGGCATGACAAGAGATTATTGTTTTGTAAAGGATATCGTAAAAGCCAACCTGCTGACATTGGAAAAGGCTGACAATGCTAAAATTAACTTAGGTGTACAAAGGGAAACCACTACAGGGGAGTTATATAGAACCATTCTTTCAGCTGTACGAGCCAAGGGGTATGCGATGGACGGTTCTTTTGACTCTCCAAATAAAAAGCAAGCCAGGCCGGGAGATTTAAAAAGAAGCTGTCTTTCAGTTCAAAAGGCCGGTGAGCTGCTTGGCTGGAGCAGTGAGTATAGTCTAAAAAAAGGAATTGAAGAGACTTTTGAAACATATCTATAGAATTTATCCTTGTATAGAACAGCAGTCAGCTATCAGCGGTCAGCCTTCAGCCATGGAAAGAATTGATGTCATGCTAATATTAAGCTTCACCTTATGGGTGAAAGTGTTTGGTACAGTAAAGTGTTGCAATTTAAAAGCTGACAGCTGATGGCTGACAGCTAAATGCTTTATTTAGTTATTGAATCCTCGTTGTCGGGATCATTGGTTTTTCTATTAGTACAACAGCTTATTTATAACTATCTGTATATTCCCTGACTTCTTTACATATTTTGTTAAGACCGAGCTTTTTACCAAGTATTGAAAGGTCTTTCAAATCATCTGCCTTTTTTATGACACGAAATGAATCAGATGGCGCCGCTAAAATAGCAGGATATGAAGCAAATGGAAGTATGTCTGTTGCTGCATATCCGATTTTTGGTGATCTTGGGAGATTCGGAAGTATTTCTTTTGGCGGAGTGGCATAGTCAGGAAGGTGATTATTTTCTATTAAAGCACGGTCAAATATATATAATCCTGTATTAAAGGGGAGATAAAAAACATTGTTTGGATCCCTGAGATTCCGTGTCGCCTCGTTACGCGTCTCTTTTTCAACAATTATAAGTTTTTTACTCTCCTCTTTTTCAACCAGCACATATGTGCCATATGGATCATCAGAATGGAATGATTCTCTCATGATACCAACGCCAACACCGTCGTATGCTTTTCCGGCTCTTGCCATTTTTAGAATAAGCTCCTTGTCATAAATCGCAGTTGCCTGGAGTAATATGATTTTATCACAGCCTGATCTTTTCAGCCAGCTTAAGGCAGTCTCTCCGGTTTCCATAACCTCCTTTAATTTCATTACAGGGCCTCCTGTTTCGTCAGGATTGATAACCGGCTCCGGTGAATCGTATTTAAATGTATAAACTATTTTCTCATCCTCAGTCAAATGAAGACGCTCATTTTGTTGAATAACCCTGATATTCTTTAGACCAAAGCTTTTATTCTCTTTGATAATACGTGGTATTATCTTTGCTGTAGTTGATTTTGGAGGGCCGGTTGTTACGATTACCGGTATATCGATCTCATTCTCCATTGAGATATTAGATATCAGAGAAAGGTTTATATGTAAAGCGCCATAATCCGCATAAAAATCAGGTAGTTTATATGTCGCTTTAGTGAAGTCCTTTAATTGATCAGCCTTTATTCCATTTTGTTGAAGACTGATCCTGAGACGTTCACCTTCACCGCCTGCCGTCAACATAACAGCGTATCCGCTAAGGCTGGAACCGGAAGCGGGCAGATCATTAACTTGTAGGCAATGAGGAAACAATTGGATTGCACCTGTAAGCAGATTCCTGCTCAATCGAAGGTTTTTTATGGCATTTCTTCGTAAGGCGGCATGTTTGTAATACTTTGATGGCGGAAAGAAAATATCTAAGTATTTCAGCAGATTATCACGGTTTTTTGAAGAAAGAGAAGAAAAATTCAATATTTTTTTACATGCCAGATCAATGTCCCATTTATCCATATATAATTGAAGTGAAATTTTGTCTGTGAAATCTGCGGTTTTAAAAGCCTGTTTGATTCCGGCCTTGCAGGCTCAGACCGGATTTTTGCAGAATCTTTTTTCTATCTCTGAAACTCTTGCGCCCATCTCTTTAATGGAAGCATAGACGTCATCCATTAACTTGTTCTCACTGCCTTGAAAATCCTCTGCAATGGTCTCCATAAACTTCTGAAAATGCTTCCTCGTATCAAGGACCATCTCAAGCAGAGCAGTCTGAATTCCGGAAAAATCCTTCGATGAAAAGAGAGTATCGAACTCACTTATGTTTATATCTTTCCAAAGGGAGAGCAATTCTCCGCCATCATTCACTTGTGTTCCCTCACTTACTTTTTTGTTTAAAGATTCCAAAACTTTTTCAAAGGCTTTTTGTGCTGTCTGGTATATACTTTTCTGGAACTCGGTGTTCTTAGTTAAAAATTCAGCGTTTTTTTCAAGAGTTTTTACGATCAGTGCGAACTTATCTCTCTCCTCTCCATTGGCGTCCCTTTGAAAGGCCATTGTCATAGTGGACTCAAAGGCGTTGTATATATTTTGAAAGATACTCAAACCTACCGCAGGATTTCCTGTCATCAGGTAGGGAATCGCCTCGGTATTCTTTTGTATTGCCTCTGCCCATGGTGTCAGGAAATTTTTCGACGAAGACATCCTGTTTTCTGCGATTTTTAATGTTTGGCTGTAAAAGTCAGACATTACATCAGGAGAGGCAAAGTCGAATAATTTATCTATAATCGCCTTATATTCCTCTGAGTGAGCGATATCCATAAATTTTTTAAAATCTTGAGATTTATCCTGTACGGCCTTAAAAAGCGAGGCCGTAAGATCATTCAGTTTAGAGTATAAATCGGATGGCTCGGTAATCTTCTCGAATATAGTACTCCCCTTACCAAGAGGGTATTTTTTGAAAGGCTCGTCAAAAAAAATACCTATGGTTTTGATCCATGAGTTATAAGTGTTGACAGCTTCATTGGCGGACTCTTTTGAGGTTTTTCCGCCTGGCATGAAAGCAGACTGCATTTTGGTCATTCCTTCTATCCAGTTATCGGTAAAATCCTTTTGAGAAGTTAACCACTTATTGAAAAAATCCAATCCCTGAATGAATATCATGATAAAATCTCCTTTTTTACAAGATTGACCGGATATACAAGATGTTATCCCGAAATAACCGAATATGCGCCGGAATGAGCAGCTTTGTCGTACTCTTAATATCTTAGTCCGATCGTCCTAAAAAAAGCTATCAGCATTCAGCGGTCAGCTCTCTGTTTTCAACGTTTTGCATAATAACCGGCATATCACTTTTGGGCGAGCGCTGTTTTTTACGTAGCGCTTTAATTTTCCTTAGCTGACTGCTGATCGCTGGTTGCTGTTTTTAGAATCATTTGTTTCGGCATTGTACGTTTATGTTTTGAAAGGATAACAAAACTACCTGTGGAAATTCAATTAGAATGATCACCATACTTCTGAAGGGATAGTCATTGTATTACAGCGGCGGAGGCTCAATCGGAGGCGCCCCTTTACTTCCGCCGACATCCGGTTCCCGCCATTTGTCATGAAAAGGTATAGGCTTTTTCATTGGCTTGTCTTTCCTCTCTTCAAGAGGAGGCGGAGGATGCCTTAGCATTTCCGCCAGGATCGCTCTTTCCCGGCTGTTAAACTTGTCGGCCAGCTCTATGGTTGCATTAGCAAGACGTTCCATCATCTCCAGACGATAATTATGGATTTGCTTAACGACAATAAGATAGTCGTTTTCATTAAAATTCTCATCTGCAACTATTTCAATTGCCCTTTGACGGGCTTTTTTTAATTTTTTATGAATGTCCCGGTTTAACAAATGGGTTTTTTTCATTGTTTCCAAAAATATTCTTTGTTTTTCAGGTGGAAGCTCAGGTAACAAATGGGGGTGTTGAGTTTTTCCGGGATGGTTTCTCTTTAAAAAGAAGTGAGAAAAATAGCCTATCGCTGCTCCTGTGAAGAGAACGTTAAAAAGCAATGAAGCGATTAAGACGATTTTAATAACTCTGCTCAAAGCATTTCTCCTTCATAATATAAAAAGTCATAGATATCGGACTGTGTAACATATGCCTCTGTGGTCTGTGAGTACGATTGCTCAGAGAGAGCATAACCGGTGGCAAAGCCTGAAATCAGCATGGAAAAAACCAAAAGAGAGGCCAAGGCATATCGGGGCAATGGAAAATGAATTCCCGATAAAAGCTCGTCAAGGAAGCCTTTTATAGGGGAAGTTTTTTTTGCCCTTCCTCTTTGAAGGGCAGCGTATGAGATTCTGTCTGCCAAATCCTGTGAAGGTTCCTCATACTTCCTCGATAAAAGAATCTCTTCAAGTTTCTTATACTCAGCATGGAGTTTACGAAGTTCATGAGAGTCGGCTAACGCCTCAACCCAATATTGTGCTGACTCATCAGACCAGGTATCTAAATCAGCGCCGTAAATCTGTAAATTTTCCTCAAATTTTTCTTTGTCTGTTTCCGACATTGCTTACTCTATATGCCTTTTAAATCGAACTTTTAAAGTCGATTTAGCCCTCATAATAAGTGATTGAAGGGCTTTTATGTTTACGCCGATGATTTGGGCTGCTTCCTTGTTGGAAACGCCTTCGTAAAAACAGAGGTTCAGGGCTGTTTTTTGTCTCTGTGGCAGTTGAGCAATGTAGGTTTCAAGCAATTCATCTTTCCTTTCTCTGTCCAGAAGGTCATCCTGCATAGGTTGATTATCCGCAATTTCCGAATTGTCAGGCAGTGGCGAGGGTGTAAATTTTTTATTGTAATCGAGACTCATGTTCACAACTACCCTGTAAAACCAGGTAGTAAACTTCGCCTGTTTCCCGGGATTCCAGATTTCCGGTCTTTCCCACAATTTTAAAAACGCATCCTGTACAATATCCTCGGCGTCCTGTTTCTGTCCTAAAAATCTGTATGCTACATTGTAATACTTTTTGGAGTGTCTTGTAACGAGTTCCGAAAAGGCGTCATGGTCTCCTGTGCGGATATGTTTCAGGAGACCTTCGTCATCGAGATGTGTATGATCGTTCACTCAATTATTGTCGGTGCAATTCCGTGTGCCGGTTGAATGCCTCTGTATGAACTAACAATAGCGGCAGGCAGGTCTCAAACCTGCCTGCCGCCTTTGAAAAAAATTACTCTCTGTATGGGGGAGGCCCTTCTGCTCTGTAGTGTCCGCCTCGGCCTCTTTCCGGTTTGCAGGCCAAATCGGTAGAGGCTGTGGGCACTGTTCCGCAGATACCTGTAATCTCATGGTCATAGGGTGAAATAAAACTGCATTCATCACCTGATTCTTTGCCATAACAGGAGTCGATCGCTTCCTGTGGAGGCCCGTGATCTTTACTGAGAGTACTTCGTTCAGCTAAAACAGTAAAAGGCGCCGCCATTATAAAAGTCAGTGTTAGTAGTATAACCAAAGCCTGCGAAAAAATCATCGTTTTTTTCATATAACGTAACCTCCTTGAATTTTTATTTATAATCTCATATTGTCATTAGAAGTGATGTCGTACCGTCTGACTCAATAATATAGAGATAGTCGATCTTATCGGCGTCATCTCTATATACGGAAGTAAGGAATATCTGCCCGTTTTCAATAGTGAGTGCAGTGACCTTACCTGTAACCGAAACGTTTATACCGGTGGAAGCAGATGTCATTGGAGTCGTGAAAATGTAGACTGTGGAGCTATCTGCTTCTTTATCGTAAGCCGTTACCACCATGAGGGAATCGTCATTCGAAACCAGAGGATGAGACAAATGTTCGGAAAAGTTGAAAGTTGTCTCTGCTCCTGCATTGGAAATAACCTTTAATATATATGAAGAGTTGTCATCGCTTTCGTCTTCTTTTGTTACAAGATAGATATTGCCCTTTGAGTCAACAGCAAGCTTTTTTAAATTCCCGTCGTCATGTCCGCGCCCATGGCCTGAAGCACCTGTTTCGTCATGTTTCGGTTCAAGTTCCATGGAAAAGGATATTCCACAAAATGCCGTTAATGCTAAAAACACTAAAGTTAATGCTAATATTTTTTTCATCTCTTTGTACCTTCCTTTAATTCATTATAAGTATAATTTACCGTAAAGTACGGTATGAATGTTTTTTCCTCTGTCCCGGTATGAATACCAATTACATATTTATACTAAAATCCATTGCTACCTCCTTTTAAATTTCTTATTCAGGCCTGATTCATCTGTTATTGCATATGCATTTGTTAATTAATACGATTGAATGACAGAAAGTCTTCGGAGTTTTTTTTAGGATGAAAAATTTTTTTCTCAAGAGAAAAATTTCCTGTCAGCAAAGACGAAACAGGGGGAGTCATATTTCTGAAGTGTTGTTTTAAAACAATGGGAGCCGGGGTTTTTAACTTGATGTATAGCAGTCAGCCATTTTACAAAAAAATGGTTCTATTTAATAGTAAACTTACCCCTGTCAAGTCAAGTTTATTAAAAGGAATTTCAAAATAATAACGAACCTAGGACAAGCGTCTCGCCTGTCCTTTCTGTAAGCGGAATCGCAAACTACCGCGAATGAAAGCGGTTTGTTATACTGAAACGGATACCGGACTAACCACAATGACACAGATAATATTGGTTAGCAAAATCTGTGTAATCTGTGGTTCATTAGAGAATTCGACTATTTGCCTTTACTGTCATGTTTTACTTATTATAGCTTTACGATGAAGTACGAGGGGAAATTAAGTCTTTTTTTTCAAAATCAGCTTTTACATCTCATTGCTGTTGTTGTTTTTCTTGTCGTTTTTTTTCAGTTATTAAAAATACCCGAATTTGTTAAAGGAGAATACCTTGGATACAGCACATATTTCTGGTTTATCGTGACTGTAGGAAATGCAATTGTTCATCAGGTGTATGTATGGTTGTTTTGGAGATTGGAATTGCATTTTCAGTTGCTTACCCGTACATTGGGCAAATCGGCGTTCCCTCTTTTTTCTTTCTTTTTCTTTGTCCTTATCGTCTTAAGACCGATCCTGATAACCATACTTGCTATTTCCAACAGGAACTCCTTTCATCTCAACCTCCTGATTTCCATTGTTCTCCTGATTTTGCTAAGTATACCGTCTTTATACACCTTTTACTCCGTCCATCGTTATTTTGGAATGAAAAGAGCCTTTGGCCTGGACCATTTTGATAAATCCTTTGGAAGCGTACCGTTTGTTAAAGGGGGAATTTTCAGATATACAAGTAATGCTATGTATAAGTGCGGATTCCTTGCACTGTGGATACCCGGGATACTTTTCAATTCATATGCGTCCCTGGCGTCTGCATTGTTTCATCATGCTTATATCTGGGTCCATTATTACTGTACGGAAAAGCCGGATATCGAAATCATCTACGGACAAGATTAAAACGACGGTTCATAGTGATCAGGGAGCCAGTGGTCTGTTTAAAAAATTTTTCGTAAACGACACTTTCACTTCAAAACGTTGCGCTTGCCTTTGGCTTTTGGTTGTGCTATACTTTTTTACTTTGTCTCAGAAACAGTAATATCATGGCTATGAAAAGAGATTGTACGGAAAGCATTATTGTCGACATAGACAACACGTTGTGGGATTTTGCCTCTCAATTATACGATAAGCTAAAGGACTACGGCATACCTGAAAAAAACGAGTGGAAATGGGACTTCTGGTCGGAATACGTATCCGATAAAATATTTTATAGAGTAGTAAACGAAATTCATGTAGAGCAGGCTGACGGACATGCTCCTTTTCCTGAAGCAGGAGAATTTCTTGCTTCATTAAAAGAAGAGGGGTTCTATATCATTATCGCAAGCCACAGAGAGAAAACGTCAGAAGATGTTACAAGACATTGGCTTTTAAAAAACAAGCTGGCTTTTGACGAACTTCATCTCAGTAACGATAAAAGCGTTCTTTTTGACAGAGAGCCAAAAGCCGTTATTGACGATCATCCGGGATTGCTTCAAAAGGCGTCTCAAAAAGGCATAATAGCAACCGGTCTTGAATATTCATGGAATGCGAACAGGGGATTACAATTGTTTACCAATCTCAACGAAGTCTTTCTCTATCTTGCGAGATGTTTATGAACTAAAAGCAGCAGTCAGCCATCAGCATTCAGCTGTCAGCCCTCTGTTTTCAACGTTTTGCATAATACCGGCATATCACTTTGGGTGAGTGTTGTTTTTAACGTAACGCTTTGATTTTTCTTAGCTGACTGCTGTTTTTACGATTATTTCTTATGTTTCACCTAAAGCCTCCAAATCGGACATATCCTTTTTTCTTCCCGTAGCACGCTTGTTCAATATAATTTCCTTACGACCGATATAATAGACAGGAATATCCCCGTATTTTCCTTCAACTCTCCCGGAAAAAGCCTTTTCCCATGAAACTCCGGTAATGGAGGTAATAATATCTACTCGAACCGGTGGTACGCCCAACTGGACAACATTATCAGGATATTTAAAATCCTCTACTGTAAGACCAAAAAATCCAAAACCAAACTTATCCAGAGAAGTCATAATGTTTTGAGCATTTAGATGATCAGGTTTGACGTAAATATCTATATCTCCTGTATAGCGGGGAGCTCCATGAAAAGCTATGGCATAGCCACCGACTATCAGATACTCAACTTTTTGTACGTTGAATAACTCTAACAGATCTCTGAAGTCTTGCTGTATTTCCATCATATTGCCTTCTTAAAATCTCCACTGTCGAAACACGATCTTCAGCGGATCTGCTCAACCAAAAAGCCAGATCTCTCTTAATCGCTGCATCATCGCTTAATCTATGTTTCTTTACTACTTTTTGTATCATTGACTAACTGCGGATAATAATAAAAATAGTTTATCCCTTTTTATAAAAAAGAGCAAGAGAGAATTGGATTCTCGATGTCGGAAGGACTAATTTCATATACATTAGTCGCTATAAATAAAATTGTGCGCATAAAGGCAACAATTTTTTTGATCATTCAGGAACTTGTTACGACTATCCCCAGAACTCAGTTAATCCGGCAAAAACTGAAAAAACAATCACAAATCAAAAGTACTCAAAAAAATCAGACATTTCCAGGCTGATTTCAGCGCCACGTTATCGGGGCGATTTCAAGTCTGTGGTTAGAAGTCATATTGTTTTTTGATTTCTATTTGAACACCTTTCCCACCCCACCAGGAAACTTTATTTAATCCCAAATTCTTATGTTGCTTAAATAAATTTGCGAGCCTTTTCTTTATGCCATAATTATTGTCACCATCCAAATAGGTTATCAAAAAGTCACCTGACTCATCAAGAGTCATTTCACAATTTTGATTACTGAAAATGCTTGTGCGTATAGTGGACAACACACACTCCCAATCTTCAGGTGTTCGCCATTGAGGTGCATAAAGTACTGATAGAAAATAATCTATAGCCAATCTTGCCGGCATAATACAATAGTAGTGAACTTCAACCTTTTCCGGTGAAGTTCCGGTAGGCTTATTCAAAAAATAATTTTCTATCAAGTCCTTAATACCGGTTTCAACGGGCCATCGGAGATGATACAAATCTAATATCAGACAAATCAAAGGGGTGATTTCACGGAAACATCTTTGCAAGCAGAAATCAAAAATCGAGGAATTCCCGCTTTAACTTATTGCGAAAGTTTTCCGGCCTTTGAGTCCTCCTAAAAAGGGAAGACCCTGAGCCGCATCCTCATTCAACTTGCAGAAGAATTTTCTCTCCTGTTAAACACTATAAATTCCACCGATGGGTTACAAGTATTCTCGGTAAATATCCACCCGATGTCTTTCATACCAATTCCCTTATCGATAAATTCTGTGTTATTTCTTTGACTAAACGAGGGAAAATCTTTCTTCGTCTCCGATGTCTTCTCTGCTGACGGAGTGATAAATTTTGTCATGCACCCGGCTCTCCCTACTTTCAGAAGTGATCTTTACGAAAAATTATTCTTATTTTCTCTGAAAATCCTTCCTGCGCCTGATTCCTTTTTTCACCGGAATTTGCTGATTCACAGAGTTCAGGGATCGGTGGTCTGTATAAAGAGATTCTTCATGGCAAGCACGCCGAAAAGGGTGGAAATTCCAATTTTGCTCATGAAATTCAACAAAAAAAGTCCCATTTACCTTCAACTGACCTCTGACCTCAGATCACAGTGAACAGTTACAATAAACAGCATAAAAAATACATAAATATATTATCTACGCAGAAATTTTTGACCGGATTGCAGGATAAACAGTCATGATCTATCGAGTTTACAGGAAGAAGGTGGTGTTTGAGTTTACGAGTTTCAGCTTGTTTTGGCAGGACATCACTGCTGCTTCCGGTACGCTTAGTCTGTTTTCGGAACAAGCACCCACAGTGGTCGTATAATTTTTATTGACATTTGGATAACTCTTTTATTATCATATTTGTTTCAAAGGCTAATTATAACGGATTATACCAAAGAAACTGGAAGGTGCCTAAAAATGAAAACCAAATTTGCAAAGAAATCGGAAGTCGAGAGAAAGTGGTATGTCATTGATGCGAAAGACAGGATTCTGGGCAGGCTCGCCACAAATGTCGCTGTTCGCCTTCGCGGCAAACATAAGCCTGTATTTACACCAAACAGCGATACCGGAGATTTTATCGTAGTCGTAAACGCAGATAAAATAAAGGTTACAGGAAAAAAGCTCCTGCAAAAATTTTATTATCATCATTCCGGTTATCCCGGTGGTATTAAGTCGGAATCGCTAAAGAGGAGACTTGAAAAGAATCCTGACAGGGTTATTAAATCCGCTGTATGGGGCATGCTGCCAAAAAACAGACTTGGAAGGGCAATGCTGAAAAAACTTAAAGTATACAAAGGGCCGGAACATCCCCATGCGGCGCAGCAGCCTGAGCCACTAACAATATAAACGGAGAGATAAATGGCGGAAATCAGACACACAGCTACAGGAAAACGTAAAAACTCGGTTGCCAGAGTTATACTCAAGGACGGTAAAGGGGAGTTCAAAATCAACAACAGAGATTTCGAAAACTATTTCCCGAGAGAGATATTGAGGATGATAATTACTCAACCACTCGAGATGACCGGACTTGTCGGAAAATTCGATGTTATGGCCAATGTAAATGGCGGAGGTCTTGCAGGGCAGGCAGGTGCAATAAGACACGGAATAGCAAAGGCCTTACTCAGTTACGACATAGATCTTCGATCGAGACTCAAAAAAGAAGGCTTTCTTACCAGAGACTCTCGAGAAAAAGAGAGAAAGAAATACGGTCAGAAAGGCGCAAGAAAGAGATTCCAGTTTTCCAAAAGATAATTATCGAATATACAGAGCTGAAATACTTATAAATATAAAGCAAAGCGATATCAAACTGTTAAATATATTTTATCGGCTTCTTTATAACATATCCATTGTAAGTGGATTGAGTTTCCTGAGATATAAACAGAAAGAAGCTGGCGCCACAGGGCAACACTAATACTAAGGTAGCATGGACAGCCTGAGCTGTCCGTGATACTCCACAAATATAAGACTCCTACACCACTACGCCGTAAAAATTTTTCTATTCAATCCATTCAAGGCTAACGGTAACTACTCCGGTATTTAGGCTGAAAAAAGATCAATCAAATAACTTGATTGGATAGGAATGTTCATTTTTTTTATGCAGGTTAGGGGGTACTCAAAAATAACTTGGTCTGTTTATGCACCTATAGCATAATAGTGTTCATTTATTGTAAATGACTTGTCTGCAAACAGTGAAAAATTATTTTTAATTGTTATATTGCTCGGTGCAAAGTTAAATTTACCCGTATTTTGAATTTTTCAGGTAATTTGTCTGCTTGCCTTGAATAAAATAAAGCCTTTTTCTCTCAGACACTAAATAGCTGAATAATATAGTCTAACTGCTGTTTCTTAAATATAATGTTTAAATTACAGTTGCAGTAAATGAGGTGTGAATATGTGAAAGGATTTCTGTAATTAGACAGTAAAATGGCGCAACCCCTTGATTCATGCTGGTTTAGCTTTTTTCTTTCTCCACCATACTAAACCTCTCCAGACTCATCGGCGGCTTCAATCCTATCATGTTAAAATATTTTTTCTGTTTAGTTGTTGTGTTAGTTACTTTACTTATTATTCTGTGCCTGTCATCTTTTCACTATATTTAATTTTATACCTTATTAATTTCAATTTAGATACTTCCTCAATGGGAATTAATTAGGGACACAAGTTATTGACAGATAATGGGGTCTTGTTGTTGATAAGAAATTTTTTCGGTATGACTGATCATATAGTCGGCAATGTTTTCATCGCTTATTTTGTCGGTTATGGTGCGCTTCAGAGCGGCCCTGCTGTTGGCGCTGACACCAAGAGGGTTTAACCTGGCTGTCCGAGTATTTAAGGTTCCTTGAAATGTAAGCAAATGACTGTACCAATTGTTTTCATATGCGCCGGTGCTTTCAACTGCCGCATACACACGGGAACCCGGATGATCTTTTAAAAAATCGGAAAGGATGTTGTAAAGAAGGCTGTGCCCGTCAAAAGTGTCATCAAGTTGAAAATTGTTTTTAACAACTTTTTTATGACTGTCTTTTATAACAAAGTCGGCATAACCTTTGCTCACGTCAATACCCATGTAATAGTTCTCCATAAAGTCTCCTTTGCGGTTGAAAAAAGTTTCCAGGCATCATTATCCTTGCACAATGCGGTGTCTGTGCACCATGTTATTATACGACTTAAACCTGGTGGAAGGAAGATACTAAAAAACAGGTTCAAAACCCAAAGCTGAATCCTTCTCTTCCAACTTTATCATGATTTTACCGAATTGAAGAAAGCTTTTTTATTATTTCTTTATAACCTTTTGTCTATGCTTTTTATTATACAAGGTTAACACCTTGCCCGGGTATCCTTATATTTCTTATATACCTTCTAAATAAACCTTTGAGTACTCATAACGTTCAGGAGTACCAATATCTATAAATTTCCCCTTTGTAACATATCCGCTGACGCCTTTTTCAATCATTTTCGGGAATAACTCTTTTTCCAGGGAATACTCCCTGCCGGCGGGAATATATTGGAGTATCTTTTTTTGAAAAAAGTATATACCTCCGTTAATATATCCTGTTCCTTTCGTTGCAGCCTTTTCGCTAAAGCTTGTGATAAATCGATTTTTGTCCAGAGTTACAAGACCATAGTCCTTGCTGTTCTCATCGCTTGGGACAAGAGCTATTGAGAGAGGGTGCATTGTATTGACATGAAAGTCTAAAAAATCTTTGTAATCGACGGAGCAGAAGGAGTCACCGTTCATTGCCAGGAAAATATTACTCCCTATAAATTGCTCTGCCTGTTTCAAAGCGCCGGCAGTTCCCATGGGGATATCTTCTTTGGATATTATTATAGAAAGAGAGGATTCTCTGTTTTTGTAATATTTCTCAATATAGTCGGCCTTATAACCGGCGCAGAGGATAAATCTCTTAAACCCAAAGGAGGCGATGTTTTCGATCAGAATATCGAGGAAGGGACGGGCGTTAATATCGGCCATGGGCTTTGGTCTGTCATTGACTATCGATTGGAGTCTGACGCCTCTGCCTCCGCACAAAATTAAAACGTCCGTTTCTTCAGGTTCAGGTACAGTAGTCATCGATACAATATGACAGATTCGGTTGGTAGATAATGATTTGGCTACCCGATGTCTCGAACTGAAAAGGTACAAGGAGGAGGTCGCTTAATTTCTCTTTAATAAGGTCCTGGTTTTCAGGTTTAGCAAATATCACCATAAACCCTCCGCCTCCGGCGCCCAATAGTTTCCCTCCCAATGCACCGGCGCTGTAAGCGGCTTCATATATTTCATCGATATGGGAAGTGGTTATACGATCTGTCAAGCCCCGTTTAATTGTCCATGATTCGTGCAAAAGCCTGCCGAAATCGCAAATATCGGTATTATCGTTTCCCAAAATGGATATGGCCTGATCAACCATTTCATGCATTCTGTGAAGCTCCCTTTTTTTGAGAGGCGTCTTTTTTATCTGCTCTCCGGCGATATCAGAGGCGTTTCTGGAAAAACCGGTGAAAAAAAGCATCAGATGATCCTGAAGTTCTTTTAATTTATTATTCGTCAGAAAGAGCGGATTCACACTAAACGATCCGTCTCTGTGAAAGATTATTTTATTGAATCCTCCGAATGCGGCTGCTATCTGGTCCTGGGAACCGACATTTTCCTTAATCATTCCCTGCTCTACATAAATAGCCTCTTTTGCAAGTTGATCCTTTGTCACCATTCTCCCATTTAAGGCATAAAGGGTATGCAACAAACCTACAGTGAAAGATGAACTGGACCCAAGGCCGGTTCTGGCAGGGAGGTCACCGTCGTGATGTATTTCAACTCCCCTTTTGAGATCCATGAAGCGGAAGACCTCCCTGACAGCGGGATGATCGATATCGTCAATTTCAGTAATCTGTTCGGTCTTGGAGTAGACGATTCTGTGCCTGTAGTCGAAAAAAGGCGGAAGGTAGCGGCAGCTGATGTAACAATATTTATCTATCGTCGTCGAGAGCGCGGCCCCGCCGTTTTCATGAAACCACACAGGATAATCCGTTCCTCCGCCAAAAAAGGAT
Source organism: Candidatus Magnetocorallium paracelense (assembly GCA_029001845.1). Taxonomy (GTDB): domain Bacteria; phylum Nitrospirota; class Thermodesulfovibrionia; order Thermodesulfovibrionales; family Magnetobacteriaceae; genus Magnetocorallium; species Magnetocorallium paracelense. Next base: position 10,705 of record JAREWP010000043.1, on the reverse strand, counting down.
ACTCGAAAAGGTGTTTTACTAATAATCATAATAAAAAATGTTGCCCATCGTGAGTTAAGGCTTATAAAGTTTTCCTGACTGTAAACCGAAAACAGCCAACCATTACCCCCCTTTATCTCCCTTTATACCATTCATATGTCTTTTCCATCGATTCTTTCAGTGAGGTTGTCGGACTCCACCCTGCCTGATTGATCCTCTCCGAATTCAATACCTTAACCTTCATTCCGTCAGGCTTTGTTGTATCATATTTTATTTCTCCCCTGTAGTCGACAATTTCCGCAATTATCTCTACAAGTTCCTTTATTGAATGCCCCCTGCCGGACCCGATGTTCATCTCTTCCCAAGAGAGGTCTTGTTCCAGGCAGAAGCGTACGGCATCGGCGAAATCTCCGGCATAGAGAAAATCCCTCACCGGCTCTCCCGTACCCCAGACAGTAACCACCTTCCTGTCTTCTTTTTTTGCTTTGTGAAATCTGTTAAGCAGTGCTCCTATGACATGAGCGTTTTCAACGCTGAAGTCGTCATGTTCGCCAAAGAGATTGGCAGGTATAAGAGTCCTGTACTTCGTTCCGTGCTCTTTATTGTATGCCTTACACAACTGCCAACCCGATATTTTTGAAGTGGCGTATGCCAGGTTTGTCTCTTCAAGGGGGCCGGAAAAGAGGTCTTTCTCTGACATGCTTTCATTGAAATTACGCGGATACATACAAGAACTGCCAATAAAAAATAACTTCCCGATCTCATGTTCAAAAGCGCAGACGATTGTATTCAACTGAGCAGTCGTGTTTTTTGTAATCAGTAAAGCAGGTCGCTCGATATTCAGTTGTATACCGCCGCTAAAGGGTACATTGAGAATTATCACATCCGGCGAGGTCTCTGCAAGTATTTTTCTGACCGCCTCAATGTCTTCATAATCTGTCTTTTTGTCTATAATCTCATAAGAGTTTTCTAAGCTCTTCTTTAAAAAGACGCCAGGGAAAGAATCGGGATATGTTATTAATATTTTCAATTTGTAACGACTTATAATTTTCTTTTTATTTTTACATCCAGCATCTTTTCGATATGTCTTCTGACAGGAGCACCGAATTTCTCCTCTATCATACTTAAATAGACCGGGTTTGTGTGATACCTGTAAAAGGCTTCATCCCTGAACCTGAGCACCTCTCCGGCGGAGGTGTTTTTCGTGGGCAGCGGCATGGTTTCATAGCTTAGCTGAGAATAACCTCCCCAGTTTGGCGGCAGGCAGTCGGGACGCTTTGCGGCCTGATTGTAAAGCTGCGATCCCGGATAGGCCATAACCGTATAAAAATTGGCGTACTCGCAATTCAATTCCATGGCCAGCTTCAGAGTCTCTTCCATTGTATGGAGATCGTCGTCAGGAAGACCGAACATATAATTGCCAAGTACATAAATGCCGTTTGCCTGAATTTCCGACACTACCTCTTTAATGTCTTTTTTAATTTTTTTATTGACTCCCTCTCTTACATTTTCATTACCCGATTCGATACCCAGACATATCCAGTTGATACCTGCTTTTTTCATCTTCTTTAAGAGGGAGTCCTTTATTGTATCCACACGTCCGTATACCCAGAAGTTCATGTCATAACCTCTGTCGATAATCATATTACAAAATTTCTCCACTCTCTCAGAGGATAGTATAAAAAGTTCGTCATCGAATCGTACATTTTTTACACCGTATTCATTATAAAGAGTATCCATCCAGGTCATGACAGTATCGAGTGACCAGTAATTGATTCGCGGCTTACCAAATATGGCGTTTATACAACAGTAGCTGCACGAATAGGGGCAACCGAGCGATGTGTTCATAGAGACATAGGGAGAGCGGATGTCCGAAAAGTCCTCTGTCTCGCTTTTATAAAAATCCTGAAAACAATGCATATTGTGCGCTCTGTATTTGGTCAATGAAGGCAAAAGGTCCCAGGCGTAACTGCCAAGTTCATCATCGAGATTCGATATATTCGGGGCAGGAGTCGAAAAAGAGGGTAATCCCTCTTTAAGGTACCAGAGTCCGCGAGCGTCTTTAAGATCGGATTTACCTTTTAAGGCGTTTATCAGATCGTACACCGTATAAGGGCCTTCTCCCTGAATAACGAAATCTATCTCTTCCTCTTGCAGAGTCTTTTCAGGAAGCGCCGAAGGATGAATCCCTCCCATTGCAACCGGTATGTCTCTGTTGTATTTCTTTATATCCCTTGCTATTCGACCGGCGGCGGGCATGGTCTGGGTAGAGGCGGAAGGATTATGGCCGTAAACCATCAATACGATAAGATCCGGATCGTAGCTCGATGCAATTGCCTGAGGATCGTTTTCATCCCACCCTTCGATATTTACATCGAATATGGCTGTATCGATATCTCTGTTACGCAGATAATCGGCGATTAGGGCGGCCCATACAGGGGTGGCTATTGCTGTGTATTCTTTAGAGAGGTCCTGGTATGTCTTTTTTTGGTTGCCCGGATGTATGAATAAGACGTCTACCGCCATGATAATCAGGGGTTGTTGGTAAAATCGTTCCTCTTCAGTTTTAAAATTTTGTAGACTTTTATAAGCTCTTTTATTCCGTCATCGAGAGAAAAGGAGGGGCAGTAGCCGGTAGACTCTATCTTTTCGTTGCTTACTATATAATCCCTTTTGTCCGGGTCTTCTCCGATCTCTGCGATCGTAAAGTAGAATTCCGGTATAAAGTTCCTGATTTTTTCACAAAGTTCTCTTTTAGAGAGATTGGCGTCCGATAGTCCCATGTTGTAAGTGTTATTTTTCATGGTGTCCCAATTATTGAGGGCGTGTATGAATCCTTTGACAACATCTCTGATATGTATGTAATTTCGTTTGGCCTCTGCCTGAAAGAGTACTACGAACCTGTCTGTAACGGCGCGGTAGACAAAATCGTTTACCAGGAGGTCGATACGCATTCGCTGCGCAGCCCCGAATACCGTTGCCAGCCTGAAGGAGACGCAATTGCCTGAATCAAGTATCCTGTTCTCAGCCTCTACTTTTAGTCTGCCATAAAGTGAAACAGGCCTGAGCGGCGACTCCTCGGTGCAGTATTTGCCTTCTTCGCCAATGCCGTAACCGCTGTTTGTATTCGGATAGAGCATAAGCTGGTCGCTGCTCCTGTTTTTCAGGAGTAAATTTATGGCGTCCACCATAACACTTTCGGCAGCCCAGGGGTCTCTCTCGCAAAGTGGCGCTCCAGTGAGACAGGCCAGCGGAATCACTATGTCGGCATTTTTTAAAAGCTCCTTTATCAGTCCCTCATCCCTTGCATCTCCCCTGATAAAATCGAAATTGCCTCTATGACAGTAATCCATTAATGTGGCCTGATTGTACATAAGGTTGTCAACGGCAGTTACGGCATATCCTTCGTCAAGTAGCCATGGAATCAGAGTAGAGCCTATATAGCCGGAGCCTCCGGTAATAAGTATCTTTTCTTTAAGTTCTTTCATGATAGATGTTTCCTGTTAGAGATAATAATTCTTTTATTGCCAATAAACTTTCTCTCTCAGTACTTGTGTAAGATAAGCGCTTCCCCAGCGGACGATCTGTAGTTTCCTCTCACCGCCTATTCTGGGCGGTTCGTCACCCGGTATTTCAGTATACTTAAGCTTCTTCTTGGCGCATCTTACAGACAACAGAGGCTCCCAGCTGATTTTGGTGAAAAACAACCTCTCTACATAGGAATAATGAACGTCATTATCGAGATCAAGGGTTTTTATAATATCTTTTTTAAAGGCCCTGAACATAACCATTGCATCAGTGTAGTGGGCTCCGTGTACGAGATTAATCAGGTTCGTAAACATCCAGTTGCCAAAAGAGGTTATTACATCGTCGTCATAACTCTTGGCGCCGTCGGCGTATCTGGAAACGATTACCATATCGTAACCTTCCTTCATCTTTTCGATAAGGGGAGGAATCTTTTCGGCTATGGAGTTACCGTCAGGACTGAATTCGATAATTATATCGCCGGTTGCCTTTTCACAGGCCTCCATCAGTCCCTGTCTGAGTCCTTTCTTTTTTTGTACGAAGATGGGGTACCCCTTTTCCTGAGCATATTCTATCGTACCGTCCGTTGAGCCGCCATCCACTATGATCAGCTCATCATACCAGGATTTATCTATTTCAGGCATGATAGCCTTCATCCCTTCGACTTCGTTATAAGTTGGTAATATTAAAGATACCTTCATCCTCTCTCCTTCATTCAAAAATACGAATAGCAATCATAACAAAAAGAAGTTGTTTTTTTCAAATAGCAGACAATATTACAGCGATTCTTGGAGGATATTGGAAACAGCTCATCAAGAATTTTGGAAGGCTGTCAGGCAAAAGTCGGAAACAGTTACAGGAGAGTATAAATATTATTCAGGCCACATTTTATTGACCAGGCCTTCGATATCGTCGATTTCGCCTGCCCGTAATTTTTTGAGCCTTTCGAGCATCCTCTTCATTACGCTCTTTTCAGGCGCATCTTTGATGTTATACTTGAGGCAGTCGACGATCATGGCGGTTGCAAGCCTGTAGGCATTAGGATCGTTCTCCCTGTCTATTTCCCTGAAAGATTCGATGAATTGCGGAACACTTTCTACCGCCGCCGTAAGCTTTACAAAATTTTGCAGGATGCTTTCATACTCTTCGCTCTCCAGGTCATCGGATTTCTCTTCAATGGAAGAGAGAAAAATATCTTTTACCTGCTCGATGGAATGGTTTTCAAGGTCAGCCGGATCTGTGTGTTTTGTCGTCAGGTCGAAAAAACGGTAATACACATTGGCGATCGTATTGGCTACTTCATAGGGAATGTCGTCAATGCCGGCGATGTCGCTTTTAATCGCCTTTTTGCAGAGATCTATGACTTGTGGATTAGAAATTTTCGTTACCTGTCAGTTTTTAGAATTATTTGTCTCAAAATAGACTCAAAAGGGCTTAATTTCAATAACCACGAAGTTCAGGTCGGGCAAGAAGAACATTCTTAAAAACTTCGTGACCTTCGTGTTCTTCGTGGTTAAAACAACAAGAGTCAAAATGCCGATAGCTTTGTAATACTCTATTTACCTTTTAAGCTTTGCAGTTCTTTTTCTATCACCTTTTGTATACCCTGCGGATCACGGACTTTCAGACGACTTCCGTTTATAAACATTGTCGGAGTCCCTCGTACACCGGCCTTCATGCCTTCATTCATGTCGGACTGTATCTGGTGAGCCAGTTTTCTGTCTTTCCTGTCCTTAGCGAATTGGTCCATATTCAGTCCGACCTGCTTTGCAAGTTCGACCAACTTTTCTTCATTGAGCTTTTTGTAGTTTTCGAAAACCAGGTCATGATATTCCCAGAACTTTCCCTGCCTGTGGGCCGCCATGGCGGCAATTGCAGTGGGAAAGGCGAATTTGTGCATTCTCAGCGGGAAATTTTTAAAGACTATTTTTACGTTATCGGGATTATTCTTGAGCAACTGCTCAAGTAAGGGCACTGCCCTGGCGCAGTAAGGTCACTGGAAATCGCTGAAAATAGCGACAGCTACAGGGGCGTCTTTTTTACCCTTTATTGGTGAGTTCGATAAATCGAAATCGTAGACAAAGTCAATAGACACGACCTGAGTCGTATGCTTTTCCCGGTCCGTCAGATATATTGTAGAACCGTCGGGAGAAGCACTGATAATGTCGGCGGAGGAATCGATTTTGACAGAGTCCTTCAGTTTACCGTCTGCGGTATAGATATTGACTTCGCCTTTGTTTGTCAGAACAAAGAGATATTTGCCGTCGGCGGAAGCAGCAGTGTCTACAGGGACGCCTGACAGGTCAATGGTCTTTGTTACCGCGGTTTTGGTTTCTGCGCCGTATGAACTTAATGTGAGGAAGCAGATAACCGGTATTGTGATGATTAGAGCCAAAAATTTTTTTGTCATAAGAATTGTCTCCTTTGATTTTTTTTGCAACAGCTCACTGTCTGGTATAATTATATAATAGTTTCGATTGGTTTGAAATATAACATAACTGATGTAAAAATACAACTTTTTTAAAATTTCCGGTTGACCCTAAAGTTCTTTTTGACTTTCTGTTTTTGTTATGAATTGATCTTAATCGTCCATTTTCAACATAATCTTGCCGTCTATCCGTTCAGTCGATTTTTTTATTCCTTCCATGGCCCGATTAAAATCGAAATGAGAGGTCACCATATCCAGCACTTTCAGCCTGCCGGTGAGTAGTAATCTTATTATGTTGTTGTATATACCATAACCTGCATGGCCTCTGGCTCCTACAATGCTTTTTGCACCTGAGACCAGTATGTCAAGATAAATAGGAGTCGACTGGGCCGCTCTTCCGAGATATACGATTTTGCCGTTTACAGCCATTGTTCGCTCCATTTCAGGTATGGTTTGAGAAGCTGCTCCCGCTGCTTCGATCTGTATTTCAGCGCCCGCCCCCTTTGTAATATCCATAATGATCTCCCCGGGAGTTACGCCTTTATCCCTGAGAGCGTTTACATTAAATGTGAAATCCGCTCCAAGCTTTGCTGCAATCTCCAGACGCTCGTCTTTTATGTCAAAGGCAATTATAATAGATGCCCCTGCAATTCTCAGAAGCGCTACAGCGCCCAGACCGATAGGACCGACACCGAACACAGTGGCATTGGCCCCTGGTTTGAAACCGCCGCCGCTTATAAAAATACCGTTATAAGCGCAGCCTACCGGTTCAATTAATGCACCAACATCGTAAACCTCTTCTTTATCGTATACTTCAAAGAGACTGTTTATATTCCAGCAAGAGCGATCATTTGCCTTTACAAAATCCGCCATTGCACCGTCCACCGTTATGCCCACAAGCTCTACATGCTCGCATTGGTTGAATGAGCCGCTTCTGCATGGCGTACACCTGCCGCACCATGAAACGCTTTCTACTGTTACGCTGTCGCCCGCTTTAAAGCCTCTTACTCCTCTGCCTGTTCTTTCCACAATCCCTGAGTACTCATGTCCGATGATGGAGGGAAGTCTGACAGGGCCTGAAAATATAATGTATCCCTCTCGGTCTGTTTCATAAAGATGGGTATCGCTTCCACATATTCCGCATCTTTTTACTCTTATAAGCAACTCGTCATCATTCAAGTCCGGTTCAGAGATATTTTTAAACTCGAATTCGGGGTTTCTCCATACCCGGCTTCCCGATGCAGCCCTTTTCTGCGTCCTTTCTTCTATGGTAACAGGGTATCCGTCTCTGGGACTCCACTCGGCATTAACGACCAAGGCCTTCATTAAAACTCCTTTAACGCTTTTTTGTCTATTTTACCGCTGCCTATTTTCGGCATTTCATCGAGAAATACAATTTCCCTGGGAACCATATAATCGGCCAGCTTTTTTCTGCAGAATTTTTGTATTTCCATAGGGTCCGATTCTTCGCCTTTAATCGGCACCACAAATGCTTTGGGCGTCATGCCTCTCAGCCTGTCCTCCATGGCGATGACCGCTGCTTCTTTAACCGACTTGTGCGTTAAAAGCACATTTTCCACCTGTAAGGGGTAAACTTTCAATCCGGCCACTTTAATCAATCCGCTTTTCCTCTCGGCAAAATAGAAAAAACCCTCTTCGTCTCTGGAAGCGAGATCTCCGCTTACATACCAACCGTCATCCAATGGAAAACCTGTGTCGTCTTCAAAATAACGAGACACGACACCTTCGCCTTTAAAACGCAACTCACCAATTTCACCGGGACCAACCTCTTTTCCGCTTTCGTCACACACCAGCACATCGTAACATGGACAGGGTCTGCCCATCGAGCCGTCCACTCTATACGATTCCGGCGTATTCGCAATAGCGATACCTGAAGTCTCGGTACTTCCCCATACGGAGAGCACCGGTACGCCGAATCGATGCTTAAAACTATTAATTATTGCACCCTGTGTAAACATCCCTCCGCTTTCGGCAATCCTCAGACTTTCGACAGAGAGGTCATTGCAGTGCCTGCTCATCATATCGAACATCGGCGCCAGTCCCATCATGGAGGTTACGGAATTCTTTACGACAGTTTTTGTAATGGTTTTGGGGTTAATCTCCTCGAGCATCACGATTGTTCCTCCCGTGTACACAGCTCTTGCAAAAAGCTCGTGGGGGTGAGCAAAGGATGCAAACATACAGAGGTGTATGTCATTGGAAAGGATTTTTAATGCTTTTACGGCAGCGACGGTGTTCCAATAAATATTCTTGTGAGTTGCAACAGCGCCCTTTGGAACACCGCTTGAACCGGTTGTATAATTCAGGTAGGCGATGTCGTCCATACCTGTCTCTATATGAATACTCTTTTTCAGGGGAGTACAAATTTTTTTCCAGTTTAAATACTCCCTGTGCTCATTTCCAATGACTACCGTTTTGCAGGTCATACCATGAATATCCGGAATATGAATAAGCTTTTCATGCAATAGAATTAATGAAGGCGACGAGGATGTTATAAAGTTTGTAACCTCCTTGCTGCTTAATGTGTAATTAACAGGGACAGGCAATGCGCCTGCTTTCATGATTCCGAAGAATGCGATAATCAGTTCCGGCGTACGCGGGAGCAGAAGACAGACTTTGTCCTTTTTCCCTATTCCGGCGGATATTAGAAAGTCGGCGAAACCATTTGAGAGCAGATGTACATCGCTATATGTATATGAGTTGTTGTTATGGATTATAAATATTTTGTCGGGATTGTTGGATATATTATTTTCCAAAGCGCCCGTCAGGGTTAGATATGGTGGGTCGGAATGCACTGTTTCTCCTTAATATTTATAGCTTATGGTGTGAGTGAGTTTTCAGGTCGGGTACAAAAATAACGTGGTCATATTATAATAATTATAAAAACATTGTCAACGAACAAGATAAACTCATCTGTAAGAAACCTCCGATTGGGACATTCTGAACAAATACGGGCTCCTGAGCCGCTTTTGTCAGCATCAGTCAATCGTCAATCGAAAATCGTCAATTAATATAGGCCCTTAGAAGTAGTTATTTAGCAAGTTGATTCTCTAATACTGCTACGACTTCTTTAAGAGGCATTTCAGATAATCTCAAAGCTATTTGCGCCTCTTGTTGTAAACGTTCACTGATCCATTTTCTCACCAACGACTGATATCCCCGTTCGCCCTCCAACTTTGCTACCATTTTTAGCGTTTCCACTAAATCACTTGGTAAACGTATCGACACCGTGGCAGCAGTTTTAGCCTGAGACATCAGGTTATCAAAATTAGAAGGATTCATTTGATGATATTCCAATTCTGTCTTTTCTTGCTCTGCTTTGGATAAATCACTAAATCGTTTTTTCATCTTTTCCCCTTCTTTTTTGGTATCAAATTCCAACCTGTAAATACCCGGGCAAGTCCATACCCTTTATCCTGAAAAACAAGTCGCAACCGTCGTCCACGATCAGTTCTACCATCTAAAATGTAGACGTCATCAAATCGTCGTTCATCTCGATGAAAACGGTAGCTGCTGGAAAAACACTCTTCTGCTTCGTTTGGCTCGATACCATGATCGTGTAAATGCTGGACGTTGCCGTTTTTCTTATTTTCATCATCCCACTCAAATCGGCACCATCCATATTGAAGCATTTGACCTCATTTGTTTTCTGATTTTCCATTTTTCATCCCCTGGCTCTCTACGCCTAACCAGTAAGTATATAGTTTCTGTTTATAATATTGTAGCATGAATGAGATTTAAAAACTTGCTATATTTTGTTTTTTTACAAAAAAACGTAAAAATCTTTCCTCCATTCCGATGGATCAAAGCTCCGGTTCTGAGCCTTTTGTTGAGTTAATTGTCACCAACTGTTACCATACAGGTTTTTATGTTGATAAATGATGTTACCTTTTTACCCATGCTATTTAGCGATAAACTGAACAGTTACGTTTTTTATTTGTAAGTCTGTATACTCACGTTGTATGTTTTTTGAATTTAGGTTACACTATAGAATACAAAATAAATCAACGAATGAAATAAAATGATGGCATATGCTGATGTGTATTGCTAAAATGTAAAGGCAGACCTGTGTATCTGCCCCTACATGTAAATAATGCCCTTCACGGAATGCCCACTTTTTTTTACTTCGTTTGCTTTGTTATGAATAGAGGACATTATACACTTAAGGAAATTGAAGATCGGATGAAGGAATAGGGAAAGGCCGAAAGGGTTGAGGCAGAGGAGCATTACGATTATGTACACCGGATTTTGAGGGAGTTCCTGGGGTATTGGGAGCCGTCATATATAAAGATAGGGAGGGAACGGAGAAATGCGCCCTCTTTGTGGATGCCGTCGAGGGTTCAAATGCGATCAAGCCTTTTATAATCAAACAGGCCATTGAGGATTATGCGAGGGCCTGTAATTTTGAAGTCGTTTTCTATTATAAATATCCCTTGAACAAAACACCTCTGAGGTTTGCAAATTATATTGCTAAAACAGGAGTGTATGACGAAGAGATCGTCATCTCTTATGCAGACGACACCAATCGTGAGTATCTCGACGCCTTTGGAATGCCCCTGGAACCTTTTGAGTACAAATATCCAAGGGGCAGGGTCGTGGCGTACGGAGCGGATATTGGAAAGAGCCTGAAGAGAGAAAAGAAACGGCCGCGTATGTTAAAGAAGATGGCGGATTTTTTCAGACGTCATGTTCTTATCATTTTAGTGGTATGGGTTATGTCTCATACGCTCTGGATATTGTGGGAGAGCGCGC
>JAREWP010000036.1 GCA_029001845.1 Candidatus Magnetocorallium paracelense | reverse complement strand
TACTTTTGGGCAGCTTTACCGTAAATACTATTTTCTCCTCCGGTATAGGCAGCTTCTGTTTTATTTTTTGACTCTCCTCTATATATGTGTAGGCCTGGCGCCGGGAATCACCGTAATCCTCCATCAATCACTTTACAACTTCCTCTGATGAAGAATACTTCTACATCATTGTTCGTGTAATATTTATTCGTTATGCCAATTCCGAACTTTGTGATCTTCTCATGTGCCATAATAATACTGCCTTTTATGGCATATTGTCAACTATTATTCCCGCTCCTCTGGTAGCTTATTTCTCTCTCAAATTCAAAGTTATCTATTGCGTGGGTGGAGTAATCTCACCAACCTTGGCTAATCTGACACTGGACGGGCTGGAGGAGGTTGTCAAAAAGGCAGCCCCCGGACGTAGTCGGGTTAACTGTGTAAGGTATGCAGACGATTTTATTGTAACGGCAAAATCAAAGACTATGTTGGAAACAATGATTAAAAGTAAGCCTGCAATTGAGAAGTTTCTTTCAGAAAGAGGACTCGAACTATCCGAGGAAAAAACTTCTATCACACATATCAGGAAAGGATTTACTTTCTTGGGTCAGACTTTCAGAAAAACAGGTAATAAACTCCGTATTACCCCTGCCAAGGAGGGTGTTCTAACTCTTCAAAAGAAAGTAAAAGAAGTAATCCGTAAACATCGAAGTTCTCCCATGGAAGGGTTAATAAAACCCCTCAATTCTATACTAAGAGGATGGGGAAACTATCATCGACATGTTGTCTCATCATATGTATTTTATAAGATAGACAGTTATGTTTACAATGAACTATGGCGAATGCTTAAGAAAAGACATGGGAATAAATCCGTGAAATGGTTGTTCAAGAAATATTGGACAGTATCAGGAAAAGATCATGTCTTCACGGTCAAAACTAAATACAAAGAGAAGAACAGACTTCTAACGGTATTTCAGTTAAGCTCGATAAAGATTCAAACATTTCGTCGAATCAGAGTCAAGGCCAACCCTTATCTACCGGAATTTCAACTCTATTTCCGGAAAAGAAGGAATTTTAAGGATTCAAAAGTATTAGGCACTCTTTCGAGACAGGCTGAATCACAGTTGAAAGAGGTATTAGAATAAAACAACCGGGTTGCCACACAAACGCAACCTTTGAAATGCTTGAGCTGTATGATGGGAAACTATCACGTACAGTTCTTAGGGGGGAATCGGGCAGAAATGCCTGTGACCTACCCGGTGTCGACGCTTTCAGCGCGAAAATCGGAGCTGTATTTTATACAAGTAGGAGCATATATGAGCGTTACTGGAAATGAAAGAAAGATTAAGCTAAGTTCATGGAGTGAATATACTTCAGTTATCGAAAAGATTAGTAAGGAATATGATTTTTATAATATTGGTAACGAAATACATGAATAAGTATCAAAAAATTAAAAAAGAAAGTATATGAGGTCAAACCTAAAAAATACACTTTACAAAAAGAAGAGACAACGGTAGAATAATTAGATGGCAAGACAGCTAAGAATAGAATACAACGGTACCTTTTATCATATTACATCGAGAGGGAATCAGAAGGATTCCATTTTTTAGGATGACAGTGATAGAAAACGTTACATAGAAATACTTAAGAGAACAAAAGAGAGATACAAATATTTTTTACATGCCTATGTTTTAATGGATAATCATTATCATCTGCTAATAGAAACACCACATGCGAATACTAAGCAAATCATGCAGAACATCAATACAAGTTATACGGTCTATATCTAAAGGTCTGTCGTGAAGGGGTCAGCCCTTGAATATTGAGATATAAATTGAGAACCCAGAATTGAGAATCCAGGGGTGATGACACCAGGTCTTGAAAATTGACAATAGAGCTAAGATGGGACAGGCGATGATTGGGAAGCAGGCGAGAAAGTGAAGGTTGGTATGGGGTCAGCCCTTGAAATAGGACGTGCTTAGAAAAGATATTGAAATAATTGATAAAAATATGTCCCATGTAGTAAAGAAAAAAAAGGTTAACCCCTATTACTGACCCTTAAATTTATCCCTAAAGACAACCTAGAAAAGAAGGTATTAGCGTTATAACCGTAAACTGAAAAATTTTTTTATTACTCAGATGTTGATTCAGAAAAAATTTGATTTAATTCCTTGTTTATATTACTAACTGAATTCGCTAAGTCATCGAGTATATAAAACAAACCTGCTTGTTCTTCATTAGAAAGTTCAACAGCTTTTGCTTTTACAAAAAAAGAGGAAATGAAATTTATTTTTGAGTAACAAATATTTTATTTTAACCATCTACTATATCCATTATTTTTGACATTGGTACCTCCTAAAACTCAGCTACTTTAGGAAATCATTTTTGTTGAAATGTTGTTTTGTTGATATCAACAAATATATTTTATATTATTTCACATGCATTGTCAATATCCAAATTACTGTTTTTGAAAAATTTGTCTTATTATTTGCTATAATGTAAGCATGTCAACAAAAGGTCATATCAATACAACTATCCAAAAAGAGCTACTTATAGAACTAAAGAAGCTTGCAGCAGAAAAGGAGAAAAGAATTAATAAACTGTTAGAGGAGGCAATTAGAGATTTACTATTAAAGTATGACAAGATGGAAAAATAAAAAATTGATAAGTAAAGCATGAATCTCTCTAAGATATAGTGAGAATTCAATAAGTTTGCTGTAATATTTTAAGAAAGCGTGCTAAACGATTTTTTTCTATTTTTTAATAGTGAATGAAAGGTGAATTCATGAATGTAACAGATTTAGTTTTAAGGTGCTACGCTAAATATTATAAAAAACAGTGGATTGCTTTTTGTCTTGATTTTGATTTAGCTGCGCAAGCTGATAGCTTTGAAGAAGTTAAAGAAAAACTTGAGAATATGATAAAAGAGTATGTATTTGATGCTTTAGTAGGTGAAGATAAGGAGTATGCAGATCAATTGCTTTCTCGCAAGGCGCCTATATTTGAATGGATCAAATATTATTATTATCTTTTTGTCTATCAAGTTATTAATACAAAGGATGATTTTTATCGTTTGTTTAAAGAACCTTTACCTTTAACTCCCTATCATCATGAAAATATATGAGTTCTCATTACCCGCCACTGACATGTGAGGAAGTTAAAACAATACTTAAAAACCTTGGTTTTCATAAAAGGCAGGGAAAACAGAGCGGTACTTCACATGAGCAGTGGATTAAGGATGAAGGCAAAAAGCGTTATAAGGTAACAGTAGACTGTCCTAAAGCACCTTTCAGTCAATTCTTAATCTCTTCTATGGCCAGGCAAGCAGGTGTCACAAAAAAAGAATTTTATCAGTTTAAAAAAAACATTACGATTAAAGCTAAATAAACGATACATATTTAAATACTCTTATGGAAGCCAAAAAGATATATAAAGCAAACGACACTCAAAAGTGAAACGCTGCTAACAAGGCAGTGGAGCAGACTCCATTTCATTCCGCTGCTCACCTTGATGTTATACTCATTAACTCAGTAATAAATATTCTAAAATTACAGAGAAATATATGAATGAAGAAAACCAAACAGTAAATGACAATGATGGTGATCCTCCAATTAGGGATTTTACAACCTTCAATTCATCACTGACTGATGTTGGCCTATCTTGTTATCAAGTTCAGTGGCAAAGAGTTGGTAATATGCAACAGAGTGCAGGCGTTCTGATGACAGCGATAGCAATTCTATATTCAGCAATGTTCATATTTATTGGGTACTTCATTGACAAAAACATTTTTAAAGACAACATCCAACTGAGCCAAATTATTGTACCAACATTTATAATCAATATGATTTTTTTGCTACTTACAACCGTCTTTTTATTCAGGGTTATTTGGCCTTGTAAAGTCAAAGGAATACCAACTCCTGATGAAATTCAAAAAAAGAATGAAGAAACAATTATTGAAACCATGATTCCATTTTTAAATAAGCTAATTTCAGGTGCAATAACCAATGTGAACAGGCATGTTGAGCTTAAACAAGGACACTATACAAAGGGAGTCTTATCTGCTGTTTGCTCATTCATCATTACAGTGATTATTCTTTTCGAGATATTTATTAAGTTTGGATTCTTGGATCAGCTGAAATACATTTACTTTTATTTTGTTAGGAGTTTTTGTTTTGGTCTATTTATTCTTGTGTTTTGTGAAACCCGAATTAATCATCAAGGAGATTGGAAATGAGCTATGATCTGATTGTAGAAAGTGTTCATAAAAAGGTAAAACAACACTATGCAACAAAGAAACAACCGCAAAAATCTGTTCCTCCCCCGAAAGAGATTATTAAGTATATCAGCAAGACATACACTGCCGCTAAACTCAATAGTTACTATATAGATATGATAGCAGAAGGAATAATTGATAAAATCGATAAAGGAGAAATGATAATTGAGGGATAGAAAGAGTATAACAAATGCATTATGACCAACCACTATCGCGCCTTTGCAGAGTTCGAGTTGGTCGGCTTTGACAAATGTAGCTTATACACGAAGCTATTGCAGGCAGCGACTTATGCTGGTGTTAGCACTTCAAACCCTAGTTCGGATATCAAAATATGGAACAGAGTGTGAGTAAAAGAGAAAACAGATCTACCCAAGTTACTCTACCAGGCGAGAGGGCGATTGAAATGGGAAATCATAGCACTTGGTTTAGAGAGCAGTTAAAGAACAAAGATAAATTTGGTGATCAATTTGAAAATCTTTCGTCCCCACAAGAAAAGGTTCTTCAAGCCGCAACTATCATATCTTTAGAGCGTGAGCGTGAACTATTAAATCAGCTTAACAAAGACTTTTATTCTTTTTTGTCTGGTGCGTTTCAAGGGTTTAGGAAACTACTTAAAGAGCCCATTTTCTATACATCGAAAATGCAGAGCGATAATGATGACGCTTCAGTGCAGCCAAATGAGAATGAAAAAAAAGATAGACCAAGTTTCTTTGATAAGCTGCTTAAGTTATCAAATTTACAAAACATCCTTGTTGTCATAATCGCAATACTCCTGGGCTGGAGCGGATACCGAGAGCTTCAAGATCGAACTATACAATCTACCATTAGCGCCTTAAGCGACCAAGTAAAAACCTTTGAAAAAACAGATGCCAATCATAAAAAGGAATTGGCTAAGGCAATTGATAGGGGAGATTCACTTCAAGATGAATTAATACAGGCGCAAGGGGCGGTTGGTAGCTTAGAGGCTGACCTAGATCGGAGTAAAGTCGCAATTCAAGAAAAGGATAAGAAAATTGAAAGGTTAGAAGGTCAGCTATCGGAAATTAGAGAGCAAGCCGTAAAGACCGCTAGTGACTTAGTTATAGAAAAAGACAGATTGCTTCAGGAAGAAAGAGTAAAATATGAAAAGCTGTCTTTGAGATTCGGAAATTTGCAAGGAGAATCTCAAAAATATAAAACATTAAGTGGGTTCAAAAGACAAGAGAATTTTAGAACTTGAGTCCTTACTAAAAGAGGCTAAGAATGCCATAAATAACAAGGAAAAAATATATCAAGAAGAAAACGCGAAAGTTATACGTCTACAAAAATATCAGTCAGGCTTTAGGCTCGCAAACTTAACCATTAAACAGATTGAAGAAGAGATTGATCGTTTCGGAAGAGTAAAAGAAGAGTCACTTGAAGATGAGATAGAGAACTACAAGAGAAGAATTAGCGAAGTAATGGGAGAGTAGAGGAGGGGATTAGGGACAGGCAAACTATTAGCGTTATAGAAAAAATTTATGATAATGGATGACTGTTTAGTCATCAATATTGTTTTTTTCAATTTTTTCAGTTACTCTGGTCAAAGATTCTATTATTTCATCAAGAATGAAACCAAGGCCAGACTGCGATTAAGTGTTTAACTCAACAGAAGTGCTGTTACTAAAGAAATCAGAGAGAAAAGATATCTTACAATGACACATATTGATTTTATCTACTATATCGTCCCATCGGGTCAAGGGGGTCGGACCATAGAAAATCCTTTAATAACGGTGACTTATGATTAAAATATAACTGATTAATCGTCTTAAAGGATCATTTATGAGGCTAAAATGATCCTTTATAAAAGAAGAGAAGGGGTTAACCCTTGATATAAGACACAAAATACGGTAGATTAAGATGCTGATTTTATGCTAAAAAGTACTTGAATAGATAATATCAAAAAGGAGGAATATAAATGAGAGTAACCCCGGAATTATTGATAATAAGAAAGCTCAATGATCTTATTAAAAAATATCAAAATGAAGGTAGCGTCCCTCTTACAGAAATAGAAGAATAAAAAAAAGACTTAGAAGATATGATTAAACAAGAAGTTAGCTTCTCCAGCTATATATTCTTTCTGCTTCGGAATATATTATATTACTACTAAAATTGTTGAAAGTTAAATAAAACATGCGATAGTTATCGTTTTTTTGATTATATTTTTTCCTTATTTAAAGGAAAAAGCAATACTTCAATTATAGACGGTCATGAAGGAAAATGGATCAAAAAATTTGTCTGCATAAAATATCAGAAATTATACTTTTTTTATACGAAAAAGTCTTTATACTTTTATTTAGACAGGATAATTTGTTTACTTTGAATCTTATAGCTAAAGATATGTTTTGGGAGGTATGAATGATAACAGAATATATTGAGGAGGCCTTAAATAGAGCACATTACGAAATTATTGAAGATGAAGAACCATTTTATGGTGAGATAGAGGAACTTGATGGTGTATGGGCAACAGGCAAAACTCTTGAGGAGTGCAGGAACAATCTGAAAGATGTAATAGAGGGATGGATACTCTTGAGCATTAAAAAAGGAATACCAATTCCTTCATTAGGAGAGTTTATAATTGAAGATGTCGAAGAGGTAGTAGCATAGATGTCAAAGTTGTGCCCTATATCTTTCTTTAAGCTTGTAAATGGTTTTAAGAAGTTTGGTTATATTGGGCCATATAGTGGAGGTAAGCATTTGTATATGATAAAAGGGAACAAGCGTATTACAATTCCAAATCTTCACAGGCAGAATATCAGTGTGGATTTGTTGAAAAGGTTACTTAAAAGAGCTGCAATCTCAAGAGAAGAATGGATCAATAAAATATAAAAAATGAAATGCTTAAAATCAACTATGTCTTGTAAGTATTACTTTTTGCCTAACCAGTCGTTTCAGTGGACTTCGCTGCGCTGCGCCACTGAACTCCATGTTAGACTAGGAGGTTCAAATACAAACATGAACAGTGAACAATTTACTAAAATACTGGAGTCAATAGCAAGTAATGACTGGTTCTACTTGCGGCTACTACATCCACTGCATGAGAACCGCCGTCCCAGGCATAGACTAATTCGCAATCCTGCCTTCTTTCATGGAACTGAGGTGAGCATTCAGTGAAGGGCGTTTTATGTTATTAAAGCCACGGGTTTCAGCTTGCACTCGGTTTTCTTAACCGAAGATTATTTGATAGTCCTGCTATACAGATCCGCCTTGCCATGATAATTATTTAAATATCTAATTTGTTACACTTGAGGCAACTACATGTATAGCTATTAACATATTCGTATCTTATAAAATACGACATTGACATATTTTTGTATTATTAGTAAAATACAACTATGGCTGATAAAGATACGCTCAAAAGGATCATAACCGAGTGGTATGAATTCACTGCTGTTGGCCTTTTTCAAAGAGATTTCGATAATTCACTATTGTTCAATAATCAGATATTGACTATTATCGGACCGAGACGCGCCGGCAAAACCTGCCTCTGTTATCAAATAATCAATCGCTTAAAATCCGAAGTTCCTGAAGATAATATTCTGTTCATTAACATGGAGGATGAACGCTTATATCCTTTGTCAGGAAATGAACTCACTGATTTGCTGCCAACATATTATGAGTTATACAGTCCCGATCAAAAACAGAAGATATATGTAATCATTGACGAAATACAAAACATTCTTTACTGGTCAAAATGGTGCAGAAGAGTAACGGAACAAAATAAAAACATTAAACTGATAATAACAGGTTCAACTTCAAATCTCCTCAGCTCAGAACTATCCACGGAACTGAGAGGCCGAGCGCTCTCTTTTGTAGTTTATCCCTCAAGTTTCAGGGAATACCTTGGATTTAGGAATCAAAATATAGAGACAAAAAAAATACTGTACAGCAGCAAAAGACCACAGATTAAAAAGCTCTTTAACGACTTCTTTAACTGTGGAGGTTTTCCTGAAATAATCAACAGTAAAAACTGTAAGCACCTTTTACAGGAGTATTACAGAACAATTTTCTACAGAGACTTAATAGAGCGTTACTCCGTAAAGAATGTAAGGCTGTTTGAGGATTTTCTGAAATTGCAGATTACCGAGTTCTCTTCTCTCAGTTCTGTTACTCAAATGGCGAAGAAATGTGAAGCTCTGGGTCATAAGCTCAGCAAAAATACAATTAATCACTATTTCCACTATGCGCAAGAGGCTTTTTTACTCTTTACCACATCTATATTCAGCTATAAAATAAAAAATCAACTACTTTTTCCAAAAAAAGTTTATGCCGTTGATCATGGTCTAATTCAGGCAATAAGATTCTCTTTTTCTGAGGATTATGGACGATATTTAGAAAATATCGTTTTTATTGAATTACTTAGAAGAGGTAATGAGGTATATTATTATCAGAATAAGGTGGAATGCGATTTCCTTATAAAAGAGAGAAACAAAATAGTTCAGGCGATCCAGGTAACAAAATCCATTAATAACACAAAAACAAGAGAGCGGGAATTAAGAGGTTTAATATCCGCCATAAATGAATTCGGACTAACAAAAGGATTAATATTGACAGATGATGAATATGACGAAATTAATTACGACGGGAAAACAATTACAGTTACGCCTGTCTGGTTTTGGCTGCTTGCTTAAGCGCTGTTGACATTTATTATCCTTAAAAACAGCAGTTAGCGATTAGGTATCAGGTTTTAGCTGAGAATATTCAATGTTTTACATTAGAATTAAGGGTTCACCTTATAGGTGAGTGATAAATAAGGAAATCTTCAGGCTAATAGTTAGAGCCTGTCCCGTTGCGTGAGATGCAGGCGTATCCTGGAGAAATTAATCAGGCGTTAGAACTAAGGGAGGCCAAAAAGTAGGAAAAAAGGAAATAAGGCACGTTATAATATATACGCATTAAGTAAATTATAAGAAGAAAGGACGTGCCTTATTATGAGAGAAGTAATACCAATGCAGTTGGAAATAAAGCAAGAGTTACCTGAAATACTGGGCAATGCTGACTATCAGGAATTGAAAGAGAAGCTTGAGAGGATCGGAGAAATAATAATTGAGTCCGGAATTGAGGAAGAAATGATGAGCTATGCAATATTTGCGGCGGAGGAAATAGGAAGAAAAGAAGCGGAATCTCGTGGAGAAAAATATAAAGGTCTGAGTTATAAGGAACAGGAGAGATTGCAGGAGACATCGCTGAAGGCATTGAGATGCGTGATAGGGAGGAAGCTGACGGGAGAGTCATACCGAGTGTATTCGGCGCATTTGGCGGACAGCAGTTTATTACAGAGATTTTGTTTGTTGAACAGAATCGGAGCGATAAAAGTCCCCGGCAAAAGTACGCTTCAAAGATATGAGGAAATGTTTCCTGCCGAAGTATTGGGTGAAGTAATATGCAAATTAAATATGAAGGCGTCAGAGGAATGTGAAGCCGAGAGCGATCATGTATTGGGACTGAAAGAAGCAGTGAGTTTGTCGGATTATTATGCAGACAGTACATGTGTGGTCGGCAATATTCATTTCCCTGTGGATTGGGTACTATTGCGAGACGCAGTGAGAACATTAATGTTGTCAGTGGATTGGATCAGAGGAAAGGGAATAAAGAACAGGATGGAGAGCCCGAAGGAATTCATAAAAGCAACCAAATGGGGTAGTCAGGAGTTGTGTTGACAGTTTGTGACTACCCCACATTGAGATTGCAGGTATGAATGAGACTCATGAAGAGATCGCCCACAGCAGCCCCGTTTTCAGTCTTAAAGAAGTACGCATTTTTTCGATGCAGAATTGCCTTTTTAAGTGCCTGTTCGCAGATATTGTTGTCTAATGGCGCACCTGCGACCCGAAGAAACATGGTAAGAGCATCCCAATGATTCAAAGCATATATTTAATCGCCCTGCCCAGTCCTGAATTTGGTTCCACCCTGTCGTTATTTTTTTCATCCATTTCTTTGTTCAGCCAGTCATGGAGCTCTTTCATTAAAGTGCCGCTGTTGCTCTTGTGAAATATCAAACGCTGCTCTTTTGTCATATTGCTCTCTTTTGCTATTTTATCATTTTTATACACCTCAGCTAGGGTTTCTATTACATACCGGCACTGCTGAGGAAAGTTGCCCACTATCTCCACAAAGTTTCTCCGGCCATGAGTCATGCAGTTGGCCAACAGGGTTTCAAACTCTTTTGTTATATTTCTACTGAGAGCATCACACATCTGAATCGGCGGACTCAGTCCTGCCTGCCTCCTGCTCAACAAATCTGCCATGTTTTCACCGGAGTGCTTTGTTGAGGTATAAAACAATCCGATTTTACGCTCTCCTGTAATTGAGAGTATCCCGGTGGTGAATACTCCTGTTCTTTCATCCTGTCGTTGTTCTTTCATAAGCGCAAGGATTTTCATCGTTGTATCATCGTTATGGATTATCTCCCCCTGAGCCGCCTGTCTTATCAGCTCTTCAAATACAGCGGACAGCTTGTCGGCGCCCCCTTTTACTATATCCCACTGCGTTGAAGCCGGAAGGGGTATCCCCAAACTGCTTTGCAGATTCTCAAGACGGTTAAACGGAAACCCGCTTCCATACTTCAAAAGTGCTGTAATGGCTGTCGCTTTTTCATCGTATTTTTCCCCTTTGGCTTCTTCAGGCGCTTCTGCCGTGAATACTTCCCCGCAGAGATTACATCTCACTTTCTCCAGTTCAAACACTTTAGCCTTCAACGGGGCATTTCCACTGACTCGCACTATCACTGAAGGCTCTTTCACTGAATACAATTTCCCTTTCACACATAACGGGCATCTCTGTCCACTGCTTAACCCGGACAGAGGCACCCTGATTCTTTCTGCCCCTTTATAATCAGCCGCTCCGTTTCTCCCATGTCCTTTTCGCTTCTTTTTAGGCTCCTGACTCTTTTCCGGTTTCTCTCCCTCTTCTGAGCCTTCTGTTCCGCCTGAGTTTCCCAGTATATTTTTTGCTTTCTCTGTTTTTGATCCGAATATCATCGATAACAATTTACTGACTGACCTGCTTTTGTCATCAACCGCCTGACCAAGATAAATAAACGTTTCTATTATCTCTTTGATTCTCCCATAATCCCCGGATTTCAGACTCCGATGTTCCACCCTTTTCATTAGTGATTCTATCTCCATGGTTGTCATTTCTATTTGCCTGGGCTTTTTCATTTGCAAAGATACTCCCGGAAATCTTTTCTCAGGGGATATCCCCATACTGCTTTTATCGACCGGTTCGGTACTTTGGTTGTCGCATCCTTTCCCAATCCCTTTGTCACTCCTATGTATTGCCAATTCGCGGCTTTATATGAAATTCCCAGGAATCTTTCCGTGTCCACAAAGGTCTCAAGATAACAGATCGGGTGCTTATATATCCTTTCCCAGTCCTTCGATACTGTTTTCACTATCTTCCCCAATATGTGTGACGCCAGATGAGGTACTCTTATCCAGTCCATTATGAGAAACCTGCTGTTGTACGCCATCAGGTGCAGATTCTTTTCCCTTTCTCTCTTTCTCCACCCTATGTATTTATCACGACACTGGATATGCCTCACTGCTGATGACCACGATATACAACCGATCGGACGTTTTTTTGTGTATATTATATACTTCAAATGTTGTCCTACCGGATGACAATATCCAAGATAGTGGTAGTGCTCTATCAATCCGTTATACAATTTTTCCTCAGCCGTACCTCTTACCTGCACAATCTCCAGAGGCGTTATTTCTGACAATTTTCTTTCTAAAAAACTTCTGTCAACATTGACCTCAGATGGTTTCTTTCTCCTGAGGAACGGATTTTGGGGATTACACTTTTGGGGGGGAAGCTTTATATGCCCTGCTCTTTCCAGTTCCAACAGAAACCCTCTGCATACCATGTCTCTCAGGGTTCCGTTGGGCTGCACCCAGTTCCACGCTTCACAAAGTTTCTTTGATAATGCACGCCTGCTGTCAGCAGGGTTATTTTCCATTACTTGTTTTATATAATCGATATGTTGGGTCGTGGCCGTTATTCCCCTGTATTTTATCCCTAACTCCATGAAGACAATGATAACATACAGGGGGGCTGGAACGTAAGAGGGGGGGGGGGAGAAGGAGGAGAGATCAGTTTCTTATTTTTTTCCACAAAGGCGCTACTTTTGCACTTTCAGGACTGCCGTTCCATATCAGCATTTGCAGCTCATGCACCGCCAGTTCGCTTACCTTATCTGTCTGCTTTTCCGGCCACCACCTGAATCTCCCCTTTGACAGTCTTTTCTGGCAAATCCAGAACCCCTGGCCGTCGTAGCTCAACACTTTCAGTGAGGTCTTTCTCTTGTTTCTGAACACAAACACATAACCGCTAAAGGGATCACTCTTCATCCTCTGTCGGCATACCTGGCTCATTCCGTCTATTCCCTTTCGAAAATCCACTGCCTCAACACAAAGCAATATCTTCATCTGCGGCATTATCTGGATCATACCCGCTGTCCTGCACAGAATACCTTCACTATCTCTATCATTCCACTGACATCTCTGCCGTTGTAATACATTAAAAGCTTTGAACCATCACACTTTTCTATCTCCACTTTACAACCGGATTCCTTAAAATCTCACCCTCTTAATTCCACCTCCACAAATCCATTATCACCACTGCACTCCTTGTCTTCCATCCTGTTCCTTAAATCACGATAATTCAGCTTCAATTCCTTCGATACATGGTTAATACTGTAACGGGTCGTTAAACTTAAGGCCGCTTCCCATATCTCCTCCGGTATCCTTGATCGCCTCTTCCTCGTCTTGCGCCACTGCTGGATTTCCTTCTTCGTGTGTTCAAGGCTGGGATGGTGGGGTAGGCTTTTTAAACTATTCATCGGTTATCCTCCTATAAATGAAAATAACCTCATTATAGTCAGAGCCGCTCAGCGTTTCCAAGCACGCTTACCGAAAAGACACAAATTTCAAAGGACAAATGCCAAATGAATGTCAAAGCTCAAATGTCAAAAAAGGGATATGAGCAGGTTTTGTCATTTGTCATTAAAACGCAACAGGAAACCTATTTGGTTCCGACATTGCCGGTTTAGGTGAAACATAGGTTATCGATAAAACTTAGAGTTTTTATTGACCAACGCTTACAAGTTATTAAATAGTTTGCTTCAGCCTTTGACCTAAAGATCTGAGTCGTTACAGTTTATTATATGATTACAGGGTGTAAAAAAGTAATATACAATAATATGTAAATAATATCATATCATTATTTACTTTTTAGTTAAAATTCATTATAAATATAATAAATAACAACATAGAATTGAAATAAGATATTGATTCTATAAAAATAATACTTGTAAATAAATAAAAATGTCAACATATATTTTTTTTTAAATAAATGAGTAGTAAGGTCACTATAATCAAACGCTAAAAAATGGCCGAAGGCAGAAAAGTTTTTTATTCCTGCATAGGAGGCCGGGTAGACTTAATCTATCGTTTTGTGGTTTATTATATAGTACTGAAATTGAAAAATTATGCGCACAACTTCATTTATCAGCTACTATCCCGACTATTGCCGGATGTGGTGAAATATTATGTTTTTACCGCTAATTACAAAAAGAAGAAGTATCAGGAGATTTAAAGATAAGGAGATAGAGCCTCAAAAGGTCGATGAACTTATAGAGGCCGCCTTGAGATCGCCTTCATCGAGGAGTTTCAATCCCTGGCGTTTTATTGTAATAAGAGATCGTGAAATGCTTGTAAAGCTCTCGGGCTCAAAGGAGCATGGTTCTTCTTTTTTGAAGAACGCCCCTTTGGGTATTGTTGTATGCGCCGACCCGAATGAATGTGATGTCTGGGTGGAGGATACATCAATTGCCTCGATTTTTATTCAGCTGGCTGCCGAGTCGATGGGGCTTGGGAGTTGCTGGATTCAGATCAGAAAGAGGATGCACAATAAAACGAAAACCTCGGAACAATATGTATCGGAACTCCTGAAAATTCCTGACAGTCTCGTTGTTGAATCGATTATTGCCATAGGGTATCCCGACGAAGAAAAGCCCGCCCACAAAAAAGAAAGCCTCCAGTATAAGAAGGTCTTTTTCGATTATTACGGTTACGGGAAGGAATAATTAAAAGCATTTAGCTGTCAGCTTTTTAATTGCAATGCTTTACAGTTCAAAACACATTCACCCATAAGGTGAAGCTTATTTTGGCATCATATCAATTCTTTCTTTAGCTGAAGGCTGACCGCTGATAGCTGACTGCTATATTCTTTTTTCAGCTTTCAGTCTTCAGCTCAAGGGTAAACACTGCGCCTTTGTCGGTATTGGAATAGGATAGTTTTCCACCCATGTTTTTTTCTATGATTGTCTTTGCCATGTATAGACCTGCGCCGGTGCCCTTTTTGCCTTTTGTCGTAAAGTATCTGTCAAATATCCTGTCTCCGATCTCATCGGGAACCCCTCCACCGTTATCTTCTATCTGAATTCGTATAACATTGTCTCTCCTGGCAAAAGTGATTTCAATCATCCCGGCCTCATTTCTGGAGAGCACCTTTTTCTCTCTGTTTCTTAGTATTGCGAATTTTGAATTGTTAATTATATTGAGGATAACATGTTTGAACTCATTGGGGTAGCCGTTGACCCGGGGAATATCCTCTTCCGTACATCTTTTGAAGCGCCTGACTACCTTGATATTATTTTTTTTGATTAAGGCGGAGAGTATGGAGAGTACGTTGTCAACGGCATCTTTCACATTAAAAAGAGACATCTCCTTCGTCGGTTCCAGAAAATACATGAAGTCATCAATTGTGTTTGACATAAACGTCACCTGATTCGTTATTTCATCGACCGTTTTCTCAAGGTAAGTTTTATCGAGACTTCCAAAATCAAAGGAATCAAGGATATCTTGCACAATAATACCGACGGCGTTCAGGGGTTGTCTCCACTGATGGGCTATCAGGGCCAGCATCTCTCCCATGGCCGCCATATTCGATTGCTGTATCATGAGCTGCTCATTCTCTCTCCTCTTGTCTACCTCTTTCTTCACCCTGTTTTCCAGGCTCCTGTTCAACTCCTCGAGCTGCACGGATTTCTCCTTCAGCGCCATGTTCGCTTTTTGCAGGTGAGATGTCCTTTCTTCAACTCTTTTTTCCAAAATATGACTGTAATCTACTAATTTGTTTAATTTTCTTAGCATTCTCATACGTTCGGCTCGTATGGAGACAGAAGAGAAGAGGTGTTCCAGATCAGTGGATTTTGAAATAAAATCGTCGGCGCCGGTGCTCATGGCGTATAACTGTTTCGAAATGTCCGTTTCCACAGAGAGAAAGACGATGGGGATGCCGATATAATCATCCATCTGACGAATGGCTTTGGCCAGTTCCATGCCATTGCATCCGGGCATGTACATATCCATTAAAATGAGATCGGGATTAAACTCTTTAAGGACGTTGACTACCATCATGGGATTGTCGATGCTCAGGGTGCTCATTTTTTTTTCTTCAAGAAAGGCGGCGTAATAGGAAGCGACCTCCGGTTCGTCATCGACGATGAGAATTCTATAGGGATCGGACCTGTCAATCGTTGTCAGAGCGTCCAGTCTTTCCGTCAGTTTCGCCATATCCGGCGGGCAGGGGAAAAATGCCTCTCCCCCCTCTCTTACGGCATCGAGACGGGTTTCCAATGTGTCGATATGGGAAACATATATAAGCGGCGCAGATTGGGGGTTGAATTCGGGTATGGATCGTAATTCCGATAGAATGCCTTTGGAATAGATCGAAATAATTGCAGAGGGGGTCTGTTTCCTTGTTGCTTCAACCAAACTTGTCGGTTCAGTGAATAGGGAAATTCGATATCCGGAGTCACTGAGTCGGGACCATTTATCTGCGTCATCAAAACTATCGTTCAGGATAAAGATATCTCTTCTTTCATTGTGGGGATGAACCTGAGCGGTCTTCGCTTTCTCAAGGGTTGGAGCATCTTCCGGGAAATTTTCAGGCGCAAATGGTTCTTTGGAGCTCTGTTTCAATGCTTCAAGGTGTCTGTCAATTTCAGGCCTGAATATGGTTGTGCCCCTTTCACTTCTCATGATGCCTTTCAGCAGGAGTTCGAATTCACGAGCGGCAGTTCCTGTTTTTTTAAGACCGAAAACGGAACATGAACTCGACAGATTATGCACAAGGCGATGAAGCTCATTGATCTCTTTTTCTTGCAGTTCTTTTTCTCTCAAAGAATTACAAAGATTCTCAACGGCATCGATCCTCTCCGGTATTCTCCTGACAAAAGCATCACGCAAGGCGTCAATTTTGTTCTTTAATTTTTTTCCGGAATCAGCCATGGGTTTTGATTTTTGTTTGACGATTTTCGATTGAAATTCCTTTCAGAGCTTTTCCCTATTACTTAACTCTCCTGCCTAACCTAAAAGAGCCGTCAACGTCAACTGTTAACCGTACTTTTATTGTTTTCTTACTCCTGCTGATCGTTTTCAGGCACCGTCGAAGCATCCACCGCGTCGTCTATATTAAATTTTTCGACAAGGGACTCCAGGTTGTCTACCAGAGATTGTAACTCTCCTGTAATATCGGTTATCTGATTCATGGCTGTCGATGACTGGCTTGTGCCTTCGTTTATCTCTTTTAAGGCGGTAACCACCTGATTGCTGGCCGTTTTCTGTTGGTTTGTGGAGAGAGAAATCTGTTTGGCCGAGTCGGTTGTGGCCTGGGTGCTGTTTAATATCTCTTTAAAGAGTTCAAGGGAATTCAGGGAGAACTCTTTGCCCTCTTTAATACCGTGAGAACCCTGTTCAGACACGATAGATAAACGGTTCGCCGCCTCCTGAATCTCCGATATCTTGCCCTCTATATCACCGGTTGACTCCATCACACTGTCTGCGAGACGTCTGATTTCATCGGCTACAATGGAGAATCTTTTGCCCGACTCCCCGGCGCTGGATGCCTCCAGGGCCGCGTTGAAAGCGATCAGTTTCGTATGATTGGCGATTCCGTTGATGATTTCCATGATTTTGGATATCTCTCTGGCCTTTTTGGCAAGATCCGATATTTCGGTAATATTGTTCTGGTTGTCTTCAAAAATGGCGGACATTTTATCAACCAGCGCCTCTCCCGCCTTTACACTGTTTTTAGCTTTCTCATAAGCTCCGGTGGATACCTTTACAACAGATGAAGAATTTTCAGCGATTTGAGTGGACGTAGTGGAAAGCTCCTCCATGGTTGCGGTTATTTCAGCCACTGAACCGGATTGTTCGAGCGCTATCGCCGCCTGTTCCTCGACTGCCGCGGAAATGTCAGAGGTGTGCATGTTTACCTCTTTTGTAACTTCATAAATCTTTTTGACCATATCTCGCAGCGATTCGGTAAACTTATTGAATTCACCAACCAGTTCTCCAATCTCGTCAGTGGATGAACAGGTCAGTCTCTTAGAGAGATCGCCGCCTCCCTCTGCGATATCGGTAAGGCTGCCAAGCAGGTCCTTCAGCGGCCTGGTGGAATACCTGGCGCCTATTAAAATGAGCACGGAGACCAGCAAAGAGATTAAGAAAATTATAAGTTGGTTATTAAATGTCTGTTCGTTAATCTTTATGGAACCCTTATAGTTGGATTTGGATGCAGCGATTTTTATATCTATTAGGGATTGCAGGAGATATCTAATGTTGTCGAATAGAGGGCGACATTCCATATTCAGTACGATGACGGCTTCATCCTCTTCAAAACCTCTTCTCAATTCAATTACCTTTTTATCGGATTCCTTAAGCACTGTAAGCCGGGCGGCCGCCTGATCGAGTATCTCCCTTTCCTTCTGACTGAGGTAGAGAGACTCTTTATTCTTAATAAACAAATCGATTGCATTATAATTGTTTATGAGTTTTTCCTCGTAACCGGCCAGAGATTTTTCGTTTTGTGAGTAAATAAGCTGGAAAAGCAGAATTCTTGTATCTGTCAGCTTTCCATAGGCCTCTTTTATCTCATCGGCAGGGAGAAAATTTTTTTTGTAAATATCCGCTGAGAGCGTTCCCATTTCCCTGACCTTGGTAAGACCGTAAAAACCCTGAATAAAGAGCATAAAGATAAACAGCATAATTGCGATTAAAATTTTTTTCAGAAGTGTCGGATTCTTAAATTCCTTTAGCAGACCTGTAAATGTCATTTTCAGCTCCCTTTCC
Source organism: Candidatus Magnetocorallium paracelense (assembly GCA_029001845.1). GTDB lineage: Bacteria > Nitrospirota > Thermodesulfovibrionia > Thermodesulfovibrionales > Magnetobacteriaceae > Magnetocorallium > Magnetocorallium paracelense. Next base: position 57,975 of record JAREWP010000036.1, on the reverse strand, counting down.
ACCGCTTGTCGATGCGGTTAAATCCATGTCATTAACTTAAGGAGCAAAGCACCTTCCGCCTTCAGCGGCTAAACTCGAAGGCTCCGCTTCGCTGCGCCTTCTCAAACATGACCCGCTTCCGTCGGAAGGTGCTTCACCCCTTAAGTTAATGGTATTGGCGGTTAAATAAGATTTCTTATGGTATCCAGCAGATTTGACTGATCGAAAGAGCCCTTGACAATATAGGCCGACGCGCCGCACTGAATTCCTTTCAGCCTGTCCTCTCTGCTTTCCCTGGATGTTACTATGATAATTGGCGTATCCTTATACTCCTCGTCTTCACGGAGTTTCTCTGTCAATGAAAACCCGTCTAAACGAGGCATCTCTATATCCGTTACAATGAGATCGTATTTGAACTGGCCGGCCTTTTCCATTCCCTCCAGTCCGTCGCCTGCAAGGGTGACTTTGTAACCGTATGCCTCGAGGATATTTTTTTCTATCTCTCTGGTGCTGACCGAATCGTCGATGACTAGTATGTTGATCTCTTCTTCCAGTCGTTTTCCGGTTGTCTCTGCTGTCTGTCTCACGCTCATTTCCTTTGCAACAGAGATAATCTCCGGTACGTTTATCAGTAGTAATAACTCATTTGCACCGGATACGGCGACTCCCGATACATGACGTATTCCCTTAAGGTGAGCAGGCAGGGACTTGATCACCATTTGTTCCTCGTCTACCAGAGAATCAACGATGATGCCCATCTTTTCATTGCCCGATTGGACGAGTACGATGAGAAGTTCATCTGGGGAGCGATCATTTTCACCGAGACCCAATAAGGCGCCTAGGTATTCCACCGGTATCAGTTCCTTGCGAAACCTCAAGGCCTTTTTGCCGGCAACATCTATAAGAGCGCCCGAATCGGCTGTTATAATTTCCTTTATATAACTGTTAGACATGGAAAACACCCTGTCACGGATCGCTACCAGCATAACTCCCATGACGGCCAGTGTCACCGGAAGGATGATAATGAAAGATGTCCCTTTACCTCGGCTCGTTTCTATCTTTACCGAACCTCGCAGGTCTTCAATTATATTTTTTTTCACGACATCCATACCTACGCCTCTTCCGGAATAATCGGTTATTATCTTACTTGTACTGAAACCGGGATAGAAGATCAGGTTGAGTATCTCCTCTCTTGACATGTATTCAAGGGCCGTATGATCGAATAACTTCCTGGCAATGGCCCTTTCCTTAATCTTGTCAGTCGATATGCCTGCCCCGTCGTCGGTGATCGATATTGTTACATTGGCGCCTTCGTGGAGGGCCGTGATTTTTATGACGCCTGTCTCCGGTTTGCCTGCCCTGATTCTGGTTTCAGGCGCTTCTATGCCGTGATCAACTGAGTTCCTGACCATATGAAGAAGGGAATCACCGATTTTTTCGATTATTTTTTTGTCCAGTTCTGTTTCAGCTCCTTCGACTATCAACTCCGCCTTTTTATCGAGAGAATCCGCCGTGTCTCTGACAGGTCTTTTAAATGTGTCAAGAACAGTGGACAGTGGGACCATCCGCATAGACAGAGACTCCTCCTGAAGTTGTCTGGTAATTATTTCATGTACGTTGAGCTCATCTCTGTAGGAGTAATAAAGTTCCTTTGTTTTATTTCGAAGTGTAAGGGCTGTCTCAAAAAGTGATTTGTTTCCTTCTCTATCCGGCCCGATTGCCGTCACTACGTCCAGATTTCTTTGCGCCTCTCTTGCTATCTCTTTTATGTCCTTCATTATGTGTTTCAGACGCAGTTGATAGGATATGACCTCTCCGATTTGTTTGATGAATCCGTCAAGTTTTACAGCCTTTATTCTCAGTGTTTCTATATCACTGATTTTTTGTTTGCCGGGGGAAGGTTTTTTTATGGTTTTTTCGCTGACTCCGCCCTTTGGTTCAATTTGTGTCTCAGAGGGAGCGGGCTCTTTTTCTTTTTGATCCGATCTGTATTTCTCAGGGAACGAATTCGTTGCACCAGGTGATTTTAATGGAGGATCACCTGTTTCGGGTTTGTTTTCAAGAGCCTTGCCAAGAGCTGTTACGATATCGGAGATATCTGTTGATATCTCCTCTCCGGCAGAGACACTGTCCAGCATCTCCGATAGTATGTCGACTCCCCTTAAAAGGAGGGATGTCATCTCCCCTGACCAGGTAAGTTCTTTTTTTCTCAATGCTCCCAGTACATTTTCCATGGCATGGGCCAGGTCAGAGATAATCTTGAACTTGAGCATCCGCGATGATCCTTTTACCGTATGAACAGCGCGAAAGGCGGAATTCAGTATCTCCTCGTTGTCAGGTTTTTTTTCCAATGAGAGGACCAGGTCAGTTATATTGCCAAGGTGTTCTCCGGCCTCTTCCACGAACGTGGCTATGAATTTTGAACGATCGATCGCCATATGAAGTTATGCGTTAACGGCCTGAGCCGCATTACTCAATTGATTTATCTTTGCTTTACACATCTCTATAATTTGCTCGTTACTGAATGAAAATAAAAAAAGAGCCTCCTTTGAGGCGACGGATTCGCGCCGCTGTATAAGTCTTTTGACCAGTGTGTATTCCCTGAGCGCCTTATTCAATTCACCTGTTGACATATAGCTTTCAGCCATATAGTAGTGGGCGATCCATGAGGAGGGATCTATGTAAATCGCTCTCTTGAAGTGACGTAAGGCTTCTGTTTCATCATCCTTATGCCTGGCTGCGATACCGAGATATAAAGTGGCGTTAAAATTCCACATATCTATCTCAAGCGCCCTTTCACATGCCTCTTTGGCACTGTCTAATTTACCTGTGTTTATCAATATTGCCGCTTTGAGTATATATCCCCTTATAGAGTCACTCTCTTTTTTTATCAGTATATCGACAGCCTCCAAGGCTTTGTTATATCGCTTCACTGAAAAGAAAAAATGCGCTTTTTCGTACAGCTCTGTTTCACTGATTTCCTCTTCGTCGGGAGAATCTTTATTTGTGCCGGTATAGAGGGGCGCTTCGAAAAACAGGGAGGCTTCCCTTTGCAGAGCCTTGTCTACTATTTTTTCTTCTGGCAGGTCATGGTCGGTCGAATCACTTATTAATTCAACTTGTTCCAAAACTTTTCCTGTCAGTCCTTGGAAAACAGATGAGACCCCGTTGTATTCCTCTAAACTCCCGGAATTTTTAAATACAAATACGCCGTCTATCTCCGTTAATTCAAAGAGGCCAATGTCATTGGAGTTTGTCTCAGAGGCGCCCAGTATCAGGAATCCCCATGGTTTGAGTATTTTTTTTAGTGCAGTTAACGCTTTTTTACGGGTTTCCTTATCGAAATATATGGATACGTTTCTGAAAAAAATCACATCCGCCTCAAAAAGACGATTGATCCCTTCATTGTCCAGGACATTGTATTGTTTGAACCTGATCTGTTTCAGAATAAAATCGTCGAGTTTATATTTTCCCGGTTCGAATTCTTTAAAATAGGTCCATATAAAATCATCTGTCGATTCCTCGTGAGAGGAGCGGAAGGAGTTTTTCCGAAAGACACCTTTCTCAGCTCTTTCAATGGCCTTTGCATCGATATCGACAGCGGTGATTCGGAAACGATCCATAACTGCACCGCCATATTTTTTATGCAATTTAATAGCTATGGAAAAGGGCTCCTCTCCTGTCGCGCATCCGACACTCAGTATATTTATCGGTTCGTCAGTGGGTTTTACTCTCAGAAGAATGGGTATGATTGTTTCGGTAAATACCTGCAGGTGTTTTGGTTCTCTGAAAAAATAGGTCTCATTGATTGTAAGAAGTGTGGTCAGCTCTTCCATTTCATTGGTGCTGTCATTTAAAAGAACAAAGTAGTCCTCCACAGAAGTCATCCCCAGTGTCTTCCGCCTTGAGTCAATGCCGTCTCTCAGTATCCTGACTCTGCTTTCGGCAAAGGTCAAACCTGTTTTTTCATTGATTAAATCAATAAAGATTTCATAATTCATCGTGTTGATATGTAAGAAATAATTCTTAAAAAAGCAGTCAGCCTTCAGATGAGGGAACATCTGGTATTAAGCTATAAAATAAACAACACCCGGCAGGTGAGTATAATTTAAGCTGCGAGTTGTTGCAATTAAAAAGCCGACAGCTGATAGCTGACTGCTAAATGCTTTTTTTTGAAAATAAATGAAATTAACATTTACAAACATAAAATACTTGCCGCCGTGGAAGCGATGGACTGAACCGGCAGCACCTGATCTATACATTTCAGTTTTATCGCTTCAGCGTTCATACCGAATACCACGGATGTTTCTTCGTCCTGTGCTATGGTCACGCCCCCTGAGGATTTAATCTTTTTTATGCCTTTCGCACCGTCATAGCCCATACCTGTCAGGATAATCCCAAGTGCGGCTGACTTGTATACCTTTGCTACCGATAGAAGCAGTTTGTCGCAGGAGGGGCGGTATATATCTGCGGATTCTATTTTGACCAGGGATACGCGCTTGTCCGTATTGATCTCCATATGATAATTCGTGGGGGAGAAATAGACCACTCCGGGAATGAGTTGTTCTCCTCTTACTGCTGTCTTTACTTTCAATGCGGTCAACCCTGTCAGCCATTTGACCATTCCGGGAAGGAAGCCGTCTGTTATATGTTGTGCAATCACTATCGGGCATGGTAATGCAGCCGGCAGACCTGAAAGCAGAAGGGACAGGGCCTTTGGCCCGCCTGTGGAAGATGCAACTGCGATAATCCTGTCAGAGTTCGACGGACTCCTCTCTTCTTTGGGTGAAAAAAAAGATTCCTTTATCGCTGTCGCTCTGATTTTCATATGTCTTATTACTTTGACGCCGGCGAGTATCTTCACTTGTCTTACGAAGTTTTCTGCATCTGTATCCACTTCAGGTTTGGTGATTACCTCCAGCGCGCCTCTGCTTATGGCGTTATAAGCTGTTTGAGCGTCTTCCCTTCCTGTAATGACAAGTATGGGGACAGGGTTTTCTGACATTATATGCTCAATTGCAGTGAGACCGTCCATAACAGGCATTTCGATGTCCATCAGAACGATATCCGGTCTCCCGGATTTGACTTTATCCAATGCCCTTCGACCGTCCCCGACCTCTCCGATGATTTCGATCTCTCCTGATGATGACAATATCTCGTTGAGCATCATCCTGATGACGGGACTATCGTCCACTATCAATGCTTTAATTCTTTTCATACTCTAAAAACCTGTAGCAGTCAATTAAAAAAATAAGTTCTTCCTTTTTCACGATAGCTCCCCATATGGGATGCCTTGGCGGCAGTGTTATCAAAGGCATGGGGTGTATGAAGCGAACTTCCGTTGTAAACACTTCCTGAGGAGAGTCCACAATTATAGCATTATCTGTTTCGTCTCTTACTATGAGGGCGAAAGGTTCTTGATAGGTAACATCTTTTTTAAAAGATACCTTATCGTGCAGGTAAAAGATATTGACTTCCCTGTCCGTAAGGGACTCAGGTAAGACCATATTCGTTACCTGACTCATCTCCACAGCAAATTTATATCCCATCTGCCTGAATAGCAGAATCTTTAGTTCCGTATCAGGTGATAAACAGTCACAGAATTTTGTAATCTCGCTACTCATGGGAGAATTTGTTAAACAGTTTGCCTATATCGAGGACAATAACTGTCTTATCTTTATAAAAAGTCTGACCGGCGGAGAAATCCTTAAGCGGTCCCGTTATGGTCAGTACAGGATCGGTTACTGACTCCTCAGGCACATCGAGTACGTCCTGAACGGAATCGACCAGTATGCCCGATCGTATGTTATTTGTAGCCGCCATGATTATCCTTGTCTCATCTGTCTGTTTTGATTCCTCTATGCCAAGTAGTTTGTGGATGTTTAACACCGATTCTATATCGCCCCTGATATTCATTATGCCTGCAATGAAATCGGATGCTCCCGGGACGGAGGTTACGTTTTGAGGGTAGAAAATCTCTTTCACCATATCGCCGTAAAAGGCGAATAATTTGTCAGAGAGAGTGAAGACGACGAGCTTGATCTTTTCCTCCTCTATCTCTATCTCCATGGAGTCGGCTCTCAATTCATTAATTGTGTTTAAAATTCTGTCGGTTTTATCTCTCTCTGCCGGGGAAGGCATATTCTCCTCTCTCTCATCGAAGCGCTACAACTTTATTTCTTCCGGTTCTTTTCGCATTGTATAAAGCGTCGTCAGCTCTTTTTATCAATGTTTTTGAATTGTCGCCCTCTCTTATTTGAGAAAGGCCAAAGCTTATCGTAACTTGTGATGCGCAAGGGAATTCATAATTTTCTACTATGAGCCTGAGTTTTTCAGCCGCTTTGGAGGCGTCATCCAGGGAGGTCTCGGGCAAAAGTATGATGAACTCCTCCCCTCCCCATCTGGCAAGTACATCGCATTTTCTCAGGTTCCGTTGGATTATCGAGACCGTCTCCTTTAGCACGTAATCTCCCATTTCGTGTCCGCAGGTGTCGTTTATTTTTTTAAAATGGTCTATATCAAAGAGGATGATTGATATCATTATATGGTATCTGTTGAATCGATCTACATCAGCATTCACAACCTGATTGAATTTGGCCCTGTTAAAGGCACTGGTGAGAAAGTCGGTTGTCGCCATCTTCTGAAGTTCTCTGTTCAAATCACCGAGAACACTGTTTTTTTCATTTAACTCGGCGGTTCTTTCCAACACTTTCCGCTCGAGCTCCACATTATGATCCTTCAGCTCATTCAATCGGCTGACAATTCTCATTCGTTCCGCCCGGATTGTCACAGAGGAAATCAGGTGTTCCGTGGAGATCGATTTCTGTAGGAAATCGTCGGCCCCGTGACTCATTGCATGAAGCTGTTTGCTAATGTCCGATTCGCCCGAGAGAAACACGATGGGGATATTAATATATTCATCTAATTGGCGAATTGCTCCGGCAAGTTCCTGGCCGCTGCAGGCAGGCATATACATATCCATTAAAATCAAGTCCGGGCGGAATGTCTCAAGTCTGTCCAGAACTCTAAGGGGATCGTGCTCAATAGAGGTGTTCATGCCGTTGTGGGATAAAACCGTCGAGTAGTAATCCGCGACATCGGGCTCGTCGTCTATTATAAGGATACGGTAAGGTTCGGCTTTCTTATTTGTAGTGAGGTCATGTACTTTTTTAACGAGCAGTTCCGTGTTTATAGGCTTAAGCAGATAGGCGTTCCCCTGGGAACGCACGGCATCCAGCCTGTCTTCTATCTTATTGGAGTGAGATATGTAAATAACAGGTACATCAAGTTTGTTCCCTTCCTTTAATAACGATATGGCCTTTGGACCTGACATGTCTGTATCGGAGAATATAACATCCATTATAACCACGGATGGAGGATTTTCCTTAACAGCCTGCTCCATCTCGGAAAGAGTCGTGAAACCAAACACATTATAACCTGCCTGTTTTATCGGATCGGCAAGGGATTCGATTTGAAGCTTGTCGTCGTCTACTATAAATATGTTTTTTTTACCTAAACGCTTGCCTTCCGTAGCAACCCTGGCAGGGAGTTCAGGTTTGTCCGGCTCATAGAAGTTGTCCAGTTTTTCACTGACTCGGTGATCAAGAGGGTCCATGCCGGAATAAAAATTCTTTAGGGTTTGGACTTCTTTTTTTAAATTGTCCATGAATCCCTCTCTGTCTACAATATCGTTTAATGCCTGTTTAATAAGTCTTTCCAGGCTCGACGCAGTTGCTCCAAGGCGTGTATATCCGAATGTAGAAGCGCTTCCGGCCAGTGTATGGACAGATCGTTTGAGCGCATTGAGAGAGTTAATGTCCCACTGTTCCTGTTCCAACTCTTTCAACCGGTTTTCGATATCTCCTATTCTGTCAGGCAACTGCTGCGCAAACTTTTCCCTGAGCTTAACAAGCTTTTTTTCTAAGCCGGCTTTCATTTTACCTGCGGTCTCCTGTACATATTTGGGTTCTCAGTGAAATTAAAACTAAAAACAGCATTTAGCTGTCAGCAATCAGCCATCAGCTTTATAATTGCACTACTTTACAGTTCAAAACATATTCACCTGTAAGGTGAAGCCTGTTATTGGCATAATATCAATTTTTTCCCTGGCTGAAGGCTGACAGCTAAATGCTGACTGCTTTTTTTAAAATTGTAATAGTCAGTAAAAAAACTATTGTTTCCGATACAATGGCATGAAAGCATTAATAAATATGATGTTTCTGCGGTAGTTATATTCTATGTTGCAGGGTCGAACTATGAAATTTGATTTTAAATTCTATAGCTTTTTAACTGTCTCTACGATGGTGTCCTCAATGTTTTCGTCTTTTGCCAGGAAAAGGATGTGCTTATCGTTACTCAAATCGGGATGATCGGAAACAGCATCTCCTCCAGTCAGGACAATTATGGGAATGGACTTAGTTATGCCCCTTATCTCATTGATCAGCTCCAGTCCGTCCATTCGGGGCATGTTCAGATCGGTTATTATAATGTCGAAACTTCCGTCTGCCCGATATGTCTCCAGCGCCTCGACACCGTCATCGGCCCCGGTCATCTCATATCCCTCCTCCTCGAGTATCATGCCCATCATCTCCCTTACCATTGAGTCGTCGTCAACAATTAAGATTTTTTTTGCACCATCCATTCATCTGCTCCATAGCGAATTAGTAGTCAACTGCATAAAGGCAATTGCATAGTAGAATCGTCCGGGTGTTTTGCAAGTACTCAATAAGGTAATGAAAAAAGTTCCCTCTGTTCTTATTAATAAGTAGATAATGAGGTTGCTGATCTCAGCTTATTGAGAACTTACGGCTCTGACAGTATAACATAGATCATTTTCATTTCTGAACACTAATATGGGCCCATATAAGTAAAAATAGAGCAAATTTATTTCAAACCCAATGTCTTGTATTTGGCGTCATATTTCATGCTCCTGTTCGGTTCCGGCTATATCGGGTAAGGATATCGATTTTTTTTATTCTGTCATTCTGCCTGAATCGTTAGATAGATTTTATGTTATTATATTCAATTTTACATATTCTATTTCTCTGATGTTCCGGTTTCAATCTGTGTTCTACATGATTTTTTTATTAATTTGTCCTCTAATCTTGTATAGATAATTAACCAAATCTTTACTTATGGAATATAGAAAACCAATACGACAATTTGAAAACTCCGGCTTGGTAAATCCTGAGAGCGCATATTATGTCCCCTTTGAAGGTGTGACAAGCTCAGATGGTCACGACATAAAAGCTATGGTGGACAGGGGGCGTTTTTTTTCTATATTCGCCCCTCGTCAGAGCGGGAAAACCACTTTTTTCAGGCGCTTTTGTGAGGAGATCGAGAAAGACGATACCTATATCGCCATTATGCTCAGTTTTCAGACTTTTCGGAGTTTGTCTATTGAGGAATTTTACAGATGTATACAGGAAGACCTCTATCCTCAATTAATGGATAGACTAAATGAAGTCAACTGCCATGCCAGGGAACAGGTCAAAAAGTTTCTCTATAGTCATAATCTCATAAACCACATCAATTTTCAAAACCTCTTTGTAAATTTAAACAGGTTGATCGAACATAAAAAGATAATCATCTTCATTGATGAGTTCGACGGTATCCCATTAGATGAACTCTATAATTTTCTCTACACTTTGAGAGAGCTCTACCAAAAGTATAAAGAAGTAAATAACAAGGCCCTCTACTCGGTAGGATTAGTTGGTATTCGGGATATAACCAAGCTTGTGGTAGGTGGCGTTTCACCCTTTAATATAGCGGAGCAGGTGAATATCCCTCCATTTACTTTCCACAATATTTTAGAGCTTTACAAGCAGTACAGTGAGGAGACGAACCAGTCGTTTTCTGTAGAAGCTGTAAAAAAAGTACATGAAGAGACTTGCGGCCAACCATGGCTTGTAAACAGGCTGGGCTCCATTTTGACAGTTAATGTAAAACCCAAAACCACAGACTCCATAACTGAAGAGGATGTAGATAAAGCCATAGAGATTTTGATAAATGAAGAAAATGCCCATTTTGATAATCTGGACGAAAAAGTTGATTCATACAGCGAGACATTTATGAACATTTTACATAACCTGGTGGATTACAATCCAAGAGATAAGGATCAGGCCTGGCTTAAACAGTATGGATTAATTAAAAAGCAGGATAATCTGGCAGTCGTCAGTAATTTTGTATACAGGAAAAGATTCTCAATGGAAACCGGAGTTGAGAGTCCGCCCATCCACTTAACTAAAGTCAGGCGAATATTCATTAGCTACGCCCGAGAGGACAGTGCATGGGTAGATCGCTTGATCCCTTATTTAGAAAGTCTTAAATACATGGGGGTCGATTATTGGGATGACAGAAACATCAGAACCGGTGATTTGTGGAATGAAGAGATCGAGTCAGCCATCAAAAGGTCAAATACAGCCATATGTCTCATATCTAAATCGTTCTTACGTTCCACCTATATTCGCAAGCATGAAATCCCCGGACTACTTAAGCAGGCGGAACAGGGGATGACCGTCATTCCCATACTTATAGAAAAGTGTCTTTGGAAAAAAGTTCCGTGGCTTGCCAAACTTCAAATCTACCCCGGAGACGGAATTCCTCTTTCGCAAAGCAATGAAGAGGAGCGGGAGGACAAGTTGATGGATATCGTTGGGGAGATTGGGGAGAACGTGAGTTTTTTAAGGCTATACAGTTGACGTCGGAAAAGCAATGCAGAAAGCTTTTTCTAAAAAAATTTTTAATTCCGAGATTTTTTATTTTTTCCTGCCCTTATGTTTATTCCTGCAATGCCAAAAAGTGTCACACAAATATAATTCTGAATATAATTCACGAATTCTTTCCAAACAAGGCTTTTCTGCGATGATATATTTCATTGCTATGACTAAAATGTTAATGAAACTATAGCTTTGTAGGTAAACTACCTGCAAAGCGTGTAGGTGTTTTACCTACAGATTTTTTCTTTTCGATTATGTTATAACAATCTCTAAATCCAACCCAACGTAACGATTCACTCGATATCGGTTAATTGTTTTGACTTTTTTCTCTTACTCCCTCTCCCCCTTTGAAGCTTATCGTGTCCCACATTTTTTACTGAACACTGCGGGTAAGCATATGATAAGTTACCCGCATGAAAGTATGCGGCAAAGAATTTACGACAGAGGAAATAAGATTGATAGAGAATATGATAGCAGAAAAAAGGCGAATATCTCACACTCAACTGTCGCACAATGTATGTGAAGCCATTAACAATTTAACTGGAAGAACAGCAACGGGCAATTGAAAGAGATGAGTTGTCGTGTAGCGTTTTTGAAGCTGGAGCGTAAAGGAATTATCACTCTTGTCGACACACCAAACTTTGCAGTGATACTCTTTCAATAATCTATTTTGATATGTTGAAAAATCAGGACGCCGAGCTTATCGATATCTTTAGCAGGTACGAACAGGCAGACCATCTTAACTCCTTTTATACGGCTTGCCAAATGGCTGTCAACCTCAATGCCGTCGATTTCCTTGGTAAACTGGATGATTATCCCCCTTCGCAAATCGATTTCAATCGTTTGATACGAAACTCAGGAATCCCCAACAAACGGTCCTCACCTGCGTGATATCAAACTGCGCCTGCGTCAGGCAGAGATCGATGGAGAGATCGGTTCCGAAGCAGACGCGAAGATACTGCTGTCCCGGATCTATCTGGAAGATACCTATTTAATACAGGAGCATATCAACAAGCTTCATAAATTCGTGGAAACTCAGAAAACACTTCCGGAGTTGCCGACTGACTTGACTCAGGAGATTCGCTGGCTGCTGTTTACTCGACCGGTGCGTCTTATAAATGCTTAATTGAATTGAGGAAACAAAAATTTTTATTTGAGAAACTCATCATAATAATTATTGGGGGTAATTACTTTAAATGTATGCTCCGGGTAGGCTTTTGAAAATGTCTTAGATACACGGACATTTGCTTTCGGATTCCATTTGAATTCCCAGGCATATAATGTTCCATCCAGCTCTTCAAGATAATCGATCTCCTGCTGATCCTGTGTTCTCCAAAACCAGAAATTTAACCATAAATTATTATTATGAATTAATTTAATCCTTTCGCTAATCAAATAATTCTCCCATAAAGCCCCTATATCAGGACGTAATTCCGGTATTTGGAAATTCGCGATTAATGAGTTTCTAATACCGTTGTCATAAAAATAGATTTTTTTGCTTTTTTTGAGTTCTTTTCTTAAATTTCGTCTAAAAGTCCCTAATCGGAAAATCACAAAGGTTTTTTCCAGCAATTGAATGTATTTTTCTGTCGTTTGATTATCCAGACCAACCAATTTTCCCAGTTCATGATAGGAAACCTCATTACCTAATTGAAATGAAAGGGCCTGCATTAATTTTAATAGTTTTTCCGGCTTTTTGATTCCCTCCCACATGAGTATATCTTTGTATAAATAACTATCTGACAGTTGCTTTAGAATCTCCTTTTCTTCTCCCTGTGAAGTGACAACTTCAGGGTAAGTTCCATACACTAATCGATGTGAAAGAAGTCTGGTTTCCTCCAAGATGCCATAATTGTCGGCTAATTCAGCGAAGGATAAAGGGTATAGATAGTATTCCCACTTTCTACCGGTAAGGGGCTCATTGGTTCTGTTTGCCAATTCAAATGCCGATGAACCGGTTGCGATTAATTGAAGGGAAGGGATTTGATCTGTAATGAGTTTGAACTTCAGTCCCACGTCTTTGATTCTCTGCGCCTCATCTACAATCAGTGTTTTGTATCCCTTAAATAGATATCTCAAACGACTGGATGAACTATTTTCAAAAATAGATTGTGTGTCAGGCTCATCAGCGTTTAACCATAGAGTGTTTTCAATTTGATGGTAGATCTTTTTTAGTAGTGTAGTTTTTCCGGTTTGCCTTGCTCCCAGGATTACAATTGCTTTTCCTTTGCCTATCTTTTGCAGGATTGTTTTTTCTAATGCACGAGCTATAAAATTATTTGAAGTATTTTCCATAGGAACATAGCCAGGCAGATTGATTCATGAAAAGAAATCAGGAGACAGCAAGCTGCTTCCTGACTCCTGTATCGGATTTTTTGAAATTCCGATATAATTAATTATAGATAATTTGCGATTTAAATCGCAATAAAAACGTTTTTTTTTAGATTTAAATCGCAAAAGAAAACGATGAAGATGAACGGGGGATCATATTTTTCTCAGGTCATGGCACTCTAAGAGGAAGCGGGGACAGGAAAACTATTAGCACGTCATTAGGCATATACAAGCTCTTCTATTTTTTCTAAGCTTAGGGATTCGGCCTCTTCCTTAAAAATCCTTGATCCGTTCTGTAACTCTAATTCTCTATACATTGCTTGTCAGTTTCCTTTCTCTGCGTCCTCTGCGTCTCTGCGTTAAAAAAAAGCGTGACGGACATCGATATACGTACCAAAGGGACTTTAACGTAGAGACGCAGAGGACACAAAGAGATCGTTCACACCCTGAGCTTTATGGCATGAGTTTTTCGGTAAAGGGTGAACTGAAATTCAATTGTTACAAAGAGGTCAATCTCCCTTACTTCTTAACCTGGATAAATTCGCCCTGCCAGCCTTCACCGGGAGGATTATTTTTATATAATCCTGTTCTTTCAAGAAGTGACATTGCCGGACCTTTGTTTTCTGTCATTTCTGCAGCAGTATTGAATTTTTCGGCCGCGCGCTCCCATTGTCTTTTCCAGTACAGGTCCAATCCTTCTTCAAACAATCTTTTTGCTTTGAGCTCGCTTTCAGCAGGAGCACCGACAACGGACATCATTTCATGATACTCCTCAGAGCGTCGTTTTATGGATTTAAAAAAACTGTCAACTCTTGCTCTATAATTATCGGCACCCTCATCGATCGCTTTGTTTAACTCCTTAAGAGAAGTATTCATCCTGTTCGGATCGAATTCCCGGATATCCCTCAATCCCTCGGTGAGCCTCTCATGCTTTATTTGTTTACTGCAAATCAGTGCATTCAAAGCAGTGATCTTATTCCCGTACATAACAGCCTCAGTGGCCTCAGGCGATTCATGGTCGATATTTTCGATATTGTTTCCGCCCATATCACCTGCAATCCAATTATCTGAAGCCTCTATATTTGACAATAGTAAGGTTCTTTTCCCCTGAGGTAATCCCCCCAGAACCTCTCTGAATAACAGTATATCTCTCTTTCGCAGATTTACAAAGATATCCACAACCGGTTCCACTAACTTCTCGAAAAAATCTCTAATTTCCATGGCCATCGGAGACATTGTAGTTTGCGCTTTTTCCAGCCAGAAATCATGATAACCGAGTATCTTTTCAGGTGGAGCATCTTTCCACAGCGCCAATAAAAAATCCGGAGTTCCTCTTTTTCCGCATAACTTCAGGTAAGCATCGGGCTTCCATCCTATAACGTCAGCAATGAGCGTCGGAGTGGTTTTGCCCTTTAACAGCACCTTGTCAAGACGTCTCAAATAAACATACTCTCCAATTTCTCCAAATGTATCTTCCCCTGTTATGGGATAAAATGAGTTATATATATAATTAGCCGCCATAAAGCGAGCAGCCGTATTTACGGGGTCTCCCATAACTGTGTACTGGAATCTTCTCTTTGATCCCATATTTCCTGCCGATACATATCCGAAATTAAAACCCATCGACTGTATAATGTCAAAGCCAAAGGCGACAGCAAAAAAACGTCTGAATACGGCAAAGTCCAGACTTTGCTCAATAGAGGCAAAGGCGCATTTCCAGGGATTGTCGCTGTTGTTTACAGGCACTCCGAAATCGGCCATAATAACGTTACCTTCATACTTATCAATGTATCCGTCATACTCCATAATAATCTCGCTGCAAGGCACCAGATATTTATTCAATAATGTCGTCATTTCTCCGGGACTTACCGTATCTGCAATTTTTTCTAATCCTGAGAGGGAAGAAAAAAAGGTTGTAACAGCCTTACGCTCTCCTGTCAAAGAAAAGAGATTGGGATTCTCCTCCATTACTTTAAGAACAGAGGGAGAAACCATTGAGGAAAAAAGTCCTCTTACCACTCTCTTTTCCTTGTAAATCCTCATAAAATTAACTATTATTGTAAAGGCGTAAGTTAAAAATATGCCTGAAAGCGGTGTTACAACCTCAATCCAATATGCTTTATGGACCCAAATTGTAAAGACAGCAAAGATGTAACTTCCAGTTATAATCAGAAAAATTACAAAAGAGTTCAACAAAGCCACGGACCCTGCGATGGCGCCTGTAAAGAGAGAGAGTATGATTGTTACCGGATATTTTAATCCCTCTGTCGGATAATGGAGAAACTGTTCTGTTAATATTGTATTTAACGCATTTACATGATAAGCCACCATAGGGCAGGATTCCTCAAAGGGCGTAGGTCTCATATCTATTGTCCCTGTAGCAGTAAGACCGGCCATAAAAATTTTCCCCTCAAAATCAAGTGGTGAGAAACTGACCGGCCTGCCGTCGTTCATAATCCGGCCCGGCGGAGGGAAATAATAGGGTTTTATCTCATCGAGTCTTCCCTTTTTCATGAAAACACTTATATTTCGAAATATTTCCTGACTCCTCTTTTTGCCTGTAAGTCCGCCCCCGTCATGTTTTTCAAGAAATTCATCATAACGTAAGGAGGGATTCACACTTAACAACTTCTCTGCCTTTAGTGAAGTAACGACTACAGAGAGCACCTCTTTAGTAAAATCGCCGGTTCCACATCTCTCCATAAAATCAAATATATATTCTTCATCTTTTCCTTCTTTTAAAAGCGATGTAATAAAAAGAGCCGAAGAAATCTCCATTGAAATTCTTTCGGCTTCTTCAGGCATCACCATCTTTTCTATCGTCAAAGCTTCGTGGATATCTGTTTTTAACTTCATAAAATCTTTCGGCCTGCTATTTAACCCGTCTCTTGCTATCTCTTTTGCTGTATTGTAGGCATAATAATAAGAAACCGTTCTGAACGGTACATGGAGGAATGTCTCCTTAAAAGGGCCTGCCCAGTTAAGAAGCATCTGGAGACGGTTGTCAACGGGAATTACAATATCCCTTCTCTCACCTGATTTATTGACAACACTCTCTCTAATGACTATTTTCTCACCTCGGTGAATTTCGATATCTTTCAGATCGAAATCCGATATTTGGGAAAGCATTTTTAATGTGATTGTGTAAAGCATAAAGTCCTGGAATTTACGATAGAGAATATAATTTCTCACAACCGAATCAAAGTCATATCCCGGCTGCGCAAAACCCAGCCCTTCCGATGCTTTGATAAATTCAGGTAGAGGAGGATCAATATCATTTACACTGCCAATCTGTTTCCCGATGTTATGTGGAAGGGCAAGAAAGGATTTTTTAATCTCATCCATTGCCTCTCTCTTTAGATTGGAGATATCATTGGTAATCGATTTCCCGGACTCCTCGGTAAAATAAGCAAGATAAACATTGCTCGCCTTTTTTATTGCTTCTGTCAGTTCGAGATCATAATTACGAAATACCTGATCTATAAGATCGGGAGGGGGTCCTTTGCCGTCTTTTCCGTTTTCTTTGAACAGGGATTCAAGTTTTTCGAAAAAAAAAGTATTGAGCTCTCTCTCTACAAAAAAGACGTCGTAACCCATTGCCAGAGCATCATAAAAATCAAGAGTCTTTACAAGGGCCAGGTGCCTGTAACGAGGCCAGGGCCATTCGCCGCAAAGAGCAAGGGATGAGTCATCAAAGTCAATGAATCCGATATCGTCATGAGTCTCGATTGTCGGCCTTAATTTGTATCTCATATCCAATGTGGATAGCTCAACTTTTTTAACCAAATTAAAAGAACTGATCGACATTGCAATGACAGAGGATATAAGCCCTATAAACAAACCTAAGAACAACCTGTTTCGAAATAAGTTTTTCATTCGTTATTTAAACTCTAATACCATTCACTTAAGGGGTGAAGCACCTTCCGACGGAAGCGGGTCATGTTTGAGAAGGCGCAGCGAAGCGGATCGGAGCCTTCGAGTTTAGCCGATGAAGGCGGATGGTGCTTTGCTCCTTAAGTGAATGACAGTGATTTTAACTCTCTATTTCTTCTTCCGTAACGTGTACTTACGTCTCCATTCGGTAATTGTTGAGAAATTCAGCTAGTATATAGCATTTATATAAGTGTTGTAAAATAACAAAACATCAGGCCCGTAGGGCATCGGGATTGATAAAAAATTGTCGATGTTGATGTTTAAAAATGGGTCAACCGGAATGGATGTGGAACTTTTTGGGTATTATCCTAAACAGCAGTCAGCTGTCAGCTCTTTCATTACAACACTTTATGTTTCAAAACAAATTCATCCGTAAGGTGAAGCTTATTATTAGTGGAATATTAATACTGTCCTTAGCTGAAGGCTGGTAGCTGACTGCTGTTCTTTTAACTTATGCCTTATGCCTGTTGCCTTGCGACTTAAAACGTGTTTGCTTCCGGCTGTACCGAGTTAGGGGTTTAAAATCTTAGCTTCCTGCATCTCTGACGACTTTTACTGAATTCTTACAAAATTATTAGTGTTCAAATTGCTCAAAATTTTGTATAATAAACAGAAGAATAATTGTAACTACTTCGGTGTATAGACTGAAGACTCTTAATTAAAACATGGGTAATCTATAAAACTTCAGGGTTTTTATTGGCTGACATTCATATATCATTTGGTATTTTATTTCAGCCTAAATGCCTGAGTAGCTACAAATTATAACTATCTAATTTAGAGGGAAATAATGGTAAATATCGAGTGGAATGATTCGTTGGAAACAGGTGTGGAAATAATAGACGATCAGCATAAAGAGATTTTCAGCAGAGTGGACACTCTCGTTAATCTTTCGGAAGAGAAAAAAAAGAAAGAGATAGAGAAGATGTTACGGTTTCTGGGAGGTTACGTTGTGGAGCACTTCAGCGCAGAAGAGGAATATATGATCGATTTCAATTATCCTGAATATGACTTTCACAAAGAGGAGCACATGCAGTTCCTTAAAAGTTATAAGGTGTTGATGAAAGAGTATAAAAAAAAGGGCGCCACGCCTGCGATGATTAACGACACCCAGAATAAAGTTATTAGCTGGCTCTATGACCACATAATGAGAACCGATAAAAATCTGGCTGCTTTTTTAAAATCCCGCGCCTGAACCGGACATCACCTTATACAACACTTTTTATATTTCTTCCCGCTTCCACAGGGGCACGGTTCATTTCTTCCGATTTTCCTTGACTCACCGATACTGTATTCGTTTGGATCGGAAACAGTATGTAAACGTTTATTTATCAGATTCAGTCTCCACTTTTCCGAAACGGCTCTGGCCCTGGTCCATGATGTAAGTATTTCTTTTTTAGAAAACCCCTTTAACTGTATAACAGGTTCAGTATTAAATCTGCCCCATTTTTCCCACTCATATGTAAGTATTTCAATACCATATTTTTGCGGATCGTTAAACATAGGCGTACCGGGATAGGGAACAAAGAGTGCTATTTCCGCACTCCCGATAACTCCTTTTTCATAGAACGTATCGATCGCATGTATTGTCATTTCAGCTTCCTGCGGATCGTCTCCGGGATGACCGATTATCCAGAAAGTGCCTGTTACAAGTCCTTTTTTTGTTGCTTTTTCGCAGGCATTTTCAGCTTTGTAGGGAGTGATATGCTTGCTCATCATACCCAGGACTTTGGGCGAAGCGCTTTCTACGCCGAGAATAATATTTCTTATTCCGGCCTTGATCATTGCGTTAAAACCATCGTCATTAACTGTATCTACTCGGGAAAGGAGATAAATATTGGGGTTTAGCTTTATATCAGTCAACTTTGAGCAGAGTTCATAAAAATAGGACGATTTCATATGGAACATGCTATCTTCCAGTCCGACAGGTAAGTTATCATATTTATCGGATAACTGCTTCAGCTCCTCAAAAATATTTTCGACAGGTATTCTTCTTACCTTATTTCCCCAAAAAAGCGATTCGCTGCAATAAGCACACCTGTAGACGCACCCCCTGCTTGCAACAAGAGAAATCGACATATTGCGAACAAAATTTTCCGGAAGCAATCCGTATTCCAATACAGGAAGCTCGGAGACCGGACCAAATGGCCTGTCAGGCGTTACAACTGTATCATTATTGCTTCTGTATGCAATACCCTTTATGTGTGAAATGTCGTTTCCCTTTATTAAAGAATCGACTGTTTCAAGAAGAGTCCACTCACCCTCTCCTCTGACAACAATGTCTATAGAGTCAGAATCCCTCAATGCATGCTTATGAAGATAAGTTACATGGGGGCCTCCCATTATTGTAAAAAGATCGGGCTTTATTTTTTTACAATATTCAACTATTTTGAGTGATGCAGGATATAATAGTGTGTAAGGCGCACTTACGCCTACAACAGAGGGGGCATACTCGTTGAGAGCCTCTTGCAGAATCGAAAATGTCTGTTTTTCAATGTTCAGGGGAGAGTCCGATGCTTGCAGGTAATAGTCTAAAGGTAAGATCATTGTACGGCAGTCTCTTGAATTAAGAAAACTCGCCAGACTTAGCGCTCCTCTGGGAAACTCATAAGTTGTCGTAAATCTCTCTCTTCGGGCAAGCGATTTTATCCCGGGTACAATAATGAGGCAGGCGACTTTTATCATATACTCTCTTTTCTCCCCTCTTCTTTGCCTCTGAGCCTCAAGCTCTCCCTCGCTCATCCCGGTTGCGTTCGTTGTTTCAAAGGGGACTATTCTCGGATTTTCCTTCGGTTTTGTTTTTTAAAACCTGTTTCATAAGAAAAGTCATAACTCCCGATCCTATAGCCAGTGCTCTCAGGGTCAAAAAAAAGGGGGAAAAGACAGCTGTTGTAAAATCTCTTTTCATGGCGAAAACACAAAAGGGGAGAGTTGTTAAAAGAAATATAAGAAACAGAAAAACCGAGATATTGGCAGTGAAGGGGTAAAGAGGGGAAAGCAATAAAAAAAACAATCCACCAAAAATCGTCAGCCCCTGAACTTTAAGGCTTTTCGGGGTGTAAGTCTCTTTGAATACCTTCCCGGGAAATCTGCGGTAAACCGCTGTTCTCCAATATCCTCTTTGAAATTTTTGCCTGAAGTATTTTAATATGGTCTCAGGATGACCGAGGTGATGAACAAGGGCGTGAGGATTGAATATGAGTTTATAATTCAGAGAAGAGAGTTTATATGAGAGTTCGGTGTCTTCGTTGCTCGCTTCGGGAAAGGATTCGTCAAAACCTCCCAATTCCAGGAAGATATCTCTCTTTATAGCTGCGGCGTAGGTGTCGAGCATATCGGTTCGTTCAGCTCTTTTCAGCAATTCATACCTCTCTTCGAACTCGATTTGCGTGAATCTGGCGGTTAATGTCTCCGAACCGCCGGAGTAGGCGCCTTTAACGCCG
This sequence comes from Candidatus Magnetocorallium paracelense, assembly GCA_029001845.1. Classification (GTDB taxonomy): domain Bacteria; phylum Nitrospirota; class Thermodesulfovibrionia; order Thermodesulfovibrionales; family Magnetobacteriaceae; genus Magnetocorallium; species Magnetocorallium paracelense. The sequence goes on along the minus strand of JAREWP010000036.1, from coordinate 37,574 downwards.
ATTACTCCTTCCTGGTTAAAAGATTGCAGCATTGTCTCGATCCAGTTATGAGAAACGATACAATCTGAGTCGGTAAACAAAATTATTTCACCGGCGGCCTCTTTTACACCGAGGTTTCTGGCTGCTGCAGGCCCTCTGTTTTTCTGATAAAAATATCGAACAGGGAATCGATTGATTTTCTCTGCAGAGCTGTCAACAGAACCGTCGTCAACAACGATAACCTCGTACTCATCACTTTGAAAGGTCTGATTAAGTATCGCCTCCAGACAGCGTTCAATAAAATCTGCTGAATTAAAAACCGGGATAACGACGGACACTTTCATATGTATTTGCTCCGAAAATAAGCCCACGGCGGCTGTTTGTACCGTTAATTTTTCATCTAAAAAACAGCAGCCAGCTATCAGCGGTCAGCCTTCAGCCATGGAAAGTATTGATGTTATGCTAAAATAAGCTTCACCTTATGGGTGAATGTATTTTGAACCATAAAGTATTGCAATTTAAAAACTGACAGCTGATGGCTGACTGCTAAATGCTTTTTTTAGTTCATTGTTTGTGGCGACCCGAAGGGTCATGGCTGTTTGTCCTGTGAAAACTCCTTTTCCTATACATCCGACCCCTTCATGAGGTATTTTATAAAAGTTTTTGCAGACTTGAGATTTCTTTTTCTCTCTTCCCTGTTATTAAGCGTCTGTCTCAGTTTGTAAAAAAGATATTGTGGTCTGAGATAAAAAGATCGTCTTGCATAGTCGCAAAAATTAACGAGTTCCTCAGACGATAACTCCTGAGTAGCAATGACAGTGTTATGAAGGCCTCCGTGAGTGAGCCATTTCGAAAAATCGTCTGTAGCGATAAGATTACGCTCCTTATACCAGCGGTAAGCCTCTGTTCCGGGATAGACCATTATAGGATAAAACTGGACAGTGTCCGGGTTCAGACGCTTTGCAAGGGTGAGGGTTTCGTTCATTGTTTCTTTTGTCTCTCCCGGGAGGCCGACCATGAAACAGCCGTGGATAAGTATGCCCGCTGTTCTTGCGTTTTCCATAAAACGCAACATATCGTCTCTTTTTATTTTCTTCTTTATATTATCCAGCAGATGAGTACTGCCGCTTTCAAAGCCTGCGCAAAGGCACCTGCATCCGGCTTTTTTCATTATTGTCATTGTTTTAAAATCCAGGTCCGCCCTGGCATTGGCTGTCCATGAGATATCTATCCCACGTCTCAATATCTCATTCGATATGTCGGCGCACCTTTTCTTAATGGCAGTAAAGGTGTCGTCTTCAAAAAAAAGGGCTTTCACATTCCTGAAGTTGTTGACAATATACTCGATCTCGTCCACGACATTGGAGACACTTCTGATTCTCAGTTTATTGCCCATCATAGTTTGAGGATAGACACAAAAAGTGCATTGATAGGGACACCCCCTGGATGTGGTAATCGTTACCATTGGATAAAGGGCGTTGGGATTAAAATAGTTGCCTGTATCCAGAAATCTCTTGTATATTTTGCTTACAAAAGGAAGGGCGTCGAGGTCACGGACAGGAGGTCTTTCCCTGGTGCGGATTGTTTTCCCCGATTCCTTAAAACAGAGTCCCTTTATTTTACTCAGCTTACCGCCCTTTGTGAGAGCCAGAGCTGTTTCTGCTACTGTATCGTCGAACTCTCCGATTGCAACGGCGTCTACGGAGTCGTTCAGTTTCAGACTCTCCTCCGGTAATGCAGAAACATGAGTTCCTACCAGGAGAGTAAATGCCTTGGGAACAGCCTTTTTTATTTCCGCTGCCGTGTTTACATCGTTATAAATACTGGGAGTACTTGTTTCCAGTACAACCATCTCAGGAGAAAAATCGTTTATCCTCTTTATGACTTCCTCCAGGGAACAGCCGTCAGCCGGTGCATCGATAAAATCGATTTCGAACCCCTCCTCGGCAGCCAGAGACGCTGCAGATGCGAGCCACAAAGGATAATAAAGGGTGCCGCTTTTGGTAACGGCGGGACTTCGCTGAGGTCTGGAGTAATTTTTATGAAACGGAGGATTTAGAAATGTAACCTTAAAATCCATTTTCTACCTTTCCAAACAGATATTGTGTAAATTCATTTGATATTTTGCTTCAGCCTAAATAATGACTGAGTAGTTACGATATTGTTTTATTTCACACCTTGCCAATAACTCTATTCGCCATCATTAAATTGGATAGGAATTCTCATTTTTTTATGCAGGTTGCGGGGCGCCGGCAAAAAATGTAGCCCCAGGCTTTAGCCTGCGCCTGTGTTCGGTGAACCGGCGGGCTATGCAGGCTAAAGTCTGCAGCTACTTTTTAAGACTCCCTCTGACGGACGCTAATTTAATAGAGGCAATATGATAATATATCTTCCGGATTTTATCAATCCTCAAGTCGTTTATTAAGTCCCTGAAAGGGAAGGAGAGGCATATATAAAAACGATTTCAAAGAGGTAAAGTCATTGTATGGCACAATTGCATGGCCACATGATCCACCGTGGAGTTCAAAAATCTTCGCCTATATTGTCCATTGCCATGAGAAAGTTCTCATGCTCCCTCTTCTCGTCATCGCTCATTAAGGACTCCCTGATTTCGTCGATTCTCTTTTCAGTAGATTGGATCAACGACTCAAAAACAACGGCAAGATCGTTCTTCACCTTTTCCATCTCTTCTCCGGAATAGGCAGAAGAGTTATAAGAGAGATTGAACACAATTCTTTCGGCAGGATATACAATGAGGATAAAATCATAGTTTGTTCTTTCCACTACGTCGATATTTTTAACGGTGAAACCTGTATCGAATTCTTCGTGGAGCTTGTGGAGTTCTCCGCTTAGCGGGTAGTTTTCAAAAACAACGACATGTTCTATTAAATCCTGTTTAAGAGGGCTTTGGGACTGAATATCCGCCAGGGAGTAGTAGTGGTGACGTTCGCTGTCAAATGCTTCGTTCTGTAACCTGGACATCACTTCTTCAAAACCGGCGTCTCCCTTAAAACGAACTCTGACAGGCACTGTGTTAATAAACAAACCAACCATATCTCCAACCCCCTGTACGTCAACAGGACGGCCCGATACGGTCGCGCCGAAAACAATGTCGTCAGTTCCGTTATATTTGCAGAGAAGAGTCGCCCAGGCCGCCTGTATGACAGTGTTCAGGGAGACCCTGTTTTTTACTGCCATATGGCGAAGCTCTTTGGTTATTTCCTCGTTTAATTCCAAAGATATAAGCTCGACCTTGTACTCTTCGACACGACTCTCTTGCTTCTGTTTGCCCGTTACCGTTATGGAATGGTCATACTCGGAAAGATACTCCTCCCAATATCTCTTGGTTTCTTCCCTGTCCATATTCTTTAGCCGGGCAATATATTTGCCGTATTGAGGAACATTAACGGATGGGGGTTTTTCGCCGGTTATATAGGCAGAGTATGCAGTGAATAATTTTTTAATTACAATACCGAGACACCATCCGTCCATAATAATATGGTGATGACTCCAGACCACAACAAAGGTGCTTTCGCTTACTTTCAGAACAGCCACTCTTATTAATACGTCCTTTGCAAGATCGAATCCCCTCTCTCTGTCCTGCTGTCTGAACTTATTTATCACATCTTTCCTGATTTTATCGGTTAAGTCGCTCAGATCCATAAAAGTAAAGTCGAGGTCCCGTTCTTTTAATACGATCTGCAACGGTTCTTCAGTCTCTTTGTGTATAAAAAGAGTCCTGAATATGTCATAGAGTTTTAGAAGTTCCTTCCAGCTCTTCTTAAAGGCCTCGATATCGAGGCGACCTTCTGCTGTAAAAGTAACCTGCTCGAAATACGCTGTTGACTCCCGGTCGTAAATTTTGTGAAAAAGCATTCCCTCCTGCATGGGAGAGAGGGTATATATGTCTTTTACGTTGCTTTTTTCTATACCTTCTCTTTCAAGGAGGGCGGATAACCGGTCAGCGCCAAGTGACTTATATGTCAGCTCAGGCAGTATAAAGGTCCCGTTGATTTTTCCGATGCAGTGTTTTATCAAGACCGTCAGCTCCTTACGGTACATATCCGGGAATCTCTCCATTGTCTCCATCTTATATAGGGTTGTGTTGTAATGGACATGGATTTCCAGGCGTCCCTTTACTATGATGATGTCAATGTCTATATAATGAGAGTTGATAATTCTGTGGCCAATCGTATTGGGCACCGCCTTGCCGGCGTATTCGAAAGTCCGATCTCCCGGCATACTTTGAAACTCGCCGAGGTAGTTAAAACCGAGAACAGGATTCCTGTTCAGAGAGATATCCCTTTTATTTTCAGATGATGTAAGATATCTCAGTATTCCATAGCCTGCGCCGTTATTCGGTATCCTTTTAAGGGAGTCCCTTATATAGTTTATCTGCTGCCCTTCATCTTCCGACACCGGCAGCAAAAGAAGTACGGGATAAACCGATGTAAACCATCCGACAGTACCGGAGACGTCTCTGTCAGAAAACATATTCTCTCTCCCGTGGCCTTCCAGATCAATAAGAGTTACGTTTTCACCTGTCCAGGCTTTTAATGTCCTTGCAAGTGCGGTCATCAGGATATCCCTTGTTTCCGTATGATAGGCGCTATTCGTATTTTTTAGTAAATCGGTTGTCTCTTTTTCCGACAATATGGCGGTCAGGGTATCGAAGTCTCCGTGGAAATTGGTTTTACTTTCAAAATCCACAGGCAATGGTTTTACTTTAACGGTGTCTATGTAATTCCAGTAAGATTTCTCATCGAGTAATTCATCTCTGTTCGCATAATCGGCGAGTATCTCTGACAGGCTCTTAAAAGATTCTCCCTTAAAAGGCAAAATAAGGGGGTTGCCTTTCATGTATTGATTGTAAGCGCTGTTTAAATCCTCTATCAAAATACGCCAGGAAACGCCGTCAATGACAAGATGGTGTATAACGATCACGAGGAAGTCTTTTTTATCACTTCTAAACAATACGCTTTTCATCAGGGGACCATGTTTTATATTGAGTAAACCTGGAAGAGTTGCGCTGTGCTTCAATATCTCCACTTCAGGATTATCCTTTCCCCTGAAATCGAGAACATCGAAATCAACAGTCAAATCCGTTCCCATGATCTCCTGTATGATTTCCCCTGAATCGAAAAAGAAACGAGCACGGAGCATGTCGTGATGTTCCTGTAATTTTTGAAGCACTTCTTTAAGGGCGGTCTCTTCCGTCTCTCCCCTGACAGTGAGTAATACTGCCTGGGTATAGTGATTTTGCTCAAAAAGCTGTGTTTCGAAAAACCATGACTGGATGGGAGAAAGAGGCGCCCTCCCGGTTACCGGATCATTAACTTTTTTATTGTTGGAAGATTCCGTTACAAAAGCAGCAAGAGCCGATATGGCGGGATTTTCGAAAATCTGCCGTACCGTTACTTTCATATTCACTTCGCTCAGACGGGAAACTATCTGTATTGCCTTTATCGAATCCCCTCCCATAACAAAAAAATTGTCCTCGATTCCGATATCTTTTATATTCAGAACTTCGCTCCAGATATTTGCAAGGATTCTTTCCTGGTCCGTGCGAGGGGGGATGTGTACTCTTTCCGAATCTGAGCCCTCTTTCTCTCCGGGATCGGGAAGAGCCTCTTTATCTATTTTATTATTTGGTGTAATCGGGAATTTATCCATTCTCACATAATAGCCGGGGACCATATATTCCGGCAGAGATTTCGCCAGATAATTGCGGAGATCGCTGAAATCGACAGGTTCCCTCTCTATAAAATAGGCAATAAGGTCCAAGGTCTCGCCGCCCAGTCTCCTGGCTGTCACAACGGCGGATTGAATAGAAGGATGCTCTGACAGGAGATGGCTGATTTCATTCAATTCCACTCTGTAGCTTCTTATCTTTACCTGGTCGTCCTTTCTGCCAAGGCATTCGAGATTCCCGTCGGAAAGCCATCTTCCCAGATCACCGCTTCTGTAAATCAGCCCTCCTTCCGCCAGGGGATGGGGGACAAATTTTTCTGATGTCATCTCCGGTTTGTTCAGATAGCCCCTGGCCAGACACTCCCCTGCAATACATATCTCGCCTGTCACGCCTGTGGGCAGGGGAGTAAGATTGTCATCGAGAATAAAAACCGATGTATTGGCTATAGGTGTACCAATGGGAATGTGGTTTCCGTACTCTCTGTGGGGGTCTGCTTTGAAATAAGTCATTGCCACTGTGGTTTCCGTGGGGCCATAGGAGTTGAAGTAGTTTTTACTCTTACAATAGTGAAGCACATCGCCCCTAACGGCAGGCGCGCCGCCGGTTATGATGGTCCTTACTCCTTTGAGGGAACGTTTGTTCAGGCTGTTTAGGTACACAGGAGGCAGAAACATAACGGTTACTCCCCTTTCCTCTATGTATGCGATAAACTTTTCTGTGTTGAAAATCGTATCCTTATCAATAATGACAACCGAGGCCCCGGCGAACAAGGAGAGAAATATCTCAAAGAGAGAGCTGTCCGACGACAGGGAAGAAAATTGCAAAAAACGGTCTTCCCTGTTAATACCAAAGAAGTCTATATGTGAAAGCGCCATATTTATCGGGCTTTTATGCTCCACCATCACGCCTTTGGGCTTGCCCGTAGAGCCCGATGTATATATAACGTAAGCAAGATCGGAAGATGTGAGAGGGATATCGGGGTTGTGTCTCTTATGGTGATCCATTTCCGATATATCTATGGCAGTCAGCCCTTCCTTCATATACTTCCTTTCCGACAAGATGGCCTTACACCGGCTGTCTTCAACCATGTAATTGATTCTGTCGGGCGGATATAGAGGATCGATCGGTAAAAAGGCCCCTCCCGCCTTTAAAATCCCCATAATACCGATAATCGCCCATTTCGATCGATCCACCTTTATCCCGACAATATCTCCCTCTATAATATTGAGATTATCTCTCAGATAGTGGGCCACGATATTGGCGCCTTCATTGAGCGCGCGGTAGGTCATCGTACTCTCTTCGGTTATGATGGCTGTATTATCAGGCGTTTTATTTACCTGAGCCTCAAAGAGATCAACGATCGTCTTGTGGAGGGGATAATATTTGGACGTATTGTTGAAATCCGTAAAAAGGCGCTTCCTTTCCCATTGAGGAAGAATGTTTATATCAGATATCCTTTTGTTATGATCCAAGGCGATATCGCAGAGTATATTTTCATAATAGGCGGAAAATCGTTCCGCGCTGTCTCTGTTAAAGATTGCACTGTTATACTGAAGATTAATGCTCAGCGTACCGTTCATCTCAAGAATTTCATGAGTCATATCAAACATGGATCGGTTGCCGGTGTATTCATATTTTTCCACCTTCAACTCTCCGGCGTCCTGCGGTTTCAAGTCAACGATTTCATAGACAAACATCGTGTCGAACAGGGGATTTCTGCTTATATCTCTCTGAGGAAGAAGTTTGTTTACCAACATCTCAAAGGGATAGTCCATTGAGTCATAGGCGTCCAGGACGCTCATTTTCACTTCATTGACAAAGGCGCTGAAACTTTTTGCTGCACAAGGACCATTCCTCAGAGCCAGGGTCTTTACAAACATACCCACGATACCTGAAAACTTCTCGTCCTTTCTTCCGTCAAAATTCGTACCTGTAATCATGTCCTCCTGACCGGTAAGCTTATGAAGCATTATATAGTGGGCTGCAAGGAGCACCATATAAAGAGATGACCCTGTGTTGGAAGCAACCTCTTTCAACTTGGACGTGATATCTCTGTCAAGCGTAATATAAATGTTGCCCCCCTTAAACTCCCTTACCTGAGGTCTGGGACGATCGAGGGGCAGGTTGAGAAGAGGCAGGTTCCCTGACAGGCCGGCCAGCCGGAGTTCCTCATCTATAAGGAACTTTTCCGATATGAGATACTCCCTCTCCATCGTAATGTAATCCCCGTATTTCGCCGGTAACGGATCGAGGCTTTCCCTGTTATAGAGTCCCATAAACTCGCCAATCAATATGTCGCAGGAGATTCCGTCTGAAATGATATGGTGTGTATCGATGATTACAAGAAAACGGATTTCACTTATCTTTGCAATACAAACTCTGATTAACGGGGCCTTTGACAAATCAAAGGGCCTTATAAACTCTTTAATAAGAGAATCTTTATCCTCTTCGTTTGTCTCTTTATATTCGACATGGAACTCCACGCTGTCGACAATGGTGCTGACGACATCTCCCTCTCTCATTGCAAAAGATTGTCGCAGACTTTCATGGCGTTGGACAAGTTCTCTGAAAATCTCTTCGCACCTCTTGATATGAAGACTGCCCTCTACAATAAATGGTACGCTGATGTGATAGGCCGACTCGCCTCCATCCATCCGGCTTAAAATATAAATCCTTCTCTGATCCGTGGAAACACCCTCCCCTTCTGTGAAAGCGGTAGGTACTTCTCCTTTCACGGGAAAGAGCCCGCCCTCTCTCATTTTAAAAATACTCTCCTTTACCTTTTGAATGAATAACTCGATATCGTCGTCACTGTGAGCTGTAGAGAGAAAACAGCTCCTTCCTTCCCAGATATAGATTCCCTTTTCAATAAGATGATAGTTGAGCAGTTCGTGATCGCCTTTTAAAACAAAGCGGAAGAGAGAGCTGAAGTGAGCTGTTTCAAGGGGAATATTTTCCTTTCCGAAAAAGTCGTTCAGCCTGGCGCAAAGGCCGGCGGTCTTTGAATTGAGTTCGTCCTGAAGGGCAGCGCCTTTATCTGCGAGATGAGTCAAAACCGCCTCTGCCGTCGCCATGGCAAGGGGATGATGATTAAAAGTCCCTGCGATAAGAGTATTTTCTTTTTCAGGACAGGAAGAATCCCCATAGGCCCACATACCTCCGTCAACGGCATCGAGAAAGCGAGATTTTCCTGCAACCACTCCGATGGGGATGCCACCGCCGATGACTTTTCCATAGGTAACGATATCGGCCTCCACTCCGGCCCAGGCCTGGGCGCCTCCCGGACAGAGCCTGAATCCCGTAATCATTTCGTCAAATAAGAGGGCGGTTGCCGATTTTTCAGTAATCCTTCGTAATTCCACAAGAAATTCACGGGGTTGTAATGAAGGGTTTCTGCTCTGAACCGGTTCAACAACCACTGCCGCCAGTTCCTCACCTTTTGCTTCTATAAACTCCAACGATTCATTATCACCGTATTCAAGCACATAGACATCGCTCACCATTCCGCCGGGCGTTCCCGGGGCAAATGGTATTGCCTCGAAATTCTCTTCCATTCCCCTGATTGCCAGCACGCCGTCACTGTGACCGTGGTATGAGCCTGAGAACACCACGATCTTGAACCGTCCCGTTACCGCCCGTGCGATTCTGATAGCGGACATTACCGCTTCGGTCCCTGTATTAAAAAAAGCTGCCCTCTCCGTTCCGGTCATTTTGCATATCATCTCTGCGACTCTGCCTGCACGATATGACATAGGCCCTATGGGATATCCGGCGCGTACTTCCTTTTCAAGGGTTTCTTTTATAAAATCCGGATTGTGACCAAAGAGATATACGCCGAAACCCATTGTCATATCAAGATACTCCCTGCCCTCGATATCATGAAACCTCGAACCCTTTGCACGATCTGCGATAATCTGATAGACCATCTCTTTCCATTCAGGACGGAATCCGGAGATATTTCTGATATTGGCGAAAACCGGCCTGTATTTCTGAGTCAGCTTTTTGGATTCTCCTGTAAAGGAGGTGTAGTTATCTATAAGAGAATTGAGATGTTTCCTTATTGCACGGTCCGATGTCAGATTCCCTTTGGAAGAGATGCTTCTCCAGGGGCCCATTCCCTTTGTTTCCGATTTGATTTCTTTTTGCCTGTTCTCTGCACTTTCCCTGGCTAAAGGAATCTCCGGCAACAGGCCATCCCCCTTTCGCAATACATCGAGCTGGGAGGACATAATTTCCATCTGTTTTGACATCAGTTCCATCTGCCTGCTAATTGTGGATTCAAGGAGCGACGGTTCTCCCTTTGGAGACGATTCGGCCGGAGAGAGCAACTTATCGGAAACACTATTGTCCGACCGACTGCTTTGATCAGGCAGATTTTCCAGTAAATAATCGACCAGTTTATTTAAATTTTCAGTCTTGTTAAAAAAAGACCTCATTGAAATCTCGATGCCGTACTTGCGTCTGATCGATTCCCTGAGCCTGGTGATCATGAGCGAAACAAAACCGAGTTGAAAGAGATTTGTATTGTAATACTCCTTTGTTATCCTGATTTTCGATACATCGAACATAAGAGAGAGTACCTCATCGATCAGCCTCTCTCTCTGTTTTGCACCATGAATGGATAATTCGGAGTCATTATCGGAAGCCGTTGTTTTTTCAGATATCTCACGCTCCGGAATTGCCTGCGTTTCAATTAGCGCGCTCCCGGTCTCTGCTCCATTGGAATGGAAGTAGTTATATACAGGCTCAATCCACTGTTTCTCTCTTTGGAACGGATAATTGGGAAGCATCGTTTTTTTAAAGCCATAGGGGGAGTTAAATGCCTCCCAATCGATATCTACGCCGTGCACATAGAGGAGAGCAACGCTCTTTAGCACCTGCTCCCAATCGCTTTTACCCTCTATGCGGGAAGGGCGCATATTAAAAAAGGAGTTGTCCATTCCCAACGTGTACAACCAGAGGCCACTGTTATCGGGAATGCACTGCATCCCAAGACTCATAAGCGTTGTCGTCGCCCCAAGTTCGAGAAATATCTCGAATCCCTCCTGATCCAGAGTAACCATGGTTTCATAAAAACGAACAGGCCGCCTGATATGGTCTGTCCAATAATCCGCACAGGCCATATCGCTTCCTCCGCGTCTGCCTGTTTCATTGGAAATAATCGGCAGAACAGGCGTGGCATAATTAATTTCAGATGCCCGTTGACGGAACTCCTCGACAATGGGGTACATAAGCTGGGAGTGAATGGCGTGAGATATCTGCAAAAACTGAGAAGGAATATCGAGGTCCGTCAATGTAACCATCAACGCCACGATCGCTTCACTCTCCCCTGAAATCACCACATTTTCAGGTGCATTGACAGCGGCAATGGATATGCTATCTTTATAATTGGCAATACTCTTTTTTACGGTTTCCTCATCTGCAATAATTACCGCCATGGCCCCGTTGGCCGGCAGGGACTGCATTAACCGCCCTCTGACGGCAACGAGCTTAACAGCGTCTTCAAGAGTGAAGATTCCCGCCACACAGGCGGCCACATACTCGCCGATACTGTGCCCCATCACAACGGAGGGCGTAACACCCCAGGACTCCCAAATTTTATAAAGAGCATATTCCACCGAGAATATAACGGGCTGAGTATAGACAGTCATATTCAGATCATCGGAAAATTCTTCATTATAAATAATATCTACAATCGATCTATCCAGAAATGGTTCGAACAATTTGTCGCACTTATCCATCGTCTCTCTGAACAGAGGCGAACTTTCATAGAGATCGGCGCCCATGCCGCTGTACTGCGAACCCTGACCGGTAAACATAAATACGATTTTCTTATTGAAATCTTTCTCTTCCCTATTAAGGGCGATATTGCTGTCTGACTCGCCGGAGAGGTAATTGTTCAAAGAGTCTCTCATATCCCGGAGCGATTCTCCCACCAGGCAGAGCCTGTGGTGGAATCCGCTTCTGCCTGTGTTGGCACTGTAACAGATATCGCCTATTGTCTCGTTATCTTCGGTTTTCTCAAGATATTCCCCATATCGGCCGGCCAGCTCGTTTAGGGCCTCTTTGTTTTTGGCTGACAAATTCAATATGTGGTGCGAACGATTCACTTCCGCCTGCTCCCGGTTGTCGGCTGGGGGTTCCTGTATGATCAGATGAGAGTTTGTGCCGCTAAAACTAAAAGAGCTTACGCCGGCAGTTCTGGTCTTTAACGATTCCCTCAATTCTGTCAGTTCTTTGGGAATCGCAAGGGGTATCCTGTCCCAGGGAATTTTGGGATTGGCGTTGTTAAAATTCACCTGCCCCGGAATGGCCCCTCTGTTTATGATGAGTACAGCTTTAATCAGCCCGGCCACTCCTGCGGCTGCTTCGAGATGACCGATGTTGGCCTTTACCGATCCCACATACAGAGGATTGTCGGCAGAACGGCCGTTGTTGAATATCCTGCCAAGGGATTCCGCCTCTATGGGGTCTCCAAGCTGTGTTCCTGTACCGTGGGCCTCTATATAATCCACCTCTTCTGGAGCAATTTCCGCTGTATCCAACGCTCTTCTGATTACCCGCTCCTGAGCAAGCCCGTTTGGAGCGGTCAATCCGTTACTGGACCCGTCCTGATTCACTGCGCTTCCTTTGATTACGGCAAGGATATTGTCATGATCCCTTACCGCATCGGAAAGCCTCTTTAATACCACTACTCCGCATCCCTCTCCCCTGGAGATGCCGTCTGCATCGGCGTCAAAACTCTTACACTTTCCCTCTCCTGAGAGTATCCTCAATTTACAAAATCCGATATGTCCCTCAGGCGTAAGATTCAACTGCGTTCCCCCTGCAAGAGCAAGATCAGACTCCCCCTCTCTGAGACTTTGGCAGGCCAGGTGCACTGCCACCAATGAAGACGAGCAGGCAGTGTCTACCGCCATGCTGGGCCCCTGAAATCCGAACAGGTAGGAGATACGTCCCGTAAGCGTGCTGTCTGCAATGCCGGTTATTGAATAGGCGTCTATCTTTGTAAGATCACCCGATCTGAGATGGGCGGAAGCGTAATCATTATTTGCAACGCCGCAAAACACCCCGGTTTTGCTTCCCTTAAGGTTCTTTATATTCATTCCTGCGTTTTCCACCGATTCCCAAACCACTTCAAGGAGCAGGCGATGCTGCGGATCGAGACTTCTCACCTCAATAGGCGAAAGATTAAAAAAGCCGCTGTCAAAGGAGTTGATATCTTCCAAAAAACCGCCTGCCGATGTATAGAGTTTACCCGGTGCGTCAGGATCGGGATCATAGTATTTTGAATGGTCCCACCTGCCGGGAGGAAACTCGGTCGTAGCGTCTATGCCATTTATCAGGAGCTCCCAAAACCTGTCCGGCCCATCCGCTCCACCGGGAAAACGGCAACCAATCCCGACAATAGCAATCCCCTCTTTCAACGCTTTCCGGTCCTCTTCATACTTCTTTAGTTTTAATTGTGTTATCTTTAAAGTCTTATAAAGGTTCTTTAATGTATCTGTTTCTTTGCTCATAGGTTATTTGACTCCATGGAATAAGAGAATGAATTAATCTAATGTTTCACACTCGGCAGGTATTAACGGTTGGTGTTAAAAGGATATTTAAAAACATTCAAGAATTATAACAAAATTTGCATAATTTGTGTGGCGGCTATTTGTATCATGCGAAAGCTTTTAGTCAGTTCTTATTGTACAACACTCCCCAGTCATTTGATTGTTTGTTTCAGCCCTCAGTCTTCAGCCTTAAATACCTGAGTAATTATAATCTCTGTTTGCTCATAATAAAGATATATAGGATGAACAGCCTGATTTTGCATGTATTTATTTTGATTTTTTTCTTGCATTTTTTTGATGAAATAGGGTAGAGTAGTTTTATCAACGTTCTGATGATTATATTTCCCGCAAAAATCAAGATAATAACGCAACCATTTCTTATAGTGTCTATGATATTGCTGCTATATAGACCGTTTAACTAACATATCATCAAAGCTGTTGATAATGTACTGAGGAATATTAATCATGTAAAAATATCCATAAAACACAGACTAATAATCAAGTCAATTGAATCCGGTCAGGCTATCTGCAATCTGAGGAGATAAATTTACTCTTACTGTCTTCATACAGCCTTTACCTGAGAGGAGTGAAAAAGATCATCGCCATAAACTTATAACTCCTGAGCTAAGCCCCCAACTATGCTGGAGGCTTAGCTCAGGAGTTAATTTCTAAATATAGAAATAAATGTCTAATATCAGAAATAAAAGGTGATTGAGGCAGGCAATCATAAAACTTTCTAATATTGGAAAGTTCAAAGAATTTTTAATAATACAAATAATTTCTATATATAGACATAAGTTTCTAATAATAGAAATAAAGAACAGCTAAGCCATAAAATCATGGAAATTTCTAATATTAGACATTTCCATTGTTTCTATTATTAGAAATAAGTTTCTGTATATAGACATAAATGTCTAATATTAGAAACACAAATGAGTAGTTATCTTTCCGTATAATAACTTGTTATAAAGAAATTTATGTAGGAAAACTGCGAATACGGAGTTGAGAAACTAATGAGCGCATAATCTCAACAGTATGGCACACTCAAAGAAAATGAGTTTCAAAATGCTAGGTCAGAAATCTGTGTATCAATGTTTAGAAAAAGAAGAAGTCTTAAAAGGATATGGTATCGCGTGTAAATGAAAAAATAATATACAGAATCAGTCTATTGTGATGTACATGGATTCTGCATACTTAACTGTTATGAAATCTAAGATTAACAAATATGTTATCTGAAAGAAGTAAACATTACCTCTTGTTAAGAGCAAAGTATTCTTGTGAATATTGTAAGGGGCTATTATATGGCTTACCTTATGAGATAGAGCACATTATTCCAAAGGCAGCAAGTGGAAGTGATGAATTTAATAATTTAGCTATAAGTTGTTCAAGATGTAACAGAAATAAATCATCTCATACGAAATGGTATGACCCATATTCAGGAAGTCATGTATCATTATTTAATCCTAGAAAAGATGATTGGGAAAAACATTTCAAAGAAAAAAGGAGTGGAAAAGGAAATATTTTTGGGCTTACTGAAAAAGGAAGAGCTACAGCATCACTTTTATTTAAAGCAACTTCTCAATATATTCCACCCGATTTAAAATGGGAAAAATTACAGCAAGTAGATGACAAGAGTCTCTATATTCATCTTAACCATTTGAAATTCTATCGTTTACAGAACAAGTTTAATCTTCTTGAAGATTTGCTTGTGAACCCAATAATTGACTGGGATGATCATTATAATACTCAAGTTGAGTATGTGAAAGAAAATTTATTTTTAGAATTATGCTTTACAAGAGCAACTTTTGTTGATTTAGCCAGAGGTATCAGGTATGCAAACACTTTATTAAAAAAATACCAAAGTAGTCCATATTATTTAAAAGAAATTAAAAGTGCTTTATCTGTGCTGTACCAACAACGTGCGACAGAAAAATATATAAAAGGTGATATTAAAGGAGCTTTAGTAGATCAGAAAGAATCCTTTCTACATCAAATGAAAGAGAAACAAAAGAACAGTTTAGATTATACTAATTATTCAGAATTAGAAAAGAACATGAGAGGTTTTTCAGTTAAAAATAAATTTTATAAAATTGATTTACCAGATAGTGTATTATTAGACTTAGCAAGAAGTTGTCTAGAGAAATTAACGTATGAAACCGATACAAGCTTATCATATTTAATTGACATCATTGCTATCCAAGAGAATCTCCCATTTGGTTTGATAGAAGAAATGGAGGAAGTTACAAATAATTTTATTGCTATAAATGGTTATGGAACAGATTCAGATATAACAAAACCTATAAATTTAAGAAGAAGGTGGTGGTATCTGAAAGCTTTAAAGTCAGAACGAATAGATTTAGATTTATTAAGAAAAGATATTCAATATTGGAGAAGAAATAATCTTCATAATGGAATACGTGAAATCAATTCGTTTTTTCGTAGAATAAATCATCGCCAACTTAGTGAAATTATGGCTATTTTTTGAAATACAAAAAAAGTCATAACATAGCGCTACACCGGACTGCATAAAAGCGGTGTTAGCTTCCGCTCACTTTGCTTTTCTGCGGTCGGTGAGCTGATCGTTAGCCCACAGAGAATCGAATGTCAGATATTGAAATTGGATTTAAACTTTTTGATCAAATGATCATCTTCTGGCAATTTTATGTCGGTGGGTTAATTGGTGTTGTTGGGTGGATATTTTCAAGGGAACACTCATGGTCAACTGATAAGAGAATGGGGATTGGCGTTACATTTATATTATTTTCATTAATAAACATGTCAGCGCTATTTAAAACAACAAGCGCACTGAGTGAACTGACGTTCCTATTAAACAATGAAAATTATGAAATAGGCAAAGAGGTGTCAAAGGGTGCGTTCAACATTGCAGCAAAAAGACTAAATGCAGGAGCATGGTATATACATATAATTTTGCATCTTATTGCAGATGCTGTTGCATTGTTTTTCATATTCAAAGTTGCAAAAAATGAACCGAAGAAGAGCTAACCATGGCTTTAACGCAGACGCCGCTGAAAAACGCGGCTCTGGTTAAGCCAGCCGTTATCAGTGGCGAGTCGATGAATCGATCTGTTTGTACTTTGACAGACAAAAACAAAAAGAAAAAATTTAAAACAACAACGGCAAAAAAAATAATAAATCAAAAACTGAAAAAGACAAACGACTGTAAACGACAAATGACCAAAACGACAACGACAGAAAAAGACAACGGCAGAAATTAAAAAACAACAGAATTATATTAAGCTGTAAGTGAAAGTTCGGAGCTTTGATAAGTCGTATGGTGGTTGCTAATAAAAAGGGTTGGCTAACGGAATTACACACAAAAATAGCAAGTTCTTTTTCACAAAAAAAATAACAAGCCAAAAAAACAAAGGCTGTGGTCATTAAAATAAAGGATAACCAGGCGTTGGAGAGGCAAAGCTGCTCAACGTTCTCGTTATACCCATTTAATAACTGGTAAATGCTATGAATAAACAATATGATGTGTTTTTCTGCCATAATAGTGAAGATAAACCAAGTGTAAAGAAGATTGGATCCGAGCTGAAATCGCAAGGTATTATACCTTGGTTAGATGAATGGGAGTTGCGTCCTGGTTCACCGTGGCAAAATGAACTAGAAAATCAAATTGAAAATATCAAAGCTGCTGCTGTTTTCGTCGGTAGCAGCGGAGTTGGACCATGGCAAAGCTTAGAATTAGAAGCATTTTTACGTGAATTTATAAAAAGAAAGTTTCCAGTTATTCCAGTTTTGTTGCCAAATTCTCCTTCGACTGTTGAATTACCAGTTTTTTTGAGAGGAATGAGTTGGGTAGATTTTCGTAAAGGATTTTCAGATTCCGGGCTTAATAGGTTGATATGGGGTATAACAGGACAAAGAGTAAAAACTGGGATTAAAGAGGAAGATAAGGAAGATGAATCAGTATCCAGTTATGCGCCCAGACCTGCAATGCTCTATGAAGTTTTTAGCAATACTGGTTTTCCAGATTATACATACATCGAACCATCAATTTATCGTGATGTAGAAAGCGATATACTTCAACCTGGTAAACATGTACTCATAATTGGCCCCTCAGGTTCTGGCAAAACATGCCTTTTAACTAAAATTTTGAATTCACTAAACTTCAAGGAAGATGAAGATTATTTGTTTGTTTCTTCATTAGATGATGAAAGCAATGAGAGAGTTAATGAACTATTAGATTTAGCTTTAAATAAAAAAATTGAAATTCCTATAGTTGTTGATGACTTCCATACACTTGACTTTGAAACCAGGATAAATCTAGGTAAAAAATTAAAACAGTTATCAGATAAAGTTTTTAGAACTAGAGAAAAAGTTTCCTCCTTTATATTGTTAGGTATATCTACTTCTGCACAGGCACTTCTTTTTAATGCAACGGACTTAGGTAGAAGGTTAGGCATATATAAAATACCATTTCCCAGGCCTAGCGATTTAAAAAACTTGATAGAGAGAGGAGAAAAGAAGCTGACTGTTGAAATTTTAAATAAAGAAAAAATTATTGATGATTCATCAAATAGTTTTTTTATATGCCAATATCTTTGTCAAAGAATATGCATTGAGTCTCAAGTTACAAAAACGATGGATACTTTGACTATCCTGAAGTATAGAATTGAGGACATTAGAAAGCATTTAATTCAGCAATTATCAGAGCAATTTTTGCCCTTTTTAACATCTTTTGTCCATAATTCAGGTTTAACCAAAGATGAATGGTATCCTTTTTTAGCAATTATAGCATCGATATCAAGTTCTCCCAAGTTTCAATTTACTATCTCTGAAATTTCATCAATATCTAAAGAATATGGTTTGGCTATCAGAGCAAATAAGGAAAAAATCACTAAAACCATAAATTCCTGTGGCAAAGATGGTAAACTTGGAAAGATCTTATATTATGAAGGTAGTGCTGAATTATTTTCTATTGAAGATCCAATATTTAGGTATTATTTAAACCATATAGACTTTAAAGCATTCATACAGTCAGTAGGATTAACATATGAAGAATGTTCAAATATTATTGATATTTTAAATGAATCAAAAGGTAAGCATTTTAATACTCTTCCAAAAGATGAAACAAGGACATATAGAGATGATATATTTATAAGCTATAGTCACGAGGATCAAAAATGGATGGAAATATTAAAAATTCATTTACAACCTTTGGTTCGTAAAAGAGAAATAAGTATCTGGGTTGATAGCCAAATTAGAGCTGGTTTAAAATGGCGAGAAGAAATTATTAAAGCAATATCGAGAGCAAAAGTAGCTATTCTACTAGTAAGTGCAAACTTTTTAGCATCGGATTTTATAGCTGAAAACGAATTGCCCCCCATTCTTAAGGCCGCTGAAGAGGATGGCCTTAAGATTATATGGATTCCTATTAATTATTGCTTATATTCTGAAACTGATATTGGGCAGTTCCAAGCAGCCTTAAACCCATCAACCCCGTTGGCTTCATTATCTGAGCCAGCACTTAATAAATCATTAGTTGAAATTTCTAGAATAATAAGAGATTGTTTTAAAGAATCAGGCTAATCTTTGATTATGAAAATTATTTATAAAGTTATATCAATTTAATAATATTAAGAAAAATGAACAAGTAAAAAATAGTTTTTTTCTACTTATATACCAAACTAAATGGAAACAAAGTTTATAGGGCATTGAAATAAGGAGTATATATGTCACTCACAGTAACTATTTCTGATGAAATCCTCGGAACAATAAAATTTCCTAGAGAACAAATTGAGAGTGAACTGACTAAAGAAATTGCATTTACGTTATATGCTAGAGGAATGCTCTCAATGGGAGCTGCCAGACGACTTGCTAATATGAACAAATGGTCATTTATTGAGGGACTAGCAGAACGTGGTATTACAAGACATTATTATGACAGCGAAGCAGATGAAGATATAAGCTATGCAAGAAGTTGTAAGTAATTCTTCACCAATAATTCATCTATCCAAAATTGGTAAGCTACATCTGCTACAGGAATTTTTCGATAAAATATCAATTCCTAATGCTGTTTATGAAGAGTGCGTAATTCACGGCAAAGAACATGAAGAGGTTGAGCTAATTAGAAAGGCAGACTGGTTAAAAGTCCACAGCGTTAGTGATCAGAAATTATTACGACTTCTTGAATCAGAATTAGACAAAGGCGAATCAGAAGCAATAGTCCTATCTTTAGAAAGAAAGTCTGATTTATTATTACTTGATGATGCTGATGCCAGACAAAAAGCAAGAATTTACAATCTCAAAATTACTGGAACAGTTGGTATCCTATTGCGTGCCAAAAAAGAAAATAAAATTGAATCTTTTAAACAAGTACTTGAGCATTTAGTTACCACAGGTTTCCACATTAAAACAAATTTAATAAATAGATTTTTGACAGAAGCTGATGAATGTAATAAATAAGAAAAATAGACATTGCAAAGCTATTCAAGAAGCAAGATAACCAGTCGTTTGAGCGGACTCCGCTATCGCTACACCGCTCAACTCATTGTTAGAGC
This sequence comes from Candidatus Magnetocorallium paracelense, assembly GCA_029001845.1. Lineage (GTDB taxonomy): Bacteria > Nitrospirota > Thermodesulfovibrionia > Thermodesulfovibrionales > Magnetobacteriaceae > Magnetocorallium > Magnetocorallium paracelense. The sequence goes on along the minus strand of JAREWP010000036.1, from coordinate 17,817 downwards.
AAAATACTCATATCTGGGCCTATGCATACAGAAAAATCAACAGTAGATTTACTTAGAGCAATACGAGAGAAAGCTAGAATTACAAAACCAGAACTGGCACAGTTAATTGGTACATCTCTTGTTGCTATAGAACAGTGGGAGCGTAGTAGTGCGGTTCCATCCTCAAAGCAACAGAAAATTATCTCGGAGTTGTTTGAAAAATCTAATCGTGGCTTAAAATTTAAGAAAAGTTCATTGGTTCTGCAAAACGGTTCGTTTGCTTCAAGAGGTTCAACTAGAAATGCACTAAACAATAACCAAGCTAACCTATTTTCATCACCACCACCTGTAGTAACTATTAACATAGCTCCCTCGAAACCTATCCTCTCGATAATTAAAGATGGTAACGCTATTTCTAATGCTCACCAATCTTTAAATGAAATTCTAAAAGCACACTCAAAACCTGCGAAAACGGTAAAAACAGCAAGACATATAGAAGTATCAGCAGGTAAAAATACATATACATATGATGCACATACTTACCACACAAAGGTCCCTCCACAAGGGATAGTTGAATTTATTGAGAATTATTTGCCTGAAGGTGGTGTAGTATTCGATCCATTTTCTGGTAGTGGGATGACAGGGGTTGCTGCTCGTATTGCAGACGTAGATGTAATATTGAATGAACTTTCACCAGCCGCTAGTTTTATCAGTCATAATTTCACTGAGTCTGTTTCCCCTGCTGAATTTTGGGCAGCAGTTAAGATGGTATTAGCTGGTGTCAACGAGACAAGGAACCGTCTTTATGCAACTGAATGTCGTGAATGTGGTAAAACTACAGAAATACTGTATACAGTTTGGTCGTATCGTGTAATTTGTCCGATTTGTGATTTTGAATTTTTGCTTTGGGAGCATTGCAGGGAATACGGAAAAACAGTTCGAGAGCATAAAATACTAAAAGAGTTTTCCTGTCCCTCATGCGGAGAGACTCTTAAGAAACGTCAACTTTCTCGTACAACTGTTGAGCCAGTAATACTAGGTTACAAGTGTTGCGAAAAAAAACAAATAGAACACTCCTTAAATCAAGCAGATCTTAAAAGAATTGAAGAGGCGGAATCTGGACAATACTTGCAAAAAGGCTTCTACCCAACCACAAAGTTGAAAAAAGGAGTCAATCTTAATCAGCCAATCAAGCACGGTCTGAATTCAATAGATAAGTTCTATACTTGCCGAAATCTATCAGCCATGAGCTTGCTATGGCGGGAAATTCATAGATTAGATGATGTCCACCTTTCATCTGCTGTAGCTTTTGTTTTTACATCTTTGTATCAGCGGGTTACCCGTCTTTCTGAATTCAGATTTTGGGGTGGCAGTGGAAACACCGCTCGATTTAATGTGCCATTTATATTTAACGAAGCCAATGTGTTTGTTACTTTTGAACGGAAGGCAGCTAGTATTTTAGATCACTTGGAGACCACAGCTATTAACTACAGTGGGAAAAAGGCAGTTTTTTGCAATTCTGCTACTGAATTAAGTTACCTGCCAAATAGTTCCATTGACTTTATATTTACAGACCCTCCATTTGGGGCAAATATTAATTATTCAGAGATGAATATTCTTTGGGAATCTTGGCTTGGTGAATTTACAGATGATAAAAATGAGGCAATTGTAAATAGAGCACAAGGCAAAGGCCTTGTTGAGTATGAGAAACTTATGCTGGAAAGCCTTCGTGAATGTTACCGTGTTTTACGGCCAGGAAATTGGATGCTATTGGTGTTCATGAACTCTTCAGGAAAAGTTTGGGATGCATTAAAGGCAGCGGTAAGACAGGCTGGGTTCATTACAGAGCGTCTCGACATTTTTGATAAACAGCATGGAACCTTCAAGCAGTTTGTTAGTAATAACACTGCTGGCTGTGATTTGGTACTGCACTGCCGGAAACCACTACCAGATGAGAGTATAGATAGAAAAACAAAATGTTTATCGTATAGCAAGTCTATTTCAGAGTTCATAAAAAGTAGAGAACAAAGCATACCAACAATAGAATATTTACATGTAAAACGTAAAAATGAAATAGATCTCCGCAGGCTATATAGCGAGTGGTTAGCATATGCGCTACCAAAAGAACATAAACTCGTAGATTTCTTAAGTTTTAAGAAACTGATGGAAAAACATATCAAGTTAGGGTTTCAATAAAATGTCGAATAAGTATAATGCAACATTAAATGCTTTTTCACCCGAAGAATATAAGAAAGCAAAAATACTTCTTGCAACCCAAGTAGCTCATATGATGGGTCGAAAACTTGAAGAAGATGACTGGAACAAGGTCTATTGTGGCGCAAAGGACATCCCACACTATGGCTGGAGTAACCTAAACATTGATGTTAACCATGCAGGCTTAGGAGTTGAACAAAAACTATTACGCGTGTCTGCACTTAGGGGGCGTCCAATTAAAACCGTATGCGGTACAACAATGATGCATCCAGCAGCAACAAGATCAATCAGAATAGAAAATACTAACCTACCTGCTGAGAAGGTAATGGAGGATGTATTTCTACAATATGCAGAATTAATCGATCTTCGAACTGAAAAGGTGAGGGAAAGCTTTGAGGGTATAGAACCTGATATGCGAATCGGATGGCTTTTGTGGGAGGATTCATTGACCGAGTTCCTATATTTTGAAGAGCCATTAATTGCACCGCAGCCAACTGAATATTTTGCGGAATGGAATGAAACTCCACCCAAGGGTGCAAGAAAAGGTAGCAAGAGTCTATGGATTTACGAACGGAATACTAACAAAAAGAGGTATTCAGTAACTACTAGTGCTGGAATCAAGATACAACCATACTTTGATGTGCCAGCACCTTCAGATGAAAATTTATATTATTTTCGGGTTCAAAGTGAAACAATTGATTACGATACTGTACAAATTTGGGTATCCTCAACAACCGCAAAGGCATTGGAAAAACAACTCGGTACCTTGGAAAAGGAAAGTATAAGTAATGCGATTATTGGTACCGCAAAATTGCCTTCTATTGAAGATGCTGCGATCACGAAAGATGAGGAGTTGGCAAAACCGATTCAACTTAATCGAAGAGCATTTGAAATTTTCAAATCAACATGGGATGGAGTTAGTGACGAGCACCGAGCACAATTATTTCTTGAAGCCCTACATGTGGCGAACTATTGATAAATAAGAACAAACAGACAATCTAACAAGGCGCTGCACCAGACGGCAATTCCACTGCGCTCCATTGCCGCAGGTGAGCTTAATGTTGGCTGGCTGACGCCAGCCAACGCCGAGGATGAGGAGCGTAGCATTACCTCCATCATCAATACTCCACCGTCAGCCAACCAACGAATGGAGCAGGCAGTTCAACTGCTCCTCATCCTCGGCGTTATCGATCTTTCAATTTTGCAGCGTTGATTGGTGATATTGGAAAATAAAACTCTATATGTATTTGAAAGAATAAAACGATAGAATTCTTCATTAAAAAAAAGAAAACTTAAGGCTTATCAAATGAGTGAATTTAAGTAGTCCAGTTTTTAAAAGGTAAAAATGATACATCTCAATGAAAAATTAAGCAAATTGCTGCAAGATAAAATTGTCGAATTGGATTTGATCAAGGATAGGATTGTCAAAACAAAATTAGCTGAGATGATCATATTGTATGGCTCATATGCGCGGGGAGACTTTAAAAACGGACAAATTGTTGATATTGGAGACTCTATAGTACAACGCAGAAGTGATTATGATATTTTAGTAGTAATAAAGGATCAACCGGAACTGCTGTGGTGATGTAAGGTTTAAAATATCGAATATCGAACAAGGAATGATGAATATAGAAGGAAGGAATATAATACTTCATAATTCGACATTCCTTGTTCGATATTCGATATTCAACATCTCAGCACAGACCTGGATGGCATAAGTTTCTTCTGATTAAATCACCACACCAGTTCCGGTTGACCCGTAATAAATCAACCTGATGAAAAACATAAGATAGAGAAATCTTAGAGAGGATTTGCTCCTCCTAAAATAACCGGCAGTGCCGAGATCAAAATACGTAAAAGAGTAAGAGAGTTAAACTTGCCTGTGCAAATTATTGTAGAACAAATAGGTGAAATCAACAAACGATTGGAAGAAAATCAGTATTTCTACTCTGATATTAAACGAGAAGGTATTGTTTTGTACGACACTGGCAAATACAATCTTTCTAATCCCCCTGACGAAATTAATCCCACAATCCGCAGACAACATGCTGAAGATGAGTTTGAAGGATGGTTTAAACAAGCACAAAGCTTTTGGAAGCAGGCCAAACATGCTGAGAATGATAATGAACTTAAAATGGCATCTTTTGATTTAGAGCAAGTTTGTGAAATGTGCTATAAATGTATTTTGTTGGTTTACACTCATTACGCTGCTGATGAGCATGATTTGTATTCACTACGAAATGAGGCAGAAAAATACGAGCCTCTTTTGAAGGAGATCTTCCTGCTTGAAAACGAAGAACAACAAAAACGTTTTGACAAATTGAATTTGGCTTATATCGGAGCAAGATATGTCAGAAGCTTCACCGTTGAACCGTATGAAATTGATTATTGGAAATCTGAGGTGGAGAAATTATTATCTTTAACCAAGCAAACCTGTAAAATCAAGATTGAGTCATTAAAACAGATAGAAATCGAATATAAAAATGGTAAAAGCGCATAACAAATCAATGCACCTAACTTTTTCCCACAGCTTTGCTCCGTGGACAACGCCGAACTGAGTGGATCCCACTCTAAGTCGGCATTAGGCTCGCAATTCCTGTTGAGAGGTGATAGAAATGTCAAGTGATGATATACAAATTGAGGAGTTTCAAAAACAGATTAGAGAAAATCCTCAAGATATTTTAGCATGCTATAATTTAGGAGATACTCTACAAGGAATAGGGAGAAATGATGAAGCAATGGATGCTTATAACAAAGCATTGAAATTAGACGTAAATAGAGATTACACAGCGATTGTTCACTATAATTTAGGAACTTTCCATTATAATAATAATAGAATAGAAGAGGCAATCAAAGAATTTGAACACACAATACAGGATTTACCTAAATTAAAAGCAAAGGAAGACATAAGATCAGATATTGCTATGAAAGCACATAATAACCTAGGATCTGCATTATTAAGTAAAACACAACGAAAAGAGTCTTATTATAGTGAAGAAGATGATTTAGAAAAAGCGGAAGAAAATTTTAGAAAAGCTTTAGAAATTGATTCAACATATTATAGTGCAAAAAAAAATCTGGAAGTTGTCAGAGAGATGATTGCAGGTGGTTGGAATGTGTATGATGAAAAAACTGGCGCGATAATAAAATTTTTTGCTGGAAAGAGTAAGACAAACAATGAAATCCCTATAAGTATGCCTAAAAAAAGTAGGTCTCAATTGCTAGCTGAGCCCAAAATCTCTTGTGTGGTTAATCGGTTACATAGATTCCTCCTTCTTGACAATACTTCTCCTGACAACATGCATTTCATATGCTCACTCTATGTCATAGGCAGTTACACCAATTTGGATGAATGTAATGATTACTCTGATATAGACCTTGTCGTTCTAATTCCACTATCTCTATTTAAAGATATTAATATACACCAACAAATTATACACCTTCTTCAGGACATTGAAAGAGAAGTAATAAAAACCTATGAAACAGGCTCCGATATACATCTCTGGCCTAAGCCTATTGAGTGGTATGAGAATATTCGGCCTTTCATGAAAGGGGATCTATCTGATTTTCTGTGGCTATATAAGCACAAAGACGAGCGAGAGAACTATTATTCCTCATCGACTCCGTACGATCTACTTGCTCTTGATGGTTGGAGTGGTTTGGCAAGTGATACTCTACTGCACTATGAAAAGGCAACAGCTGTCCTTTTAGAGGGTAAAGATGTATTCAAGGAAATGAAACTCCCTGAAACAATTCATCGACACGAATGGTTCGAGTTGGCTCTGGTAGCTTCGCGTGATCTATCAATTGGCTTTAGCAAAAGGGCTGACGGCTGGAAATCTGTCCATCAAGGGAAGTTAGATGGGGAGAAGTTGATAAAACGTGGAGAAAATCTAATAGGAAAGGCCGTTTTACGTATGTTCTATGCTAAAGAGCTACTGGAGACTGGTCGACCTATCAATACATATAAAGGCATCCGGGATTGGGCTCTTGAACGATATTCATTAGATGACAGAATGACTGAGTTAGCCGACAATGCATATAGAGCTAAAGTTCTTTTAGAGAGGACGCTTCTCTGTTCAACAGCTAACCTTATGCCTTTTGTGTTAGCCAATCCAGAAATAACGGCTGTGGCACCCATAGCAAATCTATTTTCATCAACAATTGGAATGAAAGAGCACTTTATCTACTCAAGGAAGGGATATATTCATGTGCCATTTAAACCAGGAGTACGTGAGTTTTACTGGGAGAGAACACTTCCCAATCTAGTCAGGTCTCTAGCTGACCGTGACATCAATCCCATGATTCTGACAGTCTTTATTCCCGAGATTCGTGACTATTTGAATAGAGATTTGTCATATTTAAAAGAAAAAGGAATTACAGAAGATCAGATTTATGATGTGGATACGATTGAAAATGTGATTGGTATTCTCGAACGTTGCGCCTGGTTTTACCTTGGTTATGATCCTAAAACAGGTGGCTCTGTATATGACTTGTTCCAAATATGTGGTTCATATGAAAAAGATCGTATAAAAAAGACAGTAGTAGATATTCTTTATACCAATAATCAGCTTATTGCTCATGTCCTGAATCGCTCTAATCCAGAGTGGCTTGAGGAGAAGATTGTGCAGACAATAGACACTTTGGCTGGTACTCTTGCAATGTATGGTACCAAGCTCACAGCGTTGGTGGGAAATGAATTAGTGCAGAAATCCTACATTTTGTATGGAAAAATGGTATCAATTATTAATAGTGATCGTTTTGTGGTCAAGTATTCAGATCTTTGTTATGAATATATGTTAAATCTTGGACGTATCTTAAAAATAAATGTAAATATTTCAAATGAAAAGCATGCTATCTCACAAATAGAAAAATCTATATCATGGTATCAGAAAGCCACTCGCTTGAACCCTAATAGAGAAGACGCTTATTTTTACCTTGGTGATATGTACATGACGTTTGGGATGCCTCAACAAGCTAAGGAGTGCTTTACAAAAGCACTTCAAGTTAGTCCTGCATCGTCAAGAGCTTTAGCCTTATTTGTTGATGTTCATGAATTAACATCGCTTATTAAAGATAAGTCCGATGCTATTAAAAAATGTAAGGAACTAGAAAAGAAGAATTCAGCAGCAAAATTAGGTCTTGTCAAGCTCACATTTCCAAAATGGTTGAATGAAAATGATGCACAGAAATGGCTAGATAAAAATCTCGGAGATGACTGGGACAAAGTTATAGATCTCTTCAGATTCTGGCCACCAGAGCTAATGATGGCATTGTCTAATAGAATCAATTCAGATCATATTATAAAAAAAGAAAGTAATGTGACGAAAAAGTAAGCATCACATTTTCATTAGGCAATGGTTAATGAAAAACCACAAAGTCAAGGCAAAGTAGAGAATTCCAAAATTTAAGGGGCATTCTATGAGCAAATCATATAATATTGAGCTTGCTCAATTTAATCTCAAAACAATAATAGATTGGATATTTTTTGCTGATAGGAAAGCCAGTTTTATCTTAACTATAGCATTAGCTCTCTTTTCAGCATTTTTTACAGTAATACCTAGTGTCATGTCAACTATATAATGTCGTATAATATATGTTAAAATATTTTCATAATCAAGCAAAAGGAGTCTTTGGTTATGAAAATTTATACTGTAACACTTACTGAGGATGAGCGTAATGGTTTAGTTACATTAACAAGCAAAGGTAAACATAGGTCGCAGAAAATACTTAATGCCTTGATTTTATTGGCTTGTGATGAGGGTGAATATCAAAAAAGCCGTTCAATCAACGAAGAGATATCCAAAGTGCTTAATATAAGTATGAAAAAGATTGACCGTGTTAAGAAGCGATTTGTGGAAGGAGGTATTGATGTTGCACTTAATGGGAGGAAGGGCAGTCGTATATATGGAAAAAAGCCGGATGGAGAATTTGAAGCCCATTTAGTTGCATTAAGTTGTAGTGAACCACCTGAAGGTTTTGCAAGATGGTCATTGAGGTTATTAGCAGATAAGGCAATTGAACTTGAGTATATTGATAGTATATCCCATGAAGCGATACGTCGCATACTAAAAAAAACGAAATTAAGCCCTGGCAAAGAAAGGGATGGGTGATTCCACCGAAAGAAAACGGCAGTTTTGTAGCAAATATGGAAATGGTGCTTGATGTATATAAGCGACCATATGATTCAAACTATCCGGTAGTATGTATGGACGAATCACCAAAGCAGCTTATAGCAGAGACAAAGTCTCCTGTTCCTGCATCACCCGGGCAGCCTGTTAAGTATGACTATGAGTATAGGCGTTGCGGTGTATATAATATATTCCTTGCCTGTGAGCCATTAGCCGGGAAACGAATGGTAACAATTACAGAAAAAAAAGCCAAAAGGGACTGGGCTTGTTTTCTTGAAGAGATTGCCGGACAATACAAAAGTGCTGAAAAAATAACGCTGGTTATGGATAATCTGAATACTCATAATCCCGGTTCTCTCTATGAAGCGTTTGAGGCAAACAAGGCAAAAGCCATATGGGACAGGTTTGAATTTGTATATACCCCTAAGCATGGCAGTTGGTTAAACATGGCTGAAATAGAGTTGAATGTGCTCACTGCACAGTGCTTAAACAGAAGGATTGATGACATCTCTGTAGTCAGGCGAGAAGTTCTTGCATGGCAGGAATGCAGAAATAACAAAAATGCAAAAGTCAACTGGCAATTTACTACAGAAGATGCTCGAATAAAACTATCCAGGCTTTATCCGACACTTGATAGTTGACATTACACTAGTGCATCAAATGATATTTACAAATATTTCACTGCTATCAATAAATTACATTGGTTATTAGCTGTCATTCTAATCATTATATTTTTATTTTATTTTATCTTTGCTATTATGGGAATTATCAAACTAATTAGAGTAATTACGCCAAAATTAATTCCTAAATCTTCTAGAAAATCAGTGCTGTTTTTTGAAACAATAAAGGATATGGAAATCCAGAACTTTAAACAAGCAATAGCAGAGATGGGTGAAGAAAAAATTATTGATGAGTTGAATGATCAATCATATAATAATGCTGTCGTAGCCTCAACTAAGTATTTGGATATTATCAATGCTATCGGTTATTTGAAGCTGAGTGGTTTATTCGGAATAGTTTTTATCTTGATAATTAGTATATTTTAACATATTGCGTCAATTAGGGATAGAAGTTTTTAAATCATGAATTATGGCCAGTAGCAATGATACGATTCTTACTTCAGTATAGAATTGACACATTAGATTACTCAAAAGAAAGACATCAATGGCTTATAATAAATAAACAGTAGATGGTATTGTAGAAAAATATATCAGAAAAGAAAAATAAATAAGAGCTGCATAAACTCTAAGAGAATCAGAGATAACAAATCGTTTGAGCAGATTCCGCATTCGCTCCACTGCTCAACTCCTCGTTAAAGTACATGAGAATTCGAAATATCAAGATAAAAAATTTCAGGTGCTTCGGCCCTGAAAAATCAAACATTGCTCTAAAAGATTTAACTGCATTTATCGGAGCAAACAGCGCTGGAAAGACTGCTGTACTCCAAGCTCTTCAAAAGTTATTCGGAACTGCCCGTGGAGATCGTATGTTATATCGCTCTGATTTCCATGTGCCATCAAACAAGACTCCAGAAGACATAGAAGAGAGCGATCTACACATAGAGTCAGTTATTGATTTTCCAGAGACGAAAAGTGGGAAAGAGCATGTTGCTAAGCGTACCATACCTCCCTTTTTTGAAAGATTATTAATAGATGGCAATGGGCAGCCGCCTTATATTCGCATACGTCTGGAAGCAACATGGAAAAAAGGAAATACTCCTGAGGGAGAAATAGAAACAAAACTATGGTTTATTAATCATCCAGAAGAAGAAAATGAAGAAATTAAAGATGAGCACAAAATTCCCTTGCAGCCAGAGCATCGAGCTCAAATTCAATTAATGTACGTGCCTGCAATTAGAGAACCATCCAGGCAGCTTAGAAATGCTTCAGGTACAATTCTTTGGCGCATCCTAAATGGTATAAAGTGGAGTGATGAAATTGCTTCCGAACTAAAGAGCAAATCAGATGAGATAGACAAAATCTTCGATAACGAGCGAGGCGTTAAATCACTCAGACAAGTTCTTGCAGATCAATGGAAACGTTTGCATAGCGATATTCGGTATACAGAGGCCAAAGTCAAATTTAGCAGTAGCGATCTTTCTTCTATTTTACAAAAAGTGGAAGTCGAATTTTATCCCACAGAAACAGAGCGGAGTTATGAAATTGATCATTTAGGAGAGGGACTTCGTTCGTTGTTTTATTTTTCTTTGGTTAATACTCTTCTTCATCTTGAGGGTTTATTTCAAAAAGGAGAAGACGTTAATTTTTGGAAAGAGAATTATAATCCACCATCATTAACTATTCTGGCTGTTGAAGAACCTGAGAATCATATTGCTCCTCAACTTCTTGGAAGGATAATCGAGCGACTTAAGTCCTTAGCTAATGGAGACAATACCCAAGTTTTGATTACTTCCCATACGCCTGCCATTGTAAAACGAATTGATCCAGCAGCAATACGTCATCTGCGAATATCTAAAGAGAATCACTCTACTATTGTAAGCCATATCAAATTGCCTGAAGCAAATGATGAGGCGCATAAGTTTGTCAAAGAAGCGGTAAAAGCTTATCCTGAAATATATTTTGCCAGACTTGTTATATTGGGGGAAGGCGACACTGAGGAAATTATCATTTCAAAGGCAATGGAAGCATATGGATATGACGTTGATTATAGTGGAGTCAGTATCGTTCCTTTAGGCGGTCGATATGTGAATCATTTCTGGAAGCTGCTTAACCAACTTAATATCCCATATTTAACCTTACTCGATTTGGATTCAGAAAGAGATGGCGGTGGATGGGGACGAATAAAATATGCTTGTACACAACTTATTGAAAATGGCGTTGATAGAAAAATTCTTTTAAATGAATCACGGGGAAAAGATTGTCTCGAAGCTATGTCTAATAACTGCCAATTAAACAACGCAGAAGATATGGAGCGCTTAACCTCGTGTGTTGAATATATGAAGCGTTATAATGTTTTTTTTGCAGCGCCGCTTGATTTAGACTTTGCAATGCTCAAAGCTTTTTCTGAGGAATATAAAAAAATAATAGATTCAAAAGGCCCTAATATTCCAAACGATGAAAACAAAAAGACTGAATATATAAAAAAAGCTATTAGCTCTGTCTTGGGAGAAAAAGGAGGTGAAGGCTATACCTATTCTGAGGATGATAAATTACTAATGCCGTGGTATAGGTATCTTTTTCTGAATCGTGGAAAGCCAGGCACACATATAATGGCTGTATCGAAAATTGATAACGAGAAATTCAAAAAAAGCTTACCACTCTTCCTAAAAGACCTTATAGAGAAAGTAAGGGAAATACTGAAAGATGATCCTTATTCAGGGGCAACTGAAGCAATAAATAGAGATATAGAGGATAATAATGATTGAATTTGAGTGGCAGCCTGTTGATGGATTTACTTTAGAATCAGAGGCACTGGATGCAATAAAAGCCACAAGCAATATATATGTCATTGCAGGACCTGGTGCCGGAAAAACAGAACTTCTGGCTCAAAAGGCTTCGTATTTACTTGAGGCAGGAATATGTCTATTTCCACGAAAAATTCTTGCTATCAGCTTTAAGAAAGATGCTGCAAAAAATTTAGGAGAACGAGTTAGAAAACGATGCAGAAAAGAACTATCAAGTAGGTTTGTGTCTTTGACTTATGACGCATTTGCAAAAGGCTTAATTGATAGGTTTTACAGGGCATTACCTGAAAATTATCAACCATTGCCAAATTTCAATATACTTACAAATATGAACGAGATAAAGTATGAATTTGATCTTGTTGATAAAAAGTTTAGTAGTAGTATCAGCGATCATAATCGCTGTCTTACTGAAAGCAAATTGCTTTTTAGCGTTAACCCAGATTCAAAAAAAGAACAGGTTGTAAACGCAGTTTGGAAGAATTTGCTTAAGAGAAACACTATTACATTTCAGATGATAACTAGACTCGCTGAGTATCTTATTCGAGTAAATCCAATATTAAGAAAATGCCTTATACTAACCTATAGCCATGTTTTTTTAGATGAGTATCAAGACACAACTACCCTTCAATATGATCTTTTAAAAACATGTTTCTTGAAATCAGATACTATTATTACAGCCGTAGGCGACCAAAAACAAAGAATTATGCTTTGGGCTGGAGCTGATAAAAATGCCTTTACGAATTTTGAACAAGATTTCACTGCACAAAAAGCAACCTTGCTGGTCAATTATCGCTCAGCGCCAAGGTTGGTTACGATACAGCAAATCTTAGCAAAACATATTGAAGGAGATGAATCAGAATGTAAAGAATCTACGAACTGTCTTAACAATGAAGGGATTTGTGAAATTTGGTACTGTAATGGCCATTTACAAGAAGGAGAAGTTGTTTCTAAAAATATACATAATTGGATCAAAAATGAAAATTTAAAACCTAATGATATATGTATATTGGTCAGAATGAAGTCAGATAAGTACGGAGCTAAGTTAATAGAATATCTCAATGAATTAGGTATAGAAGCCCGTGATGAAAGCAGGCTACAAGATTTCCTCACAGAAGATATTGTAAGACTTATTTGTGCCTATATCTATATTATATTTTCAGACAAAGGAACTAATGAATGGAACGAGATTATGAATGCCTTAAAAATTTTGCGTGGAGTCTATCATGAAAATGAAGACGATATAGATGATATAAAAAAAATTGAAAACGATTTGCAAGATAGTTTGCATTCATTTAGAGATTCATTTAATAAAATTCAAAATAAAACGGATATGGAAAAGGTTGTTTGTCAAATTGTAGAATTCTTTGGCGCCAGTGAACTATCAGCATATTATCAACAGTATAGAAATCAAGATTATTTTACAAAAACTTTACAATCTTTAAATGATGAACTTTGGAATTATTTTGAAAAAAAGCAAAATTGGGCTGATACTGTTGAATCCTTAATGGGTAAAGATGCTGTGCCTATTATGACCACTCATAAAAGTAAAGGATTGGAATATGATACCGTGATATTTATCGGTTTAGAGGATAGCGCCTTTTGGAATTTTAGAAAGCAACCTGAAGAGGAAACTTGTGGTTTTTTTGTAGCTCTTTCAAGGGCAAAAAGACGTGTCATTTTTACCTACTGTAAGGTAAGGAATACCGGACGTAATGGACTCCCAGAATCACAAAGTATAAATTCCATTCAGGATTTATATAAAATACTTAAATCGTCAAACCTTGTGTATGAGACAGACTTAAGGTAAAAAGATGTATAATAGACAGATTTTGCATGTGACCTTAAAGTGACAATTAGATCGGGATTCGGCTGTAAAATCAAGCACTTATGCTGCGTCGGACTTCACCGATTTAGTGCTCAACGTAGCTCTGCTACGCCTGCGCCTAAACCGCCTTGCCTCCTTGCCTAAGCACTTGCTTTTACATCCTCGGTCCTCGACCTAATTGTCACTTTTAGGTGTGAAATAAATACGTAGAATTGAAGAAAAAGATTTCCAAGGATAGTTAGTTGAGAATTGAAAGTTTTATATGGTATAGAGACATTACAGATAAGCTACTATGGAAACATAATGTAACCAGAGAAGAAGTAGAGGAAGTTTTTCAAAATAGACCTAAATTAAAATTTATTGAAAAAGGAAAAGTTAAGAAGGAGAATTTATATTCTGCTCGTGGACAGACAAATGCTGGTAGATATTTAACTGTGTTATTTATCTATAAACTAACAAAAGAAGCATTAATAGTTACTGCACGAGATATGGATTCAAAAGAAAGGAAAAGCTATGGCAAAAAGTAAAGTAGAAAGAGATTCATTACCTGAAGAATTTAAAAGTATAGAAGAAGCTGCGAACTTTTGGGACACTCATAGTTTAGCTGATTACGAAGATCTACAAACAGATATAGAGTTTGAGGTAGAACTGAAATCAGAGAAAAACTATTTTGCTATTGAAAAAGAATTGTCTGATAGCATTGATAAGTTAGCTCATGCTAAAGGTATTTTACCTGAAACATTAGTAAATTTATGGCTTAAAGAAAAAATAAATGAAAAACTGACTGAAGCAGTCTAACAAGACGATTAACTTGACTATCGCAAGTTATCTTGTTGTTATCCCTGGGTAAAAAGAAAGAATAGAAAATCTTTATGAAGGATAATTCAAGTAAAAAAAGGTATCAAGTCTTTGTAAGTTCAACATTTGCTGACTTAAAAGATGAACGTCAGGCTGTAGTACAAACACTAATGGAAATGGACTGCATCCCTGCAGGCATGGAACTGTTTCCAGCGGCTGATGAAGAGCAATGGAAGTTCATTAAGAAAGTTATTGATGATTGCGACTATTACCTCTTAATCATAGCTGGACGATATGGCACAACAGATAATGATGGCATAAGCTACACAGAAAAAGAATACGATTATGCAGTAACAATAGGAATTAAGGTAGTTGCTTTTATACATAATAAACCAGAATTTCTACCTTTCAACTTAGTTGAATCATCAGAGGAAGCGCAAAAAAAACTTAAACAATTCAAAGAAAAGGTTAGTAGAAATCGTTTAGTGAAATTTTGGGAAAATGCATCAGAGCTGCCTGGATTAGTGGCACTTTCCATGTCAAAAACTATAAAAATGTATCCAATGGAAGGATGGGTGAGAGCAAGTTCAGCAAGGGAAGTTTCAAAAGGACAATTTGATATTTTATTCCAGGAGAATTATAAATTAAGAGAGCAAGTAAAAGAATTACAAGAGTTGAATGAACGGCTTAATTCTCGTATTAAAGAGTATGAGACCTTGAAAATTAAAGCAGATGAGTTTGTAAAGACTCTTAGAGACAGAACTTTCTATGTAAGTAAATATCCAATGAATGGTATCCAATATATTAGTATTTTCGACCCTTTATTATCAGTAAAAACAAATGGGAACAGCTTACAAAACTCTGTAAATCACTTTTTGCATGATTACTTAGGTGATGAAATGAACAAACTCAGTTTCACTGGTATGTACAATTCAATCTTGGGACAATTTTCTGCTTTAGGCCTTATTACTGTTGAACGAGTAACTCATGAAAGACAAAGAGAAGACGGACATTCGGATTACATAATAGAGCAATATGTAGATCCGACCCCTTTGTTGGCTACAGTATATCCAATGCTTGATCAATGTAATCCTATGGATGTTTTCACATTACATAAAGATAAAAAGGAGATTCTTGTAAAGCGATTAGACAAATTACTAGAGATTGGTATCTTTGATGTTAACACAATAGAGAAATTAAGACTGAAAAAAGAACGTAAGCTTACAGAGATATTAGGTGAATTTATTAGTCATTATTCATGGAAAAACGAAGAAGAAAAGAAAACATTTTATTCTCAGGATTTCATTAATGATGCAGGTGCATGGGCTGATTTAGCTGAAAAAGCTCACAAATCAATTGAGCATATTTGCGGTGCTGATTAGTTCTTATAATATAAAGGAAGCTATGTTAAAAAAGATGGTCAGAAGCCTATTAACTAAACAGCTGCTTTACTTCGCAGTCGGCTGGTTTTAAGCATTATGCTAAAATAATAAAAACACTATCACTTGCACAAATGGAGGCAAAATGGGTTTAGGTGATAAGATAGTTGAAAAAATTAAGTCATTACCAAAAGAAAAACAAGCAGAGGTTTTTGATTTTATAAATTTTATAGAAATAAAAATTAAAGAAAGGGAAAATAGAGAATGGAGCAAGTTTGCTCTTGAATCAGCAATGCGAGGGATAGAGGATGAGGAGACTTTTTATACCTTAAATGATTTAAAGGAAACATTTTTATGATAAAAGAGGGACAAATTATTTTGTTCCGTTTTCCGCAGACGGATTTCGAAGAAGGTAAGTTACGTCCTGCCTTAGTGATAAGAGAAGTGCCGGGAGACTATGATGATTGGCTCATCTGTATGATTTCAACTCGCCTTCATCAACATCAGATAGGAATTGATGAAGTTATTAGTCCGGAGGATTATGACTTTAAGGAATCGGGGTTGAAAACTCGAAGTATTTTCGTTCCAGTAGACTTGCAGTAGTAGAAAAGGAAATTTTATTAGGAAAATTAGGTCAAATCTCTCAAGAAAGACTACAAAGAATCAAAGAGAAAATAACAAAATGGATAATGGGAGCATAATAAATAAGATGAGAGAATCAAAACCCAATGCTTACCATATAGAACAATGAGTCAACTAAAACAGAATTCGAAAATTAAATGGAAAATATGTAATCAATTTAAAGTTAAAGATAACCAGAAAATGCAGCAGACTATCGCTGCTGATTTTCATGTTAGCCGCTATACTGCACGACCATGACCGTGAAAACGGAAAGAAATTATCAGGGACAAAGATAAGAAAATATACACGAATTTGATTCCTTATAACGGATGCAAATCGGCAAGCGCAGGATAAGTAATCATTCCAGAAAAAGATTAGTTGAAAACTGAAGGATATCATCAGAGGTAAACGTGGACAGTAACGGATATGGAACTCTCACGGACTGATAGGAAAAAGGGTTACCACATATGGGTAAAATAGATATTACTCCGGATAATGAAAATGAAAGCGAAGTTTTTTTTGATGTTTGTATAGTATGTGCGATGGCTGAAGAGGTTAAGGCCTTAATCGAAGTTTTTGATGAGACTGAGATTGTAAAATTCTCAAAAGATTTCGCAAAAAATAAAAGAGAATATAAAAGAGGAAAATTATACAATTCAAAAGGTGATTTACTTAAAATCCATATCTCTTGGCCACCAAAGTATGGCCCTGTTGACATGAGTTTGCACCTCAAATCCATACTCGAAGAATTTAATCCAAGATTCATTGCCATGACAGGAGTTTGTGCAGGAAAAAAAAATTCAACGAGATTGGGAAATATAGTTGTTGGTGAGAGAGCGTATACATTTGATAGCGGAAAATTTACTGAATTATCAGATGGGACGAAAATTCATGAACCTGATACTGATACAGAGCATCCTGATAAGGATATTTTACAGTATGTGCAATTGTTTGAATCTTGGAAAAAAGTAGCAGAACAATACCCTCGTCCTATATCTAAAAAACAACAAAAAGATTGGATACTGGACAGCTTGGCAAAATCTTCTACAAAATTATTTGATGATATCAATAGTGAAGACTTAAACAAAAATGCTCCAGATTGGAAATATATATTAAATGATCTTATAACCAGCGATAACCCATTTTTAGATGAAGATAGATTTTTAATAGATGAGAAAAGAATAAATGAATTCTAAGTACAGGACAAAAAAATACTATACAAATGTATAGACTAGACATTTTATAGTAAACTGGTAGAAAATATGGCGTCAGCAACAGCTAACGCCATGAAAAGAGTAAAGAAATTAGAGAAGATACTGAAGGAGAACAAAATAAATTGGCACGGAGCACGTATAAATTTTTTGGCTCAATTTATAATAGCTCTGATAAAGGTCAAGACAGTAAACCTTGCAGAGATAGCGTTAGGATTTGTAGGAGATATTAAGA
>JAREWP010000019.1 GCA_029001845.1 Candidatus Magnetocorallium paracelense | reverse complement strand
TCCTTGAGATCAATTCAGTTCTTAATATTAATCAGGATTTAAAATTGTTCTGATTCAGAATTTTCCTGCTCTCTCTGTGCTCCGGGATTACTTTACTGCTTTTCCCGGAGTCTCTGCTCTTTTTATGCTCATCTCTTCTTACTTACCATCTCTTAGCTTTTCTTCTTTTTCTCTCTTCATTAAAATCTGTATGGATTAATTTGTTGTCTCGTTTTTTATGTGATTATTTGATCGGTTTATTGTGGAATTTAACACTCCCATAAAATGCTCAACCAATATCTCATATATCTTTATCCCGCTTAAATATTTTACATATTCCTCCTCGCCCTGTCATTGTGTCTGTCGTTACTTCTACTCTGCTTATTTTTTTCTTGCTTTTTATCTCTTTTTGTTTCATAATTACCTCACTTATCGGGTGATAGTTTCTGTTCTTTCGCAGCTTTATTATAACATGATTCTATCGCCCTTTAAGTGCTTCTTACTCTCTACTTTGCACTGAAAACCGCTCAACTTAGGTTATATAAAATGGTTGAAAGAGAATATACAACAAGTAACAAAAACAAAGTTTTTATTCCACTTTTACCTCAACAGAATCGGCAAAGTCATGATCATAGGAATTATTGGGACTCATGTCTACGGTAAACCAGAAAGTATAATCGCCGGGAGGTAATGTCCTGTCCAATATCTCCATCTCATCCAGCACAGGTAATGTACCGCTCAAAGATGTTCCACCCCCTTTGCTCCACCTGCCGCCATCAAGGGAATATGTATACTGACCAAAAGGCGAATGAGCATATATCCACAATTCACCCCTCTTGTTTGTATAATCGTCGGAAAGTTCAAGAGAGAGGGTTACAACAACATTATTGTCCGGTGATAGCGAAACGGACTCATCTTCGCCGTTCACTTTAATATCCGGATTTACAGCGACATCGAAAGTCGCCGTTACCGTGACATCCTCATCCATGGTAACAACGCATCTGGTAAAATCTCCGCATTCCTCTATTGACCAGCCTGTAAAGGAGGAGTCACTGTCAGGAATTGCTTCCAATGTAACTTTTGTTCCTTCATCGTACTCTTCGGAACAATCCTCTCCACAGCTGATCCCTTTGTCCGTGCTTGTTACTTTGCCTGTACCGGCGACGTCTTTCTCAATGGTAAGAACGGTTCTGGATGAGGCCGTTCCGCTGAGAGTTACGGATTCTATATAATTATTTCTATAGGATATATCCAGGTCTCCTGTTTTTTCACCTTCAGACAGCGGAGCAAAAACCACTTCAATCGTGCAGGTGTCTCCCGATGCAAGTGTTACATTGGTACATTCATCGTTTTCTATTAAAAAATCATCGGAATTATCTATTTCCACTGCTCCGGTTGTGAGGTCGCTGAAGCCCGTGCTTTTAACAGTGACGGACTTCGGCTCCGATGTGCTGCCGACAGAGGTGTTGGAAAATATTAGCTTACCAGGCGAAACAGATATCTCTTCACCAAGATCTTCTCCTTCGTAAGTGATTTCATCAATATACACATAAAACATACTGCCCGATCTGTCTGTTCCATTAAAGTTGAGTTCTATTTTAACCTCATCGTCAAAACCGCTGTATGACCCGAGAGTCGTACAGCCGCTGTCATCACAAAAGGAACCTGTTACCGTGGAGCCGGATCGATGCAGCTTTACACTGCCGGAGCTGATATTCGCGCCTGATTCATAATAACTATCCTGATATTCACCGTCGATGGTTCCTCCCATATATTTAGACACATCGGGGTATCCGCTTAATGAAATAGATACCTGGTCATAATACCAGTCATTTGTTGACGATTCCGTAGAAATGGTTGACACGGAAAAACCGGGATAATACCAACCAAAATCTTCGGACCCTGTATAACTGTAATCCTCAAAATAGACAATAAACTTAAAATTACCGCTAAAAGCATGAGTTTATTTCAAATGACCATACTCGTTTTGAGGCATCTCGGCAATTAAATAACCGGCCCCTGTACTCAGATTCTCAAAATCCTGATACCATGATGTCCATAAAGTACTATCGATCTCACTGCCGCTGAAGTCATCATACACGATCATTTCAGCCTGTGTTTCCGTTAAAGGGAAAATAAGCATTAAAAAGATTGATAGTACGCCGACACCTTTTAAAAATAAGTTCATAATTATAACCTCCTAAAATATTATTAAAGAATCCGCTTAATTATGTAAGCAGTCATTCACTGTCATTAACTTAAGGAGCAAAGCACCATCCGCCTTCTTCGGCTAAACTCGAAGGCTCCGCTTCGCTGCGCCTTCTCAAACATGACCCGCTTCCGTCGGAAGGTGCTTTGCTCCTTAAGTTAATGGTATTGTCATAAATATAAGCAAATCTCACTGTTGTTGTGTAAGATAAATCCCTTTTCTATTTGACAAAACCATAGTACATTCATTAAGATTTTACCCTTACCTTGTAACGGATGGAGCGAAGCGTATTCTTGTGCCTCATTTTTATACAGGCCCAATTTGTGTAAGGAGTTTCTCTGAACTTTCAGGAGATTATATTCAGGCTTGAAAGGTTTTGGTCCGATAACGGCTGTGTCGTGCTCCAACCCTATGATACAGAGGTCGGGGCCGGTACTTTTCACCCTGCCACATTCTTTAAAGTCCTTGGCCCGACTTCATGGAAGACTGCCTATGTCCAACCATCGAGAAGACCGACTGACGGGAGATACGGTGAAAACCCAAACAGGCTCCAAAGATATTACCAGTACCAGGTAATTTTAAAACCCTCTCCCAAAGATTCACAGGAAATTTACATCGAAAGCCTGAAGTTTTTAGGCATAGAGCCTGATAAGCACGATATTCGATTTGTTGAAGACGACTGGGAATCGCCGACTCTGGGCGCCTGGGGGCTTGGATGGGAGGTTTGGCTCGACGGAATGGAAGTCACCCAGTTTACCTATTTTCAACAGTTCGGAGGCATAGACCTCCATCCCGTATCCCTTGAAATAACCTATGGTCTTGAAAGAATTGCAATGTACTTACAAGGGGTAGATAATGTTTATAAACTGATGTGGAATAATGAACTTACATATGGAGATATCCATCACAGCGATGAAGTGATGTTTTCGAAATTTAATTTCGAGTTCGCTGACAGGGAACTCCATAAGCTTTTGTTCGAAAAGTTTGAAGCGGAATCCAAAGCATTGATTGACGAGGGGTTGATTTACCCTGCTTATGAGTTTTGTCTGAAGTGCTCGCACTACTTTAATATTCTGGATGCAAGAGGGGCGATTTCGGTTTCGGACAGGACAACCTATATAGCGAGAGTCAGGGCTCTTGCGAAGCTTTGCGCCGAGGCTTATGCAGGGGCGTTGGAAGATAGGGATTCGTAGGGGCGAACATGTGTGTTCGCCCCTACGAATCATCATGAAAATGGATAGATGGAAAGTATATAAGAGATGCAATCGATAACCGATATACTACTTGAGATAGGGACAGAAGAGATCCCTGCGAGATTTCTGCCCGGAGCTATTACTCAATTGAAGGAGATTGCCGACGCCAGGTTCAAAGATAACGCAATCGTATTCAAGGAGATATATACTACCGCTACTCCTAACAGACTTTCGCTTATCGCCGGCGGAGTTAACATGTTACAGGAGTCGAGGGTAAAGGAGTATTATGGTCCTCCAAAGGTAAGGGCCTATGACAAATCGGGAAAGCCTGCAAAAGCGGCTATCGGTTTCGCCAATTCCCATGGCATAGGAGTCGAGTCTCTTGTTATTAAGACAAAAGGTAAGGGAGAATATGTTGTCGCCGTAATAGAAGAAAAGGGGGCAGCTCTTGTTGAAATTATAGACTCTGTTTTGTTGTCTGTTATAAACTCTCTTAAATTTCCAAAAAGTATGAGATGGGGGAGCGGCAGTTTTAAATTCGCCAGGCCAATAAAGTGGATAACCGCTGTGATGGGAAGCAAACCAATACATTTTACACTGAATGATATAAACGCCACGGCAACAACTTACGGGCACAGGTTTCTCTCAAACAAAGCACTGACCATAAATGATATTGGCAATTATAAAAATCTATTAAGAGAGAATAAAGTAATTGTTGATTTTGAAGAAAGAAAAACTTTAATTAAAAAACAGATGGAAGAGAAGGCAGGGTCGGTCAATGCATCGGTTATCGAGGACAATGAACTTCTGGACACTGTCAATTTTCTCGTAGAGTATCCCAATGCCGTTGTCGGTGCTTTTTCCGAAGATTTCACGGCGCTGCCAAAGGAACTTCTTATAAGCGTCATGAGAGATCATCAGAAGTACTTCGCCCTTGAAGATGACGAGTTCAGGATGACTAATAAATTTATTATAATAAGCAACACTGCCGGGGAAAATTCGATGACAGTCAAATCGGGAGCCGAGCGTGTATTGACCGCGCGTTTCGATGACGCCAGATTTTATTATGAAGAAGATTTAAAAATCCCTCTCATTGACCGCCTGGATAGTTTAAAGGGAGTTATGTTTCATAAGGACATAGGAACGATGCATGAAAAGGTCGAGAGAATCGGATTCATCGCGGAAATGCTTTTAGAAAAGCTTAATGCTGAGGGACAGCCCTGCCTGGCGACGAACACAGAAAGGATCGGCCGCGCCGTCAGGCTTTCGAAAAACGATCTCACAACCGGCGTGGTAAGAGAGTTTCCCGAGCTTCAGGGCGCCATAGGGAGATACTATTCGCTTCATGACAGGGAAGAAAGAGAAATCGCACTGTCCCTGGAGGAGCAATATCTCCCTGCTTTTGCAGGAGATTCACTTCCCGTAACGGATACAGGGGTCATATTGAGCCTTGCAGACAAGCTGGATAATATTGTTTCTTTCTTTTCCGTAAATCTTGTCCCCACAGGTTCGGAAGACCCCTATGCATTGAGAAGGCAGGCAAACGGCATTGTCCTGATTTTGCTGCACAGAGGTTTTGCCGTGAGTTTGAGTATCATATTAAGAGGAATCCCGGATATTATAAAAAGAGACGGACATATTCCGGACAACTTGAAAGCTTTTTTTAAGCAGAGGCTTGAATCACATTTTTCGTCTCTTGGCTATGCAAATGACGTTGTCAACGCAGCAATGTATGATTTTATGGATATTCCTTTACTATATCTGAATAATCGTCTCGATGCTCTGGGCTCTTTAAAGGGTAAGAGTGGTTATAATGATTTTCTCTTTGCTCTAAAAAGGGTGCACAATATTATTCCTCCCGGTTTTGAGGGAGAAACCGATGAAGAGTCGTTAGATTCGGTTTATGAAAAAGAACTCCTTGAAAAAACAAAAAACATAAGCAAAGGAATACACGACAGCACTGCCAGAGGAGATTACAATGGCGCTTTTGCCATGCTTGAAGGAGTCATCGGGAGTATAAATACGTTTTTTGATAAAGTGCTGGTCATGGATAAAGATGAGAGAAAGCGAAATAATAAACTCTCGATACTGGCTTCATTACATAAGCTGGCCGGTAAAGCAGCGGACTTTTCCGCACTTGAAGAGAGATAAAACGATGCCGTACTTGACAAATCTTAATATACTATGATATGAAATCACTGTATTAACCTGTTTTACAGGTTAACCATTTATTGCTGGAGGTAGTTATGCAACCAGACAAATTACTTTATCATAAGGATCATACCTGGGTAAATCTTTCAGGCAAACGGGCTACTATCGGAATTACCGATTATGCTCAGGACGCTTTGGGAGATATTGTGTACGTAGATATTCCGGAAGTCGATGCTGAAATCGAAGTGAATACGGAAATGTCGGAAATAGAATCCACTAAGGCGACTTCTGCAGTTATTGCGCCTGTCAGCGGAACGGTAGTGGAAGTTAATGAAGAGCTTGAAGACACCCCTGAAGTCATTAATGAGGAGCCTTACGGCAAAGGCTGGATTGTTGTTGTGGAAATGACAAACCAGTCGGAAACGGATGAACTGATGGATGCGGCGTCATATGAAAAGTATCTGGAAGAGGAGTCAGGATGAAGATAATAGTCTTAGGCGCAGGTCCGGGAGGGTATGTCGCCGCTTTAAAAGCTGCGCAATTAGGGGCTGAAGTGACTGTTGTCGAAGAGGATGAAGTCGGCGGTACATGTCTTAATTACGGCTGTATACCAACGAAAACGTTGCTCGCTTCATCGGAAGCCTATGTCCACGCCACCCATCTCGACTCTTTCGGAATAGAACTTCAAGGCGCTCTTACTCCCAATATGCAGAAGATTATCGAACGAAAAAACAATGTTGTTGCTACACAGGTAAAAGGAATTCGTGCTCTTTTTAAAAGCTGGGGTGTAGAGCTGAAAGAGGGCAGGGGAGCGTTCAAGTCGGATAAAGAGATAAGGGTAACAAATAAAGAGGGGGCGAAGGAGACTCTTGATGCAGACAAAATTATAATTGCAACCGGGTCGAGGCCGGCGCAAATTCCTACCTTTCCCTTTGACGGTGAGAACATAATCTCCAGTACAGATGCTCTGAACCTGACGGAAATCCCTGAAAGTATGCTGATTATAGGCGCCGGTGTCATGGGTTGCGAGTTTGCCTGTATTTACAGTGATCTTGGTTCAAAGGTGACTCTGGTGGAGTTAATGCCCAGAGCCGTATCCACGGAAGATCCCGAGATTTCCCAGGTCCTCGAACGGGAACTGAAAAAGAAAAAGATCAAACTTGTAATGGATGTTAAGGTTGAAAAGGTTAGTGTAGACAATGACGGAGTGCATGCCTTTTTGTCCAATAATAAAGAGTTGATCGGTCAGAAAATGCTCGTAACCATTGGCAGAACCTATAACAGCGATAGCCTCAATCTCAATAACGCAGGAATTAAGGCCGGAGAGCGCGGAGATATTCAGGTAAACGAATATCTTGAAACGAGCAATTCCAATGTTTATGCGATCGGTGATGTGACGGGAGGGATGCTCTTGGCTCATGTTGCTTCAAAGGAAGGAATTGTGGCTGTTCAAAACATCTTCGGAAAGAAGAACGCAATGGATCACTCCGTTGTCCCGGCTGCGATATTCACTTCACCTGAGATCGCTTCCGTGGGATTAAGGCAGGACCAGGCGGAAGAGCAGGGCATACAATTCAATACCGGTGTGTTTCAGTACAGAGGGCTTGGTAAGGCCCATGCAATGAACGAGATATCAGGCCTTTTTAAGATCATCGCCGATAAATCGACAGATAAGGTGCTTGGTGTTCATATAATAGGCGCCCATGCGTCGGATATAATTCACGAAGGCGCTCTTGCAATGCAGAAGGGGCTCACGGTACGGGATATCGCTGAAACCATTCATACCCATCCTACTCTTTCCGAGGGACTGATGGAGGCTGCCGAAGATGTGCACGGCGAGGCCATTCACGCACCGAAACCAAAGAAATAATTAATAAAACGATCTATTACATAAAATCTAATTTAAGGAGGCAAGTATGTCAGAAATTACAAGAGTCCACGCAAGAGAGATTATGGACTCAAGAGGAAATCCAACTGTTGAGGTGGATATAGAACTTGAAAGCGGTACAATCGGAAGAGCAGCCGTGCCCAGTGGCGCATCCACAGGAGAGAGAGAAGCTGTCGAGTTAAGAGACGGGGACAAAAAGAGATATCTCGGCAAGGGAGTCTCAAAAGCCGTAGATAACGTAAACGGCATAATCGCTGACAATGTAACCGGTTTCGATTCCAATGATCAGCCTCTTATTGATAAAACAATGATCGAACTGGACGGTACAAACAATAAATCCAAACTCGGCGCTAATGCAATTCTCGGTGTATCTCTGGCAGTCGCCAAAGCCGCCGCCGAAGAGGCATACCTCCCTCTTTATAAGTATATTGGCGGAGTAAACGCAAAAGAGCTTCCCGTTCCAATGCTGAATATTATTAACGGCGGAGCTCATGCCGATAATAATGTGGACATTCAGGAATTTATGATTATGCCCGTGGGGGCGCCTACTTTTAAAGAGGCTCTGCGAACGTCAGCCGAGGTTTTTCATAACCTCAAAAAGCTTTTAAACAGTAAGGGATTATCCACGGCAGTGGGAGATGAAGGCGGTTTCGCTCCCAATCTCAGCTCCAATGAAGAAGCACTACAGGTTATTATGAAGGCCATTGAGGACGCCGGATATAAACCTCAGGACGATTTCCTTCTTGCCATGGACGTTGCTTCGTCGGAATTTTTTAAAGACGGTAAGTATAACTTCGAGGGAGAAGGCAAAATCATGACTTCCGAGGAGCTTATTGATTTTTATGCAACACTTGTAGATAAGTATCCTATCGTTTCCATTGAAGACGGGATGGATGAAAACGACTGGGACGGTTGGAAGAAATTAACTGACAAACTTGCTTCCAGAGTGCAGCTTGTAGGGGATGACCTTTTTGTTACAAATCCTGCGATATTAAAAGAGGGTATTGAAAAAAATATTGCAAATTCAATACTTGTAAAGGTAAACCAGATCGGTTCTCTTACCGAAACTCTCGACGCAGTAGAGATGGCTAAGAAAGCCAATTACACGGCAGTGATCTCTCACAGATCGGGAGAAACCGAGGATACAACGATCTCCGATATTGCAGTGGCGCTGAATGCAGGGCAAATCAAAACCGGCTCCACATCGAGAAGTGACCGTATCGCCAAATACAACAGACTCCTCAGGATAGAGGAAGAGCTGGGCGATGTCGCCGTATACAAAGGTAAGGATACATATTACAATCTGAGATAATTCAATTAAACAATGGAGAGGCCTGCAAGGCCTCTCTTTTTTTGGGATTTCAATTTAGTAGATGCAAAACAGAAATTTATTGAGAAAACAGGTGATTAAGGAAAGAAAGAGAAAAAATCGTCTTTTTTTCCTTTCTTTTTTTGTTTGTCTGTTCTTTATCGTTTTTAGCCTTGTTTTCGATGACATGGGAATTATCAGATATCTTCATCTGAAAAAAGGCGAGCAGGAGATTTTGAATAAAATCAGGGGCCTGGATATGGAGAGGATTACTCTTACAGAAGAGATAGATAAGATAGAGAGTGACAATTTTTATTTGGAGAAGAAAGCTCGCGAAGAACTTGGATTGTCAAGGCCTGATGAATATATTTTTAAATTCGAGGAATAATATGAGCGGTCAATGAAGAGATATGTTGTTGCCATTACAGGTGCGAGCGGAATTAAGTTCGGCCTCGCTCTTATTCGCGAATTGTCAAAATCCTCTGAAGTACATCTTATTCTTTCCTCTAACGCCATACCGATAATTAAACATGAGACAGGAATCGACTTCAGCGCCGATATCTCTGAAACAGCCAGAGGGCAATTCAATTGCCGTCATATCCTCGCATACCGTGACAGTGATCTTTTTGCTCCTGTTTCAAGCGGCTCATTTATTACCGAAGGAATGTATATTGTTCCCTGTTCCGTAAAGACACTTTCCGCCGTGGCCAACGGATATGCCGGGAATCTGATAGAAAGAGCAGCGGACGTTACAATTAAAGAAGCAAGGCCTCTTGTCATCTCGCCAAGGGAGATGCCATTTAGCGCGATACACCTTGAAAATATGCTCCGCCTTGCACGGTTAGGCGTAACAATCGCTCCGCCTGTACCGGGTTTTTACACGATTCCCGAAACACTGGAAGATATAGTAGATTTTGTAACAGGTAAGCTTTTGGACCAAATGAAGGTCAGTCATAATTTGTTTAAAAGATGGAGCGGGGAGTAATCTGTATTATAGTTTCATTTTCATTGGGAACTCAGTTTTTTGATTGAATCTAAACCAAATCCGGGCGCTGTATGTCAAACTTATTTCCTGACAAGCCCTTAGGTCGCCAATATGGAAGCGACTTTCAGTTTATAGGGGTCGATCTGTTTTTTCCAGTTAACGGCATTGTCTATAGGTGTTAAAACACATTGGTTGTTTATTTCTCCTGCCATTGAATTATCTTTACCTTCCATCATCTCTTCAACGGCGAATACTCCCAGCTTACCTGCCAGTACTCTGTCTCCTATTACAGGAGAACCACCCCTTTGGATATGACCGATTACAACTTCCTTACAATCGCACCCTGATGCCTCAAAAACTTTTGTAGCGACTTCTCTTGCCCCGCCAAGACTGTTTCCTTCGGCAACGATAAAGATACTGCTTGTCTTGCCCTTTTCTTTCCCTTCCAGAAAATTTGTAACGCATTTATTTACTTCCGTATCGATTTCAGGCAGCAGTATCTTTTCGGCGCCGCCTCCAATTCCGGAATCGAGAGCGATAAAGCCTGCATGTCTCCCCATTACTTCAACCATAAAAATCCTGTCGTGGGCATCTGCGGTATCTCTTATTTTGTCTATCGCTTCGATGGCTGTTTGCACGGCCGTATGATATCCTATTGTATAGTCGGTTCCGTATAAGTCGTTGTCGATCGTACCGGGGAGTCCTATCATTTTTCCGTTCCAGTGTTTTCTCAATTCCAAAAGGCCTGTTAAAGTGCCGTTCC
The DNA here is from genome assembly GCA_029001845.1 of Candidatus Magnetocorallium paracelense. Classification (GTDB taxonomy): domain Bacteria; phylum Nitrospirota; class Thermodesulfovibrionia; order Thermodesulfovibrionales; family Magnetobacteriaceae; genus Magnetocorallium; species Magnetocorallium paracelense. The sequence goes on along the minus strand of JAREWP010000019.1, from coordinate 41,245 downwards.
CGCCAATAGCCAGGAGACCGTCGATATTTTGGTTTTTCAGGAATTTTGCAGCCTTCTCTCTGCCTTCAGGTGTCATGAACTGTTTTGACCTCGCTGTTTTTAATATCGTACCGCCTTTTTGAATGATATTGGATACACTTCTCAAGTTCATTAATTCGGCATCGCCATCGATCATACCTTCATAGCCTCTCTTGACGCCGATCACTTCAAGTTTGTAATATATGCCGGCTCTGACAACGGCTCTTATCGCAGCATTCATGCCGGGTGCGTCTCCGCCGCTTGTAAATACACCGATTCTTTTTACGAAAGACATTTGCTACTCCTTTTGTTTAGAGCAACTTAATGAGAGTTGCAACGACTGCAGCCTGAGCTGCTAACATTCCTGCAACCCATTTAATTACATCGAATTTTGCTTTTTCGATATCGGCCTTCACCTTTTCGATCTCTGCTTTTAAAATTTGGATGTCTCCCTTTGTCGCTAAGGTTGAATCCAAAATCTCCGACAACAACTCCTTTTGCGCTTCAGACTGCGCTTCCGCCTGTTGTTCGGTAAATCCCGCAGATTTTAGTTTTTTTACATACGCATGAGTATCGAATGTTACAGTCGCCATTTTTTTATTATACGCAGCTCTGTTTTTTTAGTCAATTGCTCTATTCCACTTTTTCAAATTTACCATGGCCTCTTCCAATGTCGAAGCAGTCGGAATATTTTTGACTAACTCCCCGTCATTGTCGATCCACCTGTAAGAATCGTTTTCAAATATACAATAAACGGCTAAATCGGAATCTTCAAAAACAATGCAGGGTTTCATTGGCTTATATTCATGATCATCTGATAAAGGCATATCGCATTCCTCCTGTAAGGGACAACTTTTTATATCAGCCTTTGGTCCAAATCTATATACCTAAGGAGATATAATATTTTATAATATTCTCCAATAAGATATTAAGTATGTTACTACTTTTTCAGTAAAGTATTACCCTAAAAACAGCAGTCAGCTATCAGCGGTCAGCCTTTAGCCAAGGAAAGAATTGATGTTGTGCCTATAATAAGCTTCACCTTATGGGTGAATCTGTTTTGAAACATAAAGTGTTTCAATTAAATAGTTGACAGCTAAATGCTGTTTTTAGTTACTTCTTTTTTTTAGAGCGGGAGAATAAAAATGAAAGACGATTATTATATAGACAGCGTTACAAGGACGATTATCGCCACCTTATCGGATCATATCGCCGCCGCCGTAGCCGGTAAGATAGACGATAAGATTGGAGAGCGTATAACAAAGGTCGATGAAAACACAAAGGCGCTTCTGGAAGCCAATAACAGTGAAATCAAAACGCTGCTGGAAGACAGCCTCGAGAGAAACAGAAACAGCGAAGAACAGAACTCTTTTATTAAAGATGCTTTGGAAGAGTTACAAAAATCAATGCTGAACAAAGATAATGAAAAGATAGATTCGGCAGTGATAAGAATGGACGGTATCTTGTCCGGTCTGGCCGACAAGATGGAGAGTTCCTTTGAAACGATGGAAAATAAAATTACGACAGGTAACGAAATGGCGAAAACCCTTATACAGGATTCAACTGAGGATATAAGCAGCCGATTAAAGGATTTTCAAACCGGGAAAGAGGAAGATGTCGTTGCAATAAAATCTATGCTCGAGGATATTAAACTTGCCGTACAGGACGGGGGGGACAGCAAGAATATCGTTTCCATCGTGACAAAGACAGAGAGTATATTATCCGGTCTTTCAGATAAGATGGAGAGCTCTTTTGGAACAATAGAGGACAAGATAACAGGGGACAGCAAACAGGTCGGACGCCAGATACAGGAATCGACTGAGGAGATTAAAAGTCGGCTAAAAGATATACTGGCAAAAAAAGAGGATGACGAAACTATTATAAAATCCATGCTGGAAGATATTAAACGCATATTACAGGAAGGAAAGGAGAGTCAGACCGACTTTCTTAACGGTTTTATAGAGAAGATAGAAAACCGTCTGATCGATGTGAGCAGAGAGATAGGTAATTCAATGGAAAGTACAGAAAGCAAAATAGGAGAGATCGAAGGAAAGATAAGCGCCTATATAGAGAAATCCGGAGAGGATATCAAGGGTCTTCTCGATACCGGTAAGGAGGAGCAAAAGGTTACGGGTGAGGAGATAATATCATTTCTTAAGAGCGAATTGGGAGATATAAGAGAGACGATTCTTGCCAATAAAAATGAAAATGCAGGCTTTATAAAGGATATTCTGGAAAATGACCTGAAAAATGCAAAAAAGCTGGCTGAGAGTTTTCTAAACAATCAAGTGGCAATTGAAGATAAACTGAAGAAACTTTCCGAGACAGGGAAATAAAGGAGGGCGAAGAGGAGTCATGGATAAAGAAGAACAGGAGATTAAAGATTTTTTAGACAGGGCCAAAGACACTGTGCTTCAGTTAAAGGACGTGGGAATAGAGCAGTTCAGGCACAGAATCAATAATCTTGAAAATAATATCCGTTCTTTCTCAAAGCATACCATAAAAAGCGGACTTGTGGGAATTACAAGTTCCGGTAAGTCCTCTCTTTTAAATGTACTGTTAGGTAAGGGAGAAAAAATCTTAAAGGAACAGAGCAAGGCGACGACAAATATGCTTGTTTTTTGCGCCAAGGCGGAAGAGCCTTTTCTTGAGATTATTTTTGAAAACGGCGAGTCTAAGAAAACGACCGGTAAAGGCGTTTTTACCGAATCTCTGTGGAAATATACATCAGAAGACGAGAACCCTCAAAATAAATATGGTGTTAAATATATAAAGCTGGGGCTGCCCAGTTTTATCCTTCAAGGGGATCTTGAGATCGCCGACACTCCCGGGCTTGACGCCTATGGACATAAAGAGCACGAAGATCTGACTCTCCGCGAATTTCTTCCACAGGCGGATTTAATTATCTATCTTTCTTCTGTCAGGAGTCCCATGAAAGAGGCGGACAGAAAAATCCTGAATAAGATCATGGATGCAGATCAACGCATCATCTTTGCCCAAACCTGCAAAGGCGCTGTCGTGGGAAGTAATGTAGGCGGTGACGGCTCGGAATCCATAGAGGAGTCTCTCAAGAGGCATAAGGAGGAGTTTGAAAGAGCCATAAGCCACTACTCCAGATTAAAGGACGCTCCGATTGTACAGGTGGAAACGACTACGGCAATAAAATATTTTAAAGATAAAGACGAAAGCGCCTGGCAGGATTCAGGCTTTGAAGAGTTCGTCCATGTAACAAAAAATGTTACAAAACAGCTTCAATATGAATATACTCTAAAGAGTCTGAAAAGGATTGTCGACGAAATCAATTCCCTTAATACACTTATAATCAATGCCGCCAAAGATGAAAAAGAAAAAAAGAAGAGCATAGAAGAAGAAGTTAAAAAACTTGAAAAACTTGTAGATTATTATAAAAAAATTATACATATCAAAGATAACGTTGTCGGTAACTGGAGAAAAAAACTTGACTATATATCATTATATGAAATATATAGCAAGGAGTTACAAAAGACATTCTCCTTTCACTATGAATACAATCCTGTTCATGACAGGGAATTTGTTTTAAAAGCAGAAGCTATCAGCGAAAAGACTCAGAGGATGAAACACGATTTACTGGAGACTCTTGACAACGCCAAAGAGAAGTTCAGAGAATATTTTGACGATATCGGCCTTGATGTAAGACGTACCGATATTCAGGGTTCCGGCGTGCAGAGTTTTTTTCTCCCAAATGTACAGAAAAAACAGGTCTCCGACGCTCTTAATCGTGAAAAGGGTTCATCGGGATCGTTATTGGCGAAAGGCCGTGAGGTCACTGCAGAGTATATCGACAAAAACAAATTTATAAAGGATCTGAAAGAATCTTTGAACCACTTCTTTGCACCACTGATAGGTCACCTGGACTGGTGGGACAAAACCGTTTCGTTCTCTTTTGTCGATCCCCTCTATAAAAAGACCTTATCCCTGAAAGACGATATAGAAAATATCGAAAAGGGCGCCACCTATGATGAAGTGCAGTACGCGAAACTTGTGGGAATCAGTAAAGATCTTCACAGACTGGTCAGGAGTATATCCCATCTTTGCGATTCCGAGGCTGTAGAGGAAAAATTTCCCGCCTATGGCAAATATACAAAAAAGACAACAGTAAGACGTGAAAAAGCGGAGTTTCAAAACCTCTTTTTCCGTATGTGTATTCGACTCTATGAGGGACTCTTTCATAACTATTATATTGATACGCTTTCCAATTTTACCGAAAAGAGCGAAAAATCGATTCTCCTTGTGGGCCAAAACCATAAAACACAGGTAGATTTTATAAACAGGCTTTTAAAACCGGGAAGCGAACACATTTCAATACTGAATGAGTCTATCCCCCCCTATGCCTTGAACTCCTCAAACGGTAATGGCGGCATTAAAAACATAGACCTTGGAGGGGACCTGTCAAACTCTCTCTCCTTTTATATATTAAATAACGATAATAACTCCTTTGATATCGCCGAGAGCAGCGAACTTTTTGAAAAGGCCGATGTCATACAGGTTGTAATCGACGATTTACACAGAGTCGCATCTGCACTAAGCGATATTGTGGATAGAAACGTTTTTTTCAATTTAATGAAGAAATATGAGGACAAGCTTTTACTCACTTATCCCGGAGGCGCTTCATTCCAGAAGGAGAGACTCCATATTCTTGTAGATGAGGCTATCGTCGAGGTGGAAAAGGTCTTTTCACCACATAATATTCGCTGGTTTATTTATGAAAACTACGAGGTAAGGTATAATTATTTTTATGAAGTCGCCCTTATGATGCGTTACGATAAACTTTCACCGGAGGAATGTCTTACGCAATGGAAAGAGATGGAAATCCCTCTTGACGATCCCTTTACGGAAAAAATACTTCTCGAACAGTTCGCAGAGCTGTCATTTGAACCTGATAATGCGTAGAATTTTATTAGTTGAAGACGAATCGGTTGTCGCCCTGGAGATGGAAAAAAGGCTCGAGAAGATGGGCTATGATGTTGTTGCGTCAGTAAGTTACGGAGAAGAGGCCGTTGCAAAGGCAGAAGAAACCTCCCCTGATCTGATACTAATGGATGTTCAACTGGAAGGAGAAATGGACGGCATCGATGCAGCCGGAGAGATACACAAACGTCTTGACATACCTGTATTGTATCTTACCGCCTACTCCGACGATGAGACACTCAAACGCGCCAAGCTTACCGAACCATTTGGTTATTTACTGAAACCCTTTCAGGAGAGAGAGCTCTCCACATTCATGGAAATAGCACTCTTTAAGCATGGGATGGAAAGGCGACTGCGGGAGAGGGAACAATACCTCGACACCATTCTGAGAAGTCATACAGACGCACTCATAGCAACCAACACTGAAGGAATAATAAAATTTATAAACCCCCTTGCCGAGAGATTAACAGGCTGGCCTGACAATAGTGCTGTGGGAAGAGAAATAACGGAAGTTTTGACGATCAAAAGGAAGATAGATTCCCGGTACCGAGATATATCGGTAAAAGAACTTTTAAACACAAATGATACGCCAATAATGGGCAAAAACACCTTATTAATGTCCAAACAGGGTATGGAAACGTATATATCTTGTAGTACAGCCCCTATCCCGGATAAAAACGAAGGGGTTGACAGAGGTAATCTCTTTGTTATTCGAGACATTTCGGAACGAATATATATGGAAGAGTCCCTGCTAATACTCTATAAAGCCATAGGTGTAATGCAAACAGGATTGACAATAACGGGCGCGGACGGAATCATTCGTTATACAAATAATGCTGTCGATGATATGCACGGTTACATCCCCGGTGAACTAATAGGAAAAGATGTAAGAGTATTCTCTCCCAATGACCGGCAAAACCTTCCTGGCATGGAAGAGTTAATGAAATTGCAGAGCTGGAGTCGTGAAAGTATAAACATACGTAAAGACGGAACTCTTTTCCCTGTTTATCTGAAAAGCGATTTTGTAAGCGGTGAATCGGGAGACCCGATTGCCGTTGTTACAAGCTGTGAAGATATAAGGGAAAGAAAAGAGATGGAAGAGAAGCTAAAAAGTTACAACGAACATCTCGAATCTGAAGTGAAGAAGAGAACCTCTGAAATTTCAGAACTCTATGAGGAACTCGTTAAAAGTCAGGAACAGCTTATTCAATCGGAAAAACTTGCCTCCATCGGTCAATTGGCTGCCGGGATAGCACATGAGATAAATAATCCCCTCGGTTTTGTTCACTCAAATATAGGCAATTTACAGAAATTCACCAATAAAATCCTCGGTTTATTGGAAAACTACGAACTCTTTGATTTGCCGGAAAAAATCAGGTCCGAAGTGGAAAGGCAGAAGGAGCAGATCAATTACGATTATATAAAGGAGAGACTGAAAAAAATAATCGAAAGATCGAAGCATGGCATAGATCGAATGAAAGAGATCGTACAGGGTTTAAAGACCTTTTCCAGAGTCGATGCATCGGAACTGAACGAGTTAAATATTAACAATGCCCTTGACATCTCCCTGAGTTTGATGGCGAATGAGTATAAAAACAGGATAGAGATTGTCCGGAATTATGGAGATATTCCCGAGGTAAGTTGCTATTGTGGTAAAATAAATCAGGTATTGATAAATCTGTTGATCAATGCCTGTCAGGCAATCAAAGGAAGCGGTGAGATAAGGATAGATACATCGGCGGAAGGACACATGGTCAGTATTGAAATAAGCGACACAGGAGTCGGAATACCTGAAGAGATTTTGGATAAGATATTTGATCCTTTTTTTACAACAAAACCTGTCGGTACAGGCACCGGACTGGGCCTTTCAATCAGCCGGAATATAATAAAGCAGCATAAAGGCGAATTGTCCGTGCAGAGCGAAGAGGGTAAAGGAAGCAGGTTCATTATAAGATTACCTGTTGACCCTCAATTGCCGGAAGTCCCTCAGGATTAAAAAATGGATTTTTCGTGATAATGAAAATTGGCTGCAACGAACCGGAATATAATGCTTTGATATGTTCCTAATCTTATTCTTAATTGATAAATGTTGCTTTTTGAGTAATAAGACAAAGTAGAATTAAGAGTAAGATTAGGACTAAAAACTGTCTACTACTTTTTTTATGCTTAGTTGTGACCCGAAAGATCATGGACATTTGCTCCGAAAATAGATTGATATCGTGCCGGAAGTAGCAGTGATGTCCTGCCAGAACAAGCTGAAACTCGTAAACTCAAACACCACCTTGTTCTGGCAGGACATCACTGCTACTTCTAACCATTTTCATGCTTGGAGGGTCATGGACGTTTATCCCGAAACTAGAAGGCAACTATTACAACTTTTATGAGGTGATATGAGAAATGAGCGATGAATTATATATAGATATAGTAAGCAGAACTCTCATCAACAGGTTATCGGAAGAGATAGCCGACAGTATCGAGGACAGGCTAAGCGATTTTATAAAAAATCTGATGAAAAGGGAGTTGTCCGGCATTGTTTCCGATAATATGGCAAAAGAAACCGGGAAGATCGAGGAGGCTATTTCCGGACTTGGAGAATCCACGGAAGAGCGCATTAAAAAATCTGTTGATGAGATAACGGATATTATAGCACCGAGCAGGGAAGAAGAAAAAAATCACACCTTAGTATTACAGGCCAATATAGACGAAATAAAGGATATGCTAAGCAAGAGAGGCGACGAACATAAAGAGGTGACGGAAGAAGTAAAGAGATATATAAACGAAATCGTAATAAAACCTTTGCAATCCGTAGAAACGGGAAAAGAGGAAATTAATAATAAATTAAACGAACTGGCCGGTATTTTAGGAGAGAGTATCATTAAACAGAACGATATGATAAGCGGAGTTGTAGAAAATAAACTGGAAGCCATATCGGAAAAACTGGAGGGATCGACGTCGGGGATGAACGAGAAACTTGCAGAGATCGAAGAGACGTCGAAGTCGAGTTTAGAGACTGAAATATCCGGCATTAAAGAGCTCCTTAACAAGAGGGGTGATGAGCATAAAGAGGTCGTTGAAGAAGTAAAGAAGTATATAAACGAAACGATAATAAAGCCTATGCAATCCGTTGAAACGAGCAAAGAGGAGATTGGTGAAAAATTAAATGAATTGGCCGGAATTTTGGGAGAAAGTATAATAAAACAGAACGATATGATAAGCGGAGTTGTAAGAAAAGAATTGACTGCCATATCAGAAAGACTGGATGGATCTTCATCCGATTTGAACGAAAAACTTACCGAAATCGAAGAGTTGTCAAAGTCGACATTACGGACGGAGATATCCGGTATAAAGGAGATGCTTGAAAAGAGGGGAGACGAGCACAGTGAGGTAATTGAAGAAGTAAAGAGTTATATAGATGAAAATATAAAAAAAACGATGCAATCAGTTGATACAAACAGAGAGGATATCGGTACGAAGTTAAACGAGCTGACCGGAATTTTGGGAGAGAGTATAACGAAACAGAACGACCTGTTAAGCGGAGTTGTTGAAAAGGAGTTGGCCGCTATATCGGAGAAGCTGGAAGTATCTGCATCCGGTATAGATAAACAACTTGCAGAAATTCGGGATATTTCGCACTCGACCTTAAACGAATCGACTGAGGGATTGAAAAATCAGATTCAGGAAGTTTTGGAGACTCTCTCTAATGTAGATAAGGGAATCGCCCCTTTGGTCGAAAAGGAGATGTCAGTACAAAAGGAGTTTCTTAAAGCAATGATTGCCATTTTGGAAGATCAAATTCCCGGTATTTCGGAGAGTTTGAATACAGTCAAAGCTTCGATGATGGATAACCTCAGAGAGAGAGACAAAGATACGATTGAAAAAGTAAAGGCCTCTGTTGTCGAGTTAAGGGAGTATATAGGCAAGTGTTTTGAAGGAAGCGACAAAAAAGAGGATGAGCTTAAACTTGTCCTGAATAATGAGATCGTGGAAATAAAGAAGCTCATTACAAAAGGTAAAGATGAACGTGAGGAGTTGGTAAAAGAAGTATTGGAAAAAAGCCTGAACGATATTTCTGGAAAGATCGATATATCGACATTCAGAATGGAGGAGGGCCTTAAAGAAGTCGAGAAGTCCGCTAAACTGACCCTTGACAGATCGACTATCGAATTGAAAAGACATATAAACGAATTGTTGGAAAACCGCCTGAAAATGGATGATTCTCAAAAAAGTATCATAAAAGGAGAGATTGCCCAAATCAGGGAGTTTATACACAAAAAAGGCAGCGAGCAGAACGAGACGACCAAAGGCGTTGTGGAAGCTGTTTTAGCGGAATTTCTTGAAAAATTGGATCAGTCTTCCTCTGAAGCCGAGAGAAGAGTCTCTGTTGTAGAAAAAACGGCAAAGCTTCTTTTACACAGATCCACGGCGGACTTGAAGAAATACATGGAAGCCAATATGAAAGATCAGATAAAGGCGTCTCTGGTGCAGACAGAACATTTAAAGGAGGAGTTGTCGAAATTAAAAGAGCGGCACATTGCCGAAGCCGGGGAACAGAGCAAAACGATCAGGGAGACTCTTGACATTGAATTAGGTACAATAAAAGAGATGCTCAAATCAACCTCTGAATCTTCAAAGAATATTAGCGGAGTCATCGAGAATATCACCAAAACAGCAATTAGCGAAACAATCGGTGATATTACGACTCAGCTCAGGCTGACAATGGACGAGGTCTCAAAAAACAACGTTTTTAAGGATGAGTTAAAGGAGCTTAAACAGTCATTGCAGGATCGTCAGGCAGAACAACATGAAATTATATCGAGTATGTTTTTTATGGTTAAAAAACTATCCGCCTCTTCCAACAAGGAGCGTGAGCTGGCGGACCAGGCGTCTATTCAGCTTTTAAACGCTTTGACAGATGTGAAGAAGGATATCGAATCCAATGCAGACAAACAGATGAGAAACGATTCCAGACAGAGTGAGCACCTCAAAGGAATTATCGAAGGACAGTTTAACGGGCTCATCGAAAAATTCACTGCATCATCGGAAAGCCTTACAAGAAACGTTGCAAATATTGATAAGGAAACGAAATCGATGTTGTCTTCCTCTCTATCCGATTTCACAGGTAAAGTAGAGGAAATCATTGCCAGGCAGCTTACGTCGAATGATAAAGGCGTGGATTCTTTAAAAGATCTGCTGGACAGGCAGTTGCCAAAAATATCGGAACAAATGGAACGGACGACAGTGGGAATTGTAAAAGAGGTCTCATCTGCTGTGGGAAAGACTCACTCTTCCCTAAACAACTCTATTGACGAATTGAAAAGATACTTCGAAAGCAGCAACAAAGAGATGCGTAAGCTCGATGCAGAGCATAAGGGAGACAGAGACAAAGATATCTCCGGGATAAGAGAGGCCCTTCGTGAAAGCGACAAAAGACTGAACGATCTGCTTAACGGGATGTACTTTTCAATAAAGAAACTGATGAATGCATACAGTAATGAAAAAGATATCTCCGACAGAGTGGAGTCAAAGCTTATGAATACACTGGATACTCTTTACGGCCATCTCCGCAGGCTGGAATCGGAAAATGACGAGCTGAAAATGGAACTTCTCAGATATGCAGGAGACGATATGCTGAAAAATAAGTTTGAAGAGATGGAAAAGGAAATTAAAAAGACGAAAGAGATGGCAGAGAGAAATCTTAAGGAAAAGAATGAAGCAGAAGAGAAGTTCAGACAACTCCAGGATTTATGGGAAAAGAGAGGCGATATGGGGTAGAAATTCCCCCAAGCATTCTATTCTATTACACTTCAGCCTTTGTTTTCCCTTTACTGAATACGCACTAACTTCCTTATGAAATCATTTACTCTTGGCTATTTAAGCTCTCATTTTTCAGGCAAGCTCATTATTTTTTTTATATTTCAGGCTGTTCTTCTCTTTTCCTTACTGGGATACAGATCGTGGAAAGATTCCTCAACCGAATGTGTTCGATGTCACGGAGATAAGACTGCCCTAGAGAAGTCGGGCTTCCAGGAGTTTTATGTTACCAATGAAATGGTCCGAACACAGAGTAAGCATCGCTACATTGAGTGCAGGGATTGTCATTTAGGCGATGGAAGGGCAGAAGATAAAGAGAAAGCTCATAAGGGGATGTTAAAGGCGGTTTTTGTGGGCGAAGACGGCAGCAGACTGAATCGTCTGGAGTATACCACCGATCCCCTCCTGCCTACGGGAGATAACAGGATTTACGAACTTCTTCCAAAAGTGGAAGAGGCGGGATATCTGTATTTCTATGAAGATATCAGGAATATCCTCTGGCATGACAGAGACCCCGATACATTTAATTTCGATCCGGAGATCGCCGAAAAAACCTGTAGTAAAAAACCATGCCATCCTAACGAACTGGAACAGTTCTCAAAAACGGTTATGGGAATTAATTACAGACAACGTTTTATGAAAAACTGGATTGAACCATATGGTCCCCATAACTGCGGGCCATCATTCGCAGACCTCCCACCTGGTAACGAATTAAAAAGCGCCGCTCTTTCCTTTAATAATACAGAAGAAATCATGAAATCTCTAAACGTTCCCTTTACAAGAGAACAGGCAGGAGCAAAACAGAAATTTTGTAATGTCTGCCATGCCGGTTGTCTGGATTGTCATTATACTCCAAGCAATGAGGAAGGCGTTCACTCATTTACAAAAATACCGAAATCCGAGAGCTGCGCCGGATTCGGCAGGGGAACCAGTATTTGTCACCCGGGAGCCATGCAGTCCAGACGGGGAGAAACCTATATAGGGGGTGACTATTCAGTGCCTCCCGGCATGACGCCCGATGTTCATTATGAAAAAGATATCCACTGCGTGGATTGCCATTTGACAGGCGAAAAGGGGATGGGAGATATCGAACGTAAAGCCACATGCAGAGACTGTCATATAGAAATTGAAGAGGCTCACGGGAGAAGCATCCATAAAAATATGGACTGCGCTTCATGTCATATCGCTGAACTCAGGGGCTACCAACTCACTGTCTGGGGCCCCGGTATTGTGGCGAAGCAGCCGAACCCCTTTAAAAAGTATTCTCTTTACTATGGCATGCAGAAACCTCCTGTTCTGCTCAAGGATCAGAACGGGATATGGCGTCCCTACAAAATATGGCCTCACAGCCTCGGTAATTTCAAATATGATATCCCTCCATCATCTTCGGTTAAGTTCAGATGGCCCGAAGGCGAGACAGCCGATGCTTACTATATTGTAGGGACATTTGACGATCTTCCTGCAAACAATAAACACCTCTTGTGGTTTCAGATCGAACAGGCCTCTCATCCTTACGGCAGAGGGAGAGAATGCGAATCCTGTCATACAGGCAAAGGACAGGTATCGAGCTCTTCATGGGAATTTTACGACAACTATGGCGCCGAACCATTTAAGGGGGAACACAGGATTGTGGCGGATTCTAAGGGACTCAGGATCGAGGGCCTGAAAAATACGACTGAAATAAAGCGAATGGCCGGCTTTAAGACGGAGGACTTCGCCTCGTGGCTTCATATGCGGGACAGATGGAAAATTCCCGGAGATTTCTCCATAAAGGTCGATGTGAAGACCTATGAAAAGTATCTCTCCCTTACAAGGGCTTTGAAAAAGGAGCTTGAAAAAAGAGACAATTCATTAAATAAACTTTCAAAAAAGCAACTGAAAGAGTACAAATTCAATAAAGGAATCGTCCTGCATAATCCAGATGAATCCTCATTGCTTAATCCGCCTGTAACGGCCGATCAATAACTAAAAAAAACATTTAGCAATCAGCCATCAGCTATCAGCAGTCAGCTCTCTGTTTTAAACGTTTACATCCAAACTTGCACATCACTTTTAGGTGAGCGCTGTGTTTAACATAACACTTTGATTTTCCTTAGCTGACTGCTGACAGCTGATTGCTTTTTTTAGTTTATTGGCATAACATCAATTCTTTCCTAAGCTGAAAGCTGACCGCTGATAGCTGATAGCTGATAGCTGTTTTTGGATTACATAAAACTCTGCGCAAAACAACTCCTGAACAGGGCCTTCATTAAATCTCCTCATCAAAGAGAAGTATCCTATGATACAGACACAATCTGTTTAAATAGTGTTTTATATAGAAGTATTGATTTATATATACTTTTATGGAGTGAAAAATTACGGAACTATGATTAAAAACCTGAAATTATCCGGAAACTATTTTGTTTTTCGTTTTTCATTTTTTATCTCGCTTCTGACAATTATTGGTGGCGCTTTCTATATCTCTGACAAAAATAATGGAGTTTCGGATTATAATAACAAAAGAGACAGCGAATTGATAGAGACACTGGATGTAGACAAAGATAACCTGAAGAGCAAAAAAATGCAGGTAAAGGCAGAGAATAGTCGTGACGAAAACCTGACAATAGATGATTCACCTGGTAATGGCATACTTCAAGAAGAAAATGATACATATGAGAGAATAAAGGATATTTTAGTGTCCGTAGGATTAGGCGAAGAAAGGAAGATTGTTGCAACAGCCTATTCCAATGACGCCGGAAGTATAAATGTCAGTAAATGGAGGGATGGAAGAACGGCAACGATGACAATTGCAAGGTGGGGAGTAATTGCAGTCGATACGAGAGTGATCCCCTTTGGAAGTAAAGTATTTATTAAAGGTATGGGTTGGTTCAGCGCCGAAGACAGGGGAGGGAAAATAAAGGGTAACAGAATAGACATTTTTTATCCCACCAGGAATGAAGCCTTACAGTTCGGAGTGAAAAATCTTGAAGTCATTATTGTTCGCAAGATTCAATCGAAACAAACAACAAATGCAGGCAGTAAGCAGAAATTGCTTAAGCATGCACGCGTAGCATGGAAGCCCGATACTCCTACGTGATTTTGTAACAGTTCACAGGGATCAGGGATCTGAGGTTTGTTTTTGTGAATAGTTGTAGCAGATATCTGTTAAGTTTAAGCATTTTATCAAGGCATTGCAGTTTCTACACTGTCAAATAAGTAGCAAAATAGTCTCTTGCCATAAACTGACCTCCGATGGGATATCAGACCTCTGTGAACAGATAGTCGATTTTTAATAATTCAGAATATCAAGGTAATCCAGAATATCATTGTTCTCTTGACCGGACGTCATTAGCTTCTTTCCGTCCCAATCAGCTCTTGCCCGATCGATATCTCCTTTATACACAGGATCGTACTTTATGGCTTTGGCAATAGCTTGATAGGCATATTCATAACGGCCCAGTGCATTATAAGAAAGAGCCAAACCGTAAAATGGCAGGTGAAACTCCGGTGACCTTTTCAGAGACTCCTTAAAAGAGTTAATCGACTCTTCATGCCTTCCTAACATATATAGAGATTTCCCCAGATTATTATAAGCACGCGTTGACGATACATAAAACGGATTCGCCAGAGCTTTTTTGAACGCTTCAACGGACTTCTCCGTCTTGGAAGCCGCAGCATATACGACTCCAAGATTATTGTGCGCCTCAGAGAATTCGGAATCGAGGCTTATGGCGTTTTTAAAAGCTTCCTCTGCCTTATCATAATACTCAAGACGTAAATATACCAGACCAAGGACATTATGGTATCTTTTATCATTCGGATTTAAATCTATCGCCTTATTGAATTCGACAAATGCTCCCTGTATCTCATTACTGTTTAATTTAGCCAATCCTATCTTGTAGTGAGCCTCAGCCATTCTGTGCATCATATCATGTTCCATTGTAGCGCATGAGGCCAGGACGAGCAAAGCTGTTATATGGATTAAAATTTTATGCATTTTCAATACTCTCCCTGTCGCTCTCCGGATGCAGGATCCAGATTGAGTCGAACTCTTTTTTTTGATAAATATGTACCAATCCCGTCTTTACTGCCTCTAACAGAGCCAGAAATGTGACTATTAATTCCCGGCGCGATTGACAGTTCGCAAAAAGTACGTCAAATCTGAAAGTTTTTTCAGTAACAAGCTTTTCCCTGATCTCAGTTATTTTATCGTTGATGTTAAAAGTCTCTTTATAAACATATCTTGTTTCCGGCGGTGCTCTGTCGAGTATTTCCTTAAAGACCTTTAAAAGGTCATATAGACTAACATCGAGATAGATATTTTCGCTGTTCTCCGGCTCCTCGAAATCGATCTCCGGCGTTTCTTCTCGACTAAAAATACTGTTCCACTCGCTTTCCTTCTCCTTAAGGGTGAAGGCAGCTTCTTTATACGAGCGGTATTCGATCAGTTGTTGCACCAGTTCGGTGCGAGGGTCCTCCATATCTTCGTCTTCTCCCTGTTCCTCTACAGGCAGCAACATACGTGATTTAATATATACAAGCGTAGAAGCCATGACTATAAAATCGCCTGCGATATTCAGATTCAACTCTTCCATTATCTGTAAATACTGAAGATACCGGCTTGTAATGAAAGCTATTGGTATATCGTATATATCAATCTTGTTATCTCTTATTAGCGACAATAAAAGATCTAGAGGACCTTCGAAAACAGGTGTTTTTATATTGTATGTGTTATCTTTCATCATAATGACGCGGCTTTCTCAAAAGATATTGAGTCTCTATCTTATGATTTTGCAGCGAATTTCTGACAGTTCATTCCGGATGCTTTGTACACCTCGACAGAGGGGATGTTTTTACTCTTGAATCCCATTGCCTTACAGCCGTAAGGAAATCTTTGATCCCATGTAACATAAAGAGATTTGCACTTGAAACAGTCTACCCTTTTTTGCACCATTTCCCCCGGTCCTTAAATTAAGTCTTCAATAAACGATAAATAAAATTAAATGTCGTTGCGATTTTTATCGTTCATTAAAAAAAAGATATTAACAATTGATTTTTTTTTTGCAATAGGTTTATAATTTTTTAAAAGTCTCTTTTAATTTTTATTAATTAATGTTATACTAATGCCAAGTTTTCAAGCAAATGCTAAAATTTGAGAATATCAATTCTAAATATGTGTGGTACTATGTTATATAATATAGCATTTATTAACAAACAAAATCTAAATCAAATGAAGTCCTGAGGTATATGTTATGAACAAAATATTAATTATCGATGACAACAACACGGCAAGAAAACAGATGGTGGAAATGTTAACGAACGCCGGCTTTGAAATTGACGACTCCAATAATGTCAGAGTAGCGGCTAAAAAGGCTATTCTGGAAGCCTTTGATGTTATTCTTATTGACCAGGCTCTGCACAACAACTGCGACGTTGACATTGTCGAGGAATTAAGAATGGTAAGACCGTTGACGAGAATAGTCTATATGTCCGCTTTCGCAGGGAGAAGGGGGCGTACTACTTCAAGGAATAAAAAATGCATATTAAGCAAACCATTTGAATTAGGCGAATTCATCGACATGATAGGCCAGCTTCAGGAGGAAGTGAGATTTGGAAGAAATGAAGAAGAAACGCATTACAGTCATATTCTCTTTGCCTTATCGAGCCCTATCAGGAGAAATATTATTAAGCTTCTCCACACTGAAAGAAGACTACGTCTTGTCGACATAACCAAAGGAGTGGGTATCACCGATCATACAAAGGTTATTTTTCATCTTAAGATGCTAAAGGAATCCGGGATTATAAGTCAGTATAGAAAAAAGTTGTTTTATTTGACAGACGAAGGCGAGAAAGCAGTTGACGTCTTGAGAATAATGAATAATTACTTTGCAAAGTATAAAAAGTAGTAGAGTCAATATATAGAAGATTTTCAATTTCACATAAAATTACATGTGTCTTAAGAACAATGACATTTATTTTATTTAAATATGATTGTTGCCGTGCAAAACCAACTCATGGGACGTAATAAAGCTCACGACAGAAACCTCTTCCTCCTCTTTGTATCATAACGGCTGTGATGACTTCTTCTACTTTTTGAATCCTTTTTGTTAATATATGTAGCTTAAAGATAAAGTCATGCCAAATTCAATTTCGTACATTGATAAAGAAAAAATTCTGATTGTTGACGACAGTAGCGATATGCGTTCACTGCTGTCAGAAATGCTGCGAGATGTCGGATATACAACAATTGAGGCCGAGTCCGGTAATAAAGCCCTTAATATTGCCTCTCAGGAAGCGATAGACATTGTTTTACTCGATATTGTTATGCCAAGGATGAGCGGACTCGATGTGATGAGCGAAATGAAAAAAATCAGACCCGGGGCAAGAATAATTATAATTACAGGTTACGGATCCGTTAAAGACGCTGTTAATGCGATGAAAAAAGGGGCCAGCGATTATATAAAAAAGCCCATTGAGAGAGAGGAATTTCTTGCAACGGTAGGACGTGTAATAGAAGAGGCCAAATTCATAGAGAGCATAGCAAATGATGATGAATTTGATCATGTACTGACTTCATTATCCAATCCTTTGAGGCGAAGGATTTTAGGGTTTTTGAATTCCAGGACGAATGTTCGTCTGACTGAAATAACACGTGAATTAGGAATAAAGGATCATACTAAGGTCGTCTTTCATCTGAAAACTCTCAGACAGAGCGGTATCGTATTACAAAACGGCAAAACTTACTCTCTCACAGAAGAGGGGCTTAAAGCAGTTGAGTGCCTTAATCTGATGTTGGATAATTTTTTTAAAAACGAATTTAAACGGAATTAAATCTTCAAAATTTCAAGTATCTGCATTGATGTTGTACTTATCCTTAAATTCCAACACACTCCATAATGTCAGTTTAAAGTCAATGTCATTCACTTAAGGACGCCTTCAGCGTCTAAACTCGAAGGCTCCGCTTCGCTGCGCCTTCTCAAGCATGACCCGCTTCTGTCGGAAGGTGCTTCACCCCTTAAGTTAATGGTTTTGAGTTTAAAGTAACAAAATGAGTGTTCACGGCGATCAGGGATTGAAGGTCTGTGTAAAAAAAGTTGTGTGGTGCAAACACAACTCGACTTTGGTTTTAATGATTATGTCTTGCAACAAATCGTTCTTTTTTTTATACTAACCTCTGACCTCAGATCACTGCTGAAGGACAAAAAATAAAAAAGAATAATTTTATGATTACTCGTAAGGATTTTATTAAAGTAGCCGCAACATTTGGCCTTACATCTACAATTCTGGGCTTGTCCAATATGTTTCAAAGAGGTGGTGTTTTTGCAACAGAAGCCTTGGCGAGTAAAGCTCTGGAAATCCAAAACAGTAGGTATAAAAAAAGGGCCAAGTTTAATTTAAAATTCGGAGCAGCCGGATTTAATGAAGAAAACCTGAAAATCGAGCGTCAGGGAGCATTATTCTTTATTTCAGATATCGAAGAGAGAACAGACGGCGAGATTCGTATTGAATTCATTGGCGATAATAGAATTTGCGGACAATTGAATTGTGTAAAAAAATGCCGGGAAGGAAGTGTCGATCTCTATGCCTCTTCAACGCAAAACGCGTCGCCAAACGCCATCTACTTTAATGTTTTGGATTTTGCCTATCTCTGGCCCGGCAGAGCAGCTCAATATTATTTCTTTTATCATCCTAAAAGTGAGCCTCTTTTCAGAAAACCTCTTCGAGAGCAACATGGATTACAATTTCTTTGGACTCACTGCGAACTGAGAAATATTATGCTCGGATTAAAATATAAAGATAAACCCAATGTAATGACTGTTGAAGGTTTAAAGAACATGAAATTGAGAGTCACCGGCACCAGACTGGGGCGAATTGCAATGAAGCTCTTGGGAACCAACCCGATTCCCGTTGCCTGGGAGGAAACCAAAACATTTTTAAAGGCAGGGATAATCGATGGCGCGGAGACTTGGTCAAGTGCAGTAGGATATTCAAAGTTAACTCCTTTTATAGCTCAAGACGTGCGTTGCGAATTCTTTTCGGGCAATGAACATGCTGCCATGAATTTAAGAAAATTTGAAGAATTGGACCCCGACCTTCAGAACGCTGTGATGGAATCCGCATATCTGACACAAAACCATGTACAGATGGCCAATGAAGCGGCCTTACTCAGCACAGTAGGCATATCCGAACCTCCTCTTCCGGGCACTCTATATCATAAATATAGTGTAAGAAATTGTTATTGGAATAAAAGCGAACTCGATAAAGCAGAGCAGATGAGTTCCCCTGTTTACAATCCCGATCCTTGGGCCAAGTGGAGGGAAAAGCTTAATAAAATGGCCGGCGATGTCGATATTTTTCAAGAGCTCCATGCAATTGCACGGGAGATTCCGGCTCATACAAAAGCAATAGATGTCGATCCGAGGAGGTGGTGGAAATAAAAAAAATTAAAAAAGAGAATTTAATAAGAGTGATATGGATTGCAATTTTTTTATGTTGTTGGGCAGATGCAAAGGCCTATTCTAAAGACAAAATAATTATAAGCATAGATGAATTTCCGCCTTACTTTACAAAAGAATTTAAAGACAACGGTTTTCTCGCAAAATCGATTACCGAAATTTTTTCTTCACAGGGGATCGATGTGGAATTCCGGTATTTGCCAATCAAAAGAGCTGTCAGAAATGCAAAAGAAGGGAGAATAGACGGCATCGCAGGAAGTTTCGAAAAAGCCGAGTTTGAAAAGGACTTCATTTTTTCCGAATCGCTGATAGTAAATACGATTTCATTTTTCTATTTGATTTCTTCGGAATTCGAATGGAGCAATTATGAGGATTTAAAAGGTTTTAAAGTCGGCGCCACCTTGGGCTACGATTACGGGAAAGAATTTCATAACGCTGAGGCAAAGAGGATTATTGAAGTAGAAAAATCGACTAAAAACATTCAAAACTTCAATAAACTTTTAAGAAACAGAATTCAATTGTTTCCCATGAGCACACTGCCCGGTTATGTTTTATTGTATAAAAATTTCGATTCCATTGAGATAAATCGTATTACCAACCATTCAAAACCTGTCTATTTTACTCATATTTTTCTTATGCTTAATAAAAACGACAATAAAAACAGTAAATATTTGACTCTCTTTAATAGAACGTTGAAAGAGTTTAAAAAAAGCGGAAAGTTTAACCAATATTTCGACGAGTACCTGGATTTTTTCCGCAACGAATATGTAATAAAATAGTCCTGATACCGCTTCATCCAACTTGAAGTTCAATCCCCGACTGAATGACATCTGCTATCCTATTCAATGTCTTCATGGCGTTTTTATAATCGTACATTGATAATTGTCTCTCAAGTAGTTTGTACTCCTCCTCTTTGTCATAAAAACCTGTCAAATACTCCTTTACCTCTGCCAGATATTCCTCGGCGTCTGTATCGTTTTCGTTTATCAGCCTTGACAGTTCCTCTATGCTCTTGGTTATCTTAACCTGGTCTTCATCGTTTACCTCCATTGAAACAGACAACTCCTTTTGCATTATCTCACCTTCTCCCTCCATTAACAAAGAGATTGAAGTCAGCACCACTTTAAGGGCTTCCTCTGTTTCATAAAGATATCTCTTTATATTGTCCCTTCTCTCCTCTTTCAAAACCTCCTCCAGATCAATAGTCAGCCTATGCACTCTCTCTGCGCCAATATTGCCTGCAACTCCTTTCAGGGAATGAACAATCTCTTTCGCCTCCCTGAAATCTTTTGTTTCCAGAGCCGCCTTGATCTTATCTATTGTTCTTGTCTGGTTCTCACTGAACTTTAAAAGCAGCTTCCTATAGGATTCATGATTCCCTCCGATCCTTTCCAACCCTGATTCAACCGAGATGCCCGGAAGTTCAGGGAAAGGAGAATCTTCATTGGGAATGTTTCTTTTCACTTTATAATTGCACTGCGCTTTACTCTTTCCCGTACCTATCCATTTTACTAAAGTATTATAAAGCTCATCAGGCTCTATGGGTTTGGAGATATGGTCGTTCATCCCTGCTTTCAGAGATTTTTCCCGGTCGCTTATCATGGCATTGGCAGTCATTGCGACTACTGGAAGGTGCTCTATCTCTTTGTTTACTATATTACGAATCAGGATAGTTGCTTCTAAACCATCCATCCCGGGCATCTGAATATCCATTAACACCAAATCATAGTCGCCATGAATAACGGCATCGACTCCTTCTGCACCATTATTGGCTGTTTCGACTTCCACTTCGACCATCTCCAGCAATTCTATAGCCAGTTGACGATTCACTTCATTGTCCTCCACTAACAGCACCTTTGTGCCGGACAACTGTTTTATTACTTCATTTTTGTCAATTTCCTCGGTATTCTCCGGCACATCTGAACAGATCGTTTCCTTTTGAAAATAGCGGCCGAATTTTGAAGTAAATGAAAAAGTGCTCCCTTCACCATATTCGCTCGTTACGCTTAAATTTCCATCCATCATCCCTACCAGTCTCTTGCTTATGGCAAGTCCCAGCCCGGTTCCTCCAAATTTCCTGGTAGTCGAACTATCGGCTTGAGTAAAAGAATCGAAAAGCTTATCCATTTGTACAGGTGTCAACCCGATTCCCGTATCGCTTACAGAAAAACGGAGAACCGTCTCTTTTAGATTTTCTTCTATCTTTTCCACTTCTAACAACACTTCCCCGGATTCGGTGAACTTAACAGCATTACTTACAAGATTCGTTAATACTTGGCTCAGCCTTAACGGGTCACCTACCAAAGATTGAGGCACATCTTTGTTTACCGAGAAAAAGAACTCTATTCCTTTTTCGCTTGCCTTCAATGTCATTATGTCCGATAAATCCTTTAATATATCGTCCAGATAAAATACGATAGATTCTATTTCCAGCTTTCCGGCCTCTATCTTGGAAAAATCGAGAATGTCGTTTATAATGGTTAGAAGCTTTTGAGAGGCGGCATATACTTTTTCAAGGTAATCCCTCTGTTTGTAAGTAACTTCCGTTTGCAGATAAAGGTAGGTGATTCCTATTATGGCATTCATCGGTGTACGGATCTCATGACTCATGGTAGCCAGAAAGTCGCTTTTTATTTTATTCGCCAACTCCGCTTCTTCTTTTGCTTCTTTTAATGCTTCTTCGACTTGTTTACGTTCCGTTATATCTCTTAGAACTGAGTACAGTATATTCCTTCCCTCATGCCTGATCGAGGTAAGCAGAACTTCAGCGGGAAAGACATCGCTATCCGCTCTTTTATGGGTCCATTCGAATCGATGACTTCCCGATTTAAAAGCCCTGCTCAAAATCTCATTGGCTTTTTCAAAAGAAAAGCTTCCATCCGGTTGTTTTTCCGGAGAGAGTGTAGAGGGGTGACTTCCCAATATTTCGTCTTTTTGTCTGCATCTGAATATTTTTAAAGTGGCGTCGTTGCAATCGACAATTGTCTGGCCTTCAATAATTAAAAGTGCGTCAGCCGATTTTTCAAAGAGGTCTCTGTATCTCCTTTCATTTTCCTCGGCCCTCTCTTTGAGCTCTAAAATGGGCCTGTAAACGAATATCCTTGTTATTACTATAGAGGTGAGAGCCACAACAAAGCAGATAAGCGCGCCTGTCAATCCGATAAAGATAAAATTCTGATAGAGCTTCGATAATATGCTTTTTCTGGAAACGATTAACTCGACATACCCAAGCAATTCATTGTTATATTCTATTTGATCTCTAAATACGATGTACTTCCTCCTATCTTCGAGATCGATCGAATTTCCTGTCTCTTCAAGCAGACTCCGCTTCTCGGCAAAAATTTCAGCGCCATCATAAATTCGCGCCAATAAAATATCCTTGTTAAGCATTCCCGCAGCCAGCACCTCGTTGACTGCGTCCGTATTTAAGTTCCAAAGGTGAGATGAAGCGACATCTGCAATGTAAGTGGCATACTGCCTGGTCTGTCTTTTAGCCTCGTCCTCTATTTTAGGGATATAAAGAAAGGACATGACAGTTAAAAAAACAAATATCGTAAGAATTACGGCAACGATGAGGGAGATGACATATCTAAAGATAAGACTACTTTGAGAGGAACTGTATAATTTATTGTTTCCATAATTTCCCATGAAACTTCATTTACTTTTATTACATTGTTACAGTTATTTTAAATTTCTATCCATTTGGAAATAAAAAATATGGAAGCTAAAATGACTGACACAGAGGGAGTGAAATTCAAAGAAAGTTTTTAACAGAGTATAATAAAAAAGAGCGAAAAGAATTAGAAAAAGGATATCGGTAGCACAAAAACATAAATTCTTCCCTCATTTCCACCTTTTTCGTAATCTTTACCATGAAAAATAAGGCACATCTCTTTAAACAGGCCATCAATCTCTGAACGCTGTGAACAGTTACTATTCAGAGGCCCTTTACTGAATGTTCACCCGGGATTTCCCAAATATTGAACAGCCAATTGAGTCATATCGTCAAACTGAGCCACATCTCCTGCAAAGGCGTTTACAGTTTCCTGAGTACCGGTAATTATCTTTTCCGGTGTTAACTCTGTCAACTGCTTGAGATACTCCTCAAGCCGTTCCTCTTCAAAACATTCTTCATTGGAGTTAACGGCATCGGTAACGCCATCAGTACAAGTGTAAAATATATCTCCCGGTTCAAGAGTAATAACGCCTTCTTCAAACTCCATCTCCTCCATGACTCCCAAAGCAATTCCATTGGTTCTTGCGCAGATAGTTAATCCTGTAGCAGGGGAAAGTTTATAGGGCTGATTATGACCGCCATTTGCAAAGCGGATCTCGCCTGTCCGCAAATCGAGGATTGAGTAGAAAACTGTAACAAACATGGAGATTTCATTGTCGACGCAGAGGAGGTTATTGACATCAGCCAGCACTTTACCGGGGCTGTACCCCTGGATGCCGACAAACCTGAGCAAAGTACGACTAACAGCCATGAACAGAGCCGCTGAAATTCCCTTTCCCGACACATCGGCCATTACAAAGCCCAACCTGTTCTCATCGATAAAGAAGAAATCGTAAAAGTCACCGCCAATGTTATTGGCCGGTGTCATTTGGCCGAACATGGCGATTTCCCGCCGATCAGGATAACTATGGGGCAGGATGGATTGTTGTAGTTTTCCAGCCATTGCCAGTTCCTGGCCAATAACATCAAGTCTGCTCTTCGCAGCTTCTCCCTCTTTTAAAGTTTGGATTTCACTCAAGGTCTTCTCGATTGTTATTTCAAGATCGCTAAAATCTATCGGCTTGGTGACAAAATCAAAGGCGCCTCTGTTCATTGCTGTTCGAATATTGTCCATGTCTCCGTAAGCCGAGACAACCACTGCCTTGGCCATAAGTTGCAATTCATGAAGTTCTTTAAGGAGGGTCAGCCCGTCCATTTTCGGCATATTAATGTCGGTGAGAATGACATCCACATCCGTGTGCTCCTTAAGACGGCTAATTGCTTCCAGGCCGTCATGAGCAAAAAGAAATTCATATTGTTTCTTATGGATTTTTTTGCGAAATTTCTGTAGAATCAAGGTCTCTAAATCAGGTTCGTCATCTACAATAAGAAGTTTCCCGGGCATATCGTATGTCTCCTTCCGTTAGAGTCTATTTTAATTGACGATTTTCGATAGACGATTGACGAATTAAGAACTGTCAATTAATAATTACAAAAGCTGCCGCTTTTCTTTGTGCAACTGCGCTTTAAGCACTTTTGCTTTCTTTTTAAAACAGGTATATCGGCTGAAGGCTGAAGAAAAAAAAACTATATTCCCTGTCTCTTTCACGGACAGACAAATTTGCCCTCTCCGCCTGCTCCAATACCGGAATAATAAAAATTATGACGATATCGCGTCAGGCACCACGATGGTAAATTCTGTATATTCTCCATGCACTGATTCAACCTCAAAAGCTCCTTTATGCACCTGCACGACAGTATCGTAACTCATGGACAAGCCGAGACCGGTGCCGGAACCTGTCGGTTTTGTTGTGAAAAAAGGATTGAATATCTTCTCCTTTACTTCCTGAGGCATACCGGTGCCATTATCGCGTATACGTATTTCGATTGAAGCATTTATTTTTTTCGTGGAAACTATCAGCGTAGGTGTGTAAGAATCTCCGCTTTGCTGTTCCTTTTCTCGAACGGCATAGCAGGCATTATTAACTATATTGAGTATAACGCGGCTCAAATCTTGCGGAAAGACCTCGAAAGAAGCTGCATCAGGATCGTAATCGGTCTGAATATCGACATTAAAATCAGCATCGCTGCCACGCATTCCATGATAGCCAAGTTGTACGTATTCATCAATGAATTTATTGACATCGAGTGTTTGACTTTTCCCTGACTGGCCCCTGGAATGATCGAGCATATTACGAACGATACCATCTGCCCGTTTCCCGTGTTCATTTATCTTCCCGGCATTTGTGAACATGTCTGCAAGAATTTCAAAGATATAATCCCTGGTTTCCTGGCTTAAGGCGTCTTTAACATCTTCCAACTCTTCTTTCAGATCATTAACCAAATCTCCGGTGAGTTCGGAAAAATTAATAACGAAATTCAGTGGATTCTTAATCTCGTGGGCGATCCCAGCAGTAAGAGCGCCAAGGGAAGCCATTTTTTCCTGCATGACGATTTGATCCTGCATCTGCTTTACCTGCTCCAGAGTTTGTTCCAGCTCTCTGTTTTTTTCCTGCAGATCTGAAGAGGCCAGTTGCAGTTCATTTTGCGTTTTGAGCAACCGAAGATTTAGTCTTCTGAAATAGAATGCCGCAACCGCCATTCCCAGAGCAATGAGGTTGATTAAAATCAGTTCCTTCCAGTATTTGAGTAAAACCGCCTTCATCGTAATCTCGCCGTAACGTTCATAGGGCGTTACTTTCAACATCCGCAAAGTTTCGTGAACAGGCTGGTAGTTAGACGGGACCGTCCAACCTTCGTACAGGCCTGACCTGGCTGCTACGCTGTCCGATGTTATACTCATCAAAGCAATAGCGACTTTTTCATTTAGCTCCATGGGGGTATGGGTTGCCGTCGCAAAAGGCCATTCCGGGTAAAGTTTAGTACTAAGCCAGAAAGGGAATTCATCTCCATACTCTCTGTTAATATAAATGGGTTTAAAATCAGCCATTTTGATCTTGCTTTCCGAGGCCATCCGTTCAATGGTGTCAGTACGAACATTACCGACGTCTGTTGTGCCGTCGCGAACGGCATAAACAACATTGTCATGTGAGCCTGCAAATGTCAATTCATCTAAATCCTTATAAGGATCGATTCCCAATTCAAGTAACTGTCGCCAGCCAACCTGCCAACCGCCCCAGGCTGTCTCGTTTACCGCAGCCAGGCGTTTACCTTTGATATCCTCAGGGTTTTGTATATCAGTCCTGTCAGCCCGGCAGAATAAGACGACTCCAAAGGATGTATAAGGTCTGCCAAGACGGACGTTTTTAAGCGTGGCGATACGCCTGACATCATGCAACGCTTCAAATTCAACATACATGCCCGGGTTGGTAAGCACGAAATCAGCGGTTCCTTTAGACACGACCTCACGGATTTCTGCCCAAGTGTATGGTGCAACAGTAAAGCGATAACCCGGTATGTGTGCTGTAAGATAATCGGCTGTCGGCTGCCATTTGTCGATAGACTTCTGTTTACCGCGTTTCGCTACAACGGCTATAATCATCTCCTTTTCCTCACTCCTTTCGGACTTTTTTTCAGCCATAGCGCCAATATGGATGGCGCCATCGAAAAAACAACACAAAAGAGTAATTATCACGCTCAGGAGGATTTTATGGTGTATTGTATGAGTCATTTCTGCGTCATTATTGTGTAAGGTGGATCATATTATCCTTGTATAGTAAAAAAAGCATTTAGCTGTCAGCCTTCAGCTATCAGCCTTTTAATTAAAAAGATTTGCTGTTCAAAACTCTTTCACCCTTAGGGTTGACTCAAAAATAAATTCGCATTAAAAGGTGACACCTTCACATCATCTTTGATTGCACTTCAATCGCAAAATCCTCAACATAGCGCTGCTATGCCTGCGGTTTTGCTCATTCAGTGCATCCAAATATAATGCAAATCTGTCTCTTTTAATTACGAATTTATTTTTGAGTCAACCTTAAGGTGACGCTTATTATTAGCGCAATATCGGTAATTTCCTTAGCTGAAGGCTGATAGCTGTTTGCTGTTTTTAAATAATATATTATATCAAACCTGTAATATTGTCTGTATGGTGTAAACTATTTATCTGTGCTCTTAATATAAAAAAAGACCTGTAAGTCCGGCCAAAGGAATTATCCATACTATATCTATCTTAAATCTGGTAAGACTTATCATTGAGGCTGTAAAAATCAGTAATGTCGCCCAATGGAAAGACACCCCCTGACCAATGACGACGGCAGCGGCGAAAATCATTCCCACCACTGCTGCACGAACGCCTTTTAATGCCGCCTGAACCGGTGTTGAATATTTGATAAATTCAAGAAGTTGTGAACTGTTAACCATAAGAAGAGCAGGGGGAAAAAAAATTGCGAAAGTAGCAAGAGCCGCACCGACCACCCCTTTTATTTTAAAACCAATAAAAGCAGCACTTATCAAAATGGGACCGGGAGTCACTTGACCCATGGCGATGGCGCTGATAAATTCCTGTTGTGTAACCCATTGCAGCCCCTCTACTACGATTTCCTGAATAAGGGGAATAAAAACAAAACCGCCGCCGAACAGCATCAGACTCATACCTGAAAAGGTTATGAAAATGCGACTGAAAGAGTCAGCAGCCAATGAGGGTAATGGTAGTAGAAAGACGATCATGAAACCTGCCAAAAGCAGCGCCGATAAAATATTTTTTCTAAAACGGGCAAGTTGAAACGGGCGACTGTGAGGAACATCTTTCATCTCGCTGTTTTTTTCCCTTTTTTGCATGGTCCTGAAAAAAACGAGTCCTAACATACCGGAACCAAAAATGATAACCAAAGTCGAGTAAAAGCCGCCAACACTCAAAAGGACGACTCCCGCCGTAAAACCAATACAAAACTCCACGACTCCCTGAATCGCTTTTTTGCTCATCCCCCAGGCGGTATTGATAACAATCGCCGTTACTGCCGGGACAAAACCGGCGAAGGCATGACTGACAGCGGGGATTTCACCATACTTGAAATAAAAAGCGGAAAGCCCCAGCAACAAAAAGAAGGAAGGAAGGATAACGGCTGTAGCGCTCACTACCGCGCCAACGCCGCCGCGAATACGATATCCCACATAGGCCACCACATTGACCGCCACAGGGCCCGGAAGAAGCATGGCGAGGGATATTCCGTCCAGCATCTCTTCAGAACGAAGGATCTTTTGTTTTCTGACTATTATATTTTCCACAACAGCAATCAGCGCCGTAAAACCGCCAAAGGCGACACTGCCGATTTTAAAAAATGTCCAGAATAAAAACCAGAGAGAGGGCTGTCCAGAGACGATGGAATTATTTTCATCTCTGTCTGTTGTTTGCGTTTTTTCCATACATATCTTACGTTTTGGTTCAGCCGGTCAGCGATTACGTATTTCTTCCAAAAGTTCCGCCTGCGGCCGTCTGAGCTCTAACTCACGGGGGGCGAGCCTTTCTTTAATTTCTTTTTTTAATCTTGTATTTTCCTCTTCAAAAGATTGAATTTGCTCTTCAGTGAATTCTAATTCTTCTCCTCGTTGTATATAAGCTCTCTCATACCCCAAAGCATCCAAGCTTTCACCGGCGACGGATTCAAAAATACGGATATCTTCTTCCGAGGCTTCTTTAAAAAATTTATTTACATTCCCTTTGATCACCGGCTTCACGACGTTTTCCCATAACGAACCGGAACGGGCTGTTTTTTTGGCTTCTTCAGAGATGTTGAATTGCAGCATATTGCTGTCAAAGGGAATATAAAAATACTCCATCAGCGATCTCAGTGTATTTTCCGTATCAGCGATCAGTTGTTCATAACTGAGAGAATAGAAGTCTTCAGGATCTACTTCCTCGCGAAATTGTAAAGCCAATTGCTGCTCACGATGCCAATGTCCGGCAATATGATAAAAACTCTTTTCTCCGACCACGGCTTTCCTGAATGAAACCGCTACGTCCCGGCCATCGCGATAGAGATAGATGAATCGAGCGTCAGAAAAAGCTTCCTTGATTTCCGGCAGGAAATAAACATTGGCAAGGCTCTTATCGCACCACATAAAGGCGTCTTTCGCCTCACAAAACAGATCGTAAACAGCGGCAAGCACCGACATTAGAGAACGATCCAGGCAACACTGTTTTACAAGTTGTCGGTCAAGCGAAAATCCCTCCCAGGGGATTGGATTTAATTCAATGAGACGGCAGACATCGTCTATGAGCAGGTCAAAATTTTTTTCGTTTTCCAGGTTTCCGTAAAGAGGTAGTAAGGGGGTAAATCTCTCAAGAATATGTGGGGGATGAGGCGCTGCGGCTGCAGGCTGTTGATTGAGCATGAGACGAAGCAGATTGGAGCCTGAGCGCTGGGTGCCAATCATAAAAAATGCCATATATCTATCTCCAAAAAGTTGAACATAACTATAATACTCTAAAAATCGCTAAAACTGCAATAATCTAAAAAAAGCATTTAGCAGTCAGCCATCAGCTTTTAAATTGCAACACTTTACAGTTCAAAACACTTTCACCCTTTAGGTGATGCTCTTTTTAAGCTTGATATCAGTATTTTCCTTAGCTGAAGGCTGATAGCTGACTGCTGTTTTAAGATGATTTGCTCAGACTCATAAAGAAAAGAGTTGCGCTTTCAGTAACGGACGTCTTCCCATCAGTACTCATAATCTTACTCTTAATCTTATTAGATTATGATTTTGAAATAGTCGGCAACAGAGCTTATGAGATCATGGAAATAAATAACCCGCCGGTTCATGCAAAAAACACTAAACCAAGACCGGTAAGTAATGATTTATGTGCCATGACCTGTGTTATAATATTACACCTGAGAGAACTGATACAGTTCGATAGTATTTTACCAATACTTAACAAATTGTAACTGTTCACAGAGATCGGGGATCGGTGGTCTGTTTAAAGCGATTTGCCTTTTTTTATGGTAAGAACTCCGAAAATAGTGGTAATGTCAATGATGCTCATGAAATTCAATAATAAAATCCCTTTTTACCTTTAGCCGACCTGTGACCTCAGATCACTGTGAACAGTTATCATAAATTATTATTAACAGAGGTTGTGAGAATATGAATAATTTAGTTAAAAGAGATTTAATTCCTGATTGTTATCTCGTGCTTTTTTTTATATCGGCCCTTTTATTTTACTCAGCCCCGGCGCTTGCGCTTCATGCGGACTATTCGAAATTTCGTGAAGTAATGAAAGATTCCCAAAACCCGTCGTTAAATTCAGACATGACGCCCCTTTATACTTACAACACAAAACAGAATCAGGCGAAGTCATGCGGTTATTGTCATGACACGCAATTAAAGGAGTGGCGCAAGAGCAATCACGCTATGGCGGCCAAAGCGCCGGTATATAACTGGTTCGAACTTAAAATCAATCTCCTCAATGGCGGCGCTCTTCGTACAAACGGCAGTCTGCCGAATTTATGCGTCCGTTGTCATGCTCCCGCCGCGGCCTACGATCAGCGCGTAACGAATCCGAACCGGACCGTTATTGCTCAATTAGCCGAAAAGGCCAAAGAAAAGAAGATCGGCGACGATGAAGGCGTAGTAGACGAGCTTGCCGAAATTATGTTGAAAAAACTGCCCTTTCCTCCATTACACCAACTGGGAACTGAAGGTGTCACTTGCATGGCCTGCCACTCTCCCTTACTGGATCACGCATCCGATATGGAGCTTCTGAAAAAAGTTCAGTTTCAGCACGGCACCAACATGATGTCCTACGACCTCTCGACAAACGCCGTAAGAACAGGACGTTATGCGGCGTCGGGCAGCTTTGAAGCAAGGACGCTTCCCATTGCTGACAGCCATAAATTCGGGCAGCATCCGATTATCGTGGAAGATGAGATAAGCAATACTTCGGTTCTCAACAACGAAAAAGATATGCCCTTTAAAGACGGCTTTTCCGGCGGCGGCGCCGGAAAAGGCGATTCCGGCGGCGTATGTCGACACTGTCACCAGGTACAGACACGAGCCCATGTAGACCCCGATGAAGATCCTCTGGAACAGATGTCGGCAAGCGAATGGCGTGAAAGCGATGCCTTTAAAAGGGGAGAAAGCTGTGTCGATTGCCACATGATTAATACACAAAAAGGAAAACCCAGAATTGGTGACTTCTCGAGATACTCCGCCGAGAAACGTTATAAAAATATACCCGGCGCTGATCATAGTACTCCCGGAGGGGCCAATATCTTAATGAGCGACAGGCTTTCTAAAGAGGAAAAATATCCTTACAAACTACTGGCGAATAAAAAAGTCGAAATGCTCCGCTCTACAATCGATTTTCAGGTTCTTTTAAGACCTGACGACGATAATGATTCAGACAGTTGCAATGAAGATACAAACACTGTTGGCGTCAGAGTAGAAAATACAAGAAGAGGTCATAATGTGCCCACAGGTTTTACTCAGTTTCGTCAATTATGGGTAGAGGCGTCCGTCGAATGCAACGGGAAAAAGATTTTTTCTTCCGGTCATGTGAAAACGCCATACGATCTTCTGGGAGGACATGCAATTACCTTTGAACGCTATTCCAATGTCAAGTCTATAAATGAAGGTTCACGGGACTTCTACTTTCCTGTCGTCAGTAGTGAAGGCGACGATAAACACCTCATTCACTTTATTGATAACTTTCTGTACAAGCCTTTACATATGGGAGGCAAGCCTGTTATGGATTTTGCAGGCGCCGTCGTCTTTTCGAAGTTTGTTGGCGGCCATGTCAACGATTCCGGCGCCAGAGGCCCTATAGGAAGCTCCTCGAAGAAGGGGAAGGCATCTCCTGTAAAGACCATTTACTATCCTGAGATAGATATGTCTCAGTGCGGAGGTAAACCTGCAACAGGCAATTTTAATCTTAACTGGCGCTTCTACCCTGCCTGGCTTTTAATGGACCTCAGGAAAAATATCGAAGCCGGCCGTAGTGAAAAGAATGTCGGTTTCCCTGAAGAAGCAATAGCGGACATAGATGCCGGCAGAGTCGATCCCATTGACGACGAAGCGATTAAAAAGAATATTGTATATACACTCTATACAATTGAAAATTTCACTATTCCGCCGAAAAAATGCCGATAAAGAGAGGGAGACAAAAAGAGGGAGGCAGCTCTTCTATATGAAAGGGATCTCTGACTTCGGATCGCTGTGAGCAATTACAAAAAATTAGGTATTTTAGGCGGCATGGGGCCTATCGCTTCCACTGAATTTTTAAAAACGCTATATGAGTGCAACAACAGCAGCGACAGGGAACAGGGCTATCCCGATATAATACTCCATTCCATATCTTCCGTTCCTGACAGAACGACATCTTTTAAAGAGAGGAGCGAAGATGCGCTTCTCTCTCATTTAGAAAAAAATCTAATTACATTAGATAATACCGGTGTTTCAAAAATAGTGGTTTGCTGCTTCACATCCCACTGCTTATTGCATAAAATAGACAATTCCATAAACGATAAAATCATATCCCTGGTGAGCGTGACAATGGGGAAACTCGCGGAAAAAGGCGAACCTTCACTGCTGCTCGCCACAACCGGCTCCTATGATAAACATCTGTTTACCGATCATGAAATCTCTCCCGATGCAAAGCAGTATATTATTTTACCTGACGATAAAGACAAAGAAGCGATACATGCACTGATTTATGAAAATCTCAAAAAGGAAGCTCGCTTACAGGCAGTTTATGAATCCGTTAAAAAACTTCTGAATAAATACGGAGTTACGTCCTTTATTGCCGGATGCACGGAATTTCACCTCCTCACAAGGTATCTTACGAATAATCGCATTGACGATATCTCTTTCATAGATCCACTATACTCGATAGCCACGAACCTGGGCGATGTATTGAATGGGATTTCCGAATAAACGTCCATAACTCTCCATGTCACCACAAAGTAAAACGTATCCTGAGCGAAAAGGAAACTGGAGTGAGTTTTTGAAGATTTTCTTTCATTGATTCATCTTTTTGATTCTCGCTATTATTAGTTTGCGCCGGCCCATAATAAAGGGATATAGCATTCGCAGCCTGATTTTGCATGTATTTATTTTGATTTTTTTCTTGCAGTTTTTTGATAGAAAGAGGTAAAATCGTTTTACTGTCGTTGCATAACTCCCTACAGGTATTACCTCTTCCAAAACATCTTCTTTAAATGTCTCAAATAAAAAAACGATATAACCATGCAATAATAAAATGCACTGTTGGCTGCAAACCTCTTAAACGGTAACTCTTCAAATCCAAAGTCCTTTAAACCTCGATGCGGTAATTCATCTGCTCCCCTTTCATGATTATTGCTTATGATTGTTTCAGCTCTATGGCGGCTCGGTATCCTTCATCTCTTTTTATTTCATCAAAACAGGTTAAATGACGGCTTGTTCCGTCATAAAAATTACACATTATCTGCTTGAATATGTTCCATATCGATACCCCTTTGCGGCTCTTTCTTATTCCCATAAAATGCTCAACCAATATCTCATATATCTTTATCCCGCTTAAGTATTTTACAAACAGCGATATTCCTCCTCGCCCTGTCATTGTGTCTGTCGTTACTTCTACTCTGCTTATTTTTTTCTTGCTTTTTATCTCTTTTTGTTTCATAATTACCTCACTTATCGGGTGATAGTTTCTGTTCTTTCGCAGCTTTATTATAACATGAAGAGTGTATGTCGTAAGCGATATGGGAAAAGGCAATAAAGAAATTGTCAGGTGAGTATTGAGGAGATGAACGAAAGTGAGCTGCTGATCAGGTGTCGAAATGGAGTTACTGATACTGTCAAAACCGGGGTACGAATTAAGTCCCGGAGCAGAGCACAGGGGCGGATCAGCTCGTAGTAGTGAGGAAATTTCTGTAATGTAAATGGAGTGAAGGGGCTGACATGTCCAAAATAACCGGAAGTCAACCGGAAATGGGAGGAGCTTCCAAGTTATTCAAACTTGGTACTTTGCAAGGGACATGAAGAGTCGTATGAATCGAGAGGTTCACGTACGGTTCTGTGAGAGGGTGAGGAGGAAGTTCCCTTGCTCTACTCGACCGCTGCTCACCTGAGTGTTATGGCATAAATTAGAAGGGATCTCCATTGGACGAAAAATACTTAAAGTTACTTATCGATTTACATATAGATGGAAAAAGACAAGGGCCGGGTGGAGTTCAAGAAACTCTTAAAATGATTGAGCTTGCAGGCCTTAGGCATCAAAAAAATCTTAAAATTGCAGATATTGGATGTGGAACAGGTATTGCTTCAATATTTCTGGCAAAGGAATTGAGTGCGAGAATTACTTCGATTGATTTTCTTCCTGAATTTATTGATGTTTTAAAACAAACCGTGAAGTCTGAATATCTAACAAATATTGATGCTAAAGTTTGTTCTATGGATAACCTCCCATTCGATGATGAGGAATACGATGTGCTTTGGTCTGAAGGAGCAATTTATAATATTGGTTTCGAAAAAGGGGTTAAAGAATGGAGGCGTTTTTTAAAGAAAAATGGATTATTGATTCTTTCAGAAATAACATGGCTTACTGAAGAACGCCCTGATGAAATTCAAAATCATTGGGATTCAGAGTATCCGGAAATTGATACTGCTTCAGAAAAAATTAAAATATTAGAAAAGGCAGGATATTCACCTGTAGCATATTTTTATCTTCCTGAAAGTTGTTGGACAGATAATTATTATAATCCAATGCAAAGTCGCTTCACAGAATTTCTGGAGAGAAACCGTAATAGCACTACTGCACAGGAAATTATTGAAGCTGAAAAGGTTGAAATTGACCTTTATGGTAGGTTCAAAGAGTATTTGAGTTATGGAGTCTACATTGCAAGAAGAGTCGACCGTTAACTAGGTCCCGTCCCATAATTAGGATTTCACGGCGTATTTTTCGCTATTATTTATCAGCCTGGCTGACAATATCGTTTTAGTGTACCGCCTCTGTTAAATGTGAATAAATTTTTCTTATTAAGTCCAAAAGAAGGCACGATTATATTATCGATCATTATGTACTGTTTTTAAAATCTGCTAAAGCTACGCTGCTTTTTGATATTCAGCTTCCGGCTTTTCGGCTTTTGGTAAGCCGGCCAGAACCCATAAGTAATCCAACTTTTATAGCATCTTTACAACCAGCCGCTTCGATGTTATCACGTGTTTGTTTCATCATATGATTTAATTGGTTTACATCATTTTCTTCCTGCGTCACATCGGCTGCCACTATTATCTGACTCTCCGTTACTACTGCCTGGGCATTATATCCTTGCTCATATCACTTACGCATCACGAGGAAGAGATGGTAAGAAGGTCGGAGAGCGACCTTCTTACCTTTATTCAATTGATTGCTCGATTAATCCTCTTATATCTCTGTCGAGATCGTCTCTTTGGGATTGAAAATCCAGTGATTTGTGTTTGTTTATAACCAGATCAAGGAGTTCCTTTGCAAGGTCAGGCGGTATCTGGTATTCAACCGATAATTTGTGGAGGATTTTTCTTTCCAGGTTGTTTACATTTTTATCCAGATTGTCGATTTGCCGTTGTGTAGAGACAAATATTTTGAGTATCTACGTTGCTATATCCGAATTGTATATGATTATTTCCTCTACACGCAGATTTTGTTAAAATACATTCTGGAGATTACAATTGGCTGTTATTCATAAAATCAGAGAAAAAATGCGTAATAATGAATTTGAATTCGCTATCCCACACTTTTTTGAAGAGATGGCAGACGATGGTCTTACTATGAGTGATGTTGAAAATGCCATAGGAAATGGACGAATAAGACGCAAATTTACCAGAGATTATAGAGGAACACGTTATGAAATTGTCGTTCCGACAAGGAATATGAGAGATATAGCGGTTATCTGCAGAATTAAAACTACTGGAAAGCTTTTACTTATTACTGTCTATGCTTTATAATAGTAAGTAGTATGATAAATACAAAAACAGGCGAGTATGATTATGGAGAGTGCGAAGTTTGTGATACCCCAATGGTAAGAAGACTGATCAAACAGGACTTCTATATTTGCGGAGAGCTTATTGTAGTTGAGGATGTTCCTGCCGGCGTATGTCCGCATTGCGGTGAAAAAGTTGTCAGTGCTGATATAGGCAAGGGAGTCTTAGAGTTAATAAACAACTCTGAACGTATTGCAAAGGCCCCACGGATTTCCGTTCCTGCAATCAAATTCGACTTGGAAGAGATGGCTTTTTAAGCTTTTTATTCAGCTTGCTACATATCTATCAAGAAATTGCAATATAGCCAAATCATATGAAGGAAGAAGCGTTGCTTGAAAGGATTGTTGTTGATTCTGAAATAATGCTTGGTAAGCCTGTTATAAAAGGTACAAGATTGTCTGTAGACATAATAATTGAAAAAATGGCTTATGGAGAGATAATAAATGAATTGAAAGAAGATTATCCTTTCATATCAGAGGAGGATATTAGAGCGGCACTTCTATATGCCGTTAGGCGACTGGCTAATGAGGAAGTATACGCTGCATAAATTCTAACTCTTTCCTCTTTAAAACACACCTCTATCCAATGTCCTGTATTGAATAGCCTCCGATATGTGATGTGCCTGGATCGTTTCTATTCCTTCCAGGTCGGCTATTGTGCGAGAGACTTTGAGGATACGAGAATAGGCGCGGGCCGAGAGACCGAGCTTTTGCATGGTTTCGTCTATTATAGTCCTTGCTTCAGGGGCGAGGTTGCAGTATTTCCTTATATGACGGGTTTTCATCTGGCCGTTTGAGTATATCTTGTCTCTTTTGAATCGATCAAGTTGTATATTTCTCGCCTTTATTACTCGCTCTCTGATTGTATCCGACGGCTCGCCGTCAAGGTCTGATGATAGATCCTTGTATGGCACTGCCGGGACATCGACATGTATGTCTATCCTGTCGAATAATGGGCCCGATACGCGGCTTCTGTACTTCTGGATCTGTGATGGAGTGCATGCGCATTGATGTTTATTATCCCCCAAATACCCGCAGGGACAGGGGTGTGGTGCACTTTGATAAACTTCCTCAATATTTATTACGGCTCCCACGACCTATTATACCACTAAAGGGATATCCAACGGAACCTAAGACTATCGGAGAGCATATAAGAAAAAGGAGGCTTGATCTTGGGTTGATACAGGGGGAAGTGGTTGAGATTGTTGGTGTTACAGAGTCTACAGTTTGGAATTGGGAGCATGGGACGGAGGCTGAGATAAGATTTATGCCTAAAATTGTTGATTTCCTGGGGTATGTGCCTTTTGAGTGTCCTGACAATCCGATAGGTAAGCTTAGATATTTTAAGCTGATTAAGGGGCTTTCTTATGAAAGATTGGGTATTTTGATGGGTAAAGACCCGGAGCAATTGACGGACTGGTTAAGCGGGAGGATTATGCCTTGTGAAAGGAATATCAACTTCGTTATTGATTTTCTAGATAACCAGCTCATATAACACTCCAAGAACTACTTAAAAGAGAAGGCTATATCAAACAGGTCTTTCAAAATTTAAGGATGAGGTGTGATAGCTATTACAGTTATCTGACTCTCATCCGGGCCGTAATACCAAAATACCCGATATGCTGCCGGGGTAGACTGCTCGGCGTATGATTCAAAGACCTTCTCTCCTTTAGGGCCTTTTAGTGATGTGTATTGATGGGTCTGTAAGCTTGGATATCTTGGATTTTCAGATAATATTTGAATTACTCTCTTTACAGCCTTATATCTTTTGCTAAGTCCTTTATCTGCTTTCAGGTTTTCTAATTGTTTCCTTGCCGTATCAGTAGTAAATATCTCAAACAAAGGTCATTCCTAAAGCTCATCTATATTAAGTCTTGATGTCCTGCCTTCTGACAGGTCTTTTAATCCCTCCCTGACGCTTTCAAAGGCTTCTTTATTCTCGTACAGCCACTTTTCAGAAGATGGAATTATTTCTAATACCTTTTTCAATCTCGCAAGTTCATCAAGATCAATTATGGCCGCTATTTTATGGCCTTCCTTGTCCGTAACATATTGTCGGACGTTAATGATGTCCCTTTGTTTGGCTTTAATAGGCATTTTTATAACCTCTTAATAATTTTCATTAATTATAGCACAAATTTTTCTCTGTGGAATATGTATAATAGACCTTTCGTTTATTGTTTTTTTACACAATCTCCGACAATCTCTTTTTTAAGCAAGTCCCAGATCTCTTTTATAAATGAAGAAGGAGCAGCTTACATTGATTGCTTGGCAAAGAATTCTTTGAATGCTGTCACTATTTGAAAAAGTTTTTTCTGTCACCCTACATAATTATCATAATTATATAGACTTCCTTTTGTCAGGTTTTCCTTTGCTTTTTTAATTATGTCATTTACACTTCCGGTATTAATCCTGTATCTCTCAATAGCAGCAAAAAAATGGTAGAAATTATCATTTAAATCGTCATTTAGGTAGAACATGTCCTCTATAATTTCTCTGTAAGCCTTGCCTTCATTGTGAGTTTCTAATGAAGAGTAACTATGACTCAATGCCATTTCATAATGATAGGCTGGTGCGACTGTTTTTATGTCGGCCTCTCCAATTAAATTGCTTAAAGTGCTTATAATCGATTCCTGGTGTTTTTCTTCACTGTTTTTCAAGTAAGAATAATAATACTTGCACCATTCTGCAAGCTCTAAGTGAGCTTTTGCAATAAAAGCATGGTTTATATTATAGGATACTCCAAAAATTTCAGCAGCCTTCAAAAATTCATGAAGACAAAAAATTGAGTCGGTAATTAATAATTCAATTATTTCTCTCGTGTCTATCGATTTTCCGTATATCTCTGTAATCATGATTGATTTACCCCACGTCTGAAATCCGCAATCAAAAATCTGAAAATCTATCTTAAACGTTGTTGCCATTAAGACCCAAACACTGGGCCTTAATCAGGTAAATTATTTAAACGAAGGAGCTCCACTTTGTTTTTCTATTTTTATAATCCTCATTGGAGATGACACCTTGTTAGTGAATGTCGTCAGGAGAGACAACCCCATCGTACAGTTCTCCAAAAGTGTATTTTCTCGAACCACTCAAAGCTATCGATTGAATTTAAAGCACCTCATAAAAAAATATTTTTTCACAAAATTTGAAATAAAAAATGACTGGAACCGACATATCAATATTTAAAAATTAATTATATGAAAGCCATTCACATTATGTCAAGTATAGGTTAATAGAAAAATCATCTTTTTCTTTCAAATACAGGGTGGGATTTACTTCTTTATCTTCACTACCGACTTCCCATTAAGAATATCCCGCTCCTTTACCTTCTCTAACGCGACCTTAAGCCAGTAGGTATAATTATGTTGATTCTTTTCTATATCCTTGTATAACCATGCAACATCGACCCACTTCCAGTCACTCACTTCTTGTTTGTTAATTTCAGGGTCTCCGTTATATGTACCTATCAGAACATGATCAATCTCATGCTCTGTATAGCCGTTGTCTAAGCTTGCTTTGTAAATAAATTTGAATTTCTCCTCTAGTTCACAACTAAATCCCATCTCCTCTTTAAGCCTTCTGGTTCCTGCTTCGATTACCGATTCTCCGGGACGTGGATGAGAACAAGTGGTATTTGACCACAGTCCGCCGGAGTGGTATTTGTCGTGAGAGCGCTTCTGAAGCATTAGGTGGGTGCTATCGTTGAATACAAAGATTGAAAAGGATCGATGGAGTTTGCCGCCATCAATGTGCGCCTTTAGCTTCTCTTCCACACCCATTTCATTATCATTCTCATCTACGAGTATTACATAGTCTTGCATAGTCGTATC
The DNA here is from genome assembly GCA_029001845.1 of Candidatus Magnetocorallium paracelense. Classification (GTDB taxonomy): domain Bacteria; phylum Nitrospirota; class Thermodesulfovibrionia; order Thermodesulfovibrionales; family Magnetobacteriaceae; genus Magnetocorallium; species Magnetocorallium paracelense. The sequence continues at coordinate 1,587 of JAREWP010000019.1, read as the reverse complement.
CTAAAAATAGTAAGAGAATTTGATCCTGAAGTAATCATCGCTTCTTAATTCATAGAAATAGTCATCTTCCGATGAATTTAAAAATAAGCGGCTCTCCAAGGATAGTGTATAGTTTTGTCCCATACGGCGGCTCGCTTCAGTGGTTACTACTTTTGAGCCTGTTAATATATCATGAAACATGCCGACCAGCAGTTCAGTAGTTGAAACATCATTACCTGTAAGACGAATACCGAACATGAGATCATCTTCAAATGGTGTAGTATCTTCATTGTCCCTATCATCATAAGCATATTCCGTCAAAAGACCTACATCCATACCGGTTTCAAAAATGTCATACAGGGTATATTCAAAGCCGCCGACACCTGCGAAAAAACCGTCTCCCTGTCCTGTTCTGTAAAATGCCTCCATTTTCCACAACCATGCTCCCTCAACAAGTTGTATGTCAATACTTGTCTGGTTGATTTGTTCATAATAGGGGATCAGGTCAGGCTCACCACTATTTTTATATTCTATGAGCGATGTCAGTTCACGTCCGGTTCCTGTAAAATTGGATATTCCGATGTCAAAGTCTCCCAAGATATGACTGTATCTCAATGCAAAGTCAATATGATACTCCTCAAGGGAACTCTCATATTTCGCTCTATTGGTATCTATTACCTGAGCATGACGCAAACGTCCATTATGTCCCGGAAAGGTGCGTTCACGAAAGTAGGGTAGTAAAAACATATCCACTGTTCCCCATTGCAATGGAAGAGAAAACTTAATCATTGGCTGACCCAACTTATCTTCTCCGTCAATATTCTCCACCAAATCGGTTTGGTTGATAATATCTATGAGGTGAACAAACTCTGTGACTCCCCAAAAGACTTTATCCACACCAATAAGGAGTTCCCAGTTATCGTCTAGTCATTGTCATGTCGTGCATGCCAATATTTGCAATTATTTGGGGTTCTCTATTTCTCGACTTTTTGTAGACCTCCTCTTCAACTCCCTCATCTTTAACTTCCGCTCCTCATAACTACAATCCGGGCACTTATTGCCATTTCCCGGTGATTGAAACACCTTTCCACATAAAATACACTTTTTCTCAACGTACCCATCGATATGCCTTGTACCTGGCGGATAGAACATATAACACCCACAGAGTAGGCAGTAAATAGTAAAAAACCTGTATAAACGATTAAAATCAATGCTCATTAAATATTTGCATCGTGGACAATTAAGCATTTTTACCTCCTTTTGAAAGGAAGAAGGTGTGAGGAAGAGATGGTAAGAAGGCCTTAGCAACTAAACAAACACTCTCTTTGTATGATAAAATAATTATATGTCTGATCTAAGTACAGGACAAAAAAATACTATACAAATGTATAGACTAGACATTTTATAGTAAACTAGTAGAAAATATGGCGTCAGCAACAGCTAACGCCATGAAAAGAGTAAAGAAATTAGAGAAGATACTGAAGGAGAACAAAATAAATTGGCACGGAGCACGTATAAATTTTTTGGCTCAATTTATAATAGCTCTGATAAAGGTCAAGACAGTAAACCTTGCAGAGATAGCGTTAGGATTTGTAGGAGATATTAAGA
>JAREWP010000099.1 GCA_029001845.1 Candidatus Magnetocorallium paracelense | reverse complement strand
TCTTAATATCTCCTACAAATCCTAACGCTATCTCTGCAAGGTTTACTGTCTTGACCTTTATCAGAGCTATTATAAATTGAGCCAAAAAATTTATACGTGCTCCGTGCCAATTTATTTTGTTCTCCTTCAGTATCTTCTCTAATTTCTTTACTCTTTTCATGGCGTTAGCTGTTGCTGACGCCATATTTTCTACTAGTTTACTATAAAATGTCTAGTCTATACATTTGTATAGTATTTTTTTGTCCTGTACTTAGGTTTTTATGGTATGGTCCTCCAGCTTTTTCCTCTCTTTTTCCTTATCATTGAGGGTGCTTACCATTTCATTGAATGCAGCGGCCAGTTGACCGATTTCATCCTTTCGGTGGACAGGAAGTGCTTTCGGCAGCAGCCCGCTGCCATACTCTTTCACCGTTTCCGTCAGTTGCATAATTGGCCTCGTAATTCTCTTTACTGAGAGATAGGTCATAATAAACCCAAGGGAAAGGAACATACATGTAATCAGGGTGCTGTTTAAAATGAGTTGTTTTCTTTTTTCATAGAGAATCTCTTTGGTTACCGTAACCATGGAGACGCCTACCAGGTCGATTTCATCAAAGGAAAAGGTAAGAAATTGTTTGTCCGAAAACATCGGTTCCCAAAACTCGATGGTATCGGTTTTTTCAATATATAATGATCTCCCCCTTTTGATCAACTCGGCGAAAATCTTCTTCAATTCCCGTGGGTCAGGTAATGGGGCCTCTTTTTCGTTGTTCTTTGACTTTTCTATGATGAGATCACCGCCATCGTTAAAAAGAGCTGCCGAAATAACAACCGGTTCTTTAATAACACCGTTAACAGCATTTTTGACAAAATGATCATCCTCTATAAACACGCCGATTCTTGAATTATGGGACAGTAGTCTTGTGAGCAGATATCCTTCGTCAATCAGTTTTCCTTTTAAGGAAACACTCAGTTTGTATGTAAAAAAGACCACAAAGAATAAAGAAATCGTAACGATGAAAAGCAATGATACAAAAAAAACCTTAAGACTAAAACTGGCATGAATGTGATGGATGATCTTTTTCATTGCAACACTTTATGTTTCAAAACAGGCTCACCCGTAAGGTAAAGCTTATTATTGGTATAACATTAATTCTTTCCCAGGCTGAAGGCTGACCGCTGATAGCTGACTGCTGTTTTTTAGGATAAATGAAACTTCCTGTTTCACTATTCCAAATCTGAAACAACCAGCTTCGCCACATTTTTGTTTTTGAATCTCTTCCCTACAATGAGGTCCATCTTTCTTACCAATACATTATTCAGAGACACCCTTGCAATGTTGGCGTATTGGGATTGTTTTGTTATTGTATTCCTTTGTCTGTGGAAGGAATGGAGCATTTCGCCGGTTTGTACTCCCATATCGTGAGGATCGATATCGAGCGTGGCAAAGGCTCCCATGCCCAGATGGGCCTTTGTGAAAGAGAGGAGAGGGACTTTGAAATTCATCGAATAAATGGCTAAGAGCTCCATGATTTCCGATTTCACCACATTGGTGTCCTGCACTATCCATAAGGCGTCGATTCTGTCGCCGATATCGCTCAATGCATCGGGAATATCTTTATACCCCTGTACAGGCCGCCCCATTATTGCAATACCTCTGGCATTTGCTTTTACCATGATTTTATCGACAATATATCCTGTTTTCTCTGGGGTGTAAATAATGCCGATCGTTTTCAGGGCCGGCAAAATATCCAGAAACGCGGACAACTGTTTTTCAGGGGGAATCAACATATGAATACCCTGAATGTTCTTTCGATTCTCCACACTCTTGGGAGTATTGAATACCATTGTATAGAGGATCGGTATATCCACGATCTCAGATACACTCAGCAGCGCCGCGTCTCCTACGGCAAGAATGGCGTCCGGTTTCTGTCTGTTAATCTTTGCGAACACTTTTTCGCCGTAAAGATCCAGTGGAAGAACTTCCTTAATATTGCATTGGCAGCTCTTTTTAAATCCCTTGATCGCTGACTCGTACTGCTCTATGGCAGTGGTTTCAACAACCACGACATCCAGTGCAAATGAAAGCGATGCGTGGGCCAGAACAAGGAATAAGATTGTCATCATTTTAAAAGGTAACTTCTCGATATGTCTCATAATCCTTCACCTCCAAGCATTTTTTACGCCTCTTTATGTATGTTCTCAATAGGTTAAGGACAAAATGTCTTCTCTCTATTCCCCTTTTAAAAATTTATGATAACCGATTTTCTACCAGGTACAAGGGACGCCGGTATAAAAATGGTTCAGCCTTAATCTGTCTGACGATTCAACGGTTTGCATATCGAGCAGGTCATCATGAGTATAGAAGAAAGGTGCATGACTTCATCATTCGATATTCCTTGTTCGATATTCATTATTATTGAAGTTGTTCACCTCATCTGATTGAGAATGTCTCTCTTTGTGAGAAATAACTAAAAACAGCATTTAGCTGTCAGCCATCAACTCTTTCTTTAGCTGAAGGCTGACAGCTGTTTTTAGTTATTATGGCTGCCGTTTACATAACATTTGCATAACGAATTATGCATTTATACTGCCATCTATAAATCCCAAAATTCTACAGAAAAACGAAAGGAGGAACACATGGTCATTGTCATCGATAAAATTAAAAAAACATCCTTTTCTAATGTTGGTTGTTGCTCTGGTGGTCCATCTCCCAGAGCAGTCTAAATCCGGGTATCCTTAAAGGGGGTGGTCAATTCGGTCATCCCCATATATATACCTTTGAATTTACACATTTCAGAAAGTTATTTTAACCCCTGCCTCGATCCACCTGTCGGGATTTTTGTAATATGTATCCAAATATTGCGGCTCTGAAAAAAGATTGCGTATGGACATAAACATCTCTGCTTTAACCTTGCTGTTTTTAACGCTTTTATTGAGATGTATATCCCAAATAAATGTGCTGTCTCTGTCTCCGAAAAGCGGTCTCACCCCTTTTCGATTAATGTAGTGCCCTCTTAATGAAATATTTACATGTTTGTTGTTTTCATATTTCAACTCTATATCTACAGTACTGCTTACAGACTCCGGTATCTCTCCGTTTTGTTCGCTGTCCTTTGTATTGATAAAGGTAAAGCCGGCGAGTATGGTGAAAAAGTCATAAAAGCGGGCGCTCTTGATCTCTGCTTCGATTCCCTCTCTTTTTTGTTTGTTTATATTGACAAATGTCCATGAAGGATCGAGGAATTCGCTTTCTATGGCGTTTCGAATATCGTGTCTGAACAGGGTAGTCTTTAGCCAAATGTATTTAGACAGGGCTGTTTCAAAGCCAAGCTGATAGGAGTTGACTCTTTCTACTTCCAGCTTGTCATTGGGTGCATAGAAAAAGCTGTCTCCATATTTATGAAAAAGAGAGGGAACATTAAAGCCCCTTGAAGCGCTTAACCGTATAAGCGTGTGTTTTCCAGCCTTGTATGTGACACCAAGGCTGGGACTCCAGAAATCGTCATAAATATCAAAACTGTCAAATCGTACGCCCGGAGTGATCGAGAATTCTTTGTAAACAATGGTATCGTTGAAATAAAAGCCCGCTCTTGTGAAATCCTGTTTCCTGTCTGTTAAATTGTTGGATTCAAGTTCATTGTAATCATAATCACTGCCAACTATAATATTGTGTTTGTCAGTGAGCCAGGTAAACCTGGCGCTCGCACCGTACACACGGTCTTCTTCTGTATATTCGTCCAGCACCATGCCTGTACTGATAGTATCTGTAAGATATAAGTAGTCGCTGTTCGTGGTCCTGAGAGAGATATTTAGAGTCATGCCGGTTACCGGTTCGACATTGAGGGCGAGTGTCGAAAAAAGATACCTGTACTCCCCTGTCGTACTAGTATCATATTCAGAGAGTTCTATGATGTCTCTTTCTCCCTCTCTGTATCCCAAGGTGGATTTTACATTCACATTTTCCGACAGTTCCCAATCAACACTGGCATAGAGATTCTCCCAATCCGTTTTATTATGAGACCTCAGTCCATCGGTTTTCAGTTGGCTTCCGTAAAAATAGTAGCGTGTCCTATTGGATTTGCCGTAGAGCTCTGCACCAAGATCGTAGGTCTGTCCCTCGCCATAGGAGAGGCGGATCGATCCTTCCGGGTCGTCGGTGGAGAAGTTACGGGTTTTTGTGATGATATTTATCACACCTCCCAGAGAGGAGCCCCATGTAGAGGAGGCCGGGCCCTTTATGATCTCGATACTGTCTATAATCTGCACCGGCAGGGAACCGACATCTGCAAATGTATCGGAAAGGTCGTTGATCGTGACGCCGTCGATCATTACCCGCACATGCCTGTACTCGGAACCCTGAATGTGAGTATAGGCCACGCTTCCGGGACTGCCCTCAATAGTCATCTGTACGCCGTTTATATAATAGAGCACATCGGCAAGCGTATGGGCGTTCATTGTCTCGATCTCTTCCGATGTGATGACAGTCATATTTTCGGCTGTCTGAGACAAGGGTTTGAGATAGCGCGTCGCCGTAACAACGAATTGCTGATCAGGATTGTACATTCTTAAGAAACTCTCTTCACTCTCAGTAAAAGCGAAAATATCGGAATCTGCAAAAATAAAGATTACCATGAAAATGATAATCCGATAAATACAATTTCTATATTGAATATATAATAGCATAGAAAAACAAAAAAAAGGAGCTGATTATTATAAAAAATTACATGCAGTTAAATTTTTTTCAAAAGTTGTGAAATGAAGTCCTGCAACCGATAAAAATATAAATAAGTATATGTTATTCAAAAGTGATATGAAACCGAAATAGAGTTAGTTATCATATCGTTTTTCAGAAAAATAAATTCAAATAGAACGCAGATTTACATGATTAGCAGGATTTTCAGGATTTTTTGTTTCACCTAATCCGATAGTTACTAATCTGCGTAAATCCCGAAAATCTGCGTCATCTGCGTTCTATTTTTTGCATTTTAAAATATGAAACTCTATAGTATTTCTTTAAAAATGTAACTCTTCTGTTTTTTGGGGGGACGAGTCGGTGTCAAATTATTCTCCGCCCGGATCAAGAGTCCTGAAATTGCGCCTTAAAAAATGGAGTCCTACTATAATACATCAATTGCATTATAGAAATCCTGTTAATCGGTCACTGTAACCATAGCGTTTCCGTAACGGATCGTGTATTATAAAATATCTTCTTCACTGCACTGCTTTTACCCTTCTCTGATTCTGCTGCACTCCCTTTTCTTTTGAGTCCTGCTGTTTTTATTGTAAACAGACAGCTCTGTCTGCGGAATCACAAACTACAGCGAATGGAGGCGGTTCGTTTTACTGAAACGGACAGGCGCGACGCCTGGCCTATACGCCGAAATTTCTCTATGGCAGTCCTAAACAGAAAAGTCCGTCCGAAGGACGTTAACTTTATAAGGAGATTTTTATGAGTGAAAAACAGTATGAACTTTCCAATTATATAGCAGCAGTTCCCTATAAGGAGATGGAGGGATATGTCACGCTTTTTCTGAATTCACGAAAGGGAAGCTCAAAGGTGATTCTTGGCGAAAAGGACTATGAATCCATAAAAAACGGTGATTTCAGCGGCATCGATACAGAGGTATTGTACGAACAGGGGATCCTGGTGGAAAGCCGCGAAAAGGAGAAGCAGGAGATGCTCGGATTTATGGATGAGTTTAATCAAAACGAGTATTATAAGGCCATTGTTGTGATGAACCTGGAGTGTAATCTTGACTGCATTTACTGTTTCGAAGACGCCATCAAAACAAATCAACAGATGACCGCGGAAACGGCTGATGCTCTGATCGATTATTTGGAAAAACGTCTTACACCTGACAAAAGGTTTCTTGAAATCGCCTTTTACGGCGGCGAGCCTCTTAAAAGCATGGACAGAATAAAGGATATCTCCAAAAAAATTAAAGAACGTTTTAAAGGAACGGACTACTCCTTCCGATTCGTAACTAACGGCACATTGCTTACAAAACGCATTGTAGAGGAGCTTTTGCCTCTTGGCTTTAAAGGGGCGAAAATTACATTGGACGGCCCGAGAGAGACTCACGATAAATACAGGCCCTTCAAAGGCGGCGGGGCCTCCTTTGACAGGATCATTGGCAATATCAGAGATGTCTGTGAAATATGTGAAATATCCATCAGCGGAAATTATAATCAGGAAAACCTGAAATCCTTTCCCCTGCTTTTGGATTATCTTATGAACGAAGGGCTTACGCCTGAAAAGATAAAGGGCGTGAAATTTTCCCCGATCATGGAAGTGCCGGGTCTGAAGTTTCACCAGGAATTTAACGGCTGTCTTTCCTTTAACGAACCGTGGCTCTTTGAATCGGGCATTTCGTTGCGAGAGGAAATTCTAAAGCGCGGCTATCATACTGCCAAAACAGGTTTTGCCGTATGTATGATTGATGTGACGGACTATGATGTGATCAATTTTAACGGTGATATTTACAAATGCCCCTCTTTTCTTGGCGCAGAGGAGTTTATCATCGGCAATATATGGAAGGGGATTACTGATTACACCGAAACCTACCAACTGGATATATGGAAGGACCCGGAATGTCTCGATTGCTCCTATATGGGACTCTGTCTTGGAGGGTGCCGGTATATGAGCTGGCTAAGAGAAGGGCGCATGGATGTTTTGGATTGCTGGAAGGAATTATTTGACAATACCCTGGAAGCCATGACTCTCCAGGACGTGAAATACATGTCATGAGAGTGATGGTGCTGAATGTAATCATCTAAACCCGGCAAGCGGTCACTAAACGCGGTTTGAGGCATAAGGCAACAGACATAAGTTTAAAAAGATTGTAAGCTGTGAGTGGTTGGAATTAAAGGTTGATAGCTGATAGCTGATAGCTGATAGCTTTTTTTAGTATCTTTTCAGCAGGTTTTTAACGGCGTCGCAAAAAATCTCGACAAAATAATCCCGATCCTTTCCAAGGACAGAATTCAGCTCTTTGTCGTTTCTCAGTTGACTCTCCAACTTGCTGCTGTTACTTATCTTCAGTTTATATAGAAGCTCAAGGTACCTAAATAAGTCGTGCTTTATGTAGGACGTAATTTCCTTCTCAATGGTTTTACAGTCTCTGTCTCGTAAAAAGATAAAGATGTCGATATACATCATCTTGAACGATTCAGCGCCGAATCGTTGGCAATCACAGGCTATATTGTATGCCGCCAGGATTTTCAGGATGTCCACAACTGCTTTGAAGGTTTCTCCTTCCATGGCCATTAGTGTTACCCAGGCGCGTTTATAGTCCGGCTCTTCGCCTATCAGATTTTGCACAACCTCTTTCAGCTTTTCTTTCTGACGTTCATTTTTATTTTCATAAACGATATTTTCCTTTATGTCGGAATCGTCTGGACTGGTGATCTTGGCTGTATTTTTTAATATGAATTGATATCTGTAGGGCTCTGAAATAAGATGGTTTATATTGGCTGACGATTTTGCAAAGTCCTTATTTTCCCTTAATATATGCCTGATTAACACCTCTCGGTAATTTCTGCTGTCCCTGAATCTGGTAATCATACAGCCATGGCCCCCTCCCTCCCAACACTGCCTGGCGGAGTCGTTATCCTCTGCTTTACAGGAATAAAGACAATAGGAATCAAGCATCAGCTCCCTCATCTGCAGCCGTATCTTTCTGATCCAGACTGTTAGATTTTCTCTGCTTCCGGTAATCTTACTATAAAGACTCTCACCACGGTCGCTTCCTGCATCGGTTTTATGGAGATGATACATAACACGAGCAAGGGCAGTTAATGCCGTTAACTCATATGGAAGATCGGGCTCTATGATTTTGACTCTCGATATGTTCGTCATATCGCCGTTCAGGTCATGATAATATTCAAAAGTCAACTCATATTTCATATTAAGCGTATTGATTATTCCGTGGAATGGTTTGTAATAATTTCAGAACACCTGATCTCACGAAAAATAACTTGATACTGAGTGATGACATGAGGTTTTTATCATATAAAAAACATAAATGTCAATGTTAGTATTCTTCTAAAAAATTAGAAGACATTTCACGGGCCCGGTAAATTCAAAGGTTTGCTCTATGAGGTGATGCATTTAAAAAAAAGCAGTCAGTTATCAGATGTCAGCTCTTTAAATAGCAACACTTTATGGTTCAAAACAGATTCACCTCTCACCTTGTCTCCTCTCCCCTCAAGGGGAGAGGAGACTTGAAGGGAATTTCTTCGAAATTCACTAAACCTGTTTGGTGACCGCTAAAGGGATCTCTTTGAAATTCCTTTAAAAAAATGTAACTTCTTTTGATAGCTGGCATAATTCTTACTTAAATGTCTATAATCAATGTCATTCATTTAAGGAGTAAAGCACCTTCCGCCTTCAGCGGCTAAACTCGAAGCTTCCGCTGGAAATTAAATAAATGAAACTTAATCGATGCGTATTGATTCGTATAATATTAGTGATGTTGTTTGTTTTTTCTAATTTCTCTTTCGCTGAAACCACAACGGAATCTCCAAAGAATGATATTTCTTCTAAACACTTAAAAGAGAAATCTTTGTCCAATACCAATGCTGCATCTCACATATCTGCACCAACATCTTCCCTGAAAGAGGTTTCTTCCGAAACAACAGTTACTCTGTTTTTAATACTTTTTTGCTTTCTTTACTTTTTTTACCTTTATATAAAAGGAAGAAGATTTCATCACGAATTTCAGGAACTGAAAAATATGTATACCAAAGCCGTTAAAGAGATTCTCGGAGCTGTTGAAAAAGAATCGGCATCCGGAAAATGCGCTATCGGGTTAATGTTGCTTAATAAAGGAAACTTCAAAGAATCATGCCAATGGTTTGCGGAATCGGCAAATCAGGGTTTTTCTCCATCTCAATTTCTAGCTGCATCGATTTGCGATGTCGATAAAGCAATGAGTTACAGGTGGTTAAAAAAAGCTGCAAAAAAGGGGGAACCCCATGCACAGATGATTTTGGGAGAATACTATCTGAACGAATGGATTTGGCTTACATTTAAAGATACTTTATACGGCGATTTCATAGAAAACAATGATATAGCAGGTCATAATTATTCTCCGGACGGTATGTATTCTCCATTCATTTCATACCGGTGGCATCTGAAATCCGCTAAAAACGGAATAAGTTATTCTCAGTTACAGACAGGAAGATTTCTTAAAAACGGATTTGGCGGGGACTCCATGATCAATAAATTGCTATCCTTTTTTATAAAAAGTAAAAAGAAGGCATTTAAATGGTATAAAATCAACTGTGAGAACAAAATAATGTATTATCCGGAATCTTTATTTGAAGTTGCTGTTATGTATGAAAAGGGAATCGGCGTACAAAGGAATTTTAAAGAAGCCCTCAGATGTTACAAACTTTTACTGAATACAGATGCTGCTGCTTTTAAAAAGAAGGCAAAAGATGCTTTAGAGAGGCTGTCTGTCATTGGAGCAGATACTCTTTAGAGAAGAAAAGGGGCGGATTCATCTGTATGTCTAACTATAATCTGCGTTTTTTGCTAGTCATTTCATTTCCTACCCCCATACATCTGTAGCTAAGTCGCAGCATTTTGTGTTATATTAAAAACTCTTTTTTAAATTTTATCCCGAAAATAACCGGCATCGTGCCGGAAGGAGCAGCAATGTCCCGCCAAAACAAGCTGAAACTCGCAGACTCAAACGCCACCTTGTTTTGGCAGGACATCACTGCTCCTTCTTTACCATTTTCATGCTTTGTGGTGGCCCGGCGGGTCATGGATGTTTTTATAGAAAATATGGAGGTTATTTAATTATGAGACTGAACAAGAGACCATTTTATGCCGCCTTTTTGGTTTTTACCGGCCTTATAATCGGTCTGATCATTGCATCGAGTCTGGATATAAACAGCAAATCAATAGCGCAGCCAAGGGAAGTGTCTTCTGAAAGTAAGGATTTTCTTGAAAAGTTCAGCATTGCTCTTGCCGAAGTTTCCGAAGCAGCCAAGCCTTCGGTAGTGAATATATCCACATCCAAAACGGTTCATGGAAAAGATAACCAATATGGTCATTTTTTCAACGATCCCTTTTTTAAAAGATTTTTTGGCGAAGAAAATCCTTTTCATATTCCCAAAAAGTTTAAAACCAGATCCCTTGGCTCAGGCGTTGTCGTTAGTGATGACGGTTATATTCTCACAAACAGCCATGTTGTAAAAGGCGCCGACGAGATTAGGGTCATAATGAACAATAAAAAACAGTTTGAAGGGAAAGTCATTGGCGCCGATCCAAAGACCGATCTTGCAGTCATCAAAATAGAGGCCGAAGACCTGCCTGTCATTAAGATAGGTAATTCGGAAACGCTTCAGGTAGGAGAAGTCATTTTAGCCATCGGTAACCCCTATGGTCTTAATCAGACCGTTACAATGGGAATCGTAAGCGCCGTTGGCAGATCGGATGTGGGAATTGCCGATTATGAAGACTTTATTCAGACGGACGCCGCTATTAATCCGGGGAATTCCGGCGGTGCAATGGTGAATAGTAAAGGCGAGCTTGTAGGCATCAATACGGCTATATTCTCTACAAGCGGAGGTTATCAGGGGATCGGATTCGCAATACCCAGCCGTATGGCCAAGAGCGTTTTAGATCACCTTATTAACAAAGGAAAAGTCGTAAGAGGTTGGTTGGGAGTACATATACAGGATCTGACTCCCGAGATCGCCAAGTATTTCAAAACCGATGTCGCCAAGGGTGTGCTTGTCGCCGACGTTGTCGATGACAGCCCTGCCGACAAGTCGGGTCTTTTAAGGGGAGACCTTATTGCCGAATACGACGGAAGAGAGGTTGAAAATACCCGTCAGTTAAGAAATATGGTCGCCAATACCATGCCCGGCAGTTCGGTTGAAGTGCTGATCGTAAGAGATGAGAAGAAAATGACTCTCAGCATAAAAATCGGAGAGTTAAGCGAAACGCTTCAGGTCTCGGTTGGAGAATATGAAAATAATCTGAAAGGTGTTGACGTACAGGACCTGACTAAGGAACTTATACAGAGACTCGAAATCCCTCCCAAAGTTTCCGGTGTGATCGTTACAAATGTGCATGTCGAGAGCCCTGCTCACGGTATACTCAGACAGCGCGATATTATTCAGGAAATTAACAGAAAGAAAATCAGGAATGTCTCTGATTTTGAAGGGGTCGCTTCAGGTATTAAAAAGGGAGATGACGTTCTGCTGCTGATCTACAGAGGTGGTTCCTATCTTTATATAACAATATCGGGGTAGTTTTTTTGATTGACGATGTCATGAAGATAAAAAATCTTATAAAGCCGAATGTGAGGTCCCTTCATGCCTACAGCGCAAAGGAGATTCCATGTAAAATCAAATTGGACGCCAATGAAAGTCCAATCGGTTTTCAGTTAAAGCGGGAGGGAGTAATGGATATTGAGACCAACCGGTATCCCGATCCCGATGCTTTAAAACTGAGGCGGCTTTTGTCAAAAAGGTGGAAGGTAAGCACTGACAAGATACTCCACGGCAACGGGTCTGACGAACTGATTTATTATTTAATCGCCACTTTCGGAGGGCCTGTACTATGCCCGGTACCGACATTTTCGATGTATAATATAATCTCCGCAGCCCTTGGCGAGAAGACGATATCGATTCCTCTTGACGAGAATTTCGATCTCGATATGGACAGGATGTTGGATTCAGTAAAGGCGGATATGCCAAAGATCATCTTTATCAGTTCGCCAAACAATCCTACGGGCAACAGTTTTTCAGATGACAAAATCGTCAGGTTAATAGAGTCATTTTCAGGAATAATCGTTGTAGACGAGGCTTATCAGCCTTTTTCCGATTCCAACGGTTTGATCGGTCTGATAAGCAATTACAGAAATCTTGTCATTCTGAGGACATTAAGTAAGATCGGTCTTGCTTCTCTCAGACTGGGCTTTATTATCGCCGATCCGGAGATCGTGGGAGAGGTAAACAAAGTGAGGCTCCCTTTTAATGTCAACACCTTCTCTCAGTACATTGCCATTGAGTCTCTGAGGGAGTCCGGAGAGCTGCGGGCGATCATAAAAGAGGTCAGAAAAGAGCGGCGGCGGCTATTTAAAGAGCTGTCAAAACTTAATGATGTCACCACTTTTCCTTCAGACGCCAATTTCATACTCTTCAAGGTGCAGCAGCCTGAAGTTGTTTATAGAAAGCTGTTAAAAAAGGGAGTGCTTATCAGGAATGTTAACAATTCAGTGCCCGGTTGCTTACGAGTAACCATCGGCAGAAAAGATGAAAATCGTTTTTTTCTTAATTCATTAAAGGACGTTTTAAAAAATGAGAAAGGCGGAGCTTCACAGAAAGACAAATGAAACCGACGTTCGTATAGAACTAAACCTTGACGGCACCGGAGAATACGATGTAGACACTTCCATACCTTTTTTGGACCATATGTTATGCCTTATGGCGAAACACGGCCTGTTGGACCTGAATATTAAGGCGAGTGGGGATACTGAAATAGATTATCACCACCTTGTTGAGGATGCAGGCATTACATTGGGCAAAACGATCGGAAAGGCCCTGGGAGATAAAAAGAGTATTGTCAGATATGGAGACAGTAAGGTGCCCATGGATGAAACCCTTGCCGAAGTGGTCATTGACCTTAGCGGAAGACCCTATCTGGTATACAAAATCGATCTTCCGAAGGACACATTAAAGGACCTCGACCTCAATCTCTTTGAAGATTTCTTTAAATCTCTGAGCGATCATGCCATGATAAACCTCCATATCATACTCCATTACGGAAGAGACGTGCACCATATATTCGAGGCTGTATTTAAGGCGTTCGGGAAATGCCTTCGTATGGCTTCTACAATCGATAAAAGAATCAAAGGACTCCCTTCTACTAAGGGGAGTCTGTAAAAGGAGATTTTCTATGTCTATCGATTTATCGTCATACCTGGAAAAACTTTCCGAAATTTATGACTCCATTGACAGGGAGTATGAAGCGCTTCAAGAACATTACAACCATTTTTCCTGCGAGGGATGCGACGATAACTGTTGTACAACAGTCTTTTTCCACTATACATTAACGGAATATCTCTTTCTTGTGGAGGGACTGGAAGCCATGGATAAGGGAAGGTTTGACTTTGTTTTGCAGACAGCCAAGGCCTATCAAAAAGAGTTTTTAAAAAATCCCTATGAGTATGAATCCCTCCGAATCATGTGTCCCCTCAATATCGAAGGTCTCTGTATTCTGTACAAACATAGACCTCTGATTTGCAGAATACACGGCCTGCCGGGTTTTCTCGAATCACCGAAAAAGGGTAAACAACATTGGAGCGGGTGCCTGCGGTTCCGGCATATTCATGGCGAAGATACTGAAAGGGCCATTGACCGTACTCCCTTTTATACACAGATAGCCACCCTTGAAGGCCAGGTGAGAAGGGAACTGGTCTTTTTCCAGAAATACAAAAAAACAATTGCAGAGATGATTATCGACTTTTCAAACGATGAAATAACGCATGTTAAAAGATCGTCACCAGGGGATTTTATAAAGGAGAATTTTTGATTGACGATTGACGATTGACGATTGACGATTTAGGGATTGTAAATCCCCAATCCCTAAATCCCTAAATTCGTAATTCCTAAATTATATTATTATAATTACTAAGTACAGGACAAAAAAATACTATACAAATGTATAGACTAGACATTTTATAGTAAACTAGTAGAAAATATGGCGTCAGCAACAGCTAACGCCATGAAAAGAGTAAAGAAATTAGAGAAGATACTGAAGGAGAACAAAATAAATTGGCACGGAGCACGTATAAATTTTTTGGCTCAATTTATAATAGCTCTGATAAAGGTCAAGACAGTAAACCTTGCAGAGATAGCGTTAGGATTTGTAGGAGATATTAAGAT
>JAREWP010000070.1 GCA_029001845.1 Candidatus Magnetocorallium paracelense | reverse complement strand
CAGCCTGTCAACTCGACAGGGCCTTCATATATTCTTCCTATAAGAGAAACGGTTCTGTCTTTATGTATTTTTCTGACAATTCTTTTTCTGAAATAATCGTTCAGCTCTTTGGGAGCCGATCTTATTAAATGTAAATGCCTGAGATAACGCTCCAGGGGTTTTTCCTTTGTAACCGAGTGAAGAGCGAGGTGATACTCCTTCTCTGTCCATTGCCACAGTCTTTCATTGAGTGATTCAAGAGTGATATCCTGAGGGAGATTACTTAAAAAACCGCTTCTGACGGTCTTAAACCACCTCTCGATTTTACCTTTTCCCTCGGGACGATATGCGGTGCTGTATATAAGAGCGATGCCAAGAGAAGCTGTTGAGTATTGCAGATGATGCGCACGAAAGCTCGGCCCGTTATCTACATAGAGTTTCCGTGGTAAACCTCTTTTTTTAAGCGCCTTCTTCAGACACTTTATATAAGCGGTGAGATTTTCTCTCAAATAAAACTCTCCATAGGGTATGATACGCGAGTGATCGTCAATAAAGGCGAAGAGAAAGCTCTTTTTCAATTTACCATCCACAATTACCCGTGGGCCGTGCATGCAGTCGCTCTGCCACAGATCGTTTGGCAATTCGGCTTCATACCGACGCATATCCTCTTTGGCAGCGTCTTCTTTATCAAGGCCGTACCTTTTAAATATTCTGTAAATACTTTGATTGGATGCCTTAAAATCAGCCGGCAACGCTTTTTTCTCCTTTGCTTTTTTCAGGATTACAGGCAGTGAAGCTCCTCTGTGTTGTTTCTTAAGTTCTGTCAAAATTTTCTCACTGTCTTCATCCAAAGCTCTGCACCTGCCCTTGTCCGATCTCTCCTTTGGATAGAGACTCTCAAGTTTACCGCCGCTTTCTTTGTACCTGCCAAGCCATTGCAAAACCGTTGACCTTCCTATGAAACTTCGGCCTGAAAATGGAATTTCCCATTGCCTGGACGTTATCTCCCTTATGAGCTTCTCTTTATCGCCCCTTTGGGTCTGTTTTACTCCCATCAAAGGGCTGATTACCCCAAATCTGAATACTGCTGTCTTTTCTTTTTTGCTTTTGTCTTTCACAAAAACCTCCTTCACCGTGAATTTTCACTATCTTAACCGTAATCCGCAGGCGGAGTCACCGCAAATAAAAGGTGGTCTTTGCCTCCCATAGGAGTTATCTCATAATATTTTACTGAATGAGTACTTACGATTATCCTCTTTTCCTCTAATTCCCACAACACTTCCTCATAGCGACGGCAACTTATGTTGCTCTGTATTGATCCCTGTATCTCACAGCCCCTCAGCCAATACTGCTGCCTTTGACGACTCACACAGCTCAGCCATCTCCCTGTTATTATCTTTATCCACAGGCAGGCCCTTATCAGCCATATCCCGATTCTGAATCGTCTGTAGTATTGTGCAGGCCTCAGGGTATGTACACTTTTACAATCCGCACACAGAAACTTTTTTGTCCATACAGGGGACGATCCCTCTGTTTCGTCATAATACCTTTCCACATAGCTGTGCCACCACAACTTTGTGCTCCTGCATTCAGGGCATTCTGCAGGCTTCGGCCAGGGATAATCTTTGCCGGATTCCTGTAATTTAACCAGACAGACTTCTGTATAGACTACGACTTTTTCTTCCTGTTGACAGCTTTTTTGGGGAGGGATTTACCGGAATGATTCAGGTTACTTTTTTATGGAAGATTTTACTATTTGGCTTGTTTATTTCGCTACTTTCTTACTCTCTCTATTTGATTTTTCATGGAAAATAACAGCTCCAACTCCGCTGAGACAGCAAGTAAGATGGCAGTGGAAGAGGTTGGAAACAACCTTTTCTACTGTGATATGGAGAATGAATTCTCCGAAATAAAACATTTAGAAAACTGCATTGGAAACGGCTTATCGGCAGTAACAAAAAAAATTGGCAGTATTTTCAGGCATACGAACAGATTTTTATACTATACATCCACGAGAGCACCTGAGTTACATGGGATGGCTACAACAATGACAGCCGCACTGATCAATAATAACAGATTAAGTCTTGCCCATGTAGGGCATGGCAGAGCTTACCTGATAAGGGCTGATATGATAGAACAACTGACAGACGATCACACAATGGCTGCGGGAATGATAAAGGGAGGAATAATGTCATGCGATCAAGCCAGATATTCTCCTATGAATAAAGTTATTACGCGGGCTCTTGGTTATACTCCGAAAGTAGAGGTTGATCTTGATGAGTTGGTTTTGATTAACGGCGATGTCATTGTCCTGTGTTCGGATGGTTTAAGCGCCATGATAGAGGATAGAGATATATTGAATATCGTTACGTCCACTACAAATCCGGTATTGGCATGTAATGAGTTGGTGACATGGGCGAATAAAAGAGGCGGCAGAGACAATATCACTGTTATTGTCGTTTATTTCGGAATCACGACGGTCACGTCGTTACTGTATAACATATTCCATTGAGGTTTTTCGCAACCCGGCAAGCGGTCACCAAACACGTTTTAGGTCACAAGGCAACAGGCATAAGTCAATACCATTAACTTAAGGGGTGAAGCACCTTCCGACGGAAACGGGTCATGTTTGAGAAGGCGCAGCGAAGCGGAGCCTTCGAGTTTAGCCGCTGAAGGCGGATGGTGCTTTGCTTCTAAAGTTAATGACATTAAGGCATAAGTAAAAAATATGGTTTCTTTTTTGCACACAATTTCATTTATAAGTGACTAAATACGAGCGTCAAGAACACCATGTTTTTTTTATCCGACCCTAATGTAAGGAGAGATAATGCTCTATAAAGTTAAGTCAGGTGCTCCTTCCAGGGGGCTTATAAAAATTGTCGATAACAATCCCGGAAGAGCCAAGGGAGTATCCAAAAAAGAATCTTCCGGACTGATAAGGGTCGTTGAAATTGACGGAGATGCAGATAATGGGGATAACATAAAGACTCTTTCCCGTGAGGCCGGGAGAAAAAAAACACTTGAGCATTTACACCACTGCCTTTTACGAATGTACTCCAACGGGCAAAAGGACTTTCCTGTTTTGCTGCATACCCTCAATCTTGTAAAGATTCATACATCTATAAACGATAAATCCATTGATCGGTTTACAGACACCATATCATTCGATTTCGATTTGACGCGCAAAATACTTGAGGTCGTTAATTCCCCATTTAACAGTAAATTAAGCAGATTTGGTGAAATCAACACTTTACATCGAGCCATTAGTGTTTTGGGAATTATTCAGGTGCGAAATATTGCCCTGTCGCTTACAATATTCGAGCACTTACATAATCCATGTATTGGCGATGATGTTAAGGAAGTTTTCTTTATGAGCCTCACAAGCGGGATTTTGTCCTCTGAAATTGCAGAAAGACAGGGCCTTTCGGAATTGTTGGACCAGGCCTTTATCTGTTCCCTGCTTTTTGACTTCGGAAAACTTCTTATCAAGTATTATATGCCGGAGGAGAGTAGGAAAATAAATGAGCTTGTAAGCAATGAGAAGACAGACGAGAGAGAGATGGCGGAGAAAATGTTAGGCATAACATATGAAGAGGCAGGCGAGATAATGGCAAAATATTGTAAATTCCCTGAAGAGATTGTTTACAGCATGGGCAGGATTGTATCGTACGAAAGAGATATTCCGGAAAACCGGCCGGATAGACTAAGATATCTTTCGAACTTTACAAATAAGTTGTGTCAGCTCATAAGTCATTCCGATAAAAATTCCGTCGGTATTAAGGCAGACCTTTGTCATTTATTGGGAGAACAGGCGCAATTTAAATTTAGCGGAAAGGAGGTAAATGAAATTTTCGTCAGTGTTATAAAGAAAATTTCGAAATATACAGAGGAATTTAATTTTGACGCTTCCGGGATACCATTTTTCAACAAGTTAGCGTCCTTCGGACAGACTCTTTAATGTAGCCTGAGCCTATATTTAGTTGATCGGCTGTTCACGCTCCGGATTCAACTGCCATAATCACCTATGGTTTCAAAAATAAGATACCGTTGAATCCTTTGTCTTAAATTTTGACCTCTCGCAAACCTGCAGAAAAAAATGAAAAATCCTATGCTTTCAAGTTAACTGCACTGTCCAGGTCGAAAGACGAACTGAATACCCGAGTCCTTAAACTAACCGACATGAGATGGTTTTCTCTCCATCTTTATAAAAAACATAAGCAGAGCGGGGATAACGAAAATGGTAAAGACCGTGGAAAGGGCGAGGCCGCCCAGCACTACGCTTCCCAGACCTCTGTATAATTCGGACCCCGGACCGGGGGCTATAACCAGTGGAAGCATACCGAATATACTGGTAAAGGCGCTCATGTAGATCGGTCTAAGCCTGGTCCTGACGGACTCTGTAACCGCCTCGTTATGCCCCATTCCGTTAAACCGTATATTGTTAAGCGACTGGTGTACTATAAGTATCGCATTGTTTACGACCACTCCTATCAATATCACGAATCCCAGCATTGTCAGTATATCCAAAGGCTGTGTGTTTATGAAAGTATTGACGAGCTTTAAGCCTATGAAACCGCCTGCCGCAGCAAGGGGTACAGTAAACATTATGATAAAGGGGTAAATGAAATTACCGAATAACGCTGACATGAGGAGATATGTTATAACCGCGGCGAGAATAAAATTCCACTGAAGGGATTCTCTGGTCTCGGTCAATTTGTCGGCAGTACCACTCATGCGAACTTCGATTTCATCAAGAAGCCCCTGCTCTTTAATCTCCGGGATGATCTTCAGATTTATTGTGTCCATCGCCGCTTCGAGGGGTATTGAAAAAGGAGGTGTCACCTGTAGTGTAATGGTGCGTTTTCTCTCAAGATGTCTGATCTCTGTAATGCCTGTCGTCCTTTCCATGTGGACAAGCGCAGAGAGGGGGATATTTTTCCCTGAAGGCGTTACGATTTGAGTCCTGTACAATTCTTCGGGCGATTTCGCCTTATTATCGGCGCCTTTAAGGACGAGGTCGATTTTCTTTTCTCCGCTTTTCTTGAAGTCACCTATTTTCCTGCCGTCCATAAAAACGTCAATAGACAAGCCTACATCCAATGTATCCATGCCGACGGCTTTGATGCGCTCTCTGTTCGGAATAAATCTCACTTCGGGATATTGCAATTCCAAAGAGGGCAGCGGACGTATCTGAGAGCCCGGTATATTACTTTGAGCGGTCCCGAACATAGCTCCTGCAGCAGCAATTATTTTATTAAGGTCACTTCCGCTCAGATCGACGTCTATGGTCCTTCCTCCTGATATATTGCTTTGGAATATTCCGGCCTGCTCGCTGACTCCGAACATGGCAGGTATGGAAAACATGATATCCCGGAAGAAAGGGATCAACTCGCCGGCTCTCTGCTCGTATTCGCTGATGGCTCCAAAGAGCATAAAGGCATCGGACCCGACGTAAAACATATCCTTTATGGCGGGAAAATTTTTGTAATCCTTTCCGATCAGAGGACGAGCTGATTCAAAAATATATTCGCCTGTATCCTTTCTCTCATTATAAGAGAGCCCTGGCGGGGGAATAAGAATGTTTAAAATCAGATTTCTGTTTCCCTGGGGAAGGTATTCCATCTTTGGCGTCAGGTATATCGTTGTCGCTACAGAAAGGAGGGTAAGGACAAGGATGGTTAAAATCCTGGCAAACCAATTACCGGTAGCCATTTTGACAATTTTCATTAATACTTTTAACAATAGACTGCCAAAGGCCTGATGGAGGGTTCCGATAATCGGGAAAAAGAGTTTCTTTTCTCCTCTTCCGCTTCTTATCTTTTCGACGATTCCGTATAGTTGCCCGGAAAACATGGGAATCATAAAAATGGATACAAAGAGGCTTAGGGAAACCGCACAGGTTACAGCGATGGCAATATCTCTGAATAACTGGCCCGCCTCTTCTTCCATAAAAATAACAGGAAGAAATACGGCAACTGTCGTCAGTGTAGACGCCACGATCGCCCCCTTTACTTCCGACGCTCCGCTGTACGCGGCTTCGATCGGCGACTTACCTGTCTTTCTGTGTCTGTCGATATTCTCCAATACGACAATTGCGTTATCCACAAGCATGCCAACGGCAAAGGAAATGCCGGCAAGACTTACTACATTCAGATTCCTGCCAAAGAAATTCATGAAAATAAAGGCGCCCAATATGCTTACCGGTATGGCAGTGGACACAATGAGGGTGGATGAAATATTTTTCAGAAAGATAAGGAGCACTGTGATTGCCAGGAGTCCGCCTATCATAATATTTTTCCTCACCAGAGCTATGGCGCCCCCGATATAGGGTCTTTGATCGTATGCCCAGTCCAGATATATCCCCTTATCTTTCAGTTTTCCCTCGTTCAGACCGATTACCACTTCTTCCACCTTGTCTGTAAGGTCCAGGATATTGGCGTCGGGCTCCGGTTTTACGCCGACAGCAATGCCGTCTTTGAAATTATGCATCATAGCGTCTGTCAGTTTGGCGTAGCCGATTCCCACATCTGCAACGTCTCTGACAAAAATTCTTCTCTGACCTGTAGAATCGATTACAATGTTGGCTATATTCTCCGGGGAATCGAACTCACCCACGGTTCTTATCCTGAAGTCCCTTCTGCCTACTGCCATGGTTCCTGCAGATATATTGGCGTTCTCTCTCTGCAATACATCTGTCAGTCTTTTTATAGTCAGACCATACGAAGCAAGTCTGTCAGGGCGCACTACAATTTGCATCTCCTTTTCGGCCCCTCCTTTAACAAAGAGATCGGCAACATTATCGACTCTTTCAAGATATTGTCTTATCTCATCTTCAAAGTATGTTCTGTAAATGTGTATGGGATTTGGATTTTCTTCCGTTGTTTTTAGAATCATCCATATGACAGGAGAAGCGGAAGCGCCGGTTGCGTTAATTACCGGTTTTTCGGTGTTTTCGGGGTAAGAGAGTACTTCGTTGAGTTTGTTCGATACTCTGAGGAGTGCGTCGTTAATATTGACTCCGATTTTAAATTTCAGAGTGATACTGCCGCTTGAATTATATGAGGAACTCTCCATCTCGATAAGGCCGGGAATTCCTTTGAGAACCCTTTCCTGCTCTTCGATTATCTCCCTTTCTATCTCATAGGGCGTGGCGCCGGGCCAGATCGTGCTTACGGAGATTTCAGGTTCTATAACGGTGGGGCTGAGCTGGTAGGGCATTTGCATAAGTCCGATCGCACCGAAGAGTGTGATAAGTATGACCGCGACGATTACAGAGACGGGTTTTTCAATAGAAAATCGGAGGAGATCCATCAGTATTTAACTAAAAAAACATTTAGCTGTCAGCCATCAGCTGTCAGCTTTTTAATTGCAACACTTTACGGTTCAAAACACATTCACCCATAAGGTGATGCTTATTATTGGCATATCACTGTCATTAACTTAAGGAGCAAAGCACCATCCGCCTTCAGCGGCTAAACTCGAAGGCTCCGCTTCGCTGCGCCTTCTCAAACATGACCAGCCTACGTCGGAAGGTGCTTCACTCCTTAAGTTAATGGTATTGATTGGCATATAACATCGAGACTTTCCCCGGCTGAAGGCTGACCACTGATAGCTGACTGCTGTTTTTTTAATCGTGTACAACGGATTGTCCCTCTCTGAGGCGTTCATTTCCTTTTATCACTACCGGCATTCCCACTTTCAGGCCGTTACCTTTAACTCCTGCGCTCATACCGCTGTACCCCGAGATATCGACGTGGATCGTCTTTGCATGGGAATCTATAATTGTAAAAACGGCGTTCTGTCCGCGTACCGTGATTAAGGCGTCTCTCGGGACAAGGAGGGATGTCAATGCAGGCCCTGACGGAAGGCGTACAACGGCCTCCATTCCCTCTTTAAGGAAGAGCGTATTGTCCAGTCTGATTTTTACGGGAAAGGTCCTCATCTTTATATCTCCCTTTGGAATAATCGCAATGATATTCCCCAATGCATCGGAATTCCCTGCCTTTACATGGACCTCCTTGTCGATCTCTATATATTTAAGACTCGATTCAGGGATGTCTGCTATTACATCCACTTCATTGTGTAAAGCCAGTGTAGCTACCGTATCACCTGTGGATATCCACTCTCCCCTGTCAACTTCTCTTTTTAGAATTATACCGCTAAATGGCGCTTTTATATTCTTTTTGCTTAATTCTACCTGAAGGCGCTCTACTTCGGCTTTCAGAGAAAAGGATTTTTTTTCCAGACCTCGTACTCTGTAAAGAGACTCGTCGAGACTCTGATCGGATATAAAGGAGTCCTTATAGAGATTTTTTATCCTTCCCAGGTCATTACGGGCCATTTCAAGCTCTGTTATAATCTCTTCATGGGATGCTTTTGTCGCTTCCAGAGTCTTTTTCATAATATCGTCCCCCAGCCTTACAAGAATATCGCCTTTCGTAACCTCCAGTCCCTCTTCAAAACTCACTTTCTCTACAATGCCTCTTACCTCCGAGGCAACGTCCGATACTTCCGGGAAATAAACAGTTCCAATAAACTCGGTCTCAGGGGCCAGCATCCCTCTCTCGACAGTTGCAAGTACAACTTTTGCCGGCGGCATTCCACTGTGTTTTTTCTCTTGCCCGAAAACAGGAGAAACAAGGGATAACAGAAGAAATAATACGAATGCTTTTGTCATCATTCTCTATTCTCTCAGCAGGTCAGATGCAGTGCTGCTGCGGCTTTGTCTCTTGCTCCGATGTTATTGTACGCTTCAACCGCCTCTGTCGTTCTTTCCACAAGATACTCGATCCCGGTTTGCGCAAGTCTCCTTTTTACCTTTTCCGACACTCTCATCGTTCCGGAATGACCTGTTCCTATTATCAAAATATCGGGTTTCGCAATAATAATCTGCTCTATATCCACGATTTGCAAGTAGTGGCCTTCCTTTCTCCACCATGGTGAATGAACGCTGTCAGAAAATATAATGACATCAGAGGTGTAAGCGTTTCCGTTAATGACGATTTTTCCGAAACTGTACGATTCTATAAACATTACCGGTTCAGAAGATCGAGGAAGTCGCTTATTTTTAAATTAAAAACAAAGTCAGCATGAGAATCATAGGGGGTTTCAGAGAGCGTAATGATAGAAAGCAGAGCGCCGTGATTTTTTGCAAGAGCCGGAAAGCCGGCGGCAGGCTGAACGACCAAAGTGGAGCCGATGGCTATCATCATATCACACTCGCTCGATAATCTGTTCGCTCTGTCTATATCATCATATCTCAGTTGCTGTCCGAATGAAATCGTGTTGGGTTTCAGCAAACCGCTGCATTTTTCGCACAAAGGCGCTCCCTTTGTCAGATTTATATTATCGAATACCTCATGAGCTGTAATGATTTTTTCGCATTTCAGGCAGATAACCTCCAGGTTAGTTCCATGGAGGTTTACTATAGATTCTCCGGGAAGTCCGCTTTTTTCATGGAGTCCGTCTATGTTTTGCGTGATAAGACCAAACAGTTTTCCTTTGTCATAAAGCTCTTTAACAAACATGTGCCCTCTGTTCGGTTCTGCCTGCTTAATCCCGTCCCAGAGCTCTATCTTGTTCTCCCAATACTGTATTCTCTTTTTCTCGTCGGAGATAAACTCGTCAAAGTACACCGGCTGAAACCTATCCCATATCCCGCCTTTGCTGCGATAGTCCGAAATGCCCGATTCAGTGCTTATACCTGCGCCGGTGAATACAACGATCTTGTTGCTCTTTTCCATGGCCTCTTTAAAGGCGTTTATTTTCTTTCTGTCCATCCTATATACTATCTCTGAAATATTCAGGCAAACAGATTGCAAGCTGAAGTTTTCAGATTCTATCGCTCCTTACTGTATTCCCCCTTAAAAAAGGTGGCCGCAAGGGGAGATATTTATGAATTTATAAAAAGATTCTAAATTATACCCTACTATTAACTTAAGGGGTGAAGGACCTTCCGACGGAAGCGGGTCATGTTTGAGAAGGCGCAGCGAAACGTAGCTTTCGAGTTTAGCCGCTGAAGGCGGAAGGTGCTTTGCTCCTTAAGTTAATGACATTGAATTATACCCTAAATCGCAGATTTTTCCCAACTCCGACATTATTAATATGATTAAACCAAAATACGGGCAACACTTTCTCTTTGACGGCAACATGTTGGATAAAATCGTTGATGCGGCCTCTATATCCGAAAACGACGCCGTTGTCGAAATAGGGCCGGGTCACGGGTCGCTCACAAAAAAGCTCCTTCACAAGGCGGAGTGGGTCGTTGCCGTAGAAATAGACACTAAGATTTACGAGAAAATCAAAAGAGAGCTTTCAGGGTACGATAATCTTCTTCTGCTAAATAAAGACGCCTTAGAGTTTTCTTACAGAAGTATCGGGGCCTTTAAAGTTGTGTCCAATATCCCTTATTATATTACTACGCCGATTGTCTTTAAACTTCTCGATGAAAGACCATACATTCAATCCATGACATTGACGGTTCAAAAGGAGGTAGGACTAAGAATCGCAGCCAAACCCGGCGGGAAGTCCTATGGGGCGCTCTCGGTTATGGTTCAGTACAGAGCGAAACCGGAAGTTAAATGCTTAATTCCGGGCAAAGCCTTTAGACCGATCCCTAAAGTCGATTCTGCTGTCGTTCATATAGAGATTCCCAACAGGCCAAATGTAGAGGTCAAAGACGAGAGACTCTTTTCAAATGTTGTACGAACGGCTTTTACTCAGCGGAGAAAAACAATAGCCAATTCACTGAAATCCATATGCAGGGATATAAAGGGAATACTGAGGGAGGCCGGGATTGAGCCGTCAAGAAGGCCGGAGACATTGAGTATCGAAGAGTTCGCGTATCTTACCGGCATTATAAAAGAAGGTAACTACTTAGACGCTGAATATTGAAATGAATAATCAAGTGGTCTTAAAATACCCTTTGACATTTTTTATTTTTATATTCTATAATAGTTTTTTATAAAACAGCAGACGCGGGGTGGAGCAGTCTGGTAGCTCGTCGGGCTCATAACCCGAAGGTCGAAGGTTCGAATCCTTCCCCCGCCACCAACAAATTTTTAATTATCGGCTTAGTGATCACATAGAATCTCTAAGCCTTTTTTTTTATCTATTATAGCTGTTGTGAGTTTTACTAACACAAAAAAATAAGGAGGTTACATTGAAAAAGGTTACATGCTTTCTTATGTTTAGTTTAATGGCGTCTCTTCTATTGATGCCTGCATCAGGTCTTCAGGCATCCCTTTGTGAGAATGAATATATTTCGAGCATGGGATATTTTTATTGTCTGAATTATTTGGGACTCTATGGCGCCAATCATATTTATATTGGAACAGTAACATGGCCGGACAGTTATGTTGGTGAAGCGATTATGGTTTATTATCCCGGTGGTAATGACGGCGTTTTTACTGCACTGGCAGATGATATTAAATATGGAAGTACTTTAACAGGTGCGTTTACGACTGCAAATTATTGGCAGTTTGCACAAACAGACGGATATTATGACGGAAACGTACAGCTTATCGGCGGGCCAACGGATGTATCAAAGGAGAGCAGAGGAGTGATTTCACCCAATGTTCCGGAAAAGAAATAAGATTCCGACGTGAATTGCTGCGCCATTGAGGAAGATGTGGAATTTTTTGTTCCACAATGTGTATAATTTATGGCCTGATAGTCAGGAAACGATATAAGCTATGGCGCTCCTTCTTTTCGATCGCTGTTTTCAGAATTCATAAATACAGCGAAAATAGCGGTAAGATCTCAAACAATCCCGGAATAACACACGCCTGAAAGCCATCTTTATACAGAGGTCTTATTAAAAACAGGTGTTTTATAAACCTGAATTTATCGACATCTTACCAGGCAGTATGGAGCGCAAAAGGAGAAAAATGTGAATGTAACTGTAAAAAACAAAAAACTGAGTCAATGGATCAAGGAGGTTGCCGATCTGTGTAAACCTGATGATATTTATGTTTGCAACGGATCAAAAGAGGAGTACGACCAAATGGTAAAAACGCTGATTGACAGTAATATAGCCATACCTCTTAAGAAACGACCGAACAGCTATCTCTTCAGATCGGACCCCAGCGATGTGGCTCGTGTCGAGGACCGTACATATATCAGTACGCAATCGCAGGACGAAGCGGGCCCTACGAATAACTGGATCGATCCGACGGAACTTAAGGAATTAATGAAGGGATTTTATAAAGGATGCATGACGGGTCGAACGATGTATGTGATTCCTTTTTCAATGGGCCCGATAGGTTCTCCTATTGCAAAGATAGGAGTCGAAATTTCGGACAGTCCCTATGTTGTAATCAATATGCATATAATGACCCGCGTCAGCGACAGAGTTTTAGAGCTCTTGGGAACGGATGGAGACTTCATCCCCTGCCTTCACTCCGTGGGAGCGCCCCTTGAAAAGGGACAAGAGGATTCCATCTGGCCCTGCGCGCCGATCGAGAACAAATATATCAGTCATTTTCCGGAAGAGAATCTCATCTGGTCCTATGGCTCGGGATATGGCGGCAATGCATTGCTCGGAAAGAAGTGTCTTGCCTTGAGAATCGCTTCGGCAATGGCCAGAAGGGAAAGCTGGATGGCGGAACATATGCTTATCCTTCGTCTTACAAATCCCGAAGGCAAACAGTATCACATTGCAGCGGCCTTTCCTTCGGCCTGCGGCAAGACAAACCTTGCCATGATGCAGCCCTCTTTGCCGGGGTGGAAGTGCGAATGTGTGGGAGACGACATTGCATGGATGAAAATCGGGCCTGACGGACGCCTGTACGCCATTAATCCGGAAAACGGATTTTTCGGAGTTGCTCCGGGAACTTCATACGATACCAATCCCATGGCTATGGACTCATTAAAAGATAATGTCCTTTTTACGAATTGCGCTCTCACTGACGACGGCGATGTCTGGTGGGAAGGCATGGACGGTGACGAACCTGCGCATGCTATTGATTGGAAGGGGAATGACTGGACTCCAGAAAGCTCGCACGATGCGGCTCATCCAAATGCACGCTTCACCGCCCTGGCGTCCAAGTGTCCTGTAATTTGTGAAGATTGGGAAAAACCGGAAGGCGTACCGATCGATATCTTTGTATTCGGAGGGCGTCGCGGTACTGTTGTGCCCCTTGTTTATGAATCGTTAAATTGGGAGCACGGGGTATTTCTAGGCGCCACGGCGGCATCCGAGACAACAGCGGCCAATATCGGAGCCGTAGGAAATCTCAGGCGAGACCCCTTTGCAATGAAGCCCTTTTGCGGATATAATATGGGTGACTATTTTCAGCACTGGCTGAACATGGGAGAAAAACTTGGCGATAAGAGACCGAGGATTTTCTATGTCAACTGGTTCAGAAGAAGTGAGGACGGTAAATTTCTCTGGCCCGGTTTTAGTGAAAACAGCCGTGTTCTTAAATGGATGTGCGACCGTGTTGACGGAAAAGCAGGGGCTGAAGAGACGCCTATAGGTCTTATTCCAAAAGATGGAGAACTTGATACATCGGGACTCGATATCTCTTCAGAAGATATGAAGGAGCTTTTGCATGTAGATACAAAGGCATGGAAGGCGGAAATTCCTGACATTGAAAATCACTTCTCTGTTTTCGGTGATCGCCTGCCTGAAAAACTCAGGAATCAGCTTAAGGAATTTGAAAAAAGGCTGGGATAGCGTTGTCTCAAGAACATTCTACATTTAAAAAGACTCTTGTTAATGTACTGGGTGTCGTTTATATGCACCTGAAGACCAGCGACGGAGGCGACCTGTACCTTACCAGATTTGCAGAAAAGTACCAGGAGCTTTTGGATACGAAAAACTGGTATGAAAAGGAGTGGTTCAGCAATAACAGGATACGGTTAAAAGGTACAGGCTCCGTCTTCAAAGTTCCGACAAAGAGAGTTAACGGACAAAGTCTTAATCTTGTAGTTAAGAATTGCCGAGTGGGAGAGGACGTTCCTCTGAACACTCATACGCTTAAGGAGTTTTGCGATGCAGAGTTCAACAGTCCCTGGGAGGAGTTCTTTCTTGTCGAGGAGTTGCGGGAAGGTCGTTACGGGCCTAAAGAGCTGCGAATAAAAACTCAACATCCAATGGCCATCTATGTTCCGCCCGAAAAAATGCAGATGTGGCAAAGCGGAAGATCAAGGTCCAAGATCAACAGAATTCGGGCGAAACACCCCGGCATTGACCTGGATATTTTAAAGCAATACAAACTCATCTATCGATGGATAGAGGGATATAACCTCCCTGAAATCTTCGAACATATAGACGCCCCTAAAGAATATCTCACCGGCCACCTCGTAAGACTGGACAAAATCGTTATGTCCGACCTCGATAAAAAGGGTTATCTCGTAGCCGATACAAAACCTGAGCATATTATTATCAGCGAAGAGGATTCCCTGCGCGTAAAAGAAATCGGTAATCAAAAGACAGCGGAAGCCGCCGGGGAACAAATATCTCTACTTAATGATCTCATCAATACAGGGGAGTACTCGCTTATCGATTACGAACTCCTTATGCGTACGGCAGAGCATGAAAAGGAGGTAAAGGACAGCAGGCGACACTCCTATCTTGACGATCAAAGGGACCGTTTTATACCTACTCCGTTGCCGGATTTTTTATCGCGCATCGAAATATTGGGTGTGCCCTATATTTATGGTCATGCCGAAAGTACAGGCGGCCATTTATGGGTTGTAGGAAACAACGCCAGACTTTTTGACTATTTTCTGCCTGAAAGGTGGAGAAAGACCCCCACAATAAGGTTGTCCGAGAGTAAGGATGTCTTTTATACTCTCACAAAAGACAACATACATCTGGTTTGGAAAACCTCCAGAGTCGGAGAATTGCCTGACGAATGGGAGGAAAAATACCATCCGAAAATTATGAAGTACGGGATAAACAGCCCCTTTGAAGAGTTTGCCATTGCCCATAAATTAAAACAAAACGATGTGCCCTGCGTTTACATAAGAGCCATATATATGACAGGCAGCTCTAAAATCGAGAAATCCCTGGATCTCAGAAAGTATGAGACACATAAAAAATTTCTCGATCCCGATGGATATCCTATTCTTCAGGAAGATCATAATTTTATTACTATCAGAGGTTATTATAACGGGCCTGACAAATGGGTCGCAGAGCAGACAGGGGCGCTCTATTTGCCTGTAGATATTCAAAAGGCGGTTAAAAAAGGTTTGATTGACGAGAGGCAATGCCGAGAGCTTTTGGACAGGGTAAAGGACAATCTCGTAAAATTAAACTATGATGGTTCCCTTTTAAAAGCGAACGATCTGCTTCTGGCGGTTTCAGACGGAAAGCAGGTCATCAGGGATGAGTCGGGCGAACCTTTAGTTATAATATCCAATTTTGAATTTCTTTGGGAACTGCCTGATGCTTAAAGATCAGACCCCTCAAAGCTGACTACTCTAAAGCTGTCAGTTTCAGTCTATACACCTAAGTAGTTACGGGGAAATTTATGATAAACTCAGTTCCTTCCGAGCTTCTAACTTGCATGCCTCCTTTAAGTTGTCTTACAAATGTTCTGACCAGGTGCAAACCCAGTGTCTTTGGTTTTTCGGGATTTATATTGTCAGGTATTCCGACACCGTTGTCTTTATAAATCAATTCAAAATCGTTCTCTCCCTGTTTATTTAATGTAATGTGTATTGTCCCTTTTATGTTGTCGGGAAAGGCGTATTTTAAAGAATTTGTAATCAACTCGTTCAAAATTAATCCCAGAGGGATGGCCGTATCAATACCGAGAAAAATCCCCTCTATATCGAAGATCATTGAAATATTGTCTGCAGATAAGCAGGCCTTAAGCAATTCCCCGGACAGTGTCTCAAGGTATTCCTTAAAATCGATACCTGAAAAATCTTTGTGGGAGTATAATTTTTCATGTATTAGGGCCATGGATTTGATTCTTTTCCTGCTGTCATCGATAATATCGGATAACACATTGTCTTCAATAAAAAGAGAATGGAGTCCGAGCAAGCTTGAAATAACCTGCATATTGTTTTTTACTCTGTGGTGGATTTCGCTTAAAAGCATCTCTTTTTGTTTAAGAGATTCCTGTAATCGATGCTCCATTTCTATTTGTTCGGTAATATCTCTGGCTACACATACAATCCCCTGAATTCCGCCGCTGTTGTCGCGCATGACGGAAGCCGAAAAGAGCACCGGTATGTTTTTGCCTGTTTTGGAAAGATATGCCATTTTTATATTGCGCAGAGAACCTTTAGCGATTATTTCCTCGAGCTCAATAGTTTTTTCATGCCAGATCGTACTTACGTGACCTTCGATCAACTCACTCTCTTTATATCCCAAAAGCGTACAGGTTGCCTGATTTACCGTTTTGATTACGCCGTTGTGTGTAATTACTATAAGAGTATCGATCATTGATCGGATAATACTTTCGACATAGTACTTATCTTTTTCCAGGACTCTCTTCGACTCCTTTTGAAGAGCCAGTTCTATGGCCATTTTCAGTTCTTTTTCATTCGGCGGCTTTGTAAGAAAAGCATATGGCTCCGTAGAGACTGCCTCTTTACGTGTATCCGAATCGTCATAGGCGGTAAGAAAGATCACAGGCATGTGAAATCCTTCGCTGTGAAGTACTTTCACGGTTTGTGTACCTGTCATTCCCGTTAAGTGTATATCCATTAGAATTAAAGACGGAAGATTTCCGTTTTTGCCTTTTGCAGCGAGTTTAATTTTTTCTATGGCCTCTTCCCCGGAAGGCGTGCTGTCCCATATAGTAAAACCTGTTTTTTGTAACATAACTTTCAGCATCATAACGATTGCGATTTCATCTTCAACTATCAAAATGGATTCATTCATTCATTCCTCCTCTTCATTTGTTCGCTTCCGCCATTTCTTCTGAAAACAATCGTTTACAGGGATCGGTGATTTGTCTCGAAAATAGACAGCCACAAAAAATGTAGGGGCAGACCTGCGTGTCTGCCTCGGCGGTGGTGAACAGAGACACGCACCGGAGTAATCGCACACCGGCCGGGGCGAACACACAGGTTCGCCCCTACCAAGAATGTTTATTATTTTCATGCTTTGTGGTGATCCGGGGGATTATGGATACATATTCCGAAATCTTACTATTTCACTGTTTATTCGCCATGAAAAAAAATGATAAAAAACTTGTAACTACTCAGTAATTAGGCTGAAGACTGTAGCAAAAAAACAAATGACTTGGGTGTTTTAACTAAAAAACGTAAAGTTATATCGATAACACATGTTTTACTAATAGTCTTCAGCCTTGATTTTGCTGTCATTGCCGTGGCAGTAATTTAGGCTGTACCGGTATTGACAGTAGTAACGACTTTTTAGAGTCCCGATACGATTACTTCAATGCTATCATAATAGATAGTCTCGTTTATAGAACCGTCCGCCTCTAAATCTATGGCAAAAAAGAATATACTCAAACCCTCGTCCGGATTATCTGTGGAAAAAATGGCGGTAGATGTCAAATCGAATAACGCTCCTTGATACGCCGGGGCTATGTACCCGTCCGAGCCTGTTTCGACCCAGTCGAATAAAAGCGGGTCATAGTAATACATTCTTTCGTCAGGTGCGTACTTTACCAGCCACCAGTCAGCTGCCTCTCCCTTATAATCTCCTGAATCCAGGGATATCTCAAAGGAAACGGTCTCACCGAATGTCACATACAGAGGGCCGTCCGAGCCGTTGGCCCTAATGTCCGGGACGGGCTCCACGGGCGCCGTGTATTCGGGATGGAAGTAGAGCAGATTATATGTCTCTGAATCGTATCCGCTGTAAACATCTCCAACCCTCAAGACCTCCTGGCCCAGAATCCGGATTTCTTCGCCATCAAATGAGATATCGAACCAAAGGTCAATCATCTCCGCGTTGTCCGGAGATTGGGAGTATATCGTGGATATGGTCCAATTACCGCTGTTATTAGATGCATATCTTATCTGTCCGTCCTTTACATAGTTGTACCCCATTTCGTTATGAGAAGATGCATGATCGGAAAAGAGGATATGGGGGCTGTTCATATTATCGAACATAAGCCTCGCATTCACCCCGGTGAAATTAGTGCCGTCGTTTCCTGAATATCCGTCCGCTCTGTCGACCAGTGTGGTCGATTCCCAATCGCCGGCGCCTTTACGGGTGAGATACTTCAGTTTAGAGTATTGGATCGATCCTGTCGTGGCGTGATCCATCTCGCTCCCGACGATCGCCGGATTACCTTCCCCATCCACTGCGATCGATGGATTAGCGGCCGGCCAATAGTCCATGTTTGTGTCTCTGTAAACATCTTCGGCTATCCATACGCCGGAACCGTTTGTAATGTAACGAGTCTCATAAAGGGTCGAGTATGCGACATGGGCCTTGTCCGACCCGTCGAGCACCATGTCCGGTTTCCCCATAATCGATATCCTCCAGCCAAACTCAATATTCACATGATCCTCAGAGAGTTCATCGACTATTTGAGGGGTCTTGTCCCATGAGCCGTCCTTGTTTGAAATATAAAATATTGAGTAATCATAGGAGCATATAATATGAAACGAATCGCCGCTGCCGATCTCAACGTCCACTATCTTGTTGCTTAACGAAGGGAATGCGTCTCTGTCCAGCGTAAAGATCGTTTCGTTTATCCATTCGGCTCCTGAATCTACGTTGTTTCTGTAAAAGTGTTCTATCTCATCACGGGTGGAAGAGATGAAGAGGTGTGGTTCGGACTGTGAATCAAAGACAAGGAACATCGTCTCCCTGATATAACTGGAGGCGCTGGAAGAAACGACCTCTTCAGTTGTTTTGCTTCCGTCGATTTCCTTATAAACGATCGACCTGTCCGAGTCGTCTCTGTACACTATTCCCAAGATTCCATTGGAATGGTCATAGTCCCCGTCGAATTCAAAAAACTCATCGAGAGAATACAACAGATCGTACTCAAGTTCCGTCCCGGCGCCTGTGGAGCTCGGATTAAACCACGAACATAGCAGGAAAAATATAACAATTACATTCAGTTTCAATACAAATTTCATCATTTTTACTCCTTAGTATCATAGAAATGAAATATAAAACACATCATCATTACGGCAAGTTTCTAACTTAGCAGGAATTACGATTCTGTTAGTTCATACTGAAAAAAAGATAAATGGGGTGAACGATAGCTATTCAATCTTATCTATGTCGCAGACCCTACAGCTCGCACAATCGAGATTTTTGGGGGGCGTGTAAATCCTGCCTTCCCTGATAGCCTTCCTCATCTGTAACTTCCGTATGATTGCTATAAAAACTCCCAGTACGATAAAGGCCCCCGGTGCAAATGTCATTAAGGAGAAGGGGGCGCCCTGCCAAACAGTTATTACCTTCAGATCGAATATCATGCCATGGGCAAGGAATTCACGGGTTACACCTAAAGCAGCCAATGCAAGTGTAAAACCGGCCCCCATCCCTAAACCATCGGCAATGGAGTCGGGGATACTGTTTTTGGAAGCAAATGCCTCGGCGCGGCCTAAGACGATACAGTTTACTACAATGAGGGGAATAAAGAGGCCAAGACTCTTATTCAGATCAGGCAGATATGCCTCCATCAGTAGCTGTACGACCGTAACAAAGGTTGCTATTATTATTATGTAACAAGGAATGCGAACCTTTCTTGGTATAATCCTTTTTAAAAATGAAATAACGATATTAGAACAGACTAACACAAATGTTGTCGCAACTCCCATGCCAAGTCCATTTACCCCATTGGTTGTTACTCCCAGTACAGGACACATTCCTAATAAAAGAACAAGCACCGGATTTTCTTTAATGATTCCTTTTGAGAATTCTTTAAAAAGAGTCATCTCTTACCCTCATTGTATAGTTTGTAGGTACTGCAGATTTTATATAGAGCGTCCAGTACGGCTGCAGAGGTGATCGTTGCTCCTGATATGGCGTTTATACCTCTGTCTCCGATTTTTGCGGAACTGCAAGAGTTCTCATCTATCCCTTCAAATTGATCGAGAAAGGGATTTGGTACGATTCCTTCCCACACCTTTCCGGATAAGAACTCTACAAGCGTACGCTTCCTGATACGGTCTGTTACTTTAGTGCCAATGCCCGGCGTCTCCTTATGGTCCAGAACCTTGATACGAACTATTTTACCATGATTGTCGAAACCCGCCATGAGCTTTATCTCTCCGCTAAAACCTTTCATCGTGCCGCCCTGTATGGCGATCCCTACAGGTTTGCCTTTTAAGGAGGCTCGAAATGCCTTTACCTGGGGACTCTTATTAGCGAGGAAGCTGTGCTTCTCACTTGTTTCAAAAGTGGGGAGGACTTCCTGAAGCGCCAGTGACTGTAACTTTTTCTCTATCCTCTCTCTGGGCAGCCTTGTCGCCTCATGGACATAAGCCAGTAGTGCGGTAGCTATGGCGCAGATGATTGTTAGTGATAAGACTAATCTTAATATCTGTCTCATTTCGATTCCCCTTGCCAGAAACCAAAGGGCTTGACCCTTGTCATCTTATCTATCAGCGGAGTAAAGGCATTCATAAATAAAATAGCAAAACTCACACCCTCCGGATATGCGCCCCAGATACGTATGACAGATGTAATCACTCCACAGCCAATGGCAAAGATTGCCCCTCCTTTTCTGGTAACAGGAGTAGTCTGCATATCGGTTGCCATAAAAAAGGCTCCGATCATGAGTCCGCCTGTCAATATATGAAAGAGTGCGTCTGGAGTCGCCATGGGTACGAAGTTATTTACGAGACCGGTGATAATGGCGACGGTAAGGATATAGAAAAAAGGTATCTGCCACCAGATAATCCTTCTAAGGATCAGATATCCACCCCCCACAAGTATAGCCAGAGCAGATGTTTCTCCAAGACATCCGCTAATATTACCTGTGAATAGATCGAAATAGTTGTCCCAGAGGAGCTCCTTCCCGGCTGCTGTCGACTGACTGGCTATCTCCAGTGGGGTTGCAAGACTTTGAGCATCGATAGTCGACACCTTTTGAGCCGCCGTTGTCGGGCTCCATACAGTCATTATGTCCGGAAAGCCGATGAGTAATCCTACCCTGGCGACAAGGGCGGGGTTAAAAGGGTTGTAGCCAAGGCCGCCAAAGAGTTGTTTTGCTACTACGATGGCTATAAAGGAGCCGATAAGACATATCCACCACGGCGCATTAGCGTCAAGGTTCATTGCCAAAAGCATACCTGTAATGACGGCGCTAAAGTCTGTGGCCGGCTTTAAGGACTTGCCAAGGAGCTTAAGGCTTATCAATTCAAAGCTTAGGCAAAATGCGGTACAGAGAAGGAGAACCCTGACGGCGGGCAGTCCAAAAACCCATATGGCCGCAACGACTAACGGAAGCATGGCCAGTGCGACCTCCCTCATTATTTTTGCTACCTGACCGCTGTCGTGGAGATGAGGAGAGGAGCTGACTATTAGTTTACTTGCGTCCGGTAACAGTATCTCTTTATGGTCTGGTATATTTTTATCTTCCTTACTCATTTATCCTTTAGCCTTTAGCCTTTAGCCTTTAGTTTTTCAAGCTCTCTTTGCCGTTTTTTTAATACATGGGATTTTCCCAATCGAAAGAGTTGAACCAGTGGACGCTGTGACGGACAAACATAGGAACAACACCCGCACTCAAGGCAGTCCATCACATGCCATTCTTCCAGGAGATCGAATCGCTCCTTCATTGCCTGTATGGACATCGTAGAAGGCATGAGGTTCATAGGGCATACATCTACGCACCGACCACAACGTATACACGGAACGGATGTGTACTGAACGATCTCATCTTTATTTAGTAATGTAACACCGGAGCCGCTTTTCATTATAGGGGTGTCGAGGGAAAACTGGGCAAGCCCCATCATCGGGCCTCCTATCAATATTTTCCCGACCTTTTCAGGGTCTTTGACTCCTCCGGCCATTTTAAGGGCGTCACCAATGGATGTGCCGATCCGTAATCTCCAATTGCCCGGCCTGACGACAGGCTCGCCGGTTATGGTGGTTATTCGTTCAAAGAGTGGCTTGCCCATTACTATTGCCTCAAAGACAGCAAAGGCGGTTCCGATATTTTGTACTATACAATTTACCTCCATTGGTAAGGTGCCCATTCTCACCTTACGCTTGGTTAAGGCATATATCAGCTGTTTTTCGGAGCCCTGTGGGTAGAGGACCCTGAGTTCTCTTACCTCAATACCCTCGCGAAGATGTTTTTTCATAGTCTTAATAGCGTCGGGCTTGTTTCTTTCTATTCCAATATAAACGGTCTTGGCCCCTAGAATATACTTCATCATCAAAATGCCTTCGATGATCTTTTCCGGCTCTTCCAGCATTAACCTGTGATCTGCCGTGAGGAAAGGCTCACACTCTGCTCCATTAATGATTAAAGTGTCCGGTCTTTTTCCCTGAGGTGGGTTCAACTTCACATGCGTAGGAAAGGCGGCCCCACCCATACCTACGATTCCGGCCTCTTTTATTCGTTCTAAAAGGATTTTTTTATCAATCGATTGCCACTCCTCTATCGGCATAAGGGTAAAACCTTCTTTATCTTCGCCGTCAGAGGTAATAACAAGGGAGGAGACCATATGTCCGGCCGGGCCTATACAATTGGTCATGGCAAGCATCTCACCGGTTATGGGATGTTTTGATACTGAAGTTATTTCACCTGAAGTCGGGGCATGAATATGAGCCGAAATGTTATCCGTTGCCTCTGCTATTTTCTGTCCCTTCAAAACCCTCTGTCCACGCTTAACGATTGGCTGAGCAGGCGTACCGATATGCTGGCTTAAGGGAATGGTGTACTCTTCCAGGAGAGGAGCTGACTGAATCGGCATGGAGAATGAAATCGATTTGCCATCCTTTGGATGGACGCCGCCCGGAAACAGGAGATGATCGGCCATTATTGCCCCTCCTTCACGGTATGCGCCGACGGATCA
Source organism: Candidatus Magnetocorallium paracelense (assembly GCA_029001845.1). GTDB lineage: Bacteria > Nitrospirota > Thermodesulfovibrionia > Thermodesulfovibrionales > Magnetobacteriaceae > Magnetocorallium > Magnetocorallium paracelense. Next base: position 99,197 of record JAREWP010000070.1, on the reverse strand, counting down.
AAGGCAAGGCAGTCTTTATAAGCCTGAGATATTTTCTCGGATTCCATAATGGCTTGTTTTTGCTCTTCCTCATCCATCTTTATAATCAAACTGATATCATAATGGACTATTTTGTCCGCAAAGGCCTTATTGATCTCCGCCTCCGAGGCTTGCGGCGCAACGCCCAGAACCTTATGGCATTCAAGGCTCTTAATCGCTCCCTTCTTCTTTTTAGGGGCGGGGATATAGTCTATTCCAAGGGAGGTATGTATCCTGTCTACGGGACATGTATCTACCAGGCTTAGATCGTGGGGAGGATTGTCGTAATCTATAGTTGCAAGAAAATTGACCATCTTTATAGACTCAGGAGCCTGCCTTGCGCATCTCTGACATCCAATACACCCACGTGTACAGAGCTTTCTCTGAATTGGGGCTTTTTCCGGAGAATTGCAGAGAATATGGATTGGCGCGGACTTTGGAACCATGGTAATCATATCCCTCGGACAACTCTCTATACATTTACCACAACCGACGCAAAGGTTGGGGTGGACGATCGCTATGCGTAATTCCTCGTCAATTTCTATAGCATTAAAAGGGCATGCTCTGGAGCAGGAGCCAAGTCCCAAACATCCATGTTGGCATGATTTGGTGGCCCCTGCAACATTAATCGCGGCATTACAATCGTTTACACCATTATAAAGGGCGCGCTCCGGTGATCTGGTATTGTCTCCACAGCACTTGACGAGCGCAACATAGGGCTCTGAGAAGACCGGCTCCATCCCGGTGTACGAAGCAATCCGCTGTGCTTCATCCCCTGAAGAAACAGGGCATAACCCCGGTTCAACAGATTCCTCTATAATGGCTTTGGCAAAAGCAGGACAGCCGGAATATCCACAGCCGCCGCAGTTTGCACCGGGCAGCATCTCTTCTACGGCCTCTATGCGGGGATCTGTCTCAACGGCCAGAAACCTGTTGGCAAGGGCAATGACAGTACTGAGAATCATGCCGGTAGAGGCCATAAAGAGGACAGCTTCTATCATTGTATTTTAAAAGCCTCCTTTAGTCTCTTATAAGTTAAATCATGCGAAAAAAGGCCACAATATCTTTTTAACTTATGCCTTATGCCTGTTGCCTTATGCCTTGATCCGTGTTTGGTGACCGCTTGCCGGGTTAGGTTATTCATAATTAAAGAAGTCCTTGCTTTATATGGTTAAAAAAGGTTTTTAAACCGATGTCCAGACCTGAAAAACCCATAAAAATCATAGCGGCGATTCCTGCGGTAATCAGGGCGATTGGCACTCCTTGAAATGATTTGGGCGGGTGTCCTATATCTAAACGTTCCCTAAGGCTGGAGAATAGTATAAGAGCCAGAGCAAAGCCAAGCCCCGATGCAAAGCCATACCAGGTCGACTCAATTATTGAGTGTTCTTTTTGAGCGTTTATTACCGCTGCCCCTAACACTGCACAGTTTGTGGTAATAAGTGGCAAAAAGATGCCCAGCCCCTGGTATAAAGGCTGACTAAGCCTCTGGAGGACGACTTCAAGGAGTTGGACATTAGAGGCGATAACTAAAATAAAGGAGATCGTTCTAAGGTATGTCAGGTCAATAGCCACCCATACATGGGGATTGACAACGACTCCGCCAATCTCTTTTGGCAGTAAAACATAGTGGTGGATGACAGCGGCAAGGGCGGAGCCTATGGTCATTACGAATATGACAGCTCCGGACATGCCCATTGCGGTTTTAACATTTTTGGAGACTCCGAGGAAAGGACAGACGCCCAGGAATTTAGCCAGGACAAAGTTGTTTACCAGTACCGCTCCTATGAGGAGGACAAAGTAGTTTTCCATTTTATGAAATTTTTTGGGCTAATACATATCTTGATGGAGGGATTAATCTTAACAGTACGAGTATTTCGATTTGATGAGAACTTTTAATACGAACTTATTTCTTTCCCGCCCCTTATAATAAAATAAAGTTCGCTTTATACAGCTAAAAAGAAGAATTAAGAGGAATAATACCAAAATAAAGATGCAAAAGTCAAATGGATAAATTGAATTCAAAACACCTGGCTCCGTACTTCTAATCAGCCCCCCCTCACCCCAACCTTCGAACAGCCATTTCTTTCTTGACACTTTATATACTCATAAATATAATACCCATAAGTATATAAAATGAGAATCGCAATGGATTTTATTAACAGAGAGAGAGAATTGGCTTTTCTTGAAGAAAAATGCCATGAAGAGAAGGCTCAGTTTATTGTGCTTTGGGGAAAGCGGAGAGTCGGTAAAACCGAATTGGTAAAGGAGTTGATAAAGGAGAAACCACATGTTTACTTTCTCTCAGAAAGCACAAACGAACGTGAACAACTAAGAAGATTTTCTCATTCACTGGCCCGTCATTTTAATGAACCCTTACTTAAGACAAGAGGATTCAATGAGTGGGAAGAGAGCTTTCAGTACTATCTCTCTTTATGTATATGAAAAAGTAGCAATTGAGTTGCTTCTGAAATATAGAGAGAAAATTTTCGATTTCTCTTCAATCGGAAGATGGTGGAACAGAAATGAAGAGATAGATTTTGTGGCTTTTAACAGTGCTAAAAACGAAATTCTTTTTGGTGAAGTAAAGTGGAGTAAAAAACCTGTTGGGACGGATGTTTATGAGAGATTAAAGGAGAAGTCAAAGAAAGTGGTGTGGGGTAAAGAGGGTAAAAAAGAGATGTTCTGCCTGTTCAGTAAAAGCGGCTACACAAATGCTTTATTAAAAACAGCAAAAAAAGAGGGCCTTATACTGTTTAAAGGTGAGTCACTACTTATGGGTCTTTAAGAACATTAGGGACAATTTATTGATTTACAAACAGCCAAACCAAATCTATTGGTATCCCCATATTCCCCTTTCTTTTATTGAGACATTATATTGTCCTATTTCGATTGCTTGATAAATATCTTAAAGGATGATATACTGTCTTTTATGAAATACTATCTGGAAGAGAGAATCGGGAATCCGGAGTTGTTTACCGGGAGGAAAAAGGAACTCACCTTCTTCCTGAAATGGATCCGGGAGATAAAAGAGAGAAAGTCAAAGAGCACAGCCATATTAGCCAGACGCAAGATGGGGAAGACTGCTCTTTTGGAGAGACTTTATAACATAACTTTTGACTACAATAACGGAATCGTCCCATATTTTATAAGTGTTAGCCCAAAGTCATGAAATTGTTTTTTTAGAACCTGTAGCTATTTGTTTTTGAATCATAAACGAATCCTCCCGTTGTTTCTCCACGATGACCATTAAGAACTGCTCCAAAGAAGTTTTTAATAACATCATTGGTATTCTTGTAAAAGACTCCATGAGCTCTTCCAACATTTTCACCATCAGTGAAATCAAAGTATGCTGCTTTTTTGGAAATTAGATTTCTGGCGGTTCGCCCTAAGCGATCTTTCTGAAAGTTGGTATCTGACCATTTTAGCACCCAGTCATTCTCATTAATTGTTACATATATTCTTTTCCCTGTCTCAATGGAATCTACCCACTTTTCATGCCCTTCATTATCGACATCTGCCTGGCACAGAATTATGTTATCAAAAATTCTGGTTTCATCTTCATAAATCGAGTCTGTAACATAATTTTGAAAAAGGTAGTTTCCAAGACTATATATCAGTAGTGAAAATTTAATATCACAACTCTCCTGTGCATCTCGGTTGAACGGTCCCTTTAGACAACTGCCAAGCTTTTCAAGAGTCGAGTCTAATGCTCCATTTGAAGCTCTTGCGGCTCTCTTTGCATGTCTATACTCCTTTGTTTTAAATCCTCCCGGGTTTGAAGGCCAGGAAAAAGCAATTACTTCTACTCCATATAGCTCTTCTATTGCCAATGATTTTTCAAGGTTTTTTTCGAAGGACTGATTAAAACCATGCACAAAAAAAACGCAGTTCTTTTTTGTCTGCATTAATTTATCACGAAACCTGTTGAATTCTTTCCTTGACGGGATATTGCTGTTAGTAATAGATGAAGGTTCATCAACAAGTCTTACTTCCCATTTTTCATTGACTTTTTCTGCATAGGCCAACCTCACTTCATTTGGTCCTTTAGAGTTCACGCCATCGCCAAAAGCTCCTTGATCACCAACGCCATTTTTAAAATTACTTTTAACAATATTACGATTAGTTACAATAAGCATAATTATCTCCTTTGATCTTTTATTAACCTTAATAGCAAACGGTTCCGGCTCAACTCACCGTTTTCTCCTCCACAAAGTGAAGGCGTCTACCGTTCTGAAACCACATTAGCACAAACAAAAATAAAAAGTCATTAGAATTTCTATTCACAAATTTTGCAAGAAATTACACGAAACCTTGTGTGGCAAGGGTTTGAAGTAGAAATATTTTTTTTACAGGAAGAAAGGGAGACTAGGTAAATTATTGACAATAGGTTAACCCAAAACCTGCCTTTGGATTTCGAGTTTGCCGAAGATGAGAGGGTATGGTCTTACCGAGCGACGCCCGATGCTTCCAGGGAGTTAAATATAGAGGGCGATAGTATTATTTGCCTGCTCCTAGTCTCCTTTTTGGTAACGAGGTGGGAATAAAACTCCATGGCTTCTCCTTAAAGCAGTCTTAAAATCCGTTGAAATTCGAAGATTTCTAAACACCATAATTCACGCGCAGATGATTTGTCAATCGTCAAAAGTAGATTTTTTCTCAAGAATGCAGATATAATCTGAATATCTCCAAATTACAGGGATGCCTGTTCGCAGGCTGCATATGCTAACTAAGACGCATTTATGAAATTTAACGATTTAGAAATTGAAGCCGCAATAAAGTCAGAACGGTTATTATCTTCATTATTATAACGTTTTTTAGAACCTTTATCACCTCCAATAAAAGACATTTTTATAAAGAGGAGAAATTTATGAAGCTGTTTATTACTATTTGTATCTCGATTTTTATGGTATTTACTGTTTTACTATCAGGCGTCATAAATGCCGGTGCGAACGCGGACTATAAGATTATAAGCGAAGAGACAAGGGAGATAAGTAATGAGATAGACTTCAGAGTCGACGACGGCAGGATAGTGTACGGCAATGCCGGTTATTATGACAGTGGTTACTATTATTTCGACAAAGTTTATGACTATAACATCGAGACAGCCACTCAGAGTGCTATCCCGAACCTTAAAGGCCAAATCAACATTATAGGACAGGCCGCAAACGGTAACTTCATCATTGAGGGCTACTGCAAATCAAGTCGTACTGTTGGAAGTTTATGTCGTCTACATGAAGAGGGAATAGAAGAGTGGTCAACCGGCCTGTATCTTTATAAAAACGGAGTTCTTACCACATTGGCGGAGGACTTGGACGCAGACGATAACGATGAGACTCCTGTTGAGAAATCATATGGTGCTGATTGGCGGCTTAAAACCTATGACGGAACTCTCTTGTGGACTCAGATGACGACCATTTTCACCAGGAAAGACTGCTATTACTCCAATTATGAATACACTTATACATATAAAAGGTTTCATCTGGATCGTAACGGGACAGTAACTGAAGTGATGAACTCAGAATGTGGAGATGCCTGTGATTCCTTTGATCTGTGGTCATGGGGTGACTGCAATCCCTTGGATTCTTTAAGCGATTTCGCATCTTCGGAAGAGAATCAATTCGCCTGGGGTAAAACGGCTGTAACCGGAGAGACCTATGAAGATTATCTCTACATTGGCACTACAGGCAATGAAATAAGCGAATACAATACCACGGAAAGCATGCCCTGGTCCGATGGGGAATATCACCATCTTAGATTTTATAACGGAGACCTCTATCATAATGAAAATTATGATCAGTATTATAAGTTTGACAGTAACACAATCACATGGAATTATGTTGAAGACGAACAGTTATCGCATGACATATCGTGGACTTATGGAGAGGGTGAAATAAACAGTTATAACCATGGATACGGCAAGAAGAGGGGGAATTATGAGATATGGATTGAGTACTCCTCCCTGTACGGCAATTCCAAAGTTCACAGGAAGAATCTTCTTACGGGAACAACGGACAGCTATGAAGCGGATTTCGAGTACAACGGTTATGAATGGCAGTACGACTATAATAATAGTGCCGGTTTATCGGCAGATTTTACTGAGGACGGCAATCATATAGTGTATACAGTTTTCAGAACCGATGACGAGGACAAAAAACATTTCGCCCTTGCTCTTTTGACTTTAGATGATGGAGAGACAGAATCTCTTACTCTTAAAGCAGGCCCTGAAAATCCAAACAATAGATTGGAATCGACAGAGGAAGATATCAATCACCTTACAGTAGTGAACCAAATCAGTTTACGTAACGGCGCTGGAGACAGTGATATAAACCTTGATAAGCTCATATATGACTTTGTAAGAGGAGAGTATAATCACTACTCCTATAAGTTTGGTATCACCCCTATGCTGGCCTTTGACAGTGACTGCAACGGGGCCGCCGACGATACTAATTGGAAAACCGGATTTTTCTGGTATGATCAAATCTTCTTTGAAAAGATTGGAAAAACTATTTCACCAGGAGTCGAATACTGCTACATCCTTTTGTTTTCAATACCGTCATCTAATTATTATAATCGTTGTTACCCCATAGGAGCAAAGATCGCGCCGAATCAGAATAAGATTACAGCATATATTGGCGATAACAACGTGACTGTGACAGGCGACACAGTGCAAGGTGCTGTTGTTCTGCAGCTTGAAGATAAATGCGGTTTTGTAGTAAATTCAAATGGTGACATAGGAGATGGTGATCTGAGTGATTATAGATGCAGTACTACAGATGACGGTATTTTTGCTGAATGCACCCTTCGGGCCGCAGTCGAGCAAGCCTATTTTGAAAAGCAGAAAATTACATTTAACATCCCTCTTGATAAATCCAAACCGTTTAACCGGATAATCACACTTAGCAAGCCTTTAGTAATAGAGAATTACAGTGTTGAAATAGATGGAACTTTAGAATCTTCTACCAGACACAACGAATTCGGAAAGATTAAGTTAGGTTCTCAAAATGGCCATGGACAATCCGGCATAATCATCAAGAGCGGCAGTACTATTAGAGATTTGGATGTAAGGGGATTTAGAAGCGCCATTCAGTTGAATAGTTCAGGCTCGCATATAACAGACAACGTACTGGCCAATAATAATATTGGAATAGAAGTGCTGGAGGACAAAGAAGGCAACACTATCGAAGAGAATCAAATTTACAACAGCAAATCATATGGAATCAAGCTGGATGGAGACGATACAACTGTTATCGGTAACTATATAGGATATTCTAAAGGCTTTGCCGGAAATAAGACGGGAATATTCATCAATTCCGGCAATAACATAATAGGCGGCGCTTCCGGTAATGAGAGGAATGTAATATCAGGCAATAATGACTCAGGTATCGAGATAGCCGAAAGCGCTTACTTTAACACAATAAAAGGCAATTATATCGGTATCGATTCCGAAGGATCTAAAAAGCTCGGTAATTTCACCGGCATTAGAATTTACGGATCATACAACACGATCGGAGGCTATTTGAACAGTGAAGGGAATGTTATCGGGGGCAATGATTTCGGAGTTGAGTTGAACGGGGGTGAAGAAAACTCCTTATTAGGTAATTACATAGGCGTCGATTCCGTTGATACGCCATTCGGAAACACTTATTCAGGCATTACCATTATGGATGGATCGCAAAATAACAAGATAGGCGATACGAATGAAGGCGGAGGTAACGCCATAGCCTACAATTCCAGAGGAATAGGAATCAAAGACGACTCGACCAAAAATAACGAAATCAGATCGAATACAATGTATTCCAATACGAATATTGGCATAGATCTAAATATAGATGGTGACACTGAAAATGACTCAGGCGACACCGACAACGGCCCCAATAATCTGCAAAACTATCCTGATGTAATAGGCGCCGTATTGGATGATGTGGGACTAACGATCACGGGTGAAATGGACAGTAAGGCAGGCGAGGTGATATTAATAGAATTTTTCTCCACTCAATGGTGTCAGGAATTTGAGCGTGGTCAGGGCGTGTTCCCCTTAGGAAGGGCTGAAGTAACGCGCACCGGTGAGTATCCTGAAGAATTTCTGGTTATATTCCCTAACAGTAAAGTAAAGGAGAATGAGTTCATTACCGCGACGGCCACTGACTCCCAGGGGAATACATCCGAGTTTTCCCCCTGCATATCTGTGTATAAGGAGGAGTAATTTCGTATATAGGGTTGGCTCAGAAATAATTCGTAATCAGCAGACTTTTTTCCAGGTTTTGAGATCCGCTGAATTAAAAACCTGACAGAACGAACAAGGTAATCTGACGGTTATTAAACCGACAAATAAAAATCAACACAAACAGGAGGTTACATGGTAAGATTTAAGACAGGAACTATTTTGTGTGTGACAGCGGTATTTATTAGCATGATTTTCGTTTCAACATTGCTTGCAGGTGAGATTGATTTGACCTATTCGTCTTTCTCCCAGACCGGAGACGACACCATAAATATCAGAAATATTTATATCCCGGATATGGACATGTACTTTAATGTAGACTTTGAATGGGACACATCTACGAATATGTTTGTTTACTACTCTTATGAAGAATCGGATTTTTCAGAAGAAACCGGCTTCTCCAGAGGTAATGATACATCTGTCGCCGGGACATGGAATCTCATATACACATGGGATAATACGACATCCGGCACCGTGTCAGGCAGAGTGAACGTTTATATTTTCGACGATGGTTCATTTGAGACGACAATGAGTGACTACGGCGAATGGAGTACCTGGGAGAGTTCCGGCAACCGGTATATCAAACTGAAATTTGATACCGGCGGACGCCCGACATATAAGGGTGAGTATACGGATTCAACCATGAGCGGAACGATGTGGACCAGCGCCGTAGATACGGGAACATGGTCAGCGACAAGACTATCCGACTTTACTGACACGGATGTGCTTCTGGATGATACGCGAGATGGCCCGGGAGCAAATGGAGAATAGGTTTTGAACAGTTTCAAACACTACATAATGAGATGGCGGTTTATGGAAACCTATACAGATACCACAAGATTGACCCCAGCTCATGCAATCCGGAAGTCTATCTTAATTTCCGAGCAATATAGGCTATTATTCAAAGGAGAATTTTATGATTATTGAAAACAATAGCAGAAAAACAGCAGTAGCTTTAACCGCAGCCCTGCTGTGTATGACCGTCTATTTCTCTATGTATTTTAAGAATATTGAACTAACCTCAACAAGAGCCGACAACAGATTATCGCAACTCCGGAGTTCGATGACAAAACCGGATTCTCCACCAGGCAGTGAGTTGAAATCAATGAGCGTAAAGGACGAAGCAAAGATCAAAAAACAGATGTTCTCCAAGCCGATTCTATTCGTAAAAAACGATGGCGGACTTTCTGATGATATACTCTTTTACTCTCAGCACCACCGGAATCCAGGTATGGTCTTTACTAAACAAGGGGTTTCCATCTTTCTGGCGGATAGAGGCGGAGAGAGAGAACCTGCTACCGAAGGGTCGCAAAGGACAAGGAAAGAAGGATCCGTGGACTTCTCTAAAGTGACCTTGACATTTCCAAGTAAGGATCAGGAGATTAAAGTAACGGCCGAAGATATGCAGAAGACGACTTTAAATTTTTTCACAAGCAAGGACAGGAATGAGTGGAGGAGCAATGTAAAGACCTATGCCTCTGTTATGTATCACGATGTATACGACGGAGTAGATATAAAGTTTTACTGATCAGCTGGATGAGTTCTGTGTATCTCACTGAGGTGTATGGATTCTGTATAATGGGAAATCACTTTCATCTGCTTGTGAGGATGAGGGATGGAGATAATTATAGTGATGATGAAATAAGGTCGAGGGTGAAGAGGTATTATAAGGGAGAGGAGAGGTTGTTAACTGACGGGCAGTTGCCCTTTTACAGGGCGAAGTTTTCTAATCTTTCGGAGTATGTGAAGGATATGAAACAGAGATTTTCGAGGTATTACAACAGGGTGAATGGAAGGAGAGGTTATTTTTGGGGAGATCGTTTTAAGAGTGTGATAGTGGAGAGAGGGGATACATTGGTAAATTGTATTGCCTATATAGATTTGAATCCTGTGAGGGCGGGGATAGTTGAAAGACCTGAAGAGTACAGGTGGAGCAGTCTTGGTTATCATGTGCAGAGTAGTAACAGAGGTGAATTACTCTCAACTGATTTCGGAATAAGTGAGTACGGGGAGATGGATGAAAAGGAGAGAGTGAGGATGTATCGGGAGTATATGTATGAGAAAGGCGATATAGAGAATGAAAAAGGAAAAACTATAGATAAAGAAGTAATAAAAGAAGAAAGAGAGAAAGGCTACCGGTTAACATTGACAGATCGGCTGAGATACCGAACGAGATATTTCAGTGACAGCGGAATAATCGGAACAAAGGGATTTATAAGTAAATATTACCAGGAGTTTAAGAGTTATTTCAATTCCGGTAAAGAAAAGAAGCCCAAGAGGATAGTAGGTCTTGATGATATTTATTCCCTTAAATATTTGGTTAAGAATTAAGAATCATCGTAATTTCTCCGATTTGAAAGGAATTTTTAATTTTGGATCAAGCAGAGCCCTTTCATATTCAATAATTAATGGAACGGATGCATTTAAAGTAAATTTATCAGTTCCAACCAACCTGAAAAGGAGATATGAAGCTCCTTTATTTGACCGCAGAGCTGAAACTACCACATTAGTATCTAAAACTATGCTCGGAACCTGCATATTGGTATTATATACGATACCATAAAAAATGCAAGACGACTAAAAAGTTTAGTAGCGTTGATTGTGATGTATTGTAACCGTTACACGGGTAAACAAGCTTGTCCATGCCACCCTCTTGATACACAGATAAAAAAACAACGCCTTTAACTGAATACTCACTAAAAACTATTAGGGAGGTTAAAATGAAATCGTTGGGCCTTGCAAACAGGGGAATTACGGCCCTTGAAATCAATAGGGGAAAAATGACTCACCACTTGACTAACTCAAAACCATAGATTTCTGTTTAAATGCCCTGTTGATCCAGGTTTTTATAATCTCAACCGGCGTTTTATTCGTTGTTCCCCTTGATGATAACCCCATCGGGACCAGGGTCGAAAAGAGGAGAAGTAAAAGGTTCCCCGCCTTTTTCTTCCTGTTCGAATCTCAGTTCGTTAAAAACGTGTTCAATACACTCTAGCATGCCCTGCCCGAAGTCCAGGCAGGGATTGTTGACCAGCTTGACGCCCATTTGCGGTGAAAAGGAGTACGGTGTCAGGACATAATGACCCTTGTAGTCCTGATTGAGAAACTCGGTTTTCAGCTTCCCTCCCATCATCTCGGTGAGGATTTCCAGTAATTCCCTGTAACTGAAGCGCTCTACCCCTGTAAGCATTACGTTTTGATTGGCAAATCTGGCATCCAGAATGTCAGCACTTAAAGTGGCCGCGTCACGACCATGGATGTATTCCCGCTCCTCTGACCCGTCTCCTGCAAAGGTGATCTTTCCCTCTACCAGGGCCTGGCGAATGATGCGGTAGATCCTGTTCGTGGAATCGGCGCGGGAACCATAGACCGACCCATAGCGGATCAGGGTGTATTGAAGTCCGAACTGCTCGGAGTATTGTTGAATGATCATCTCGGAACACTTTTTGGAAGTTCCGTAAAAGGCCCCCTTTGAGGAAAAGACATAGGCCGAACTGGCGAAAACGAATCTCTCTACTCCGCTTTGACGACAGGCCTCCAATATGTACATATTGCCCATAACATTCAGGTTGACCGTGTCTACGGGGCGGTGAATGGATTGGTTGAGGTCTGCCTGACCGGCAAAATTGTAAATCACTTCGTAACTATCGACTGCCTGACGTACCTGATCGAAATCCAGGATATCACCCGGAATCATACGCCCCCGGTCGCCCAGATAGGGAGAGGGATTCCTGTCGAAGACAGCCACTTCATGACCGCGGTCAAGCAGTTCATCTACTACATAGCTGCCCAGAAAACCGGAACCACCGAAAACCACTATTTTCTTCTTATTCATCAGACGCTAAAAAAACGCCGTAGATGTTGAATGGCGCTACGGCCCATGGCGAGTATGGCTTCGTCTGCATTGCCGCCGATATGGGGGGTGGCGACAAAATTTGGCAGGCTCAGAAACGCCAGATCCTTTGGGGGCTCTTCTTCAAATACGTCCAAAGCTGCTCCGGCGATGCGACCTTCTGTGAGGGCCTCTTTTAAATCACTGTTGTTTACGACTTCTCCTCTGGAGGTATTGATAAGAAAAGCAGAGGGTTTCATACGGTTCAAGGTCTCCCTGTTGATTAAATGACGGGTTTTTTCCGTCAAAGGGACGTGGAGTGTAATAATGTCCGCCTCTTTATAGATGGTCTCCTTCAGTGCGGATTCCAAACCGTGCTCTCTGTAATAATCATCTTGGGAAAGAATGTCATTAGCCAAAAGACGACAATGGAAAGGGCTCAGAAGTCTTGCCACCTCCTTACCGGCATTGCCCACGCCGATAATTCCCACTGTACGACCCGTTAGTTGAAATCCCCCCTCTTTGAGCCATTGACCGTTGCGAAGTCGATTACTTGTAAAAAAGACGTTTCTGCACAGGCCGATCATGTAGCACAGCGCCAGTTCCGCTACGGACCGGCGATTGACACCACCTGTCCATCCGATTGCCACATGTCGGCGCCCCATGGCGTCCTGATCCAGATTATCCAGACCCACACCGTATTTGGCGACAATTCGGAGTTCGGGACAGGCATCCAGCAGAGCTCCATCCACAGGTTCCAACCCTACGACAGCCCCCTCTGCTCCTTCCAGAAATCGGGCTAACTCTGCTCCCTCCAGACCGACGCCTTTGTCGTTAAAACGTACTTCCGGAAAAGACTCTGTCAATTCCTGACGCAGAAGGGGATGTTTGGAAAAAGAGGGAGATGTGACTACAATTTTAGGAGTGCTCAAAGCAGTTCTTCCGCAGCAGCAACGATCTGAGGCGTATCGACGCCGTAAAGATTATGAAGATAATCTCTGTCGCCATTAACCACTTCAAACCCATCGTGAAGACCCAGACGACGCATTGGTTTGATTACTCCGTTGTCAACCATGACTTCCGCTACGGCGCCGCCAAAACCTCCTTCCAGCAGTTGCTCCTCAACAGTCAGAATGGCGGAGTATTTTTCCAGAGTTTTGGCCAGCTCGGTTCCGTTCATTGGTTTGATCCGGAACAGGTCGATCACACCGACATCCATGCCTTTTTCAGATAATGATGTTTTAGCTCGCAGAGCCTTGTGGGTCAAATAACCACAGGAAAGAATGCATAGCCCTTTGCCGGTATCCAATTCACAGAATCCCTTTTCCAGTACAGCAGGAGTAAACCGTCCGTTATAAATCGGAGGTTGGGGTTTACGTTCCAAACGAAGATAGCGGAAAGCCGGTTTTTCAAGGGAAAGGCGGGTTATGGCCAGCGCCGATTCTTCGTCACAGGGAGTGAGAACTTCAATCCCGTTTTGGGCTCTCATAATGGCCAGATCTTCAGGCGTAAAATGGGTCAATGCAGAGTGATCGTACCCCAACCCTACACCGACCGATACAAAGGTCACAGGCAGATTCATGGAGGCTATTACGCATTTTGTTTGTTCATAACATCGTGTGGTGATAAAAGGCGCCATGGCGTAACAGATGACTTGTTTGCCGCTTAAGGCCAGACCGGCGCTTAAATCCACCATATTTTGCTCGGCAATACCTGCGAAAACAAAATTATTCGGAAGATCTTCACGAAAATCGTCCAGAGCCTTAGCGCCGAAATCGGCGCTAAGGAAATAGAGGTTCCTGTTTTCCAAGGCGACCCGGTAGGCCTCCTCAATGAAAATGTCTCGCATCAGTTTCGGTTTCGTTGTCACGTTTTATACTCTTTAACTCAATGTCATTAACTTAAGGAGCAAAGCACCTTCCGCCTTCACCGGCTAAACTCGAAGGCTCCGCTTCGCTGCGCCTTCTCAAACATGACCCGCTTCCGTCGGAAGGTGCTTCACCCCTTAAGTTAATGGTATTGCTCTTTAACTTGTAATACAGTTCGTCGCCAGCTCCCGACGTGCTTGTTCAGCCTGCTCTTTATCGGGCATACGGTTGTGCCAGAGATTGGCCCCTTCCATAAAGGAGATACCTTTGCCTTTTAATGTGTTGGCAATGATGGCCAGTGGTTTTCCTTCGGTTTTCCCGATACATTCAAGGCCTGTAAACAGACTTTGGTAGGAGTGCCCGTCCACAGTGACGGCTTCCCATCCAAAACTGCGCCATTTTTCTGCTAAATCCCCCTGGTGCAATAAATCGTCGGTGCGTCCCATGATACAAAGTTGATTTCTGTCTACAATTACAACCAGATTGTCCAGTTTGTGATGAGGTGCAAAATAGGCCGATTCCCAGACCGACCCTTCGTAACACTCACCATCACCCAACATGATAAAGATTCGGTGATCACTCCCGTCGTGCCGGGCAGCCAGGGCCATACCGCTGCCCAGTCCAAGGCCGTGTCCCAGAGAACCGGAAATAGACTCGATACCGGGTATCCGGATGTCTGCATACATGCCCAACATGGCGTCGACCTGAGTGTAACACTCCAGCTCTTCTTCAGCGAAGTAGCCCAGGTCAGCCAAAATCGGATAGAGAGAGGCGGCGGCATGTCCTTTACTCATGATGAACCGGTCTCGTCCGGGGTCTTCAGGGTTTTTCGGATCAAAACGGAGTATGCCACCGTAATAGAGTGCAATCAGGATCTCTGAACAGGAGAACCCCGACGGGATGTGTCCCTTTCCTTTAGAGACTACCATTTCAAACAACTGATTGCGAAACCATTGAGATTTTTTAATCAGCTCTGCGTAGGCCATTTCAGTGCTCCTTTAAATCGTGTTACGCTGTTTAAAGCAAAATCTATAATTAATATTTACGTCAGATTTTTACTTTCAAATTATAAAAAAAATTAAATAGAAGAATAACAAAACAACATGGAAAAGTCAACAGGACGTCGATTCTCGGTGTGTATCAAAAAAAAATTACCCCCTGCTCACCCCTTCATTTCACGCATCTGCGGATCGATTATAGAGACGTTCGCCTTGGGGTTCAGGGAGTTGTCGGCAAATAGATTGTTTATATAATATAAATGCCCTGCCGCTCCTATCATTGCAGCATTGTCTGTACACAGATTTTTAGGCGGGATAAAGGCTTCTATTCCCAATTTGTCGGATAACTCGGTAAGTCCCTTTCTCAGACCTGAATTGGCGGCGACTCCGCCCGATATGAGCACTCTTTCCGTTTTTTCCCTCTTTACGGCCTCTTTGATTTTATTCAACAGCACATCCATAACGGACGCCTGAAAGGAGGCGCAAATATCTTCATCTTTATACTCGCTTGGCTCTCCATCGGCCTGTAGGGGATATCTGCCTGCCTTGTTTAAAAAATTTCTTACGGCAGTTTTCAGACCGCTAAAACTGAAATCCATGGAGTCACGCATATAGGCTCTGGGGAAAAGAATTGCCCTGGGATTGCCTTTGCATGCCAGTTTGTCTATTAACGGGCCGCCGGGGTAACCAAAGCCCATCATCTTGGCTACTTTATCGTAGGCCTCTCCTGCGGCGTCGTCCCTTGTTACACCTGTCTGAGTATAATTTTTAAACCCCTTTACCAGATATAAACTTGTATGCCCTCCCGATACGACGAGGGCCAGGAAAGGATATCGAGGAACGGGATTCATGAGATTCGATACATAGATATGGCCCTCCAGATGATGAACGCCTATTAGTGGTATCTTGTTGGCATAGGCAATCGCTTTTGCAAAATTACATCCCACAATGAGCGAGCCTATCAGCCCGGGAGCCCATGTAACGGCAATAGCGGAAATCCGATCTGCTCCGATATTGGCTTGAATCAGAGCTTCGGACACAACTGCCTGGATTATTTCGATATGCCGTCTCGATGCAAGTTCCGGTACGATACCGCCAAATTTCTCATGAATCTCGTTTTGGCTCGACACAATATTAGAAAGAATTTCTTTTCCCTCTTTTACTACGGCGGCGGAGGTATCGTCGCAGGATGTATCGATGGCAAGGATGATAGATTCACCATTATTTTTAGTGCTCAACTATTTCCACCCCGGGGGGAGGGACAAAATCGAATACCGACGGCGCCACTCCGGAATTTATAACAGCCTCTCCTATAGATATCTCAATCTCGTTGTCATACATATCAACAATAAAAAGTTTATCTATTGGAAAGACCTTTTTGGAAGGAAAGATATCTGCAAACTTGAGATTTCCGGAAGGATTTCGAGGCGTCAGGCGCAAATATCCCTTTTTTTCATCAAAAAGAAAGCCCTCTTCGATTTTATTTATTCCGCTCAGAAGTACAAAGGGAGTCTGGACCAATGCTTCGGGAGCGAATCTGCTTTTGATGGCTTGTTTGTTTTTTTCACGATAAAAAATCACGTTACGATTATTTACATACACTTCCTGCCTGTCCTCGCCAATATATCGCCACATCATCTTTCCCGGTATCTCAATAAAAAATTCCCCCTCATACACCATCTCCTTATCAAAATCTTTAATCCTGCTTGTCTGTTTAAAGCGTCCTTTTATATCTTTAATCGCAGAGTAACTCTTTTTCAAACCCTGCAGGATTTCATTTCCTTCACAATACGCTTTGGAAGCAAATCCCGAAAGCAGGAATAATGTAAATAGGAAAATATACATTTTATTTCTCGTCATTTTACTCCTTACCTCACTCCTTTCATAAAAAAAACCACTTTAATCGTTTTAAAAAGTATAAACATATCCAACCACAATGACCAGTTCATAATATACCACCTGTCAAGCCTTATTCTGTCGTCATAGGGGGTATTGCTTCTCCCTGATACCTGCCACAGGCCGGTTATGCCGGGAGGAGCCGTTGTTATAATTTCTATCTCGTCGTCCTTTATCGCTTTCAGCTCTCTTACGAGATATGGTCTCGGCCCTATGAGGCTCATTTCTCCTTTAAGTATATTAAAAATTTGCGGAAGCTCGTCAAGGGATGTTTTTCTGAGAAAGCCGCCTGTTTTTGTAATTCTCGGATCGTTTTTCAACTTCCAGAAACGCTCCCACTCGTTTTTCATGTTCGAATCATTTGCAAGCATCATTGCAAGCATGTCTTCGGCGTCCTTTACCATTGTCCTGAATTTATAACATTTAAAAAGCCTGCCGTTTTTTCCTATCCTTTCATGGGAGTAAATAATCGGGCCCCTTGATTCTATTTTAATTAAGATACCGAATATTATTGTTAAAAGAAGCAGAAAGGGGAGAATAATGATGCTTATGAGAAAATCAAAAGTCCTCTTCAGCATTCTGTTAACAGTTGATTTGAGATTGTTTTTTATCTTAAGCAGGAACAGCTCTTCATAAAAAAGATGAAGAAGGTCTGTATTCAAAGAAGCGATGCCATAGATGTCAGGGACTATCATCGTATTTTTTACTCTCTGTTGAATATCAAAAGCCATGGAAGATATTTTTCCCGGAGCAAGAGAGGGCATGGCAATTATAATTGTATTGATTTGAAGCTCATTTATGAATCTTGTGTAATTCTTTATTTTTCCAAAAACCTTTTTGCCATTTATAAAGCGTCCGATTTTTTCCGGATCGTCATCAAGATATCCGATGACTTCATATCCTATATGGGACTCCCTGTTCAGCCACTTATAAATAAGTCTTCCCGATTTTCCGGCGCCAAGGATGAGAACCTTCTCTTTGTATAAACCAAGATGGGAAAGAAATTTTTTGCCTAAAAATCTGAAAAGGGAAAAAACGGGAATCGAAAATGTCCACAAAAGGGTCAGTATAATTCTCGACACCCTGTCGGAGAGTTGCCCCAAAGTGACAACAGACATTATAACGAGTACTACGATAGTTAAAGAGGTAATCAGTCTTTTGATCTCGTCCCAGAAAGGTAGTCTGCTGTTATAGATCCCTGCATTGGCTATAAAGGAGATATAAATAATAGGAATCCACCATAAGCTGACGTAATATGGAAAGGTGAAGTTTAAGGTAAGATTATCAAAAAACAAAGGAAATATGCTGTTTCTAACGGCCCAGGCCAAAAAAAGCGTTGTATAATAGGATAGTAAATCGATTAATACAATTAAGGCAATCTGGCTGAATCGTTTCACTGTGTGCAATAGCGCCCCCTTGCTCTACAGGTTAGTTAGTCTATTATCAATACCATTCACTTAAGGGGTGAAGCACCTTCTGACGGAAGCGGGTCATGTTTGAGAAGGCGCAGCGAAGCGGAGCCTTCGAGTTTAGCCGCTGAAGGCGGAAGGTGCTTTGCTCCTTAAGTGAATGGTATTAAGTCTATTATAGCACCAAAATTCTTAATAGTTCACCTATAAAAGAGATTTAAAGGGCATTGGAGGGATTGGCATGGAGATTTGACCGGGAAACAGATCCACTGCGAATTCCTTGCTACAGACCTTGAGTAGTTAAAAAAATGTTACAATAACGGTTTAAAAAGAGATGCCAAATATTGAAATTAAAGGGAAGGTCATTAAAGTCGATTATGACGGATATCTGAGTAACTTTAATGACTGGAATAAAGATTTGGCCATTTATATGGCAAAAAAGGATCGACTTAAGCTTAAAAATGATCACTGGGTAGTAATTGAGTGGGTCAGAAGCTATTACATCGCTTACAAGGGTCCGCCAAGATTGAAAATGATTGTCAAAGCAATGGACGGTGTTTTTAAGTCTGATAATAATAGTTCAGCCGGGATGACACAATATATATATATGCTTTTCCCAACTCCGCCTTCCCCCTTAAAGAGTATTTGCAGATATGCCGGTTTGCCAAAGCCGACAGGTTGCATATAACGTAACCCGGCATAGCCGGAACCAAACTGGATTTTCGGAACGTTTTAATGACAAAATCCAAATGTCAAATAAAATCCAAATAACTAAATGTCAAAACCTGCTCATATCCCTTTTTTGACATTTGAGCTTTGACATTCATTTGGCATTTGAACTTTGGACTTTGACATTTAAAAAATATTGGTGCTTTTTCCTGGCGGACACTCCCGGGCCATTTGATTTTTTGCTTTACTTTCTTATGGTGGTATCACGGATGAACATACCTGCTATGATGTTCGATACGGAAGAGATGAATCTCATATCTTCAGGTGTCTGCTCATAATCTTCCGCAGTATAAAGGTTCAATATTCCCATGAATTTCGTATCTTCCATGATGGGCGTACAAAAATATTTACAATCTCTTGCGCCATTGTCTGAAAACTTATGAAGAGGCTGCCTGCAACGAGTGTACATAATTTCTCTATCCAACACAGCTTCGCATTTAATACAACCGTCAAGAGAGGTTTCTTTGTATTTCAAGGTAAATTCTTCGGGGAGCGCCTTTTGAGCTTTCAAAAGCAAGGCTCTCTTGTCGACGTCTACTCTGTATATATTGCACCTCACATCTGAGACCCCGACATTTTCGGCCAGGAGATCGATGACTTTCTCTAATTGCCTTACTAATGGCGTGGTTTCCAGAGAAATTATCAGAATTTTGTTTAAGGCTTCCAGAACGGAATTGTTATAGAGCAGTAATTCCTCTACTTCCATCCTTTTGGTAATCTCTTCCTGAAGGCTCGCTTCAACCTCCTTCAATAAAATCGAATGCCTCACCATACCCTTGAGCTCTACAGCGTTAAAGGGTTTATTTAAAAAAGCGGAAACGCCAAGTTCGAAACACCGCTCTCTGTGCTCGTCATCGCCATGACCTGTCAGTACAATGACCGAACAGGGGTCATCGGGGAAAAACGTTGCCTCTTCGAGAAATCCGATACCGTCCAGAACGGGCATTTTTAAGTCCAATATGATCAGAACAGGCTGAAGTTTATTATATAACGACAATCCCTCTTTGCCGTTTGCTGCAGAGAATATCTCATAACCCATATCTTTTAAATGCATTTTAATGGAGTCGATAATAATCTCTTCGTCATCGATAATTAGTATTTTACTCATAAATCACCTCTCAAAAACTTTCGAAACCATCCGGGGCGATGAGTTGTCATTCATTTGCACAGGATTCAAAAGTTTCATACATTGAGACCCGTTCATCTGCGAAAACTATTAATCCCTGTAAAAACAGCATTTAGCTGTCAGCTATCAGCTCTTTAATCGCAACACTTCATGGTTCAAAACAGCTTCACCCGTAAGGTGAAGCTTATTATTGGCATAACATCAATTCCTTCCATGGCTGAAGGGTGACCGCTGATAGCTGACTGCTGTTTTTTATAAGAGTTATCCGTAAGCCGCCTCGAAGATTATTCAAACGAATAACTCGCCACTATCAGGATTTATTAAAAAATCCTTTGAGCAAATCGATCGGTAAGGGAAAAATAATTGTGGAGTTCTTTTCTGTTGCTATTTCGGTTAGTGTTTGCAGATATCTCAACTGTAATGTGGAAGCTTCCGAGGAAAGAACTTTTGCAGCGTCAGCCAGTTTTTGAGAGGCCTGGAGTTCGCCTTCAGCATGAATAACCTTGGCCCTTCTTTCTCTCTCCGCCTCTGCCTGTTTTGCAATTGCCCTTTGCATCTCTGAGGGAAGATCAACATTCTTAACTTCAACAGCAGACACCTTTATTCCCCAAGGTTCTGTTTGCAGATCGATAATCCTTTGTAATTCGGCATTGATTTCGTCTCGCTTTGAAAGGAGATCGTCCAAGTTGCTCTGTCCGAGTACACTCCGGAGAGTTGTCTGTGCGATCTGACTGGTAGCGAAGTGAAAGTCTTCCACCTCTGTAACTGACTTGACAGGGTCCATTACCCTGAAATAAACAACTGCATTGACTTTAACGGTAACATTGTCATTGGTAATAATATCCTGTGAAGGTACATCCATTGTAATCGTCCTTAAACTCACTTTCACAATCTTATCGATCAAAGGCCAGAGAATTATTATTCCGGGGCCTTTAACGGGAATCACTCTCCCCAACCTGAAAACAACGCCTCTTTCGTACTCTTTCAATACTTTAATAGCACTGGATAAAAAATAAAAAACCAACATTGCCAAAAACGCCATAGTCATAAACGAAGACGGAATCATAAAAGCGAACCTCCTTAAAAATTAGAAATAATTTATGAATTTAGGGATTTAGGAATCCCCCCCCCAACCATCAATCATTAACTCCCTTGACCTTGACCCTTAAACCTACTACCTCCACCACTTTAACTCTTTGACCTTTTTCTACAATCTCATCACTCCAGGCGCTCCAATATTCACCGTGAACGATAACCATACCATCATCGTGTATATCTGTATGAGCCAAACCTGTTAAGCCGGTTAGACCTTCGATCCCTGTCTCGGGCTTTCTCTTCCATGCTTTCACTGCAAGGCTGACTGTAACGACAAAAAAGATCGCACTTAAAATGACAGAAGGTAAGATCATGAAAATAGAGACCCTAAAAAAAGGCCCCGGCGAATCGAATAACATAAGAGAGCCAATAAACATCGAAATTATTCCTCCTATAGTGAGCAGGCCGTGCGAGAGGATCGTGGCTTCCATAATAAACAAAACAACAGCCAAAATGATCAGCAGCAAACCGGCGTAATTGACAGGCAGAGTCTGAAATGCAAAAAAAGCCAGAATCAGAGAAATTCCCCCGATCACCCCCGGGAATACCGCCCCCGGATTGGTGAGTTCAAAAAACAGACCATACATTCCCAAAAGCATAAGTACATAAGCCACATTGGGATTTGATATCATACTCAGAATCTTGAGCCTTGTACCCATAGACTCTGTTTCGATATTTACATTATCCGTCCTTATTGTAATTTCCCTGTTGTTGACAATAACTTTTGAATTGTCAATCAATTTTAAAAGCTCATCTATATCGTCAACTACAAAATCGATAATCCCCAGCTCCAGAGCCTCTTTACCGGTGACAGAAACGCTCTTTCTGACTGCCTCTTCAGCCCATTCGGCATTTCTCCCCCTTTGCTCGGCAATAGACTTAATATAAGCAACTGCGTCGTTCGTGGCCTTTTCCTTCATGGTCTTATCCATCTTACCGCCCACTCCAACGGGATGTGCGGCCCCGATATTCGTCCCTGAAGACATGGCTGCAATATGGCCGGCCATGGTAATAAAGACACCTGCCGAGGCGGCCCTCGCCCCCGACGGATATACGTATACAACAACAGGGATATCGCTGACATTAATATTTTTAACGATAGATCGCATGGAGGTTTCCAGCCCGCCCGGCGTATCGAGCGTAATTACCAAAGCCCGGCAGTTGCTTTTATTCGCCTTGTCAATACTTTTTTGGATAAATTCCGAGGTGACCGGATCTATAACGCCTGACACTCTGATAACCAGAATGGAGTCCTTCCCGAGGTCATCCGCCTGCATCGTCCCGGTCAAAGCCGGTAAAACGCTTACAAACAGGACACTGAACAATATAAAAAATTTCTTCATCACTTATTATACCTATTATACCTAAATCTGACAATTAGGTCGAGGACCGAGGGTGTAAAAGAAAGTACTTAGGCAAGGAGGCCGGCCGATTTAGGCGCAGGCGTAGCAGAGCTGCGTTGAGCACTAAATCAGTGAAGTCCGACGCAGCACAAGTGCTTGCTTTTACAGCCGAATCCCGAGCTGATTGTCAGATTTAGGTTATTCATTAATAATAAAATAAGAAGTAAAAAGCCCTTTACCTACTCTTTAACCAGAAGGCATCTGTCGACTTCCACTCTTGCCTGATAGGTAAGTGTATCCAGGAGAATCGTCACACGTTCCAACGGTTTTGTTTCAGACAAAAAAACGCCCATAAAGCCCTTTAAAGGCCCCTCCTTTATCGACACCGCATCTCCCTCCTTCAGGGCCGGGGGATCCATAAGAACAAATCCGTCGACAATTCTCTCTCTGATAGAGTCGATAATAGAGGGATCGACAATAAAAGGTACTCCCGTTTTCGTTTTCAGTATCCTCTTAACGCCTCTGGTATATGTAATCGTATGGTAATAACGCTCAAAATCGAATCTGGCGAATAAATAAGACGGAAAGAGCTCTTCCTCCATTAAGGCAAGCTTTTTCCTGTGAAATTTTTTTACTTTTGCAATCGGATTTAATATTTCGATATCCTCAAGTCTGGACAAATACTCGACTACAACTTTTTCCCTCTTAGGCTTTGTATAAATAGCATACCACTTCATATTGAATCCAGCCGGGACAAATCTCACCTATTCCGCCTGTCTGACAAAAACAACAGCATATTGTAATGCCTGTGGTTCTTAAAATGCAATGATGGAATTCATTTCATTAATTAAGTTAAAATATCTGCCAGGGAAGCGCCATGAACGATAAACAAACAATTCTTATAGTTGACGACACGCCGGAAAATATCGATGTACTCAGGGGATTGATAAAAAGGGAGTATAAGATAAAGGTAGCCTTAAACGGAGGGGACGCCCTGAAAATCGTTGAATCGGGAAATCTTCCGGACATCATTTTGTTGGACATTATGATGCCTGAAATTGACGGATATGAAGTTTGCAGGCGACTGAAAGAAAATGACAAGACCAAAGATATTCCGGTTATCTTTATTACAGCCAAAGGCGAAGATGAAGACGAAAAACTCGGTCTCGATATCGGCGCCGTCGATTATATTACAAAACCCTTTAACCCGGCCATCGTTCTGGCAAGAGTAAAAACTCATCTCTCTCTTGCATTCGCCATAAAAAAGCTTGAAGAGCAGAATAAGGAGCTTATAGAAGCCGCCAAACTCCGAGAAGATGTGGAAAGAATAATGCGGCACGATCTGAAGACGCCTCTTAACGGCATTATCGGCATGACTCAACTTTTATCGTGGACAGGTGAAATAAGCAACGAACAAAAGGAGTACATTAAAATAATAGAAGAAGAGGGGTATAGCATGTTAAACATGATAAACCTTTCGCTTGATCTTTTTAAAATGGAAAGAGGCATATATACGATTCATCCCTCTCCCGTTAATATAATCAAAGTGGTTAACAAAATTCTTAACGATGTAAACGATATCGTTTCGAGCAAAACTCTTACCGTTGAAATTTTACTGGATGGGAAACCTGCCGATAAAGAGGGGTCCTTTATCATCAGCGGCGAAGAATTACTCTGTTATTCCATGTTGGCCAATCTTATATACAATGCCGTAGAAGCTTCCCCACAGGGGGAAAGGATTTCGATACATTTAACCCACAATGAAAGAAACGTCATAAGCATACGTAATAAAGGAACCGTACCTGTCGAAATCAGGGAGAATTTCTTCGAAAAATATGTTACAATGGGCAAACACAGCGGCACGGGACTTGGAACCTACTCGGCCAGGCTCATAGCAGACACTCACGGGGGCGCCATAAACCTCGATACATCGGAACCGGACGCGACTACTATAAATATAACTTTACCAATACCATTAACTTAAGGGGTGAAGCACCTTCCGACGGAAGCGGGTCATGTTTGAGAAGGCGCAGCGAAGCGGAGCCTTCGAGTTTAGCCGCTGAAGGCGGGAGGTGCTTTGCTCCTTAAGTTAATGACATGAATAACTTTACCATAATCAGAAGCGGACTTAGGAGAAACCTTAAAACACAGGAATTCAACAATCCACGTCGGAGACTCTTTATGTCAAAAAATATACTCATTGTCGACGACTCGAAACCAACAAGGCTGTCCATATCAATTCCTTTAAAGCAAAGGGGTTATTCTTGTTCGGAAGCGTCTAATCCCCGTCAGGCAATGGATTTAATAAAGAACAATAAAAAATTCGATTTAATCATAACCGATCTGCATATGCCGGAGATATCGGGAATCGAGTTGATACAGGAAATACGTAAAAATCCTGAATATAAAAGCTCGCCTGTCATAATTATGTCCGTCGAGTCTCTGGAAGAGATAAAAAAAGAAGCAAAAAAGGTCGGCGTCAAGGCCTGGATGACCAAACCGGTCAAGCCCGATCAGGTGCCGGCAGTTGTAGAAAAAGTACTTAAAGGCGCTTAAATCTAAAAAAAGCATTTAGCTGTCAGCCATCAGCTAAGGAAAGAATTGATGTTATGCTAATAATAAGTTTCTCCTTATTGGTGAATGTATTTTGAACCATAAAGTGTTGCAATTTAAAAGCTGATAGCTGATGGCTGACAGCTAAATGCTTTTTTTAAAGGAAATACGGTTTATCTGCGAATTTTGCGAAACATACATTAACTGTCCACCCTGTCAAGCCCATAAGCGCTCAAGCCCCCTGACTTCTGATGCAAAAGAGAGACAGGTCTCAAAACCTGCCTCTCTCTGACGTTACAATCCCTGCTTAGGGAGCCGGGACAAATGGTGAAGGAACCGTTGTCTGTTTAAAACCCTCAAAACCGCTTTGTATATCGACGAGCAGTGTCTCACCAATCTGAACGATCGTACCTGTACTCTGTTGAATAAAAGCCTTTGCCGCCGAATTCCCTGTTGCAGCAAGACCGATTTCCGAGGGTACTCCCTTGGCGAGCCAATCTTTGCTCTTTACATTGTCAGTACCATCCTCCACGCCAATGACGGCTTCATCGGCTGCGGTTCCGGTTTTATAATAAACAGCATATAAATAGCTGTTTCCCAGATTTGTACAGGCGTCTGACGTATCTGCAACATATGTTGTCCACATGACAACACCACCCAAAACAGCGGGCTTAAAGAGAGACTTCTCGCCGGCGATTGTAAAGTCTACATACCACCCGTCTTTAGTCGTATCAATGTCATCTTTCAGCTCCTCGAATGTGCCAATCGAACCGGCTCCGGATACGGCTCCCTCAGTGGTTACAACGACATTGGCTGCATCGAAAAGATCTTCATCCTCTATTGGATCGGTGCAGGAAGGATTCATCCACAATTTACAGGAGTCTTTAATGCCGAAAAAGCTCCAGCTCTCACTACCCACAAGGTCTACATCATCTGCCGTCAAATATCGGCCAGTGCCAAAAAGAACCCAGGGGTTCGCATAAGAATCCACCGATGCCGTTGCAGAGGCCGTAATGGGCTGACCGGGATCGTACAAGGTTGACATTGTCCAATTCAGAACATCATCATCACCATTATTGGTGGATATTCTGTACATTTTCCCCGACCAGTTAGGGCTGAGACATGTAGACGTTCCCGGGCAATATGTATTGCCAATATAAGCGACCTCCGTCATGGCGTCCATATTGAAGTCAACTGTAATCGGCGAAGACATAAAAGAGAAATTTTCAGGATCCGTAAATGTTCCGGCCAATTCACCGGTGCTCAGATTGACCACATAAACGCCGGCCTGCCTTTCACTTACACCTTTGTAAGAATTCACGCCGGCGTCAGGTCCCGACCCGAAAACTACATACCACGTACCGGGCTCTCCCATATGATCTCCCACTCTTGCAACTGCCGGAAAAGAGGTTGTCAGACCAAGATCCGGTGTGCCGCTTGTATTTGCAGCAGAAGTATTGGGTATTGACCACAACAGATCGGGATTCAGAGGATCCGTAATATCGATGGCAAAGTACGCCGAACGAAACGTCCATGGCTCCACCCAAGTTGAATCCTGATAAGTGATGTCCCTGCCGCCATACCTCATTCCTCCGATGAGTACGGTCCCCCAGCCGCCGGGATGAATACAGCCGCTGTCGTACAAATCAGTCGAGCATTCATCCTCTTCGGTAAAAATCCTTACATCCGTGACTTTGGGTTGCAGATCCACATAGTATACATGCGTATATTCCGGATCAGTAAGCCACTTAAGATGAGGGAGAAGGCTTTGAGGTATAAAAGACCACAGCTCTTTACCAAGATATGTCGCCGCGTCTGCACTACATTCGCCCCAATGATTTATTGAACCGTCATTATCGGCATCACCGCCTGTACAAAACTCCAGATTTGCAGAATCATAAAACCCTCCGTTAAAGGCATGCAGCATCCCGTCATTGGCGCCCAGATAAACAGTATGTCTCCTGTGTCTGTACCTTTTTTTAAAGGTGCTGTAAGTCGTATCGCTGTATAAGAGATCATAGTTCTCTGAAGGCTTGGTTACGACAGTAGGTGTTGAGTACACACTGTCGCCGAGCTTCCACACTTTCGAAACACCTCCTATCGTCGTTGTCCTTGGTCTGTAATCGTATGTTGTCACTCCAACGATTGGATCGTCTTCACCTCTGATATAGCGTATAATCGCCTCTGCTTCATCTTCGGTAGCCACCCCCAGGTATGGTCTTATCAACGCTTTATTAGAGACATCGAAGTTTCCCGTAAGAAAGTCCGAGCCGTCAGTGCTGGTGTAGATTGTTCTGTCATCGGGATC
The DNA here is from genome assembly GCA_029001845.1 of Candidatus Magnetocorallium paracelense. Taxonomy (GTDB): domain Bacteria; phylum Nitrospirota; class Thermodesulfovibrionia; order Thermodesulfovibrionales; family Magnetobacteriaceae; genus Magnetocorallium; species Magnetocorallium paracelense. Next base: position 71,798 of record JAREWP010000070.1, on the reverse strand, counting down.
GATGCTCCAGAGAAGTTCTCCGGCCTCCCACAAATAATTCAGATCATCAAACTCCTTAATCGTTGCAACTCCCGTAGGATTACCGTCGCTGTCTACAGTACCGGGATATTCTTCGATTCTGGTTTTGCCCAGCGCTTCGTCATAAAACATTTGAATGATTTTGTCCGGTCCGGTACAACCGCTGGGATCATCTACATCATAACACAGCCTGAAATCGTTGTCAGTATCTTCCCGTAAGTTACCGTACTTGTCAACTAACATACCATGCATAAATCCCAACCACTTGATCTCAGTTGCGCCCTCCATCTGGCTTGGATTAAAATAGGCCTGATAAACCGCGCCCTCTCCGGTGCCTGAAGCGGCAAGAACCGTGGCGGATGTACCTGAGGACATATTATTGAGTATATCCGTTAGAGCCTGTTCGAGCTTTTGTTTCAATTCAGCCCCCTCCTGGGCCTCGAAATATGTGTCAGGCAGACCGTCGCCATCGCTGTCCCATTCGGCGCAATACTCATTGGGCGATGCCGTACCGCAGGTGGCGTCATTGTAGGGAAGCCCGTCTCCGTCAAAGTCATCGAAGCCGCCGTATTTGGCAGCCATTTTTAGAAGCGTTTTTCCCACTGTTGATTCGTCAAAGGCAAATACCGTGTAAACAGTGATATCCTGCGTTTCTTCTATATCCGATCTCAAGTCACTGGTATGAGCATAAAATGAAACGCCTTCCAGATAGTATGTTCCGTCAGATCCATTGGCCGATGTAGCACACTGGCTGGCGTATCCTTCATTTGTTGCAATACTGTCCATATAGTCACAAACATCAAAACCCATAGAGTCGGAAACAGTCTCGGCCCAGTTCGACCCCGGAATATCTCTGTCCTTAGTGGATTCACCATCCGTTAATATAAGCACAAAGTTATTCTGACAATCCTGCTCTAAGGGATCGTCTCCGGCATAGGATGTGCCGCTGTTGTAGGCCGAGCTTGCCGCCTGATACACTCTGATCGCTTCATACATTGTCTCCCCAAGAGGCGTCCATGTACTTGGATCGGTGTTTTGTATATCTGCAACGAGATTGTCCAGTGTTGTCGTACCGATTGCTCTTGAGAGATATCCGCCGTGATTATTGTTAAAAAACATCAGACCATACCTTATGTCGTCATAAGTATCATGCACGACACCTGTTGGAACGGTGTTTCCCAGATTTATACGAACATTGTACAGATCTCCGTCTCCGCTTCCGCAATTGCCGCTGCCGCCGTCCGTACACACCCTGATCTGCTCATAGGTCGATCCGGCGTAAATCCTATAGGTCTGGCCGCCGGATTCTTTCCAATAATCCCTGTCAGGATCTTCCGCAGCTCTCAGATAGTTGGTCGAACCTTCATCTCGTGGCGTGACTTTACCGCCGGTTAAAATTTTCCTCACCACATCTACCCTTCTCATGGTTAACCAGTTGAGAAAGTTACCGTCCCATGTACCGGCCGGATTCTCTATAAAAGCATCTGCCGCATATGAGTACATGGAATCCGACTCAAAATAACCGTAATAATCTACTGTAGGAACATAGCTGTCATCTCTGTTCGATCTTGACCCGCCTTTGCCGGGATCTTTATAGGCAAACTCATGCATACTTCCCGAATTATCCAAAACCACCAAAAGATTGGGCTTTACTTCCGTTAATTGAATAAAAGGCGGATAAGCAGTATAATCGTCGAGCTGGGGAACACAGTCGGTACTCGAGCCTGTTGTCGTGATTGTATACACTTTTGTTCTCTTAACGTCCGTATTGTCCATCAGGGCTACGGTAAACGTATATGCGTCCGCCTCTGAAGGCGTGCCTGAGATCGTTGCAGTCGGCGTACCCTCTGAGGTGATTGAAAGCCCCGGAGGCAGAAGACCTGCGGCTATCGCCCATGTATATGGCTGATTACCTCCGCTTGCCGTTATGGTTGCTGTAAAGGGATCGCATACAGCGCCGGAATCTGGAACAAGAAGTTGAGTGTCAATCTGGAGATCACTCATGTTTATATCTATGGTAAAATCCTTTACTGCCAGATTACCTATATCGTCAGTCAGTGTAATGGTAAAATTATAAGAACCTGCCGCCGTTGGTATGCCGCTTATTGTCGTCGCCGGCGTGCCTGTGGCGCCAAGACTCAGTCCGGGGGGCAAATTACCGGAATCGGCCCAATTATATGTTCCAATGCCACCGGACCCTGTTATATTTACATTATATACCTGACCTTCCATTCCGTCGGCAAGGGGATTAATGGTTGTAATCTGTACGCTTGCAATATCTACTGTATAATCCTTTGAAGCTGTATTGGCGGTAGCCGTATCGGTAACCGTAACAGTGAATGTATATGTATTCGCAGTCGTTGGCGTACCTGAATAAGTAGCAGTAGGAGTACCGTCCGTAAAGCTCAGCCCAGGCGGAGGCGTTCCGCCGGTAACGGCCCATGTATAGGGGCCTGTGCCGTTTTCCGCTGTTATTGTAGTCGAATAGAACACTCCCGAAGCACCGTCAGGCAGGGTTGCCGTTGTAATATTCAGAGTTGGAACGTCGTTAATTGTAATTTGATAATACCCCCCTGTCCACCAGGCGCCGCAGGAAGTCCAGTATTCCAGATAAAACTTCTCCGTACCTGCTGTCGTAGGAGTACCGGAGATTGTATATGTGTCATCCGTTTCAGTATCGGATAGACCGGCCGGCAGTCCATCCCAGGGTGTTATGTCCCACCCCCACCACCATGCCCACCAGGGCGTGCATCCGCCTGCTGTAATGTCCTCGCTGTAGAAGGTCCCCACATTTCCGTCAGGTAATATTGTCGGGCTCGCCCAACTGCCGGGAGCAGGCGTTAAATCAGGAGCTGCTTCCGTACTTTGAGCCAATAAGACAAAAACACTAAATGCGATTAAGATGAATACCTTATATTTCATCGTGTCCTCCTTTTAAATGTATATAAAGGCGATGTCCTTTATTTTAGTCCGCCCTTCTGAAAACCTTTATTATCGTTAATTTGCCATCTCTCACTTTAAAGAGAATCTCCTCAACATTTTTAAGAACGCTCAACTTGTCCGGCATCTCTTCTCCGCCCGGGCCATATATAGTGAAATCAGCGTCAGGATAATATATTCGAGGCAGTTTATCACCGATACTGACCTCAATATAATTGGCGGTTATTCTTGTAATCTTCCCTTTTTTCCACCTGCTCTCTTCCTGGTCCGCACCATACAACGAAGTGGCGGTTAAAATGAATAAAGCGATCAATATAATAAAAAAGAACTTCCCTTTACTGTTTTTTGTAATCATAACGTTTCTCCTTTTCTTTGCCTGTCGGCAAATTAGATTATTATTAAGTAATTTAATGATCTCTTTTCTCCTTCTAAAAATGTGAGAGCTTACAGAAAACGTTCAATATCTATTCAATATCTAATGGTTATATAATAGATTTTTTTTAATCTTTTTTCAACGACTGTCTTAAGGTGGTGCATCGTAAATCTCAATACAGTTATTATCAATAATTGTGCCGGTTAGAAACGCAGGTAAATTCCTTTAAATAACTCTTGCAGCAAAAGCAGAGAAACTCGCAAAGAACAATGAACCCCCGGTATAATTAAGTCAACGTTCTTCGGAGGGTCTTTTTTATGTCGTCTGAGCCTATATTCAATTGATCGGTTGCTCACTCTTTGGATTCAATTGTCTTCAACACTTATGGTTTCAAAAACAAGATACCGTCATTCCCGCAGTCCCTTAGGCGGGAATGACGTTTTGTTTTGTATGAATTCGAACGTTAAAAAGACAGATGAATCCTTTGTCTAAAATTCTGATCCCTCGCAAAGACGCATAAAAAAAATGAAAAATCCTATGCATTCAAGTTAACGCCTTCAACGGATGTCTTTAAATGTAGGCGCAGGCTAAAGCCTGCACCTACATTTTTTGCTCCCTCTCCCCCTTTGAAGGGGGAGAGGGTTGGGGTGAGGGGGATGCGTACAGCCATTGATATGATTACGCTTCTCCACCGCCATCCTTCACCTTAATTCTTTCCTCATCAAGGTGAGAAAAAATTAATAAGGAATTCTTTCTTTATAAATGTCCGAGTATTGAGAACCGGCCTTATAATTGTGTAATATACTACATAAACTTTATGTAGTATATTACACAATGACGCCTTAAAGGGGATAATGGCTTTTATGTTCTCTATTGAATACCAATTCCTTACATTTAAATATGCAGACTCTGCATCATAACAGGACGACAACTCATCACAACCGTAATACTCCGGAGATAAGCCATCATCATATAATAAAAGATAGAATCTCATTCATATTTTACATTAGGCATCAATTTTGCTTTAATATTAACATACAAGTTACAGACTGAAATACAATATCATAATAAGCTAAAACACAACATATTGAGTAACACAAAAGTACAGGAGTATTTTATGACAATTAAAAAATTAAATAGCAGTGGTTTTACCCTGATCGAACTGATGATCGTCATGTCTGTTCTTGGAATCCTTGCCCTTCTGGCTGTGCCTGAATTTGGCAGGTATAAAAAAAATATGGCTACCAGATATGCATCGAGCGAGATAATGGATAATATGAGATTGGCCAGAACAATGGCAATGAAGGAAAGCAGGGACTATATAATGATATTTGATACGCTTAACAGCAGGTATATGATCGGATTCGATGGTGATAATGACGATAATCTGACAACCTTGAACCAGGATACATTTGGAACCTGTAGAGACACAGACAGCGATTACTTACCAAACGGTGATATATACCAAAGTCCTCCAAATGCCGATATTCCATCATGTGTCAGAACAGGCAGTTTATCTAAATATGGCGGATATGTCATGTATGGTTACGGAAGCGGTACAACCCCACCTAACGGGCCAAACGCATCTGTCATTCCTGCAACGGGCATCAACTTTGGATCCGGTGGTGTAGGTACGATTACCTTTTCTTCCGATGGCTCCGTATCACCGCAAGGCTCCATTTACATCCAAAACGACGGCATAAGCTACTGTGTAAGAATCAGCACCCTTGTGGGTGGTCTCAACCTTTGGAAGTGGGATGGTTACAGCGACGATACCACAGAAACAAATTGGACAGAATTGAGGTGAGCATTATGATAAAAAATTTATTAAACAACAGGGGAATGACACTGGTCGAGGTGCTCATTTCAATGCTTATCATGACTATCGGCTTGTTGGGAGTTATGGGAATGCAGATTATAGGTATTCGAGGAAACGTTAACAGCAGGTATATAAGCGAAGCCGTTGCCATAGGTGAGGATTCCGTTGAGCTGGTCAAGGGCATGGATTATGACAATATTACATACTCAAATTTAAATGATCTCGACAATACGGATATTGTACCTGACAGTACGAAACCGAATATTAAATACAACCGCTACTGGGAAGTATTAGATGGCTCACCAATACCAGGTTCCAGAGAAATCAAGGTGGAAATCACCTGGGTCGACCCGCGCGTTGAAATCGACCCCTTTACAGGCGAGCCCACGGGCAATCCCATTATCAAAAGCATTACTTTAAAAACTCTTAAGTGGGACCTAAGCGCAAGTCCATATTAATGAAGGAGTGCAAAATGAATATTACAAAAAAGGACAATAATAATTACATGGTGCTACTGAATGACAACAGGGGTTTTACTCTTGTTGAGCTGATGGTGTCAACAGTCATAAGCATGATGATTGTGGCTGCCGCGACAACGGTTTTTAATGTGCAAAAACGACTGTTTACGACACAGGACCAAACAGTTGAATTGCAATCTACGGCAAAGATAACGACCGATCTCATGGAAAGAGACATAAGAGAGGCAGGCTTCGGGGGACTGCCTGACGGTCAGTATAGTATAAACGGTAACAGTGCTCCCATAAATATTGTTAACAATGTACAACCCAAACTATACCCCAGCGGTTTAACTTCAGATCCGGAAGACACCGTCCCCAGTGATGCTCTTGTTTTACTGGGCGGTTTTGAATTGATGGGTACAACGGTGAACGCCACGATAATGGGCAGCAACACAGTAGAGATCGAGTACGAATCGAGTGTTGAGTTTAATATTTCAGACAAAAAATACATCTCCTTTTCAGGCATACAGATGTCGGAAATAGCGAGTATTACTTCAACGAGCCCGGTAATTCTAACGCTTACCGATCCTTTTTCAAAGACTTTTCCACAAAACACGCCTATATATCTCGTTGAAGATCTTACCTATGAGAGAGAGAGACTGGAGGACTCGGGGAGAGATGTGCTGAGAAGAATAAGTCGTATAGGAAAACCTCAGAAGAAAATAACCATAGCCGAGAATATCGAGGATATGCAGTTCGGCTGTCTGCCTGTCACGACCCCCCCATGTAGCGTCAGTTCCGATATTACAAGTATTTCTACATATATCCTCTCCAGATCGGCATCTGCATCTCCAAGCTATAAGGGAAAGGGCAGAAAAAATGATATCGTCGCTGATCTTAATGATGACACAGATGACGACATTGACGATGTTTATGCTTCCGAAGAAGAAACAGATGGTTACAAAAGGAGGCTCTGGTCAAAGAGAATCGATTTGCAACAGTAATAAATACTTATTATCTACCTAAATAAATTCCCCATTTTAAAGGGGGATCAGGGGGTTGTCTTTATTATTCAATAAAACACCCCCCGAATAATCATAAACAGATTACATGGCATAATATTAATTCTTTTAATGAAAATTCTTATTTTACTTTTAATTTTACTGCCGTTTTTTTATGGATGCAACAACAGCGACAGCCGGAAAACGCCGACGTCAACCGGTAATAAAACTGCAAAAAATTATAACATCACCTTAGCTCCCCAAACACCTCAAAAAGGGGATACCCTGTCAGTAGGGCTTCATAAATTGTCTTCCGATCAAGTGACTTTCAAATGGTTTGTAAACAACAACCTTGTCCCCAAAGCGAATGAACGATTATTTAAGACCGATAAACTTAAGAGAGGCGACAAGATTTTTGCAGTTGTTACATTGAAAACCGATGCAGGGGATTACGAGTCCGATGAAGTCGTTATTGTCAATTCTCCTCCTCTGATTAAGGGGGCGCGGATCGTTCCTGAAAAACCGGGTGTTAAGGATATCCTAAAAGTAAATGTCGAGGCAGTTGATGTAGATGACGATTCCGTTATTTTGGATTACAGGTGGTTCAAAAATTTTGACCTTTTGCCGGGGATGATTGAGGGAACATTAGGTAAAATCAACATTGTTCGCGGCGACAGAATTTCCGTTGAAATCACGCCCGATGACGGAATTGTTTCAGGAGAGTCCCTAAGACTTTACACTATTATCGACAACTCGCCGCCTACAGTACATATAAGTGAATCAACATTTAAAGATGGCCTGTTCTCTCAAACAGTTTTCGGCGAGGATCCGGACAATGATGAAATTGTATACGATTTGCTTGAAGGACCTGAAGGAATGGAGATAAACGAATCTACCGGAGAAATTACATGGAGACCTGTATTGGATGACAGAGGCAGCCATAAAATTATAGTCAACCTAACCGATGGCCATACAGGAGAAACAAAAGTGGAGTTCAGTGTCGATGTAAATTAGAGGCCAATTCGCCATGCAATTACCGACCAAAACAAATCGTTTCCTCAATTCTATTTAAATTAATTTCCTTAAGATTGAAATTTCCGAAATTCAGGTACGACGATACATAATATTATGTAATAACTTACACACTCCCAAGAGTTATGACATTGAATAACGCCTATTTTACCTGCCTTTCTTACATTTATAACAGGCATGAAAGTTGCTATATATAAATTAAGAATCAACCGACATATATTGCTTTTGCTGACCATTCAAGTTACTAATAACATTAGTAACAGATTAAATAAAGATTGAAAGGAGGACCGGGTTGAAGAAAATCGACCTGATAGAGAGTTATGAAAAAAAATAGAGTAATAAATAATTTTAAAACGACTTCATTCAGAAAACAGGAAGGCTTTACATTGATGTATGTTATGCTTCTTTTGCTGGTACTCAGCGCCACGGGTTTGTTGTCTATCTCCTCATCTAAGACAGGTATTTTAATGGCAGGTCATCAGAAACATAAAGACATAAATCGCACTGTAGCGGAAAGCGGCATTGAGTTGAGCAGGCCGATTATCGAGCATGTCGTTTATAATACAGGTGTCTCTCAGAACTATAGTTGGCTTGTTAAAGATCAAAACATATTAAAGGATTTAAACACCTTAGAGAGTTTCGATCCTGCAACTGAGTTTCACGACGATCCCCTTAGCGATTCATCGGATGCCGATGTATCCTATGAAACATATATGTATGGCACGTATAGTCCCTCAATGAAATATGTAACCATAGATGTCGATATCGATTATATCATGCCTGCCTATTCCGAGGGAGCGGCCCTTGAGTTTGCATCAGGTTATCAGGGGCTGGGTAAAGGTTCTGCAAAAAGCGGACAAGTGTTCTATAGCGTAAACTCTTATGCAAGAGACCTCTATTCTTCTGTGGGAGCCAAAGTGGGTGTAGGAGCCATTTACAAATATGCGTTCAAATAGCACCCGGCTTTTTATTAACTGAAATCTTAATACTACAGCGACACTTTAGTTATGGCAAAAGGCAACAGGCACAAGGCATAAGATTGGATTTTTCTTATGCCTTGTGCCTGAATAGCGATTAATCCTTGTAAAAACAGCAGTCGGCTATCAGCGGTAAGCCTTCAGCTAAGGAAAGAATTGATGTTATGCCAATAATAAGCTTAACCTTATGGGTGAATCTGTTATAAACCATAAAGTGCTGTAATTAAAGGGCTGATAGCTGATGGCTGACAGCTAAATGCTTTTTTTAGTTAATTATTTGGTTGCACCTTGCGGTCTGTTCTTTGGACAAACTCCAGATAATAAATAAACATGAAGAGCGAAAGCGCTATCATAATTCCCTGTGCAAAGTATATATGGAGAACATCAAAATGCTCTCTAAAATATATACCCGATAATACCAGCAGGGCGATTCTTGCAATATTTAGTAACTGAATAAGTAAAAATCCGCATATCAGACCGATTGCCTTCAGCCTCCGGCTCGCCGGAAAGGCCAGTACGGCAACGGAATATATCAGTACTGTTTCAAGTCCGTTACATCCGAAATCTACTTTTAATGCCAAAGCAGGGAGCTGAATGATCGTACCATTTTGAGAACAGGGCAGATCGAGGGCCTTTAGAAAGGCAGTTGAAAATGCAGCAACCGCCTCAGAGTAAAGACCGTTGATGTCAATAACATCGGTTACCGGTTTAAATGAAATTACGAAAAAAATAAGTGCAGAGATCACTATGTATTTAATAATAAATCCGGTCATAACATGCCGATAATCGCATTCAGAGGAGTGCGAACTTCCTGACTACCCCATATTATTTAGTCACTAAAAGCGTTGACAAGAGGCCCTCCCTATCCATCGACTAAGCAGCTTCTTTAATCACCTCCTTATCATTATGAACATATTGATTGCAGAGGTCAAGACTCTCTGAAAAAGTTTCCATGGGAGTGCGTCCCCTGCAGTGTTTTCCCTGATTGGTTCTTTCATGATTATATTTATAAAGAAACTCATCCAGGTCTCTCTGAATATCCTCTAAAGAGGAATAGAGTTTCTTTCTGAAAGCAACTTTATAAAACTCATCCAACAGGGTCTGGTTGAATCTTTCTGTACAGCCGTTGGTTCATTTGCATTGGCTACCCGCACCTGGCCGTAAGTCGGATACTCAAGGCTGTAATTCAGTAATGTCTCTTCTATCTCAGGCGCCACACGGTTATTTATTCTCGGTTTGTTTCGGGCCTTCTCCAAAAGACCCTCTATTCCTTCCTCTTCAAGTGCCCTCTTTATATCGTAATAGTGCTGACGACTTACTCCCAACTTTCGGCACGCATCACTTATGTTGCCTAAATTCTCCGATAACTTCACTATACTTAACTTGCGATCTATGATATGCTTTTATTGTGTCACGGTATTCCTCCTTTTAGTTATTTGTTTTTTTTAGGTTAAATATTATAACTAATTCGGAGGGCCGCGACCTGTTTTCTACGAAAACAGGTCACAAACTGTCAACACAACTCCTGACTACACCAGGTTGAGGTGATGTTACATAGTTAAAGCTGATAGATCGAGTTGCCCGGCAAGCTTGATAGAGGGGAATCAGAATGGAGAGGCTTTTAATCACCTTGAAAGGCCATGAGATTGATAATTGCCATGGATACTTACCTCATCAAACTTCATCTGTTTCTTTAATATACATACTTCAATGCTTGCAAAAATAAAATATTTTCCTATAATATATGTACTAATGTCATGAATATCGAAGATATTTTAAAAGAGGGCGCCCTGCCTGCAATGCCTGTTGCAGCTATTCAGATTATGAATCTTGTAAACGATCCGAAGTCAAGTGCAGACGACATACAGGCAGTCATTACAAGGGATCAGGCATTAACGTCCAGAGTCATAAAGGTTGCAACCTCCTCTCGTTATGGTGAAACAAGAAGGATCGACACGATTTCCGAGGCGATCGTTACAATGGGACTCAGCGCCATAAAGGATATTGCGATTGCTATTGCCACCAAGGATATATATAACAATATAGGCCCTCTCGGAGAAAGACTATGGGAGCATGCGATAGGTGTTTCGATCGCAGCAGGTTTGATAGCACAAAAGCAGAAAGTATACAACAAAAAGGTAGAGACTTTTATAATCGGAGGATTGTTGCACGATATCGGGAAAGCAATACTCATAAATCTTTACCCCGATGAATATGCAAAAGTTGACCAAAAAGTTCATGCCGAAAAAAGAGCCTTTTATGAAATTGAAAGAGAATTGTTCGGATTCACGCATCAGGACGTAGGAGCCATACTTTTTAAACAGTGGAAGTTTTCGAATGAGTTGATCGAGCTGGCTGCAAGGCACCATTCATGCCATCATATAGAACCTGACGAAACATTCAGAAGCCTTTGCCATATCGTCAACCTTGCTGACTGCCTGTGCTTAAAGCTGGGAGTCGGTTATAACACCCAATTACCTGAGTTGTGTGACAGTGAGGTTCAAAAGATGAAAGACCTGGCCATTACCGATGAGGGCATGGATGAAATTATTGATGAATTCAAACTGAGATTTATTGACGAAAAACTCTCTTTTATGAGCTGAGACAATGGCAATCGTTTTATCCCGAAAATAAGCCCCAAAAGGACTTTATTTAAATAACTACGAAGGTCACAAAGAGCACTAAGAAAAAAGAATTTCTTTAAAAACTTCGTGCTCTTCGCGACCTTCGTAGTTAAAATATAATATGCATCTATTACAACTAAAATATTTTCATGTTTTGTGGCAGCCCGGAAGGCCATGGACGTTTACTTATAAAAAATCGAAACATTTTGCTATACCAACATTTTATGGAAAAGAACGAACAAAGTACAGTCTTTAAAAATGGGCATATCCTGATAGTACCGGAAAAGGGGGAAAATCCCTATTTACTTTCGGCAATGCTGACCGAGGCAGGTTATGATGTAAGCTGTAAAGAGAAAAACCTGCTATCTCTCAAAACCGATGCATCTGCATCGAATATCGATCTCATTGTATTCGATATAACGTTAAACGAATCGGAGAACTCTGCTTTTCTCGACTTTTTGAAAAAAAATCTTGCAGCCGAAAACCTTCCTCTTGTATTTCTGAAAGAACGATCGGACAATATGATAATAAACGATAGGGCTTTTAGAACTTACTATATAAACAAACCATTCGACAAGCAGGAATTCCTGTTAAGAATCCATACTCTTTTGCAATTCAAATACGAGATAGACGATTTAAAAGAGGAATGTTGCAGGCATAAAAACCTGTTTATTACCCAGTGCAGTATAATGAAGTCGCTCACTGACAGTATGATTATTATCTCTAAAGACGGTACAATTCAGAAAGTCAATGAGGCGACATGTAAAATGCTTCATTACAACGAGCAGGAACTTCTGGGCAAACATATAGATACTGTCATTGACCTTAGCGATCTTTTTTTTAGAAACGAATGGATGCGCTATTTAGTAAAAATGGAAACAATAGAAGATGTTGAAAGAACTTATCTGACAAAATCCGGCGAGAAAGTACCGGTGATTTTTTCAAGCTCCACTGTACGTAACAGTGAAGGACATTTTGAAGGAATAACCTGTATGGCCCATGATATCAGCGCCAGGAAACGTGTTGAAAACGAATTAAACAAGGCTCAAAAATATGCGCAAAGTCTTATAGATTGCTCTCTTGATTTAATCGTTGCCACAGACCTAAAGGGAAGAATAACCGAATTCAATAAATCGGCTCAGAAAACTTTTGGTTATAATATTGAAGATGTCGTGGGCAAAGACATTGAAATTATCTTTTATGAAGCTCCGGAAGCCAAAAACCTGTTACATGAATTAAATGAAAGAGGAAGAGTAAATAAAGAGATCAGAGGCAGAATTTCAAGTGGAGAGATTCTGCCTCTTTATACTTCCGCCTCTTCTTTAATAGACAGTAACGGAGAACGTATAGGTTACCTTCATGTATCGCATGACATAACCGAATTGAAAAAAGCCGAGCTGATAAAAGAAAATCTTATTAAACAATTACAGGACAAAAATGAAGAACTCAAAGCCAGTCAAACACAACTGATACAATCTGAAAAAATGGCAGCGATAGGTCAGTTGGCGGCAGGTATTGTGCATGAGATAAATAATCCTTTGGGTTTTGTCAGCTCCGGCATGGGGAATCTTGGAAAATTCTTTAAGAGAATCATTGATTTCATAGAAAAACATGAGACTTTTCAACTGCCTCCCGATATCATAAAAGAGATCGAAAAAGAGAAAGAAAGGATTAATTACGATTACCTGAAAACAAGAGTTGGCGAGATTATAGAGAATTCCAAAATAGGAATCAACAGGATGAAAGAGATTATTTTGGACTTAAAGACATTTTCACGTGTCGATGCTTCCGAGCTGACCGAAACCGACATAAACGGTTCCATTGATACGACGCTGGGCCTTTTGATTCATGAGTTCAAAAACAGAGTCGAAATTGTAAAGGAATACGGAAATCTGCCGCTCGTTTCATGCTATTCGGCAAGATTGAATCAGGTTTTTATGAACTTGTTTATAAATGCAAGTCACGCTATCGACGGTAAGGGAGTAATAAAGATTAGAACTTCAAAAGAAAAGGAGTCTGTTAGAATAGATATCAGCGATTCGGGAAAAGGAATACCCGAGGATATAAAGAGCAAAGTTTTCGAGCCCTTTTTTACGACAAAGCCTGTAGGAAAAGGAACGGGATTCGGTCTTTCGATAAGCGCGGAAATAATAAAGGAACATGGCGGAACCATTTTGTTAGACAGTATTGAGAATAAAGGAACTACCTTTACAATTACCCTTCCCCTGAACCCCTGACAAGTATACACCTGACCCGACAAGCGGTCACCGAACATCATTAAGGCACAAGGCATAAGTTAATATCTGGCAGGTCATTGTCTTTCACAGCATTTTTTGTATTTTTTGCCGCTTCCACAAGGGCAGGGCTCGTTCCTTCCTGTCTTTTTTCCCTTTCTAAGAGGTTGTTGTGACGAAGCTTCTCCACGGTTAAAAATAAGCGGTCTGCTTGGCATCCTCATCCTGAAGGCGTTCTCGTCCGTATGTACCTGTACCTTAAAAATGCGGGAGAGGAATTCCGTGGAGATTCTGTATGTCATATCTTCGAACATATCGAAGGCTTCTCTCTTATATTCTACAAGAGGATCTTTTTGACCGTATCCCCTGAGCCCAATGCCCTCTTTTAGATGATCCATGGCCAGCAGATGGTCTTTCCACTGGACATCGACGATCTGAAGGAGAATGTTTCTTTCAAGGTACCGCATTATATCATGGCCGGTCTCACTCTCCTTTTCCCTGAAAGCCTCTTCCACCTGTTTGTAAAAGAAATCTTTTAGAGAATCCTTACTCTTTGATTGGTCAACTCCCTTTTTCAGTCTCTCCTTTTGAATACCGAATGTTCCGTAGAACGAGTCATAAAGCGTATCCCAGTCCCAGTTTTCAGGATAGGCGTTATCGGGACAAGTTCTCTCCAAAATATCGTCCGCTACATCTTTGCTCATATCGATCACGCGGTCCGTCATGTTTTCCAGACTCAGAATATCCGCTCTGTATAAATAAATTTCCGTCCTCTGTTTGTTCATCACATCGTCATACTCGAGCAGATGCTTTCTTATGTCGAAATTGTGAGCCTCTACCCTCTTTTGCGCATTTTCAAGAGCTTTTGAAACCATCTTATGTTCAATCGGCACGTCCTCGTCCATACCGAGCCTTCCCATTAAACCGGAAATCTTGTCGGAACCGAAAATTCTCATTAAATCGTCTTCAAGGGAGATGTAAAACCTGGATGCGCCGGGGTCACCTTGCCTTCCTGATCGTCCGCGAAGCTGATTGTCTATTCTCCTGGCCTCGTGTCTTTCCGTACCGAGTATAAAGAGACCTCCTGCTTCCAGCACTTTTTCTCTGTCCAGGGAGCACAATTTCAAGGCTTCCTCCATTGCACCGGTCCATTCTTCCTCCGAATAATTGCTCCTGCCTTTTAATATCTCTCTTGCAACTCCGATCGGATTTCCTCCAAGCACGATATCGGTGCCTCTGCCAGCCATGTTGGTCGCTATTGTTACTGCGCCGCTTCTGCCTGCCTGGGTCACGATTTCGGCCTCTTTTTCGTGGAATTTCGCATTTAGAACGGAATGAGGTATCTTTCTCTTCTTTAATTCCTTTGAAAGAAACTCAGAGGTTTCTATGGATATCGTACCGACGAGTACGGGTTGATTTTTCTTATTACACTCCTCAATCTCGTTAATGACGGCTCTGTATTTTGCATCTCTTGTCTTATAAATTACGTCAGGATGATCTTGTCTGCGCATAATCTGATTCGTAGGTATTACCATTACATCGAGATTATAAATTTTGGCGAATTCCTCAGCTTCTGTGTCAGCGGTGCCTGTCATTCCGGCCAGTTTATTGTACATTCTGAAATAGTTCTGAAAAGTAATCGATGCAAGGGTTTGATTCTCGCTTGCTATCTTAACTCCCTCTTTCGCCTCAATGGCCTGGTGCAGTCCGTCGGACCAACGCCTTCCGGGCATCAGACGACCGGTAAATTCATCTACTATCACGACCTCCCCGTCTTTTACTACATAATCCCTGTCCAGCTTAAAGAGATTATGAGCCTTAAGTCCCTGGAGAACATGATGGACAAATTCTATATTTACAGGATCAAAAAGATTCTCCACATTCAAAAGTTTCTCGACCTCTAAAGCCCCTTCTTCCGTAAGAATTATATTTTTCGCCTTTTCGTCTATAGTAAAATCGCTCTCGTTTTTAAGTTTGGGGATTATCCTGTTTATTTTGTAATATTTATCGGTAGACTCTTCGGAAGGCCCGGATATAATAAGAGGAGTTCTCGCCTCGTCTATAAGTATGCTGTCCACTTCGTCGACAATCGCGTAATTAAGCTCTCTCTGAGCGAATTCGGTAAAATCGTATTTCATGTTATCTCTGAGGAAATCGAAACCGAACTCGTTGTTCGTACCGTACGTAATATCGGCCATGTAAGCATCTTTACGACTACATTCCATCAGGAAGTCGAGTCTCTTATCCTCAGAGCGATAATCGGGATTATATCTGAAAGATGTATCGTGTTGAATCGCGCCTACGGAGAGCCCGAGAAAATGATAAACAGGCCCCATCCACTGAGCATCTCTTTTTGCCAAATAGTCATTAACGGTAACGACATGAACGCCTCTGCCGTCAAGGGCGTTAAGATATACAGGCAACGTTGCGGCAAGAGTTTTTCCCTCTCCGGTTTTCATCTCCGCAATCGTTCCTTCATGCAGTACAATTCCTCCTATCAACTGAACGTCGAAGTGTTTAAGCCCTATTGTTCTTTTAGATGCCTCTCTGACAACGGCAAATGCCTCGACTAAGATGTCGTCATAGGTCTCACTGCTTTGAAGTCGCTCTCTGAATTCCTCTGTTTTGTTTTTTAGTCTGTCGTCACTGAGGGATGAGAGGGAGTCTTCAAGGGCTTTGATTTCTTCGACAAGAGGTCCCAGCCTCTTAAGCTCGCGCTCGTTTTTTGTTCCAAATATCTTTTTTAACACAGAACTAAACATACGGTTAATTGTATATAAATGCCGTGAATATTTCAAGTAGCAAAAAGGAGAGGGCGCCAAAATGCCCGGTTATTTATTTCCAGACTCTTATGTTATAATAAAATGATTTTGTTCTTTGATAAGGCCGGCGCCTTTGATAAAAGGAGGTTCAATGAAAGGACTGCTCACAGAAGATGTTATTGTCGCAAGAATAGAGCAAAAGTGCGATATAAAAAGAGATCCAACATACGATCACCAGTACAAACTGGATTTTATTGTTGACAGGTTTAAAAGTATAGCGAAACTAATCCCGATCGGCGTGCAGATTACAACCAGACTAAACGATGTACCGAAACAAAGAGTCTTTTTATTAGAAAGAAGAAAGAAAACCCTTGTTGACAGAAGTATTTATGTTGAAGTGCATCCCGATGTAGATATAAATAATTGGGGAGCCGAATTGATCTATAATGCACTTGTCTCTTTTACTTTTAAAAATTCTCTAAAGAAAATTGATGTGTCCGGGGTCAGAATCAATGCCGACATAACTTACGATTTTTTTAGCCTTGAAGATTCAATCAGGCAAACACATTCAGCGATACATGGAAAGATTTTTAAGTACTTCCCGGAAAGGAAATACGGTTTTATAGAAACAAAAGACAAAGGTCAATGGTATTTCAACAATGACGGAATAACCGATTCAAACCTCATAGAAAACTTCCTGCCGAATATTCAACTCAATTCTGACAACAACAGGCTTGTCAGAGCGATCTTCGTAGACTTTGACGATGCCGGTTACGAAAGTAACGATAAAAGCGTTCCCAAGGCAATTAATATCAAGCTTGCAAAGGGCAAGGAATAATTATTAAGGCGCCGGTGCTTATTCCTTTAAGATTTTTTAACTGTTAATCCCGGTTTTGGAATAAATCTGATGATTAAAGTAGTACTTTTTGATTTTGGCGGTGTGATCGCAGAGGAAGGCTTTAGAGAAGGCTTAATGGAAATCGCCGGAAAAAACAATGTCGATCCCGACTCTTTTTTTCTCTGTTCCGTTGAAGCTATGTTCGTTACAGGTTATTTAACGGGAGAGGGTAGTGAATCCGAATTTTGGGAATATCTTAAAGTACACACCGGGATAAAGGGCAGCAACGAAGAGTTGAGAAATGAGATACTGAGCAGATTTCTTGTACGCAGTGAAGTAATTGAAATTGCAAGACAGCTTAAAAAGAGTGGTTATACTACCGCAATTCTCAGTGATCAGACGAACTGGCTGGAGGAGATAGAAGAAAATACTCCCTTTTTCCATGAGTTCGATTATGTCTACAACTCTTACAGAATCGGCAAAAGTAAAAAAGACCCCTCCATATTCGACGATACGGCGCTAAAACTTCAGGTAAAAAAGGAGGAAATACTATTCATAGACGATAACATGGGTAATATTGAACGAGCCTCGTCAAAAGCACTTGATACCATTTATCTGACAAACGTAGAAAGCCTTATCAACGGTTTAAGAGAGAGAGGGATGCTGTAAAGATAATCCAATCTTCTGACTTTATCCCGAGCCTGGATGAGCAGCAATGTCCTGCCAAAACAAGCTGAAACTTGTAAACTCAAACACCACTTTAATCCTGTTCTCTTCATGGATAACCGGCATGATTCTACATGATTCTATCTTCATTCACAGGTAACTCCTTGTCGTCTCAAAGAACAAAAAATGTAAATTTTATCTTCTTAACTATCTCTCTGCCGGGCAACAGGGACGAAAGTTATGCGGTTTCCGCTGATGAACTTCGCTTACTAAAAAATAGTGTCTGAATCACAGCTATCGGTAGATTATGCAGAATAAACCTTTTGCTATATTTTTTGTTTTACAATTTCATGGGTTTGCATATAGAATATACACAACCAATCATTGTGAACAGACACTAATTAAGGAGGAATCCAATGAAGAGACTTGAAAAACTGGAGAAATTTACCGGCAGAAAGGGGCCGGTTTTATTGATTATTATGGACGGAGTCGGTTTTGGCAGGCAAGACGACAGCAATGCCGTGCATCTGGCAAAGACTCCGACTCTTGACAGGCTTTTCGCCACCGAACTTTCAACTTCCATATCAGCCCATGGAGAGGACGTAGGTCTTCCGTCGAATAAGGATATGGGTAACAGTGAGGTAGGACACAACGCTCTCGGCGCGGGTCGTGTCTTTTTTCAGGGCGCAAAGAGAGTCAACCAGGATTTTGATACAGGGGCCGTGTTTGGCGGTCGTCTTTGGAATCAAATCGTAGAAAGAGGTAAGAAGGGCGGCGCCGTTCATTTTATCGGCTTACTGTCGAATGCGAATGTACACTCCAACACCGACCATCTCAATAAAATGATAAACAAACTCGCCGAGTCGGGGATAGAAAAAGTCAGGGTCCATCCTCTGTTGGACGGAAGAGATGTTGGACCAAAGACAGCGATGGAATTTGTCGGGCCAACTGAGGATGTATTGAAAAAAGTGAGAGACGAAAAGGGCTATCACTATGTAATCGCTTCAGGCGGCGGAAGGATGAACGTTACCATGGACAGATATGAGGCGGACTGGCAGATCGTTAAAAGAGGCTGGGACGCCCATGTAAACGGAATAGGAAGGAAGTTCAAATCCTGTGAAGAGGCCGTTCAGACTCACTATGACGAGGGTTTTGAGGACCAGTATATGGGCTCTTTTGTAATTGTGGACAATGACGATAATCCGGTAGGGAAAATGGAAGACGGAGATTCGGTTGTGTTTTTTAACTTCCGGGGAGACAGAGCGATTGAGATATCCAAAGCCTTTGACGGAGGACCGGAGTTCGACAAGTTCGACAGAGGCCGGATACCTGAAGTCCTCTACGCCGGCATAATGGAGTATGACTCGGAAGCAAAAATTCCGAAAAATTTCCTCGTAGAACCGCCTCAAATCAGTAATACAATCGGCGAATATCTGGCCCTGGAAAATATAAAGATGTTTGCTATCTCGGAGACTCAAAAATACGGACATGTCACCTATTTTTGGAACGGCAATAAATCGGGGTATATAAACGAAGAACTGGAAACCTATATCGAAATCCCCTCCGATAAAGTGCCCTTTGATCAGGCCCCCAAGATGAAAGCCGTCGAGATCACGGATAAGACAATCGAACTTCTCAAGACAGGCGAATATAAATTCGGGCGCTTAAATCTTGCCAACGGTGATATGGTGGGACATACCGGCGTGATGGAGGCGGCCATAGAGGCAGTCGAAACGGTGGACTCATGTGTAGACAGCCTCCTGAAAACAGTTGAAGAGCTCGATGGTATTGCCGTTGTTACGGCGGATCACGGCAACTCCGACGAGATGTTTTCCATGAAAGGCGACAAGAAATCCATTAAAACATCTCACACTCTCAACAGGGTGCCCTTTGTAATCATGGATTATGGTTATAATTCGGAATATAAGATGGCGGAAATCGAAAACAGAGGACTCAGCAATGTGGCCGCCACGGTCTGCAATCTCCTTGGTCTGGAAAAACCGGAAGATTACGATTCCTCTCTTATATCTTTTGGGTAAGGGATTAGGGAACATACATAAGGTATAAGGAAAAAGTTAATTATGAACCGGTTCGGATCTCTGGTCCGAACCGGTCAGGCTTACATAAGGATTATGTATTAATTATGGAAGAGTTTATTGATGGTTTAAACGAACTGAAAAAAAAGATATTCTTCGATATGCTGGCAATGGCGGGCAGGGTGTTTATTCTTATCCAATATTCGGAAGATGTACGTATCGGCACCAGAGGTTTTATCGGAGACGAGCCGGAAAAAGGGCTGATCCTTGTTTTTAACGATAAAATGAGATTTTCCTGGGATAACGGAGTGATAGAGGCAAAACTAAGCTTCAATAATGCTCCGCAAAAGTGCAGAATACCGGTGAGCAACATTGTAACGATTTATTCTCCTGAATTGCAGTCTCAGTTTACCTGCGCCTATCAAGGCATGAGCACAGGCGAACCTGACGATAACGAAGTCGACACCGAAGACATTGAGAATTCAAAAGTTGTAAAAGTTGATTTTAGCAAGAAAAGACGTTAAGAGGAAATTCGTTATTGCCTATATATAAAGAAATAAAGAAATTATCAAAGATGGTGTATCTATAGTTTGAGCGATAATAAAAGCATCGTTATTAACTACTGGATCGAAAAAGCACAAGCAGACTACTCGCCTATGGTCAGCTTTGATATTGACCAAGTTAAAGAGATAGTAGAGCAAAGCGCCAAATTCACAACCTACATGGCGGAGCTAATTAAGTAAAATATTATCTTTGGCGATAAACTCTCGCTTTTCCATAAGAAGCTTTTGAAGCTCCTCGATATTCTGTTGAGACTCGGCCAGCTTAATTTTTTTTTCGAGTCTCTCTTTCCTGACTTTTCTTATGCAGTCATTAACTGTTTTTTCGATCGTCTCGTCGTCGGCTTCGGAATCGATTAGCAGGCGTGATATAGACGATATCTCCTCTTCGCTGCAAAAAGAGGGGAGGCTGTCGAAGGATGGCTTGATATTCTGAGTTTTAAAGGTGCGAAATAGTTTTTTCACAAACGGATGCTCAGGTTCCGTCTCAGAAAACAGATCGTTTATTATTTTAACCATTTCCGGTCTGCTTATGTAAATGCCGAGAAGTATCTCTTCGGGTCCCTTGATTTTCCTGATATTCGGGACTGAGGATCGAATCTCTCCACCCTTCTTACCCCTGCTCATATCTTCTCTGAGAATTGTCTCTGACATGGAAGTCCTGTCTGCCAGCTCGGACACCATTTTACTCTTTGCAACAGAGTCTCCTACCCCCTGCAGCACTCTGTAGATTTCACGAATGTTGTCTATCCCCTCTCCACCTGTTTTTAACATAAAATCAATATAATCGAGAGCTCCGGAGAAAAGTCTCTCGAACTTTTCCGCCCCATAGGCGTTTAGAAAACTGTCCGGGTCCGAGTCCTTGGGAAGAAGCAAAGCCTTTGCCGACATTCCCTGCCTGCATGACATGTCCATTGCTCTTCTTGCAGCTGATATTCCGGCCTGATCTCCATCGAACAATATAAGCATATTGTTTGTGTAGCGCTTTATGAGCCTTACATGTTGTTCCGTAAGAGATGTACCCAGTGGAGCGACTGTATTTTCAAAGCCGTATTGATGACAAACGACAACGTCAAAATAACCTTCGACTACCATTATATATCCTCTTTTTTGTATACTCTCTTTTGCCATATTCAACCCGAACAGGAGCCTTCCTTTTTTAAAAATATCCGTTTCAGGAGAGTTGAGATATTTGGGCATACCTGTATCCATCACTCTGCCACCGAATCCTACTGTTTTTCCGTTCATCTCTATTATGGGAAAAATGATCCTGCCTCTGAAGACATCATAGGCGTTCTTATTATCTTTTACAACAACTAAGCCGGATTGAGATATTTCCGAATTTGTAAACCCCTTGCCCGCTAAATATTTCATTAAACCGTCCCATCTTTCCAGGGAGAAGCCGATGGAAAATCGCTCGATTATCTCCCTGCTCAATCCCCTTTTCAAAAGGTACTCCATCGCATGGGAGGTTTTCCTTAAGGTATCGACAAAAAAAGACATACCTCTCTTCTGTATCTCAAAGAGCCTCTCTCTCCTTTGAAGGGCGCCTTTGTCACGAGGCGCCGAACCGGCAATGTTTATTCCGCATCGTTCCGCCAGGAAGCGAACCGCTTCTACAAATCCGCTTCCCTCCTCCTTCATGACAAAGCCTATAATATCGCCGCCGGCGCCGCAGCCAAAACAGTGAAATATCTGTTTATCGGGATTGACTACAAAGGAAGGGGTCTTCTCGGCATGAAAGGGACATAGGGCTTTATAGCTGTTTCCTTTTTTTTTCAAGTCAATAAAATCGGAGATGAAGTCTACAATATCTATCCTCGATTTTATTTCTTCAATAACCGTCTGGTAGTCCATAATAAAAAAACCCCTCCTCGAAATGAGGAGGGGTAATAATGTCGATTATTTCAGGTGTTGAAAAAACTATAAAATGTAGATTTTTTTATAACAATAACACAGGCCGACACAAAAAAATTAATTCACGCTGTATGTCATGCGGCGTGACATCTTTTTACGTGCGGCGATAAGCTTCTTTTTCCTTTTAACGCTTGGTTTGTCGTAATATTCTCTTTTTTTTATCTCTGACATTATTCCTTCTTTCTCGCACTGTTTTTTAAACCTCTTGAGAGCGACTTCAAAGGAATTATTCTCTCTTACGTTCACCGAGGGCATCCATTCTCCCCCCTTCCGGTTATGAAATAATTCTTTTTCGAAAGATAAAAAATAATTACTTAGTTTAACAACGAAGATAAAAAATTGTCAACAGGCCGGCATCGTGCAAAAGGGAGGTACTTGCAAATTCCCGATATCTTGTTGACGGCAGAGGTGACGCTGTTTATGGAAGGACGATTTTTAAGTCCTTCATAATTTCCAGTGCATCCACAGCCTGATCTTCGGCCACCATCAGCCTTGCAGGTTCAGGGAGAGGCGCCAGAAAAGTAATTTGCTCGCCTTTTATATAGTAATCAATCCCCTCACCGTCCAGAATGCTTTTGATTAATGAGATTTCCATGGGATTAATCAGGGTGATAATCTCCTTGTAGTCCTGTGCGTTCAGTTCCTGTCCAAAAGAAACACCGCATTTCGGGCACTCACATACTTCCTTGTCGTATTTCTCGTCGCATTCGGGGCAATGCATTTCAAACTCCTTTCTTTATATCCTGCAAATATTCTTTTACTCCCTCTCCACCTTGAAGGGGGAGAGGAGACCTGAAGGAATTTCTTCGAAACTCCAAAGTGTTACATCAAACCTGTTTGGTTCCGGCTTGCCGGGTTCGGTATTAGGACTGAAGACTGTTGGCTAAAACAAAAACGTATAATTTTGGTTTATTGATAAAGTTAAAAGTGGAATTTTTGTAGATTCTTTGATTTTTGTCTAAAGGCCTTCAGCCTATCCAATTGAGTGGATACATTCATTATAACATAATGGTATTGAGGGTGCTGCAAAGTCAAAATATGAGTCACCTGTTAAAGGGAGAAAATTGTTTTAAAACTCTGTTTCCACTGCTTTTGTTTTAATCTGATGCAAAAAGGTCAAAAATTTTTTTATAATTTATAACCCAATGTCATTAACTTAAGGAGCAAAGCACCATCCGCCTTCAGCGGCTAAACTCGAAGGCTCCGCTTCGCTGCGCCTTCTCAAACACGACCCGCTTACGTCGGAAGGTGCTTCACACCTTAAGTTAATGGTATTGATTGTTAACCTGTAGATTTACCCTTTTGAGTAATGATGGCTTAATAGTAGAATGACCACTGCATATATAACTTCGATAATCAGATATAAACCTTACGGCTGGATTTATAAGCTTCGTTTAGATAAATGGTTAATTGAAAAGCAGGTAAAAGTGTACAGCAATAACGATACAGCTGTACACGGCGGACCGTTGGGAATGGATTTTTGGGGAGAACGTATAGTTACAGGTACTTTTAGCGAAATTCGTTTTTTCGATAAATCCCTTAAAGAGATAAGTCGATTTTCACATCCTCATCTATGCGGTGTTCATGGTTTAAGCGTTTATGGGGACAGGCTGTGGGTTAGCTCTTGTAGTAATGACTGTATTTTATGTTTTACGAAAAATGGAGAGTTAATTGAGGAAATATTCCTAAGTGAAAACCCGGCATTAATGGAATTTGTCAAAAAACCGATAAGAAGAGTTAATAAGGATTATGACTTTAGAAGAACAATGATACCCATTGAAGAACAGATTTTTCATGTAAATTATGTCCAGGAAACGGAAGCCGGTGTCTTTCTTTCGTTACATAAACAGGGTGTACTCTGGAATATCAGTGAAGATAAACCTGTTGTCCATTCTAAAGGCAGAGAAATACATGACGCTTGTTTAGCGAATAATTTATATTTTATAAACGACACGGGAAATTGTGAATTAAAGGTGTTTAACAAAAATACTGACTTGCTATCCGTTGTTAAGGTAGATATACTGGACCATTTGTCCGCTGACGAGCAGAAATCAATTAGAGTTCCTTTTACTCAAAAGATTTCTAACAGGCTACATAAATTACCGTTTCTAAATAAGTTGATTGCCGAACGAAGCTGCCGTCTAAATTGGTTACGCGGCCTGTGCGTTCTTGATGACAGTCATGTGCTTTTGGGTATTTCACCTGCCTCTATTCTCCGGGTCAACATAAAAACTCGACAAGTGGAGAAGTGCTTTATGTTAAATAATAATCTTTGTTCTTCTGTGTTTTCAATTATTGCAGAGTAGTTATCTTTCAAACAGCAGTCATCTAAATGCTTTTTCGGGATTATCTGTTTTATCTTATAGTCCGCAGTTTCCATGCTATTCACTTGAGTAGTCGTCTGAAAGGAGAAGAATGTCCGATAAACCAAGAATTTTATTTTGTGCTACAGGATACGGAGCCGGCAACATTGGAGATGATGCAATTCTTTTGGGATTGCATGAGTCTTTAAGACTGAATAGTGTTGACTGCGAAACAGGAGTTGTCTCTTTTTCTCCATCATTTACGAGGAGTATGGTGGATATGAATGAATTTTGGCAGTTCGATAACGAGGGTCTTATCAAAGGAATTAAGTGGGCTACCCATGTGGTGCTTGGCGGAGCAAGCCTTATTTCGGAACGGCCGGTTCTTGATTATCCAATAAAGTATTGTTGTACAATTATTAAACTTGCTAAGTTGCATAAAAAACCGGTTGCCGCGGTGGGCGTGGGTGTTAGCGACATCGTTTCGAATGAGGCTGTCGCTTTAATAAGAAACAACTTTATCCGTTATTTGGAGATCGTATCGTTACGTTCAAAACGGGATTACGATAAGTGTATTGCTTTGGGATTCGATCCTGAACAGATTGTAGTCACAGCAGACGGAGCTTTTGCCATTTATAAGTTAATAGGGAAAAAAGGAAAGACCGGCGATAGTTCTACTATCGGACTTAATCTTGTAAGCGAAAATCAGGAAAAAAAATTCGATTATCCCGATAAAGTCGCCTCCACGCTTTTGGAATACAGTAATGAATACAGTTTTAAAGGTATTTGTAACGAAGTGAGAAAAGATCCGGTATTCGATTACGCTCTAACGTCCAAGGTTATAAACACACAGTTAAATGGAATCACCTTTTGTAATTATGTAAATCCTTTTTTGTTGATCGAGGAGTTACAAAAATGCAAAATCATTATTACTATGCGTATGCATATGCTGATTTTTTGTGCAATGGCCGGTATTCCTTGTCTCCCGTTGGTTCGCGAGTTAAAAACGGAGTTGATGGCAAAAGAGCTTAAGTTGAGTAATTTTTTTTATTTAAGCGATTCCAAGGAAAAGATGGATCGTTCTGTTGCCATTATCGTTGACAATCCCGATACAGGAATTGTTCGACCTAACGTGGTAACAAACTTATACGAAAGAGCTGTATCGAACGGCGGACTGATTAATAAATGGTTAAAAGGTCATTACATCGAACGCGTCGCTTCTAAACAGGAAAGGGAGATTTTAAAACAAGATCCGGAAGTAAGAGTTTTCATGAAATAGTAGATGGATTAGCATTCTGTGAGTAATGTTAAACTTATAACCCTAAAACAGCTATCAGCTGTTAGCCCTCTGTTTTCAACGTTTCGCATAATAACCGGCATATCACTTTTAGGTGAGCTTATTTATATCATTCCAAAATCCCGGACGAGTTTTTTTCATCCCATATTGATTACTTTACCTGTGATTAAGTAATATATCCTGTTTGTAAGTTTCCAACTCCGTTTTTATGATTTTCATTGAAATCATGAATCGTGATGTTAAAAAGATGTTTGCTGTTCATCCCCTGACCTGACTCAATAGTCAGTTAACAAGATTTAAATGTAATATTCCACTATTTACGCACAATTTTTTTCTTACAAGGAGAATTATGGAAATTATCTGGTTTATTCCAATTATAAGCTCCCTTATCGGGTGGCTCACCAATTACATTGCTATAAGAATGTTGTTCAGACCTCACAAGGAATTCAGGTTGGGCCCTGTTTCCATTCAGGGGCTCATTCCTAAAAGAAAAGATAAGCTTGCCATGAGAATAGCCGAAACCGTAGAGGTCCATCTGTTTAATGCAGAAGACATTACAAAAGCCTTTGGCGGCGGGGCCGGAGATGATTTCAGGAGTTTGATTTCACGAAAAATCGATGACTTTATTGAAAAACGACTGTTTTCGTTTAACCCGATGATCGCTTCATTCGTTAATGGGGAGATTAAGGAGTCCATCAAGGAGGTTCTTGTCAATGAAATACTCTCGATGATACCGTCTATCAGTAACCGGATCGAAGAGATTATTGAAAAGGGCCTGAATATTAAAGAGATCGTCTATCAAAAGATATCGGATTTTGATTTTATCAAACTCGAGGAGATAATCCTCTCCATCGCATCAAGGGAACTCAAGGCTATAGAGCTTTGGGGAGCTATGCTGGGTTTCATAATAGGCTGTTTTCAACTTTTTCTTATCTCCATGTGATTGTTTTTTATAGAAACTTTACTTCGTTTGCCTTAATGATATTGATAACGCAAAGGCCATTCCCCCATTACCTGCATTGATTCTATTGACTTTAAGGTGCTGTTTTATGTATCATTTATACTCTTTTTCATCCTCAGGCGCGGGGAGAATAGTTTTTTTATATAGTAATATCTCCCAAGTTGTGTCCGTATCTGAGTCAGCTTCCGTAAAAGGTTATGCATCGCCGGCTGTACAAAGTTAAAATCAGATTCGCATATTACGATTTTTTGGCGGTTTCGCCGACTCAGGTTCGTTAAACCGATTTACATAACTTGTAAAAGGAGTGTAAAATGAGCAGATGGGTTGTTAGAAATGCTGAAAGATGTCCGATAAATATACCTGTAACAATAAAAACCAAAGATTCCGTAAACATATCGGGTTTATACAATACTGCCGAAGGTCTCCCGGGTATGTTGATAGATCTCAGCGAAAAGGGTTGTGGAATTAAAAGCAGATTTTCCATTTCCGTTTTAAAAGAAGTAGAGATAGTTGTCGATTTAAATTTAATAAACGGCTTGGAAAGTAATGGATGCCTGAGTTTAAAAGCTATCGCTAAAAACAATCAGACCATGAGCATTACCATGACCCGAATAGGTTTTGAGTTTTTGGAACTGGAAGTAAATCATATAGAAATGATTAATAGAATTATTCAATTCACATCTATGTAGAGATTGTCACCTGAATGACCTCTTACCTGATAAAGACAAGTTGAATAACCACTGTTCTCTATACTCCCCGGCTGCATTTACCGTAATAATAAAATTATCATTACTTGTGAATGGAGCCCTTTTTTATCCCGAAAACAAGTCTTTGGCCGCTACATGTGGGAGTTACCCGCCTAGGGGTGACCACCGGCGGCAACCTGTAAACGAACCGTTGAGGTCACCTGTGGGCAGGTGACTCTCACAGTGGTTTGTACCGTTAATTTTTCATGCTTTGTTTTGACTCGAAAAGTTATGAACTAAAAACAGCAGTCAGCTATCAGCGATCAGCCTTCAGCTAAGGAAAATACCGATATTGCGCTAATAATAAGCGTCACCTTAAGGGTGAAAGAGTTTTAAACGGCAAAGCTTTGTAATTAAAAGGCTGATAGCTGAAGGCTGACAGCTAAATGCTTTTTTTAGATGAATGTTAATCCCGTCTAAATCTCCTTTGCTGGCAAACTGTTACAACTATTTTTTATGAAAAGCCGGAACAATAATAAAGAGAAATCTCAAGTACTGTTTTCATTCAATGACAGAGATATCTCCTATGGTGTTTTTCTCGATGTCCTTATGGATATTGGCGTGGAAAAGGGAGATGTTCTTTTTATGCACTCCGATATCTCGGTATTCGGAAAGCTCTGTCTTTTTGACAGGGAAGCTCTATTAAACTCCCTTGTCAATGTGCTTAAAGAGAGCGTTGGAGATGAGGGGACGATAATAATGCCCGCCTTCACATACAGCTTCACCAGGGATGAGGTTTTCGATCTTGAAAATACAAAATCCGAAGCAGGAACGCTTACAGAATTTTTCAGACAAATGCCGGATGTCGTCAGAACGGAGCATCCGATTTTTTCATCCGCTATATGGGGCAAACGGAAGGAAGAGTTTGTAAATACAGGAAAAGATTCATTTGACGAAAACTCCATATTCGGAAAACTCCACAAACAAAAGGGCAAGCTCCTGATCTTTGGTTCGCCCTTTGACACCTCTTGCACTTATCTACATTATGTAGAACAGATGTATTGCGTACCTTACAGATATAGTAAAACTTTTAAAGGTAAAGTAAGAAAAGATGGCCACGATTATGAAGATGAGTGCAGCTTTTTTGTGAGATATCCGGGCGGAGACGTCATCTTTGACAAGCATAAAACAGAGAGGCTCCTCCTGGACAGCGGGATATTTAAAGTCAGACCCTTAGGCGGCGCCAGGATCATGATGGCTGATGCCGAGGCGTTGTACAATGAAGGTTTCAGACTCCTTGATGAGGATATCTACTGTTTTCTTGAAAACAGACCGGATGAAACTTTCGGAGACTTCAACTTCGAAAGATATGGTGTTGAGATATATGAGCTGATTAAACGGCTTTATCCGATTTACAGGAGCATAACAGGCGATGGTGTCAGAGAGACTTTGAGAGTCATAGGGGAGCATATTCCGCTGGAAGTGCATGAAATAAAATCGGGGACAATGGTTTTTGACTGGGTCGTCCCCAAAGAGTGGAATATTAAGGATGCCTATATCGCAGATTCGAAGGGAAACAGAATAGTCGATTTTAAGAAGAACAACCTATATGTACTCAATTACAGCACCCCTGTATGCAAAAAAGTTACTTCCCGGGAGTTAAAAAAGCATCTCTACACTCTCCCCGATTATCCTGACTGGATTCGCTATGTAACATCTTACTACAAGGAAGAGTGGGGGTTCAGTATGCCGCACAGAGTATTTGAGTCCCTTGATGATAGAGATGAATATGAGGTCTTTATAGATTCCGAGATAAAGGATGGTTTTCTCACCTATGGAGAGCTGTTATTAAAGGGCGAAACCGAAGAGGAGGTGCTTTTCTCCAGTTATACCTGCCATCCCTCTTTGTGTAATGATAATTTAAGCGGGATTTCGCTAATGACCTTTCTTATTAAATACTTAATGGATAAAAAGCTGAAATACTCTTACAGGTTTCTTTTCAGTCCTGAAACCATAGGAGCGATTACATGGCTCTGCCTTAACGAAGGGAGAGTCTCCGCGATTAAACACGGTCTTGTCATTACTTGTGTGGGGGATTCCGGTAAATCCGTATACAAGAGAAGTAGAAGAGGTGACGCTGAAATCGACAGGGTCGTGGAAAAAGTATTGGCAGACTCGGGAGAGCCTTTTGAAATCATAGATTTTTTCCCTATGGGCGGCGACGAGAGACAGTTTTGTTCCCCGGGATTCAATCTCCCTGTAGGCTCCCTCATGCGGACTCCCTATGGCAGATATCCGGAGTATCACACCTCTGCGGATAATCTCGATTTTGTGGGAAGCGAATATCTTGCCGACTCATTCGGAAAATATGTAAAGGTGATTTATATATTAGAGAATAACGTCAGTTATATTAATCTTAATCCCAAATGCGAACCTCAACTCGGAAGGAGAGGTTTATATCCTACGATAGGCAGTAAAAAGGGGTACAATCAGGTTGAGACCGCTTACCGCTGGGTATTAAGTATGTCCGACGGCGGGAATTCCATTCTCGATATAGCCATAAAGTCCGGGTTGAAATTCAGCTCCGTAAAGCAGGCTTGTGACAATTTGAAAGAGCAGGGGTTGTTAAAAGAGGTCGTCAGTAAGGATTGATGGGGTTTTCTATGAAATTTATGACAGTAATCCCGAGAGGTAAAGACAGGTACGCCGCTTTTCCGACATTTACGGAATTCGATAATAAGATTTATATTTTTTACAGAGAGGGAATTAAGAGCGATTTTCAGTGTCACGGGCTTTATGGAAAAGTAAAGTGTTTCATTGTTGAAAAGAGTGTTGTGAGAAACTTATTAAACAGTGAGGAGGAAGACGCTGTTTATCGATTTGGTAAAGAGTTTGTCCTGTTTGAAGGTGAAAACGAACTCGATGCAATTGTATCGAGACCGGAAAAGAATCTCTACACCCTTGCAACGAGATCCTATGTAAAGGGTAAAAAGGGCAGTACCTATATCTCCGTTTCCGACATACCTGAATTTAGCGAAAGGAGAGAGGTGGTCGTTAGCGGTGTTTTATGGCTGGTCTTATACGGGAAGTGTTTTAAGCACAACAACGGATATATCTTTTCCGCTTACGGTGTTCTCAATGGAGAAAAAGACACAAAACCTCTGATATTGTATACTGAAAATTTTGTGAAATGGGAGCTCTTTTCTTACATAACCATTCATAAGGCGGGGGCTGTACTTAATGAAAGTTCGATCCTCTGTGACGGGGAATCATACAGGATTTTCATTAGAGAGGACTCAGAACCTTATGGTATATGGTGCTCGACTTCTCAGGACCTCAGAAAGTGGACTTTTCCCGAAAAATTGCTTTCAGCAGCCCATGCGCCTATGGCGCTTTACCTGAAGGAAAAAGTTTATCTTGCCTATCGTAAACTGATTACAAAAGAAGAAAGCGGCATTGCTTTGAGGATAAATGACAATACAAAATCGGATATTCATATAATTGACACATACAGAGGCAGTCCCTATGACGGAGGATATAGCGATATCGGAATTATCGACAATTTTCTCTTAATTTTTTATTATCTCGGTAATGAAGGAGGAGAACCTTTTATAAAGCTGGCTTATGAAAAAATCGATATATAGTGATTTTCGTTTCACCGATGAATATAAAGAGCAACTCACTGAGCTTTTCAGACACAATACAAATGTCGATGCCGGCGGATACCGTCTCTTTGACGGAACAAGAACTCATATGATGCAAAGCCCCGCCGAACTTTCTGAATTGATTTTTACCCTTAAAAGGGTAGAGCGGGAGAAAGGAAAAGAGTTGTCGGCATTTCTGGAAATCGGATTTTCCGCAGGTATTACCAATACGGTTTTAAACAATTTTTTTAACTTCGATGTAATTGTAGCAGTCGATAATTTCAGCGCTGAAATTAACGGAAATACCCTTAAAGCAAACCTGATGCGTAAAAACCTGACTCTTATTTGTGGTGATTCAACCTCTGAACAAATTTTGAAAACAGTAAAGTCCCTTGGCGGGTACGATTTCATTTTTATTGACGGAAATCATAACTACGACTATGTTAAAAAGGATTTTTACAATTATAAGGAGTTCCTTCACCCGGGAGGAATTATTGCTCTCCACGATATACATTCATCGGCTCACAATGAAATCGCCAGGTTCTGGGACGAATTAAAAGCTGACAGCAAATATGAGACGCTGGACCTCATTTGCAAAGATTTTCCGGTGCAATACGGTATAGGCGTCGTACGATTATTATGAAGTTGAGCGGCTCCAAAAGAACCTGAAGAAGTATAATAATAGGATTCCATTTTTTCAGGCACAATTTTTGATAACCTGGCTTATGGATGTCTAACAGTCGCCATTCCGGTGAACATAAAGTGTTGCAATTAAAGAGCCGACAGCTAAATGCTTTTTTTGGGTTATAATTTTTAATCACTTCAACCCCGGTTGACATTTGTTACAATATTATCTTTTCCTCTCTCGACATCTATTTATTCTGAAGGTTTTTTATCTTTGAAAATTGTAAGAAATCTATATATTAGGGAGTTTCTGGCTGTCATAACGATTACAGTGACCGGCCTTTCTTTAATTTTTAGTCTTTTCAGCCTTTTGGATAAATTCGATAACCTGCTTCGTTTCGATCCTTCTTTTTTCACAATCATGTACTTCACTGCCTTGCATGTACCTTTGAATATGTTCTATGCTTTACCTATAGGCTCTCTGATATGCAGCATTTTCATATTTACCAAAGCAATAAAAAGAAATGAGATTGTAGCATTAAAGGCGGCAGGAGGCAGGCTTACCCATTTGTTAAAACCCTTTGTGCTGATAGGTGTGCTGTTGAGTCTTTTCGCTTTTTTTCTAAGTGAATTTATAGTCCCTGTCGCACTTTCCGAAGCCAAGGACCTTAAGGCCGACATAAAAGGTTCCTTCCGACAGGGGCGGAAAAACTCTCCTTTGAAAGTAAAAAAGTCTGTTTTCAGAGGGGGTACGTTGTGGCTGAAAAGTAAAGACAATTCAATTATCAGGATCGGACTATACGATATCAGCAGCGGGATTGGAGAGGATATTAAGATATTTGTAATGGATAACCAAGGTATGGAGGAGCTGATTTCCGCCGAAAAGGCGCTTTGGATAAACGGCGCCTGGACGCTTAAGGGAGTAAAAAAACATTTACTGAGAAAAGGCGAAACAGAAGAGATAATAAAAATGCCTTATTACGGGATCACATCTATCGATTACTTTAAAGAAAGCATAAAAAAGACCAAGGAAATGCGCATAGGAGAACTCTTTGAGTATATCTTACGATTAAGGAAGTCAGGATATACAAACAAAAAGCTGATTATGGATCTCAATACCAGGATTTCCTATCCCTTAATAAACCTCTTCATGCTTATTATTGGGGCATCGATTCCTTTAAAAATGAATAGAAAGGCAGGTCTTGCCGCTGCCGGGCTTGGCCTGGTTTTCAGTATTGTTTACTGGGTGGGGTATATATTGTCTCTTTCTCTGGGAAATGTTGGTATCGTTTCCCCATATATAGCGCCGTGGATCATGCCTTTTATTTTCTGCATCATCTCGATAATGAAGTTCAGGAATATTCCTGAATAACGAAATCCTTAGTTTTTCAATTTAGGATCTGTTTTACGCTTTCCTGCCTGAATTTCATTTATTCTCCCCTTGGCGGCGCTAAAATTTTGCACCAGTGATTCGAGATGTTCAAAAAGAACCTTACAATTGTCTTTTTCGTTGCACCTCTTTTTTGCTTTGCTCACATCATTTTTCATATAAATAGAATGCCCTCTTTATTTCATGTATCTCTAATAATTTAAATCCATTTGATGTGTAGTGTGGGAGAAAATCAGATTCTTGTCCTTAAATAAGCCGCCATCTCTTTGTCTGTATGCAGTATGTGGTGTACAAGCCAGTCAAGGAATTGGTTTTGAATGGCTAAAATAATAAGAGATGTTGAGTCTTCTTCCTCGCAAAGCCTTTTTAATACGGCAAAATTCTTTAAAAATTTCATATGTTCCGACTTATGCAAGTCATATTTCGGATATTTGTAATCGATCATGTATTTATCTTCCGTATCAAAATGCTCAATCATGTAACCACCGAAAAATCTCACCATTTTATCGATCTCTTCTTCACTTACCATCTGCTCAGATGAGTTGTCGATAATTTGCATCCTTTTAATTATCTCTTTATGCTGATCGTCGATCTCTTTTATCCCTGTCGCCAATTCTTCATTCCACTCTATAGGCATTTCTGACTCCTTTCTTCAAAAACAGTTTGAGTTTTTAAATAAGCATTTCCCCTTTTTGTAAGGGTTTAACCTTATTTCATTAGATGTTTCATTGCTATTTCAAGACTTTCTTTCATACGCTGAATTGTCTGAGCAAGTTTTCTGATTTCATTGCTTCCGTAAACTTTTACAGGGGTGTCAAGTTTTCCCTGGCTAATGGACTCTCCTGCTTTTGTAAGATCGATCAGAGGCTCCGTAATGGTCTTGCTTACAAGAAGTGCAAAGATAAATGTAAATAAAACCGAGCCGGCAAGAACAGCGAGAAAAATATTTAATAACCGGGACAAGGGAGCAAAAAGGTAGTTTTTATTTCCAACCCCAATAAGTTTCCAATAGAGGTCATTGTTTTTATCATCAGGATAGTAAATGCTCTGCGCCAGGATTTCATTATGGACTTCAATTATATCGGTATTACGACTTGTTAATTTTGAGGCGATATCTTCTGGGAAATCTTTTGACAGGTTCTCTTTTGTATCCAGATCGACCCGGCTGCCCCACTCTTTTAATGAATCGGGATGACTGAAGTAATAACCATTATTGGAAATCAACAGGTAATACATTGTTTTACTGTTTTGTTTCTTTACCGGATCCAGGAATTTGTCGGCAAGGACATTAACAATGACAATTCCCCTTTTTTGGCCTTCATGAAAAACAGGGGTTGCATACCTGATGACAGGCTTTAGAGGTTTCTCTATTGTTCCTCTCTCTCTGTTTAAATCAAGTGGTGAAACATATAACTTACCCCTGTTTAAGCTGACAGACTCCTTAAAGTAATACCTGTCGCTTTTGTCTTGCAGTTTATTCTGTGGAATTACTACGGTTTTTTCCCCGTCAGTGTCAACCCTGACGACTTCCTTGCCGCTGTTATCGATATATCTTATCTGACAGTAGATATCCTTATTGACAGCAAGAGCGAGAAATTCCTTCTCAAGGAGTTCTCTCTCCGGTACAGACTTTTTACTATCTGCCGCCAGCATCCTGTGGAGGGTTGGAGAATCTTTGAGAAAATGTATGTCATCTTTCACTCCCTTTAGGAAAGAATCCAGGTTGTTTTTCTCGATCTTTACCCTTGTCGAAAATTTTATCTCTATGCCATCCTTTAAAGCAGCGCTTGAAGAAAGATGATTTAAAACACCCATTGTCAGTAACGGGACAATTGCAATCACCAGGAAAGCAACAAGTATTTGATTTTTAATTCCTTTTATCATAAATCTGTCTCTTCTTTCGTAAGACTTCCCCGAACTCTTTGTCTATATTTTACTAAAAACCCCATCATAAATAATATCCGCCAGCAGCCTGTAACCTGCCGTAGAGAGGTGAAGCCCGTCATTAGAGTATTTTCCTTCAAGTCTCAACGTTTTACTTTCAGAAGAAGCGGAAAACATATCGATGCAGGGTATTTTAAAATTTGAAGCGATCTTCTGTATCATGTCATTCAGATATTGCCTTGGAGGAATTAAAGAGTCGAAACCTCTGATGGAAGGAATGGTAATCGCCACGGGAATTATATCCGATTCTAATGCATTTCTGTACATAACCGTAAGATTTTCGACAGTCTCGTTGACGTCTCCTCCCCAGCCGATATCGTTTGCGCCTCCAAGTATAAGAACATAGTCAGGATTGTCCTGAACGACATCTCTGTGAAAACGGCGCGCCATTTCATCGGTAGTTTCACCGTTTACTCCTTTGACTGCGAACCTGACTTTGTCTGCCAGCTTTGTACTTAAAAAATCGGCGTAAGGCGTTTCGATATACCTAGGGTTACCGATAGAAGGAGACTGAAAGCCCGCTGTAAGGCTGTCACCGAAAGCAATTGCATAGAGTTTCTTTTGCTTCTTTTCCATAGCTGTTTTTGTGTAATATATTATAACAACATTATATTTTGCAAGAGTAGAGGAGTTTTCACGCGCTCTTGAAGATTTTTTACTTGACAAAATAAGTACGGCTTGGTACTTTAATACAATTATATATTAACCCGATCGTCGTTGTAAAAGGCAGTGAGAAATTTTAAATCACCTGTGCAGGAAAGGAGGATCATATCCGGTGACAAAATCCGAACTGATAGAACTTATCTCCAAAGATGCAAACCTTACGAAAGCCGACGCCTCCAGGGTGCTTGAATCTACCATTAACGCCATAATGAAGGCAACAAAGAATGAGCAAAAAGTAACATTGATAGGTTTTGGAACCTTTACTCTTACCGAGAGA
This sequence comes from Candidatus Magnetocorallium paracelense, assembly GCA_029001845.1. Taxonomy (GTDB): domain Bacteria; phylum Nitrospirota; class Thermodesulfovibrionia; order Thermodesulfovibrionales; family Magnetobacteriaceae; genus Magnetocorallium; species Magnetocorallium paracelense. The sequence continues at coordinate 35,754 of JAREWP010000070.1, read as the reverse complement.
AAAGCCAGGAAAGGGAGAAACCCTCAGACCGGAGAAAAGATAGACATCCCTGCATCGAAGACGCCTAAATTTGTTGCAGGCCGGGTATTTAAAGATCTCATTAATGAAAAATAAATCGAACAGAAGAATTTCTTCTATGTATATTAACGATTTCTGCATTTTGTTCGGGGTAAGTCCGAATTCCTGTCGACCCCGGAGGAGGGCCTGACAGATATGCTTAATATGAGACAATCTTTTGTCACATGTTTAGGAGCTTTTTTAATCCTATGTGGAATTTTGCTCCCATGTTCGGACATACTGAGAGCCGAGGAAAAAAAAGAGTCCCACTTTTATGAAATACAAGAGGGAGATACTCTCTGGGATATCTCTATGCAGGAACTGGGAGACCCCTTCAGGTGGCCCAACATTTGGGACAAAAACCCGTCAATTAAAGATCCCGACAAAATCTATCCCAACCAAAAACTAATTATACCTGATAATTTTGTACAAAAAGTTATCTACCTGCCCCGTTCTCATGAGGCCATAGAGTCGACAACCGCCAAGTCTTCCGAAAAAAAAGATATAGAATCCGTGAATTTACAAAAAGTTATTGAAAAAACTATCCTTTTAAAAGGCGGATTTATCAAGCAGGAGGTTCATCCCTCCGCTGTTATTGCAGGCTCTCCATCGGAAAGAAATATATTTGGTCGAAACGATTATATCTATTTAAAGTTAAATTCCGATTTATACAATAAATTCTATATCGTTAATGCCGATAACATTTTAAAACATCCCATAACCGGAGAAAATCTTGGTCGTCATGTAAGGTTTCAGGGAATTGCGCAGATTGTCGGGGATGAAGTGGGACTTAAGAAGGCGTTAATTCTGAACAGCTATAGAGAAATTACAGATGAAGATATTCTTGTTCCCTATTTTGAAATAGAGCCGCCTCTGGGTGTTTTATCGGTAAAACCGACAGTAAACGGTATGATTTTAGAGACAAGTCGTCTGACCGTTTTAAATGGCGAATATGATATCGTATTCCTCGATAAGGGAACTGCCGATGGTATCGTACCGGGCGATGTTTTTAATATCTACAGGTCAAAGTCTCCCAAGATACCGTTGGGACAATTTAAAGTTATCGCCGCTCAGAAGGGAGTCTCCACAGGCTATGTAACTGAAAGCTTTCAGGAAATAGGAAGGGGCGATACTTTTTAATCGATAGAAGCAGTCAGAATTTTCAAAGCTCTTAATCTGCTAGGGTGCTTTAATTTTCGTAATGCTTTCGCTTCTATTTGACGCACCCTCTCTCTGGTTATTGAGAGATGCCTGCCAACCTCTTCAAGTGTATGATCCCTGTCAACACCGATCCCGAATCTCATCCTTATTACTTTTTCCTCTTTACTGGATAAAGTTCTTAAGACTCTTTGAATGTATTGGGAGGTCTCGCTCCTTTCGGCGTCGGAGAATGGAGAAGGGCTGTTTTTATCGCCTATAAAATCTTCAAGTTCAGAATCCTCGTCTCCTATAGGGGTCTGAAGCGCTATGGGGTCCTGGATGGCTCTGAAGACCTCCTCGACTTTTTTGGCCGGCACATCAAGCATCTCGGCGATTTCTTCATTTGTCGGCTCTCTGCCCAATACTTGTGTAATTTCTCTGGACGCTTTAGTCACCCTGTTATAAAACTCCATCATATGCACGGGAACACGAATCGTCTTTGTCTGGTCTATTAGAGCTCGCGTAATTGCCTGCCTGATCCACCATGTAGCGTATGTGCTGAATTTAAAGCCCTTTTCATACTTAAACTTATCGACTGCTTTCATGAGGCCTATATTGCCTTCCTGAATAAGGTCGAGTAAGGGAAGCCCTCTGCCGACATAATTCTTTGCAATATTTACGACAAGCCTGAGGTTTCTTGTAATAAGCTCGTTTTTTGCTTTGCTGACCAGTTCTTTAGCCTTAGAAGCCCTGTCCCAAAGAACTCGCAGCTCATCGATAGCGACTCCCACTTCTACTTCAATTCTCTTATATTCTGACATGATGTCGGAATATATATCTTCATAGGGATTATAGTCGACATCACCGTCTCCGGCTTTGTCAATAAGCCTCCTTAGTCCTTCAAGCCCTCCATGGTCCTTTAATTGTTTATCCAGCCTGAAGATGTTAACCATAAGTTCCTCAAGACGTCCCATCGTGAGCCTTAAAGCCTCCTCAGCTCTCTCTTCCTCGATCATGCTGTCGTCGTTATGATCGAGGCCGTCCTCAAGCTTTGAATAGAGAGGTAAAGTGGTTATTATCTCCTTTATGATTTCACGTCCCTCTTCCAGATTTTTAGCCAGTTCCGTTTCTTCGTCTTTACTCAGTATCGAGATATCTCCCATGGAATGAAAGTATGTTTGGACGAGGTCCTCGGTCTTCTCATAGCCGTCGATCTCCTCTTCTACTTCCATAATGGGTGCAATCCTCTCTTGATCGACAACTTTCACACCCATATCCTGAAGCAAATCCATCAGATCTTCAATTTCGTCAGGTGAAAAAAACTCCGATGGAAGAGCATCGTTTATCTCGTCGTAAGTGAGGGTCCCTCTATTTTTTCCGATATTTATAATCTCTTCGAAAATGTCTTTTTCCTTCATTCAATATCTCCTAAAAGTGTATAATGGGGTATAGTCTTAAATGTTATACATGAGGGCCGGCGACGGAATAATCGTGTGGTTTTATAAATTTCAGTTTTCATCCTTTATAAAACCTTCGGGGTTTGTTATGATTAGTATAATACATTACCTGATAAGACAGAGCAATTGAGGAAATAGCAAAACGAAAGCAATCATTACTATAACTGTTTTTTAATTGCCATGTCAACAATTTTCAGTTTGAATATTTTTCGGGCAATGGTATTGTATTTTCGGGAATTAATTTCGGTTCAGCAGCCTTTGGTGTGGTGTTTCAAGTAATATAAAATATAAAGACATACTAAAAGAAAGGCATTTAATATTACCACACTGATTCTGATTGAGCCTAAATTTCACGACAGCTAAGGTTTCAGTATGGCTACAATAAACAGCATAACTCCTAATTTTCTGATTGACAACAAAAAAACGACAGATTTTCTTTCACAAAATTTTTCTTTCAGCAAAGAGCTCGGAGAATCCTCAATAGGGGAAAGAGATTTCTTAGACATCATTACGATAAAAAACACCTCTCTTACAAAAGACTCCCTTATCGATAAAGAAGCTAAAAAAGAGAAAAAGGACAGTTTTTTTTCTTCCGATGAATCGTATTCCAATATTTTTACAAAATTTCCAAAGGAAAAGCTCTCCTATTTTAATAATAAATTTTCTGACTTATTTTCCAATGCAGATCGATTCCCTCTCGGCAATACCGTTTTAGACAACGACACAGCCCTTTTTTTACAGGACAATAGTGAACTCGTCGATTTTTTTAATAACAATCCCGCACTTTTAACGTCGTTGATCGGTGGAGAAATAAAAAGTCAGAGGGACATCAAGGAGATAGTGACCAATTTCGCTGTAGATAAATTGAATAACAAAACAGAAGAACGTAAGGAGTACTTGATAGCAAATTTCGATCTTTCGAAAATAGTTGCTCTGGATTTGGGAGGAATAAGTGATGTTATTAAAAGCGACAGTGAAATAGAAGAGGCCTTTGGCGCCGGTAAGGACCATGCAAAGGAATTAATTAAAAATCAGATACTCGATAAAGTCGAAGCCCTTTTCCCGGAAAGCAATGATTTGACAAGAGATTTTTTTGAGACACATCTTCTGGGAGCTGTTTTCCTGCTCGATAATCAGGATGAGGTGAATAAGATTAAAAACGACGGACAAGACGGGGAGGATCAGTTTACGGAAAAAATTGATATAATCGAATCTCAATTCGCCGAAAAACTGGTCGACTATGCCTATAACAAGTTTGGCTCCTGGCCTGGGCTGTCAAAAAATTTTCTCAGTGAATATATGGAATTTACGGCTCTCTCAGCGGGAAACAACTTATCCACAGAGGGAACCAGTATTTTTCAGTTTGTCAATGAAAACAGGGACTTGGTATCCCCCTTTGACGCCATAAACACCGAAAGGATATACGTCTCCTATCAGGCGAGAATCGCAAGGGACAAATTCCCTGTTGACTTTCCCCTGGACAGTTCTTTCCTGGAAAAAAATTTTAACCTCTCATATGTTATAAACCTGTCTCCCACACTCGCCGACTCTTTGATAGAAGACAGATCGGAAATCGAGCGATTTATCAACGATAAAAGTAATGCCAACGTAAAAGAAAATCTTCTTTACAAAACAAACAACACGATGAATGCCTTTTTGTCAGGATTTATCAAAAGAGAACCTCTCTCCGGAACAAATATCGACCTTACAGTCTGATCTCTTAGACACTCTCATCCACCTCGGAAGCCGCTCTTTCTGCTGCGGCGCTGAATCGATCATGACCTTCGTTCACAGCCCTGGCTTCGTTCGATATGTTAACTACGGCTCCCGGCTCATTTTCGATGCTGCGGGAGTCAGATTTTTGTGCTCTATTATTGTTTTCACTTCCTGAATCACCGATAGAGAGATTGACAATAACGTCTCTGCTCTCTATGGATGTACGTTCCGCGCCAGAGTCGTTGCCTTGATCCCGGCGCTTTGCATCATTGACATTGTAAGCGGTGATACTTGCACCTTGATTGACATGTAACACTTCTTCCGGCATTTTTACCTCCCTGTCACCACATGAGAAAAGGTAACTAATTCCTTATCGGCTCTTTTTTTTAAAACTTTAGTTTTTTTTAAAAAAAAATTACTTCCGGCAACGACACTCTGTAAGTCACCATCCAATGTCATTAACTTAAGGAGCAAAGCACCTTCCGCCTTCAGCGGCTAAACTCGAAGGCTCCGCTTCGCTGCGCCTTCTCAAACATGACCCGCTTCCGTCGGAAGGTGCTTTACCCCTTAAGTTTATGGTATTGAGTCACCATCCAATCAGATCGGCTTTTATCCTTTTCAATCGCCTCCTGTTAACGCCAAAGTCATAGAACCCGCTACGGGCAGCCGATCTGTAGTGAAGCACCTTTTTTGTGTCATCGAAATAAAACTCGAGATTGTCGATAAAGCCGGCAACGAAACTTCTTATTTCAAAGTGGAGATAATCATCCCTTTCAGCTATTATTTCGGCCCTGTCAATCGATGTAAGGACATCCTTTACCTTTTTAACAGCTTCAGATAAAGATATGTTGTAATAGGTCGGTTCTATATAATGTAGCCGGCCGGAAGCCATACTTGAAACACAATTTGGCCAAATCCTGCATGGAGGTAATATCCCGTCTCTAACATCGGGAGTCACGGGAAGGATTTCCGAGGCAATGAATCTGATGAAATTCTTTATAAAATTTTTGAATCCTGCTGCTGTCTCTTGTACTTTCATTTTTAACACCAAGCCTGCAAAGAATTTAGTTATGGAAAAAATCGGATTCCTATTTCCATTTCAAAAGGCGGAGGAGGAAGAGGTACTGCTTTAGAAACGGCCTTCAGAGTCGATCGGTCAAAAAAATGATCACCCGAACTTTTCTCTATTTTTAACGAATCGATCTGCCCGTTTCTCTTGATCCTGAAGCTTACAACCGCTATGAGATCGTCATTTACGAGATTAGGCAATGCCCACTGCTTTTTAACGTGATTTTGTATCTTTAAATAATATTCATCCAAAATCGAGCTGTCCCTTCCCTGAGGGAGCTTTGATTTTATAATCTTAGTCCGATTTTTCTCTTTATTTTGACTGCCGGCCATATCGATAGAAGAACGCTCTTCAACTGTCTTTTCAATCTCTTTTTTGGCTTTTAATGCAGCAATCCTGTTTCTGATTAAATCCTCCCTCTCTTTAGTCTCCACAACGTTTTCCTCATCAGGAGGCGTCTCCTTTTTGATCTTCTTCTCCATGGCAGAAGGCTCCTCCTTCGGTTTTTCTGTCACGGGCTTGTCTATCTTTTTTTTCTCGACAGGAGTAGGCGCCTTTTTTTTAAAAACTCTTTTTTTAGACGGAATTTGCGCTTTTTTTATATTTGTCGTTATATTGCCGTTTTTAGGAGATTCATTAACGCTGACCAGATTTACGGTATAAGGGGAAGGCATAACAAAAGAGGACTGCTTTTTTATTGAAGTAAAAAGGAGTGTAATAAAAAATGAGTGCAAAATGAGAGACAGGACAGTTGTCTTCCGAATCGTGGGATTAATCATAAAGGGGTCTGTTTTGGTTCCGTAATCATTCCCAGCTTCTCTATTCCGACGGCTTTGATTTCTCCCATCACCTCAACGACTCTGCCGTAGGGTACGTCTTTGTCGGCCTTTAAAAAGACATCGGGATTAATCTTGCTTATGCTGTTCAGCTTTTTTGTCAGCTCGGAGAGAGAGATGCCCTTATTGTTTAAAAAGAGGCTGCCGTCCCTTTTTATGACAATTGTAAATCTTTCATCTTTAGAAATGGAGCCGCCTTTCGCTTTTGGCAGGTCCACATCTATTCCCTGCTTTATAAGGGGCGCCGTAACCATAAAAATTATCAGCAGCACAAGCATAACGTCAACAAGGGGAGTCACATTGATTTCGGATAGCGCTGATCTGCCTCTTTCCGCTTTCATTCGCCGCCCCTTGAAAAGACAACGATTAATTCCTCCGAGTAATCGTCAAGTTCCATGGTCATTCGTCTTGTAGAGGAAAGAAAAAAATTATAAGCTATAACGGCAGGAATGGCGGCTGCAAGCCCCACGGCAGTTGCGATTAACGCCTCTGCTATACCGGGAGCAACAATTGCCAGCGATGCCGAGCCGGCGGCGCCTATACCTCTGAAGGCGTTCATTATTCCCCACACCGTACCGAACAATCCGATAAAAGGAGTCGTCGAGCCGGTTGTGGCGAGAAAGCCAAGATAGCTCTCCAGTCTGTTTATTTCCGTTCCTGAGTGTCTTTTTATACTTCTTTTCACGGCGTCTATATCGGTCAGAAATCTCTCTGAGCTGACGAGATTAAAGGTATTTGCTATAGGACTAATTCGTAGAGATCTCGATGCCTTTTTGAGAGCAAGAACATCTTTGCTTCCCGCCAACAACCTGATAAACTCTTCGTTCTCTCTCCTGGCCTTTGAGAAATAACTCCATTTGTACAGAATGATCGCCCATGACATGACCGAAAAGAATACCAGCACCAGGAGTACAAGTTTTACTATGTATCCTGCCTGTAAAACCAATTGTAATGCTGTGTTTTGCATAACTACCTTCCCTCTCTTTAAATTACATACCAATTTAATGGAATCATTCTTAAAAAGTCAAATATCCGAGCCAGGCTGACCTATAATGCTCTTTTTTATTATAATAGCCTACCTACTCAGAAAATTAGGCTGAAGACTGAAGCAAAGTAACAAATGAATTCGGTGCGCTGACCAATAAACCTGAAAACAGCAGTCAGCTATCAGCCTTCAGCTAAGGAAAGAATAGATGTTATGCCAATAATAAGCTTCACCTTACAGGTGAAGCTGCTTTGAACCATAAAGTGTTGCGATTAAAGAGCTGACAGCTGATGGCTGACTGCTAAATGCTGTTTTTTGGATAAAAAGCTTAAGTTTTATCGATTACTTATGTTTAACCTAACAGTCTTTAGCCTTCAGTCTATACACCAAAGTAGTTACAAAATAGTAAATATTTTTGATATCCCAAGACAAAAGGAGGTAACTATATGATAAAAGTTGCAGTTGCAGGAGCGGCGGGCAGGATGGGAACCAGGATCAGCGCACTGTCCATTGACGATAGCGAAATAATGCTTTCCGGCGCATTCGAAAGAGAAGGTCACGAATTTGCGGGCAGGGACATAGGGGAGATTGCAGGGCTCGAAAAATGCGGCGTATTGCTCTCTCAGTCAATTGAAGAAATCATAAAAGAGGCCGATGTTGTCATCGATTTTACTACTGTTGAATCCACGCTTTATAATATCAGGGTTTGCGCAGAAAATAAGACTTCGATTGTCATTGGCACCACGGGCCTTTCCGAAAGTATGATAGAAGAAATCAAGGGATACGCCGCTACTATCCCCATTGTTTTTGCACCAAACATGTCGGTAGGCGTCAACCTCCTCTTAAAAGTCATAAGAGATGTGGCCTCTACGCTTGGAGACGATTATGATATCGAAATTGTTGAAGCCCATCACAAGCACAAAAAAGACGCCCCCAGCGGTACAGCAATGAAAATGGCTCATGTCGCAGCCGATGCTGTAAACAGAAATCTTGGTGATGTTGCCGTTTACGCTCGTAAGGGGATGATCGGAGAGAGAAAAAGCAAAGAAATAGGTATTCAGACGATACGCGCCGGAGACATTGTAGGTGAGCATACTGTAATGTTTTGCGGTACCGGAGAGAGGATCGAACTTACACATAAAGTATCGAGCAGGGACACTTTTTCAAAGGGTGCTCTGAGAGCTGCCATTTGGCTTAAAAATAAGGCGCCCGGTTTGTATGACATGCAGGATGTGCTTGGTTTGAAGGATTAATTTTTCCACCGGGGCGGGCCTTTCGTCCGCCCTGAAAAAAAGTAACGTCTATTATTATTTGAGTAAGCTTTTGATAAGGCTCTCCGCTTCTTTGGTATCGAAACCTCCGAAACGCTTAAATCTTAATATCCCGTTCTTGTCAATAACAGCCATTTCCGGTGTCCCTCGAGTTTGATAACGGATCATTGTTTCCGGTAACCTACGGTCACTTACATAACTGTCTATACCCACGGGATGATTTATTCCCTTTTCCTTAACGAACGCCTTTAATCTCTTTGGACTTTGATAATCATGGCCTTCAAAGACCGTATGAATGCTTATAAATCTGATATCGGGATAATCCTTAAACTTCTTCTCCCACTTGAACATCAGGGGTATGGAAAAGTTATTGCAGCCGGGACACCAGAGTTGAAAAAAATCGATCACCACCACTTTCCCTCGTAATTCTCTCAAAGTAAGGGGATTACTGTTAATCCACTCCGAAATGACCCACTCCGGTGCAGGCTCTCCGACCTTTAATCTCTCTGTGCTAAGGACTTTCGATGGAGCAAAAAAAATCAGAAAAGAGAGTCCAAACAATATAGACAGTGATGTTACTTTTAAAACAATTCTCATAATTAACCTCATACAATTAACTCCTTAAGGTAATTATACTAAGTATGAAGTCACCGGAAGGAAGAATCTTTATTACATTAGAGTTGAAGTAACTCATAAATAACGGTAAAAAGAGTGCTTGGTTGATAGTGATGGAGCACCTGTTGTCAACATTTGCTTCATACTAAAATGGAGGTTCGTGGTATGGATTAATAATCCGATTTCTGAAAGTAACTTGTGAGCTCTTATAGCTCCGATTCTGACAGCTCCTCTTCCGGTTCCTCATTCTCTGTCTCTTCTTCCTCAATTTCATCGACTTCCTCTTCCTCTGTTACTTCGTCATTCTCCGTTTCCTCAATACTTCTATCTTCTGATTCCTGCGATTCTTCCATCTCGACTGCTTCCGTATCTTCCTTTTCTGTTTCCTCGCTGTCGGCATTCTCTACATCTTCGTCTGCTGCCTGTGCGCTTTCAGTATCATCACTCTCTTCATCTTCTGCTTCCCCGGTATCGGTGTCATCGTTCTCATCTGCTTCCTCGCTATCACCGTCATCACTCTCTTCATCTTCTGCTTCCTCAGTATCGGTGTCATCGTTCTCATCTGCTTCCTCGCTATCACTGTCATCACTCTCTTCATCTTCTACATCTTCATCCTCACCCTCGTCTTCGTCTGCATCCTCATCGTCTTCCATCTCTTCCTCTTCATCTGCATCCTCACCGGCGCCGGTTTCGTCATGCGACTCTCCCATTGAAAATCCGATATTCATCATTGGAAAGACCGGAAGCCAGCCGTTGTGTATCACATTTATTAATCCGAACTGCATTCCGGCCATATTTTTTGCGTAATTAAACATTCCTACCTGAATGCCTCCCGCATTTGTAGCGAAATTAATCATTGAGAACTGCATGCCATAGATCGCACCCTTGGCGTCATTTAAAAGACTGGACATTTGGATGCCAAAGACGTCTCTTACCTTATTTACGAGCATAGCCATTTGTATTCCGTACATGTCGCGTGTGGCATTAACTCCGAAACCGACGTCAAAGCCCCAGATGTCTCTGTTAGAGCCGTAAATCATGCTTAACCGCATACCGAGGATATCGTACTCTTTGTCAAAGACCTGCCCCGGAGCCCAGATAGAAAACTGAAAGGGCGCCCATTTTTCAGGCATAATCTTTGCGTCGTCACCGGCAACGGCCATGAGTGGTATTAGAAGAAGTATTAATGTTATAATTTTCTTTTTCATAAAGGTTCCGAATTTACGATTAAAATTAATGCTCCCTACAATCGCAATATACAGCAAATTAATCATAGTCTAAACTAATTTACCGCCATTTTACAAGCGAAAAATAAAGGAAAAGTATCAAAAAGTTCATAACCGGCGATTCCGCCCCACCAACCCTAAAATCGGTTTTTTCAAGAGCTTAAATCTATTATGTGGCTAAAATGAATCACAGGAGTGTATAATAATCAGTTTATCAGTGTTAGTAATTTGTTTTTTTGTATTATAGAATCCATTGAAAGGTTTACAGTTTCAAAGATTTTTTAGTTCAGGGGGGAATTAAAATAAAAATAATTTTGAATCCCAGCTTTTAAATTCTTACATGTTTATAGAATATTATGAATAATACAAGCGGCCCCGCCATTGGCGTAGACCTTGGTGGAACCAACATCCGTGCGGCGCTGGTGGACATCAACGGGGTTGTACGAAGAAAACAGAAGACCCGCTGTTCCGGAGACTTTTTAAATAATCTTTTCGGTCTGCTCGAAGAACTGTACGAGAGCGGACTAAAAGGCATCGGGTTGGCTATTGCAGGCACCGTTGACAAAGAGAGGGGAACGATAACGTCTTCGCCGAATATACCAGGTATCGAAGGAATAGACATTGTCAGAATTTTGAAAGACAAATTTGGCGTACCCGTATATCTCGACAACGACGCCGCCCTTGCCGCCTTGGGAGAGAGTTTTGCCGGTGCGGGAAAGGGATTGAAATCTTTCGTAATGCTTACCTTGGGCACCGGCATCGGCTGTGGAGTAATATATGATAATTCATTGCTCGATATCGCCGCGGAGCTTGGCCATATGACGGTCGAACCGGATGGGAGAAGCTGCCCCTGCGGCGGAAAGGGTTGCCTGGAAGCCTATGCAGGCGCCAGGGCCATAAGTAATTCGGTTCTAAAAGAGATCACATCGGGTACAGTTACATCTTTAAGCAGGGATTGGAAGGGAGAAGGTTCTTCAATTACTCCCAAAGAGATTTTCAAACAAGCTCTTGAAGGCGATGCACTGGCGCTGGGGGAATTAAAAAACGCAGGGCGATATCTGGGCATCGGAATAGCAAACGCAGTCAATATATTTAGTCCCGAAGCCGTAATTCTTACAGGCGGGCTTACCGGCGCCTGGGATATTTATGTCAAAGAAGCTATAGAAGAGGCTTCAGGCAGAGCTTTTAAGGGGCTTTTCGATAAAACCAGGATTATGGCTTCCGCTCTCGGCGACGATGCAGGTCTGACCGGCGCCGCTTGTATGTCTTTCGTAAATGGCGAATAGAAATATTAGAAACTTCTCGATTATCGCACATATAGATCACGGGAAATCCACTCTCGCTGACAGATTCCTTGAGATGACCGGCGCCCTTAGCGTTAAAGAGATGAAAAAGCAGGTGCTGGACTCTATGGATCTGGAGCAGGAAAGGGGCATCACGATCAAGGCCCATGCCGTCAGGATACTGTATAAGGCAGAGGACGGTGTGGAGTATACTTTAAACCTGCTCGACACGCCCGGTCATGTGGACTTTTCATATGAGGTGTCGCGGAGCCTCGCATCTTGTGAAGGCGCTTTGCTTGTAGTCGATTCCACACAGGGCGTCGAGGCCCAAACCGTTGCAAACGCCTATCTGGCCGTTGACCACGATCTGGAATTAATCCCTGTTATTAACAAGATCGACCTGCCCCAGGCCGAACCGGAAAGAATAAGAGAGCAGATTGAAGACGCCCTTGGAATCGACAGCTCCGAGGCCGTTCTTACATCCGCAAAAAAAGGAACGGGAATTAAGGAAATACTGGAATCCATTATCAGGCTCGTTCCCCCTCCCAAAGGGGACGACAATAAACCTCTGACTGCTCTGATCTTCGACTCCTGGTTCGATAATTACAAGGGCGTAATCATTCTTATCAGGGTCTTTGACGGTATTATAAAACCGGGTATGAAAATTAAGATGATGTCAACCGGTAAGGAGTTCGAGGTAATGGAGACAGGTATATTTACCCCTAAACCCTTTAACGTTAAGGCTTTGACGAGCGGAGAAGTAGGTTTTATCTCGGCGAACATTAAAAATGTCAGCGATTCCCATATCGGCGACACGATAACGGAAGCAAAAAATCCGGCCGCCAATCCGTTGCCGGGTTATAAAGATATAAAACCAATGGTCTTTTGCGGCCTGTATCCTACAGAGACGCAGCGGTATAACGATTTAAAGGACGCACTCCTTAAACTCAGACTCAACGATGCATCCTTTGTGTTCGAGGCCGAAAGCTCGAGCGCCCTGGGGTTCGGTTACAGATGCGGCTTTTTAGGACTTTTACACATGGAAATTATAAAAGAGAGACTTGAGCGCGAGTTCAATCTCGAATTGATAAGTACAGCCCCGACTGTAATATACAGGGTCACCGGACAGGATGGCGCCGTCATCCATATCGACAATCCCTCTCAACTTCCGGAAAATTATCTGCTCCTGGAAGAACCGTACATCAAGGCCACGATATTCGTACCTGAGGCGTTTCTGGGAAATCTCCTGGATCTGTGCCAGTCAAGAAGAGGAGAGCAGAAGGATTTTTCCTATTTCGGCAAAGAGAGAATTATGATTGTATATGAGTTTCCGATGAATGAAATTTTATGGGATTTTTACGATAAACTAAAATCGTCCTCAAAGGGATATGCTTCGCTGGACTATGAATTCATAGGTTACAGAGAGGCTAAACTCGTGAAACTGGACATACTGATAAACGGCGAATCCATAGACGCGCTCTCATTAATCGTACATAACGATAAGGCTTACTATAAGGGGAGGCATGTTGTGGAGAGTTTGAGAAAGGTCATACCCAGGCAGATGTTTGAAATCGCCATTCAGGCGGCTATAGGAAAAAAAGTGATCGCCAGAGAGACAGTTAAGGCCATGAGAAAAGACGTAATAGCAAAATGTTATGGAGGCGATATAACCAGAAAGAGGAAATTGCTTGAAAAACAGAAGGAAGGGAAAAAAAGGATGAGACAGGTTGGCAGAATCGAGATTCCCCAAGAGGCGTTTCTGACTGTTGTGGGGGTGGAATAATGGTCCTCTCAATCAGTGGAAAGAGGAGTGCAGGACTGCATGAGAAAAAGAAAAGCCTTTTTAGAGAGTATGCAGAGGCGATAATAACAGCTCTGATTTTGGCGTTGATAATCAGAGCTTTCGTAGTACAGGCATTTAAAATACCCTCAGGATCTATGATCCCTACTCTGCTGATAGGAGACCATATATTGGTCAATAAATTTATTTACGGGCTCCGCATACCTTTTACCGACAAAAAAATACTGGTCTTTAAAAACCCCGACAGAGGCGATCCCGTTGTATTTAAGTTCCCTAAAGATCCTAAACGAGATTTTATCAAAAGAGTCATTGCCAAAGAAGGCGATACCATAAAGATAGAAAATAAAGTTGTATTTGTAAACGGTGAACCTGTAAAAGAACCTTATGTTCAACACACTGACAAAGGATCGGATATTTCGGGAAACAGGAGAGATAATTATGGCCCCCGCATTGTACCTAAGGGCAAACTTTTCGTAATGGGGGATAATCGGGAGCAAAGTTACGACAGCCGCTTCTGGGGATTTGTAGACCTTAAGCTGGTAAAAGGAGAGGCCTTTATTATTTACTGGTCCTGGAATAAAGAAAAAAGTTGGCCCCGTTTTGGCAGAATGGGTAAATTGATTAAATGAAACATATACACAATAATAAAGGGTGGGTGGGGCCGGTATTTAAAATCTCCCTCATTGCTGTTTTCTTATACGCAGCTTTCAAATTTTCAGTTCCCTATTACAGATATACCATGATGAACATAGAGGTAAAAGAGATATCGAGACTTACATTTACAAACAAGAAGCGCCCCGCTAAAATGGTCTTCGACACAGCCATTAATAACGGTATCGTTATAGATAAAAAAGACATTTTTGTAGAGTTGAAGGACGACATGTTAAGAATACAGATGTCTTGGTACGAGACAGTCAATTTATTCGGACGCTATAAGAAAACGCTTTACTTCGATATAGACGTAACAAATTAGGTCGGGATGTTTACAGGTATTATAGAATCGAAAGGCGAGACAGCATCAGTAAAAAGAATCAGAAACATTAACGAACTGGGAATAAGACATCCCGATATCTCGTCGACCTCTTCCCTTGGTGACAGCATAGCCATTAACGGAGTCTGTCTTACAATTTCGAAAATGGAGACAGGGATTATGTATTTCGAAGTCTCCGAAGAGACCAGAAGAAATACGAACATAGACGAACTCTCCGCCGGATCGCCGGTCAATTTGGAACGAGCCATGGGGCACGATAGCAGGTTCGGAGGTCATATTGTAACCGGACATGTGGACGGAGTCGGTGAAATTGTATCGAAAACCCAAACCGGGGGTGCTGTTACTTACGAGATTAAAGCTCCCGATAGTGTTATGAAATATCTCGTAAAAAAGGGATCCATAGCAGTGGACGGAATCAGCCTGACCGTTGCAGAGCTGAGTGAAGAAGGATTTTCCCTGGTTATAATCCCCCATACTCTTCTGATTACGACTCTTGCCGTGAAGGGTAAGGGAGACAGAGTGAACCTGGAAGCAGATATAATCGGTAAGTATGTGGAAAAATTTGTATCAATATACAGTAATGGCGCAAAAAAAAACAATGATATGCAATTGTTGAATAAACTCAGAGACGGGGGATATTTTAAATGAGAAGTAAATATAAATTTAATACAATAGAACAAGCCATAGAGGAAATCAGAGAAGGGCGCATGGTGATACTCGTCGATGACGAAGACAGGGAAAACGAAGGCGATCTTTGTATCGCCGCCGAAAAGATTACACCTGAGTCTATAAATTTCATGGCGAAGTTCGGAAGAGGTCTCATATGCCTCAGTCTGACCCCGGAAAGAGTAGAGGCGCTGAAACTGCCATTAATGACCAGCGACAACACCTCTTCTTTCGGAACTGCCTTTACGGTTTCCATCGAAGCGAGACATGGCGTAACTACAGGTATTTCCGCCCATGACAGGGCGAAGACGATCTTGACGGCGATAGACCCGAAAGTCGGCCCCGAAGAAATTGCCAGGCCCGGTCATGTTTTCCCCTTAAAGTCCAAACCGGGGGGCGTATTGCAAAGGGCGGGGCAGACCGAAGGATCGGTCGATATTGCAAGGCTCGCCGGTTTACAGCCGGCAGGTGTTATTTGTGAAATTATGAACGACGATGGCACCATGTCCCGTGTCCCTGAATTAGTTGAATTCGCCAAGACTCACGCCATGAAAATTATCACAGTAAAAGACCTTATCGAATACAGAATGAGAAATGAGCTGCTTGTTAAAAAGACTGCCGAGGTCAGGATGCCGACAAGATATGGAGGCGATTTTAAGGCCATTTCCTATAATAATGCTGTAGACGATAATATCCATCTGGCTCTTGTCAAAGGAGAGCTTTCACCTGACAAACCGGTCCTTGTACGGGTCCATTCCGAATGCCTTACAGGCGACGTTTTCGGATCGAAACGCTGTGACTGCGGTGATCAGCTTAAAAGCGCCATGGCCTTTATGGAGCAGGAAGGAAACGGAGTCATTCTCTATATGAGACAGGAGGGCAGGGGGATCGGGCTTGAGAATAAGTTTAAAGCTTATGAACTCCAGGATCAGGGTATGGATACCGTAGAAGCAAACCTGAAACTCGGTTTTAAGGACGATTTGAGGGATTACGGCATAGGCGCTCAAATTCTTGTAGAGTTGGGGATTAAAAAGATACGCTTAATGACCAACAATCCCAGAAAAATTGTCGGCCTTGAGGGATATGGTCTGAAAGTCGTAGAAAGAGTATCTATCGAAGCAAAGCCTCATGATAAAAATATCGTTTATTTGAAAACAAAAAAGAAAAAACTGGGACATATATTGGAAGAGGTGGAGTAAGATATAAATAAATCGTGAGTATTTATGACCGGCTTATAGCGATCTATGTGATATTGAACTGCTTTATATGGAGCATTCACCTTTTTCAGGTCGTCCGTGTATTTCTCGCCCTTAAATTATTTGAAAATCAATCGCCTGCCTCTCTTGAAAACTTTCCGCCTGTAAGTGTTATCGTCGCCGCCAGAAACGAAGCGGACACTATCGAAAAGGCGATGACTACACTTCTTCATCTGGATTATCCGAACCTGGAGATAATCGCTGTTAATGATCGCTCTGATGACGATACAGGAAAGATTATCGATCAACTCGCACTCAAAGACTTACGCTTAAAAGTTTTTCATATAGAAACTCTTCCTGAAGGATGGCTCGGTAAGGTCAATGCTCTGCACAGAGGTACGCAAAAGGCCGGAGGCGAATGGATCTTGTATACAGACGCCGATGTTCATTTTAAAAAGGATTCCTTTAAGAAGGCCCTTTCCATTGCTACCGATGAACAGGCGGATCATCTTGTGATTCTCCCTTTTATCAATCTTCCTTCCTTCTGGTTGAAAGTAGCAGCCCAAACATTTGGCGTCTTTTTTTTACAGGGATTAAAGGCAGGAGAAATAGGTAGAAAGAACTCTAATGCCTATATCGGCGCAGGGGGATTTAATCTGGTCAGGAAATCCTTTTTCGATAAAACCGAGGGCTTTCCATGGCTCAGGATGGAAGTTATCGACGATGTGGGGCTGGGGTTGATGATGAGTCGCAAAGGGGCGAAACCCCGGTTTCTTCTTTCAAAGGGGGATATTAACGTTACCTGGTATCCCTCTTTAGGAGCCATGATTCGGGGACTGGAAAAAAATGCCGTCGCCATTACAGAGTATGGCTTTAAAAAATTATTCCTTTCAACTCTCCTGTTGACCTCCTATGGAGCGGCGCCATTAGCTGCATCTGTTTGTTTTAACATACCCTACCTGTGGACTGCCGCTCTTACAGTGTTTCTGCTTTTGGCAATCACAGGGATAGTTAGTAAAATGAAGGTGAAATACGATTTTCTGCCTTCTCTTCTTTCCCCTTTCGGTGTCCTGCTAATCTCCTATATTTTATTGAGATCGTGGATCAAATGTCGGCTAAACAAAGGGATATCATGGCGCGATACTCATTACGGAATTGAGGAACTGCGGGCAGGGCAGCGGGTGAAATTTTAAGTGTACCTTTTGTTTTGAGTATACCGACCTGGATTTAAAAACAAGTCCATTTGTCCTTAAAAACAGTAGTTACTTCAGCAAAACATTCTTTGTTTTCAAGTAGTCAACATACTATGGACCAGCATGAATTTATGAGACCTGCAATGCAAAAACCAATTGCCGTCCTGCAAAGCTTTCATGTATAATGAACTTAAATGAATAATCATAAAAACAGCCGTCAGCCTTCAGCCAGGGAAAGTATTGATATTCTGCCAATAATAAGCTTCACCTTATGGGTGAATGTGCTTTGAACTGTAAAGTGTTGCAATTTAAAAGCTGATAGCTGACAGCTAAATGCTTTTTTTAGATAATGCGCCCTGTCCTAAGAAAAGGTTTGCATAGTACCTTTTTAGCAGTGACTATCATCAGGTTTCTCAGGAACTGCATAGTTCATAAGACACTGTCATTCACTCAAGGAGCAAAGCACTATCCGCCTTCACCTGCTAAACTCGAAGGCTCCGCTTCGCTGCGCCTTCTCAAACATGACCTGCTTCCGTCGGGAGGTGCTTTACCCCTTAAGTGATTGGAAAGAGGGATGGAGGAAGGTGTAAATAAAACAATGAGAGAGTCGATAATAAAGTTGTACAAAAAAGCCAAAATGCAGCCTGAAAACATCACCAATGTCTTGGAGGTAAAAATTGACTTTATCAGAAGTGTCTTAAAAGAGGAAGGTATATACACCGAAGTAGTTACAAACCATCTATAGATAAGAATATATAATTACCACAGAAATTACATTTGACCAATACTTATAAATAAGGAGTTACCATGATAGAGAGATATACAAGAAAAGAGATGGGCGCACTTTGGAGTCTTGAAGCGAAATTTCGTAAATGGCTCGATGTGGAAATCGCTGCCTGTGAAGCATGGGCGGAGCTTGGGGAAATTCCTTTGGACGCTCTGAATATTATAAAAGAGAGGGCCTCTTTTGATGTGAAAAGGATAGACGAAATAGAGGCAACCGTAAAACATGATGTGATCGCGTTTTTAACGTCAGTCGCCGAATTTACCGGCAGTGAATCGAGATATATCCATAAAGGGCTTACCTCTTCCGATGTAACAGATACAGCCATGGCCCTTCTTATGAGAGACGCTGCCGATATCATTATCGGGGATATTCAGGAACTTATGGATGTTTTAAAGAAGCAGGCCTTCAAATACAAAGATGTTCCCTGCATCGGGAGGAGTCACGGTGTTCATGCCGAGCCGATGACTTTTGGTTTGAAATTCGCTCTTTGGTATGAAGAGATGAAGAGGAATCTTGACAGAGTACAGCGGGCCAGGGAGACTATAAATGTAGGCAAGCTTTCCGGTGCAGTGGGGACCTTTTCCATCGTTCCCCCTGAAATGGAAGATAAGGTTTGTGAAAAACTCGGTTTAAAGGCGGAGCCGGTTTCAACTCAAATTGTCCAACGAGACAGACATGCCGAATATATGACTGCTCTGGCCGTACTGGGCGGCTCTATTGAGCGTATTTCTGTGGAGATCAGACATTTACAGAGGACGGAAGTGCGTGAAGCGGAAGAACCTTTTTCCAAAGGTCAGAAAGGCTCCTCTGCAATGCCTCATAAAAGAAATCCCATCGGTTGCGAAAATTTGTCCGGTCTGGCCAGAGTCGTAAGATCGAATTCCCTGGCCGCGCTGGAAAATATTGCTCTCTGGCATGAGAGAGATATCAGCCATTCCTCTGTGGAGAGGGTCATTGTGCCTGACAGCACCATATTAACAGATTATATGCTCAACAGATTGAAAGGGATACTGGCGTCGCTTCGAGTTTATCCGGAGAATATGAAAGTGAATTTGGAAAGAAGTCACGGACTCTTTTATTCTCAAAAAGTCCTTACCGGACTCACCGAAAAAGGATTGTCAAGAGAGGACGCCTATGCGATTACACAAAGGAATGCAATGGAGAGTTGGGAAAGGGGAGTGGCTTTTAAGTCATTATTAATGTCTGACCCAGATGTTACGAAACATCTGACTTCCGATGAGATTGACGTCATTTTTGATATAAACGATTATCTGAAAAATATCGACCTTTTGTTTAAGAGAGTATTTTCATAATTTTCCGGGTTGAGCCACAGGTAAACCAAACATATTACTCGTCAATTAACAGCCAATGTCATTAACTTAAGGAGCAAAGCACCTTCCGCCTTCACCGGCTAAACTCGAAGGCTTCGCTTCGCTGCGCCTTCTCAAACATGACCCGCTTACGTCGGAAGGTGCTTCACCCCTTAAGTTAATGGTATTGAATTAACAGCCCCTACTTCATCTCTGAGATATGTTAAAAATTCTGCCTCAGGTACAGGTTTGCTGAATAAGTAACCCTGCACATAATCACAACCCAGAGAACGTGAAATTTCCAAGTGATCCAATGTCTCGACTCCTTCGGCCACAGCTTTTAGCCCAAGTGTATGCGCCATACCGGTCATTGCCTTTACTATGGCCTGATCGTCTTCGCCTTCAATGATATCTTTTATGAAAGATCGGTCAATTTTTAATTTACCTATGGGAAGATATTTGAGGTAGCTCAGAGATGAGTAACCTGTTCCGAAATCGTCTATCGATAGTTTTATTCCCGTAGAATTTAATTCTCTCAGTATGGGAATGAGGGATGTTATATTTTCCATACAGGCTGACTCGGTGATTTCCAGTTCAAGGTATTCAGGTTTTATGTCGGCCTCGAATATGATTTGAGCTATTCCTTCCACAAGGTTTTTCTGCCTGCCAAACTGACACATAGACATATTTACTGCAACATGTATTTCAAGAAACCCCTCTTCGCGCCACTTCCTGATATCATGACATGCCTGTTTCAGCACCCACTCTCCTATGTAAAGGATTAGTCCTGTCTCCTCTGCCACAGGGATGAATACATCGGGTGGGACGATTTCTCCATTTCTTTTCCAACGGATCAGAGCCTCAGCGCTTATTGTTTTGCCGGTCATGACATCTACAACAGGTTGGTAATAGAGTATGAATTCATTTTTGTCTATGGCGTGCCGTAAATCGTTTTCAATCGCTAAACGCTCACATGCTGCTGTTTCTATTTCCTCTGAATAGAATTGATAGGAGTTGCCTGATGCATATTTTGCCTGATACATGGCGGAATCGGCATGTTTTATAAGAACCTCCGGGGTTTCACCGTCAAAAGGATATATGCTGACTCCCACGCTGGCGCCGATAAAGCACTCATTGCCCTTTATATTAAAAGGTTTTATTAAGGAGGAAATGATTTTCTTTGCTACGACAGCTGCGTTTTGCGCTTTAACCAGATTGTGGAGAAGTATCAGGAACTCATCGCCTCCGATACGGGCCAATGAATTTCTTGCGACTGTATCGGATTGACGCAGGATTTCTTCAAATCTTGCCCCCACTTCTTTTAACAGCAAATCCCCTGTATCATGACCCAGCGTGTCGTTTATATATTTAAATCTGTCCAGGTCTATAAACATGATCCCTAAAATAAGACCGTTCCTCCCGGCCATCTCAATTGCCTGATCGAGCATTTCATAAAAAAGCATTCTGTTGGGGAGTCCCGTCAGGATGTCATAATGGGCCAGCTCGCAAAGACGCTGCTCCATCTCTTTTCGTTCGCTTATATCTTTAAATACGACAACTGCTCCGACTAATTGCTCCTTATCGTCATGCATGGGGGTGCTTACATATTCAACGGGAAAACTCGTTCTGTCCTTTCTCCAGAACACTTCGTCATCTACATGAAAGGCCTTATCTTCTTTAAAAGTCCTGTAAACAGGACACTCCTCAGCAGGATAGACAGAACCG
The DNA here is from genome assembly GCA_029001845.1 of Candidatus Magnetocorallium paracelense. Lineage (GTDB taxonomy): Bacteria > Nitrospirota > Thermodesulfovibrionia > Thermodesulfovibrionales > Magnetobacteriaceae > Magnetocorallium > Magnetocorallium paracelense. The sequence continues at coordinate 14,430 of JAREWP010000070.1, read as the reverse complement.
TCAGGTCGCGTGTGATGTATTACATCGTGCTGCAATTTACCGATCATATCTTCGGAACCCCACCCTATCAGTTTAACGGCTGCGGGATTTATAAAGGTTGTGCGTCCTTCCAAATCCACTCCGTAAATGCCGTCGCCGGCTGAGTTTAAAATTAATTCATGGCGGAGCTTCAATCTGGTAAGCTTATTGGTCTGACTAAGCAGTTGTTCTTCGGCGGCTTTGCGTTTATGTATCTCTTCTTTTAAACGACGGCTCTCCATTAACTCGTCATCAAGCGCTTTTATGATCTCTTCCATTCCCACGACGGATTCGCTCACTATGGATGAAATCATGATTCTCGCCGATGATGTGCCTATGGCGCCTGCCAGACGTTTTTCCATGTAACCGGCAAGTTCCGGGTCGGCATGCAAGGGAATATTATTTATATTTGTATACTCTGCAAAGGCTTTTTCCATTTCCCTTTGGCCCATAAAACGAGTCAAAAGTTTTTGCAGATCGTTCAGCGAGTAATCACCGCTCCAGGACGCTTCTTTGGTTTCATGTTGAAAACCTCCTGTAAAGAGGGCGGCCTGTGTTTGTTCCAAAGTACTTCCATGCCGTGTAAACACGGAAATTGTTATATAGGCGCCAAGATTGACTAATATACTCCAGAACATGCCGTGAGATATCCAGCTCATTCCTTTGACCCCGAATAAGCTGTAGGGATTCAGCAGGGTGATTCCGAAAGGGCCTGATTCGATAAAACTTGCAGGCAGCCAACCGGATTTGGCCAATGCAGGAAGAAACATTGTGTAAAGCCAGAGCGCGAATCCGCCTGCCAGCCCGACCAGTGCGCCAAGCTTGTTTCCCTGTTTCCAGAATATTCCGCCGATAATGGATGGTGCAAACTGAGCAGCCGCGGCAAAGGACATGAGTCCGATTGTAACAAGTGCATACGATTCTCCTATCAGACGAAAACTCAGATAACCTAAAAGCATAATTGCGATAATTGAAATGCGTCTGATTCTCAGGGTAAACCTGTTCATCTCCTTTTTACCCTTTATATCGATAAAAGGGACCTGCATTAAAAAAGGTAAGATCAGATTGTTGCTTATCATCGTACTAATGGATATTGTCGTTACCATAACCATGCTTGTCGCGGCAGAAAGACCACCGATAAAGGCGACAAGGGTTATGAACTCCCACTGACGAGACATCGGCAGGGTGAGTACAAATGTGTCCGGCCGGACGCTGCCGTCGGAGAAATGAAGCATGCCCCCAAATGCTATGGGTAAAACAAATAAGTTGATTAGAAGTATATAAAATGGAAATATCCACGTCGCCTTTTCCACATGGTTCTCATCTGTATTTTCGACAACCATCACCTGAAATTGTCTCGGAAGAAACATAATCGCCATAGAGGACATAAAAATTATCCAGAACCAGTCGTTGAAATCACCACTCTTAAAGGTGAAAAGTTGTTGCAAATGAGGGACAGATTTCGCCTTGTTAAAAATATCGCCAAAACCGTTGTATATTCCGTAAGTGACAGATAAGCCTACAAGCAGAAATGCGACAAGTTTCACCAGAGATTCAAAAGCAACAGCCGCTACCATTCCTTCATGTCTTTCAAAAGCGTCCAGATAACGTGTGCCGAATAGTATCGTAAACAGGGCCATGACGCCTGCAACATAAAAGGCCGAGTCAGACAGAATAGGGGCTGCTGTCGTAATCGTTTTTATGTCAGGATACTGCATGAGCACATTCAGACTGACTGCTACCGCTTTCAGTTGCAAAGAGATGTAAGGCATTATTCCTACCAGCGAAATAATAGTAACCAGTCCGCCCAAGAGCAGGCTTTTTCCGTAACGGGATGAAATAAAGTCTGCAATAGATGTGATTCTTTGGTTTTTGCTGATTCGAATTATTTTGCGCAGTACAATGGTCCATAAAAAAGCCATAATTGTAGGGCCGATATATACGGAAAGAAAATTAAGCCCTGAAGTTGCCGCTCTTTCCACACTCCCGTAGAATGTCCAGGCTGTGCAGTATACTGCTATTGAGAGGGAGTAAATATAGGGGTTCTTTATGAGGCTCCGACCTCTTTTAGCCCTTTTTTCGGCATAAAAAGCGACGAAAAACAGTAGTAACAAGTAAAAAAACCCCGTAATTATTACGTAATGTCCCTGTAACAATTACTTCTCCTGTCTGTTATCCTGTTTTGGAGAGGATTGAATAGAAAAACAGAGGAATATACTTAAAACAATGAGGAGTATCCATAACAGATAAACCGAAACAAAGAGTAGAGGTATGCCTGAAATTGTAATATCCCGGTTGAATACAGAGAGCAGGGGATAGTTAAAAATAAGTATGCCTGCGATAAATAATAAAATCTGTTTAAGTTTTATTACATTACTCATTATGATAACGTACCGAAGGTGTAGCTTGTCACCAAAATGTTACAGTTAAATACAAGCAATCAGGCCATTCATGAGTCAGCATATCAGGAATTGCGCCTGAAAAAAAGGACTTCTACTATTATAGTTTATCCTATTTTTTCTTTAAATAACCTATACAAGGCCCTCTTTTTGATAGAAGATAGTATATCAGAATTTGAAATGATATAAATATTAGTAAAATTAGTGAAAAAATAGTAGTTTAAAACAGCTATTTTTTAAAAAGTTTTAGGGAGATGTCTATGTGGCAACGGATACGATCAGAGATATTTTGTTGGGTACGAAGAAATAATCGTTAACAGCGCGCCATAAATAGAAACATTGGTGATCATATTAGCCATATCGTGCGATTCTTTTTGATTTCACATCCATAGAGTCTGCTTCTAAGGAACGGATTTCATAAGAGTAAAAAAGATTTTCTGTGTCGGTTCAATACCGGTAATATTTGCTATTTTATTTTCTCCGGGCAAATAACCTTCCGCGTAAACATTCATTGAATATTGACCTGCAAAAATCTTAAAGGACATTTTACCACGAGAATCGGTTTTGAACTGAAATCCTGTTTGGGGGTGAATAATCAGCGATTCCGATATGGGTTGCTCTGTTTCTTTATCCTGAACATTAAATTCCACAAAAACATCTTTTATCGCTTTTTTCGACTTTTTTAAAGAGAAATAGATTCGATATTTATGTCTCAACATGCATTTCGTACAACTATTATAAAAATCGGGTTCCTGAGCATTCCCTGAGTGTGCAATAAAGCGCCGCAGTGTAGTCATTTTTTGCCCGTTCCGGATTTCATCCAGATGTTGTTCCGTCAGGTTGCCCAGAGCGGATGAGGAGTCGCAAACAATGCAGCAAGGGAAAACATCGCCGTTTGCATCTACGGTCAGGGTGTCCCAAAGTTGTCTACAGATGCCGGGCCCTGTGTTGAGGAACTCCTCTGAATGCGCTCTGTTACCAAATTGCGGCGCCCACTCGTCCACATGTTCCGAAGGAATGCCAAAGCTGCTATCAGCGAGAAAATACGCTCCAATCTCATTAGCAATATGAGCGGCCTTATCGACTTCCATCTCATTGAATCGATTTAATAACATTCGGTAGACAATTCGTGGAGTATTCGAGCCTGAACCTTTAACGATTTCCGAAAGACGTTGAGCATTCTTTATCACCCTTTCAAAATCGCCATTGCGACGATAACGCTCATAGGTTCTTTGTGAAGCGCCGTCAATGGATAATATTAACTGAAAAAGGCCGCTTTTTACCAATTGTTCAAGAAAATCGTTGTCATACTCTTTGGTAGAAAAGTTGGTGCTCACAAAGACTCTTTTCCCCTGTTCGGCAAAGTAATCGATATAATCTACAATATGGGGATTCAAAAGGGGTTCGCCCCAAATATAAAGATGAACATCTACCAAATATTTGACAGGAATATGGGATACAATCTTATAAAACACTTCGGGCTGCATGATTCCTCGAAACCTGAGCTTGGAGGTTGCATTACCTGTAGGGCAGAAAGGACATTTAAGATTACATATATTTGCCGGATCGAGGCGAAGAGTGGAGGGATAACTGTGCAGGCGATAACTTTGACGCCACCACTCATAAGCATTTACTCTTGAGTTTATCTTTGCCGCCTTATTGGATTCGGACAAAAAGCGTTGAATTCTGCGAATCATAGAATCTCCGAGTCACCACAAAGCATGAAAATAGTAAAAGAGAGTTTCTTACTCTTACATTTATTAAAATAACAGGAGAGATACGTCTATAGTTTAGTGAATTTTAATGATAGTTGTAAATACGAACGATCAAACAGTGCTTATAATATTACTATACTACTTTAATACTACAGCGACTCTTTATATTAATCACTATTCAGGCAACAGGCACAAGGCATAAGAAGGGACATTAAGAAGTCATCTGTTTTCGTGATAAAAGCAAAGAGAGGTCGGAAAATAGTATAGAGAAAATTGTTGGAAGAGAAGCTGTGCAACTGATCGCCGGCCACTGTTACAAGCCACTTTTTTACGCCCTCTTAAGGGCCATGATTGCCTGATTGCGCAGGGTTTTCAGGTAACTCAATAATTTTGGAGAGAGGTCTATCTCCCCGGCCTTGGGTTTGTCGGCATAGATAATGCCTATAGGTTTTTTGCCAATCATTAGTGGGAACACGATAAATGTCTCTGCCTTTACCTTTTCTCGATACCAGGCAGGAATGTAATTTTTTACTTTTTCGTCATTGATATCTTTCACAAGAATGTCTGCGGCTTTAGAGAGGGAGAGACTGAATATGTCCGAAGGTTTATCTAAATAGAAAAGGAAGACCTTTTTAACATCCTGTATCTCATTTCCAAATCCGAAACGCCCCTCCACAACGGGCTCCTTTGTGTTTTTAAAGCAGATAAGTACTCTGGAAAATCCCATGCCTGTGTACATAATTTCAAGAATTACACGTAGTATTTCATTTATGGAATAATCCTCTATTAATATATTCGTTACTTCCTGTATGCCCCTGTCAAGTATGGATTCAGGCGATGAGGCGGTCCCGTTTTCCCGTGTTGTGCTTTGATAGTCGAGGACCTGTACAATCTCCGAATTCAGCACTGCATCCCTGAGAGGCTTCGGGCGGAGTTGTTTTTTACTTTTTTCCGATTGTTTGTCGTTCATGAATTTGGAAACCTGCTTTTTTACGGATGCGTCGAAGAAATTCAAATTAAAGCTCTCTTCATATCTTTTGGCCTCTTCCATTACTTTTTTTATTATATCCGTCACCATATCGTCGGATACATCGAAGCAGTCCTTATAGCGAATCAGCAGCTTGTCTATGGCGTCGTTTCTTTCTGACGGTTTTAATTCTTTGTTTGCAATGAGCAGGCAGAGTTCATTGGAAAAGCATGTCATGCTGTGGAGAATGTCATCGGTTGAAAAAGGTTTTGGCACATGTGTGAGAGGGAGTTTATAGATGCTTTTAATTATTTTAGGGGGGAAACCCCAGTCATTTGCAAATGTGACACCAATATCCTGATAAGAAATATCAAGTACTTTTCTGGCTGCCGATTCTTCATTCATCTTTTTGTTTGTTATTACACCTTTGATTTTTTTATTTTCCAGGGGGATGTAAAATGCGACAAGAAGTTTGCCCAGATTATGAAACATTGCGCATATGTAGGCCTCTTCATATTCTTTAAAATCTATGTTTTTGGAAAGCTCGCGAGCAAAAATGGCGCTCATAAAGGAAAGTACAATGTTTTCTTTCAGTTCGACGGCAGTAGACTTGTCCTTTAAATGTTCAAACAACATAAGTGAAATCGCAATATTTCTTAATTGCTTGAAGCCTATGAGCATGACGGCTCTGGATATGGTGTTGATCTTACCGTCATACTGCCTGTAATAGACTGTGTTGACCAGTTTCAGTATTTTATTGGTTAATGCGAAATCATTAAGAATAGAGTTGGTTATTTCGGTTATTGAGAGATAATCGAAATTCGTTGAAGAGGTCAGTTTGGTTACAATATCGATGGTATGGGATAATATGGGAAAATCATTTGTTTTTTGTATGAGGTTCTGCAAACGCCTGATTGTTTTCTGATCGCTTTTGTCCATTTTTTAATAGGTGTACCCGAAACGGTCAATAATCTCCTTGTCTTTTTTTTCGATCAGTTCCATAAGCAGTTTATCATAGTAATCCCTGTAGCAGGTCCGACTTCCAACATTCATGGGAGGGAGGTTGTTAATAGCCCCGGACATTGAGAGAGGGACAGAGAGAATATCGGTCAGCGCTTCGATTAAGTCCTCTCGTAATTGCTCGAATTTTAAGAATTTGACTTGAGAGGGATCATTGCCAAAGCTTTCAGAGAAGTACCAGCTGTAAATTCCCGAATCTGCATTTTTGATTTCGTTGTTGTCGTAAAGATTTAAAAGTGTTTCCCTGAAGTCTCTTTTACCAAAATTCGATGCTGCATTAAAAAGCGGATTTTCACCGTCAAGTTTTAGAAATTCATACCACGACACATACCAGTCCCATGGATTTCTGATAAAACCGAAGATCGGCAGTCCGATATATTCCGCAGGTATGTCTCGAATTGTCGGATGATTCGGGTCTGTGCAGTACTTTCTTTCCCGGGCGCCCGGTTTTCTTACCTTCCACTCATCGGGCGCATAATCGATAAGTATTTTTTTTATAAAAGTACCGCCTGTTTTAGGCAGGTGAATGAAAACAAAGTATTTACTTAAAATCAAGAATCCTTTTCCTTTGCCCGATTAGCAGCGACAGATTCTGTAAATTATAGCAGAAATCAACTGTGATGTAGAAGAAGAATAGCGAGATTTTTCAGGTGATTGGAAAAATAGTCATTCTTTAGTTTATACTATTTGCCATGAAAGTACTTGTCATAGGCAGTGGCGGGAGAGAGCATGCCCTTGTTCGGGCGATTGCAATGAGCAAAAAGGCAGACAAGGTATACTGTTGCCCCGGTAACGCAGGCATTGCCGAGCTTGCCGAGTGTATCGATATAGCACCGGACGATTTCGAATCGATCATTAATCTCGTAAAATATGAGTGGATCGATGTCACTGTCGTCGGCCCTGAAGCTCCTCTTGCAAAGGGCATTGCAGACGCCTTTGAAAAGGAGGGACTCAAGATTACAGGACCTTTGAAAAAAGCCGCTCAACTGGAGGCGAGCAAGGTCTTTGCCAAGGAATTCATGAAAAGACACGGCATACCTACTGCCGAGTACAGAACTTTCACCTCTCCCATTCATGCTGAGGAACATGTACGTTTAAAAGGCGCACCCGTTGTAATCAAGGCGGACGGTCTGGCTGCGGGAAAGGGCGTTATCGTTGCAGTCGACGTTAAAGAGGCTATGGATGCTATTGATCTTATTATGAAGAAAAAGGCTTTTGGAAGCGCCGGAGACAGGGTTATCATAGAAGAGTGTCTCGTCGGGGAAGAGGCTTCGTTTATGGCCTTTACGGACGGAACAACGATTCTCCCGATGGTAAGTTCTCAGGATCACAAGAGAGTTTACGACGGTGACAAAGGGCCCAATACAGGGGGAATGGGGGCATACAGCCCTGCGCCGATAGTCACTACCGAACTTGAAAATGTAATCATGGAGACTATAATCGAACCTACTGTCAGGGGACTGAAAAAAGAGGGGATCAAATATAAAGGATTTTTATACGCAGGCCTAATGATAAGCGATGGCAAACCTTACGTGCTGGAGTATAACTGCAGATTCGGAGATCCTGAGACACAACCTGTATTAATGAGACTGGACAGCGATTTTATGGATATTCTATTGGCTATTGAGGAAGAAAAACTTGACAGGATCGAGATAAAGTGGAAAAAAAATGCTTCTGTTTGTGTTGTCCTGGCTTCCGAGGGGTACCCGGGAGATTATGAAAAAGGAAAGGAGATAAGTGGACTCGATTCTTTCAAATCAGATGATGACGTTTATGTCTTTCATTCGGGAACGTCCTTTGGCGACAGCGGCAATGTCACTTCATCGGGGGGAAGGGTTATGGGAGTAACGGCCCTGGGAGAAAGTGTGAGAGAAGCCAGGGATAAGGTTTACGAAGTCATAAACAATATCCGTTTTGATGGTATGTATTATAGAAAAGATATCGCTCACAGAGCATTGTAAAGAGAGGTTGTTATGGATTGTCTTTTTTGTAAAATTGTTAATAAGCAGATCGCCTCAAAGATAGTTTATGAAGATGATATGATTCTTGCCTTTGAAGACATCAATCCTCAGGCTCCGCTTCATGTCCTGGTGATACCTAAAAAGCACATATCAACTTCCTTGGATATAAAAGAAGAAGATTTTCGGCTTATCGGCAGTCTCTATGCTGCGGCGAACAAGATCGCCCTGGAAAATAATATTGCCGAAAGGGGTTTCAGGCTTGTTATGAACTGCAACAAAGAAGCCGGCCAGACAGTTTTCCATATCCATCTCCACATATTGGGCGGCAGACCGATGAGATGGCCTCCGGGATAAAGCCAACGCATAAACTCACCCTGGGATTCTCGCCCTGTCCGAATGACACTTTTATATTTTATGCTCTGATTAATAAAAGGATCGATACAGGCCCTCTTGAGTTTGAGCCGACGATCAGGGATGTCGAAGAGCTGAACAACCTTGCCTTAAAAGGAATTCCCGACATAACAAAGGTTTCTTTTCATACGTTCGGGTATCTCAGAGATCGATATCGGCTGCTAAAAAGCGGCGGCGCTCTTGGCAGAGGTTGCGGCCCTCTTATCATAACTTCCAAGGGATTGGAACCGGAAGACCTGAAGAGCATAAAAATTGCCGTTCCAGGCTTTTACACAACGGCATGCCTGCTGCTTCGGCTCTTCGAACCGGCATTAAAGAGAAAGAGCAATATCGTTAGTATGCCTTTTTACAAAATAATGACTTCCGTACAAAAAGGAGAAGTCGACGCCGGCGTGATTATACACGAGAGCCGGTTTACTTATCATGAATATGGTCTTAAAGAGGTCATCGATCTCGGTGCATGGTGGGAGAGTAAGACAGGTTTGCCCATACCCCTTGGATGCATAATTATGAAAAATGAACTTGGAGAGGAACTTTCCGACTTTGTTGAAAATCTCCTGAGAGAATCCATTGACTTTGCCTATAAAAACAGAGATGAGACAAAGAAATACATTAAAGAATACGCCAGAGAATTAAATAATGGCGTAATAGACAGTCATATAAACCTTTATGTAAACGACTTCACCTTCGATTACGGAGAGGAGGGGAGCAATGCCATTGACAGGCTTTTTGAAATGGCAAAAGAAAGAGAGCTTTTTCAATAAATGAAAACCCTGGCCTTCATATCGATTTTATTTTTCCTGCCTGTGCTTCCTGCTTTTTCATCTGACGATCCGTATATTTTACTTAAAAGGGCTAAGGAATCCATTGACAGAGGAAACTATGAGGATGCTGTCTCAAATCTGGATATTTTTAACAAAGGCTCCCATTTGCTTCGTGACTATGCTCTGTACTGGAGGGCTCTGTCTTTCAGTAACATGGACCGGCATGAAAATGTATTTACAGACATTGGAAAAATAAAAGCCGAATATCCTGCCTCCCCTATTTTACGCAAAGCCATTAAGCTTGAGGCCGAGACTGCTTCCAGGATAGATTCCGGGCGGGGTATAAAATCTTGCAGAAAATATCTTACAAAATATCCTCATGACAACGGCGTCCGACTCATACTTGCCGATCTTCTTCATGATACCGGAGACAGCGCCGGTGCTTTTAAGGAATACAAAAAAATTTATATTTCCGCGAAGGAATTCTCCGATGAAGCTCTTCAAAAGATCGATCCCGCCGGGCTGACAGTATCCGATATTTATAAAAGATCGAATAATCTGATGAAACAGTACTTCTTCAGCAAGGCCGAAAAGGAACTGAAAGAGATCATTGCAGAGACTCGGGGCGAAATAAAGCGCAGTATCGAGGAGAATCTTGCCAAATCACTCTTCAAGCAAAAGAAGTACAATGAAGCAGCCGATCATTACAATAAACTGGGAGACCTCTATTATGAAACATACTCCCTTTACAGAGCGAGCTGGTCTCTTTACCCTGAAACAAAAGAGAAATTTGAGGAGAAACTGGGCTTGCTTATAAAAAAGAAAGATCCTAAAGCCTCGTTTTTAAGATTGAAAAAAGCTCTTTTTTTAAGACGTAGCGGCAATGTGGAAGCTGCAATCACCATATTGGAGGAAATTAAGAGCGATCCTTCCATAAGAGAAGATGCCATGTGGAATCTTGGCTGGGCTTTTTATCTCGACAAGAACTACAAAAAGGCGCTTCCAATATTCAACTCTTTGTATAAAAAGTACGGTGATAATCGATATTTGTACTGGTTCGCCAGAACATCGGAAAGACTCGATCAAGACGCTTCATCATTGTATGAGAGGTTTACTGACCCGGATAACTACTATTCACTTCTCGCATTAACAAAGTCGGGAAGGCATATTCCTCCGATTATTCAAAGGGAGATGAAAAACAATAAGGACTCCGATAAGCTCAAGAGACTGTCAATATTATTAAGGCTGGATATGAAAGACGCTGTAGCCATCGAGAGCAGACATATAATGAGGCAACTGAGCAAAAGAAATCATGAACTTATACTCAGCGCCTGTCGGTTGCTCAACAGAGCAGGCCTTTATAATGAATCCATTGTGCTGTTGAAAAGAATACCTCCTGCCAAGAGAGATAAGACCCTCCTCTATCCTTATGCTTACAAAGACCTGGTCAAAGAGGTTTATGACAGATTCTCTGTAGACCCGCTTTTGGTATTGTCAATAATGCGTGAAGAGAGCCGTTATGACGAGGATGCATATTCCCCTGCCGGCGCCGCCGGTCTTATGCAGTTGATCCCTCCCACAGCCAGGACGTTCGGAGGAAAAACAGGTATTAAAATTGACAATATTTTTGATATTATAAACGTAAAAAATAATATTCTCATAGGAGGCTTTTATATGAAGGAACTGCTTGGCCGGTTTAACTCTATACCTGCCTCTCTTGCTTCGTACAACGCCGGAGAACATAAGGTGGAAAAGTGGCTCGCCTCCGGGAATTACACCTCTGATGATGAGTTTATTGAGGATATCCCTTACTATGAGACCAGGAAGTATGTAAAAAGAGTGCTGAAAACGTATTTTCAATATAAAAGAATATATGATTATGACAGGGATTTGAGTTTTTATACTCTTATGAATATTCAAAGTGGACATTGACCCCTTACATTTGTTATTTTATGTACAATACCATCAACTTAAGGGGTGAAGCACCTTCCGACGGAAGCGGGTCATGTTTGAGAAGGCGCAGCGAAGCGGAGCCTTCGAGTTTAGCCGCTGAAGGCGGATGGTGCTTTGCTCCTTAAGTGAATGACATTGATTTTTATGTAGATACTCAGGCATCCGGGATGAAGCAAAAAACACTTTTTATTGCCCGGCTTAATCCCCCTGTGTAATGATATTTCACCAATTCATGTTTTTTTGAGAGACAGAGAGCGGGAGTATGGCCGAATTCGTCGAGCTAAACGAAAAAGATGAAGAAAGAGCAGAGGAGAGCGGGAGAGTTCCTCTACAACGTTTAAAGCTTATTGACGAGACTCTTGCCGCTTTAACAGAGAAAATCAGGATTGTAAAATTTGAAAATAGAAGTCTCAGGGAGAAAGTCGAGGCTCTTGAGGCAGAGCTTACGGAAAAAGAAGAGAAAATATCCCGCCTTCTTGACGAGAGGTCAAGCGTTACGGGCCAAATCGAAGAAATAATAAATGAACTAGAGGCTTTGGAAGGATGAAAAATAATGTAGAAGTAGAGATCGCCGGGCAGAAATACAATATAAAGGGCGAAGAGTCAAATGAGTATCTGATAAGAATTACCGAGTTTGTAGACGGGAAAATACAGGAAATCAACAACCGTTATGCAGATATGAACCCTGTCAAGGCAGCCATACTGGCTGCAATAAATATAGCGGACGAACTGCATAAATTAAAAGATGATTATGAATCTGCAACTGAAAAAATAGAGTCACGGGCCGATGAATTAAACAATATCATGAAGTAGATTTAATTAAGGAGGTATCATGGAAAGAGATTTCTTCGATGAATTTAAAACAAAGTCTGCAAAAGGACAAAAAGGCGCTTTAGTCATGATAATAGCACTTATTGCAATAATTGCCATTATTGCACTGAATCCTTTTGTTACGATCGGAGCAGGTGAGAGGGGCGTGGTAATGAACTTCGGTGCGGTGCAACCCGTTGTATTGGACGAGGGCCTTCATTTTATAATTCCCTTTGTTCAGAAAGTCGTAAAGGTGGATGTCAAAGTACAGAAATCCCAGACAGACGCTGACGCCTCCTCAAGAGATCTTCAGGAGGTCAGTTCGACTATCGCCTTAAACTACCATATTGTGCCTGATAAGGCGAATTTGGTTTATCAGCAAATAGGCGTATACTTTAAAGACAGGATTATCGATCCGGCGGTCCAGGAAGTATCGAAGGCAGTCACTGCCAACTACACGGCCGAGGAACTGATAACAAAACGCCCTGCCGTGAGCTCCGAGATGAAGAGTAATCTCACGGAAAGACTGATTGCCCACAATATCGCTGTTGATGAGTTTTCCATCGTCAGTTTTTCTTTTACAAAGTTATTTATGGAGGCGATCGAATCCAAACAGACAGCTGAGCAGCTTGCTCTAAAGGCGAAAAGGGACCTCGATAGAATTAAGATCGAAGCCGAACAAAAAATCACATCTGCAAAGGCCGAGGCCGAAGCATTGCGTCTGCAAAAGGAAAATATATCGGGAGACCTTGTTAAGCTCCGCCAAATAGAGGCTGCCATTATGGCAATTGACAAGTGGAACGGAGTGCTCCCGAAGGTTACTTCCGGCGCCGTCCCCTTTATAGATGTTAAGAGCTTTGAATAGCATTCCCATGACCGCGGCCTGTTAAAGGCCGCGGCTTAAAACCTGAAACCTTTCCGACAAACTCCTCTGCAATAATCGAATAAACTGTCAGGCAAAACTGTTTTTTGATTATGTTTTCACCTCTTTTGCACCTTTATTCCTGATATTGCTCAGACACTGTTTTATGTGCTACTATACACTTCAGACTAACTGCGTACCGAAAATAAGCTAAAAAGAACTTCATTTAAATAACCACGGGCACGAAGAAAAAACTAAAAAAACTTCGTGTACTTAGTGATCTTCGTGGTATAAAATATTATCCTCTTTCTTTACTTTTTCATGCTTTGTGGTGAACCGGAGGTTCATGGACGTTTACTCTGTAATTACTTATATAAAAAGCTGATGCAAGCAACACTATATAACTCAACCTTAATTAATAGGAGGTAACATATGATGAGGACATCTAATCCGGCTTTAAATGCCGAGACTTTTAAGGGGTATGGAAGGGTAACTTTCTCGGACGAAGCAATGACTATCCAGGGCGCCGTGAACAAGACAGCAATTATGCTTCTTGTTTTGGTTCTCGCTGCCATGTGGACATGGAAAATGGCTTTTACCGGCAATCCTTCTTTACAGGTATGGACATTTGGCGGCGCCATTGCGGGCTTCATTGTTGCTCTGGTGACAGTGTTTAAGAAAGAGTGGGCCCCTGTTACAGCTCCTCTATACGCCCTTATGGAAGGATTTTTTATTGGCGGTTTTTCGGCTATTTTCGAGAATATGTTTCCGGGAATAGTCATTCAGGCCGTTGTGCTGACATTCGGAACCATGCTGTGCCTGCTTATTGCATACAGGTCAGGACTTATCAGGGCCACGGAAAATTTTAAACTGGGGGTAGTTGCCGCGACAGGCGGAATCGCATTGATATATCTTGTTAACTTTGTGCTTGGAATATTTGGTGTTCATATTCCCTACATCCATGAAAGCGGAATCATAGGTATAGGCTTCAGTCTCTTTGTTGTCGTTATAGCAGCTCTCAATCTGGTGCTGGATTTCGATTTTATAGAAAACGGAGCATACAGCGGAGCCCCTAAATTCATGGAGTGGTACTCGGCATTTGGCCTGATTGTAACCCTTATATGGCTTTATGTGGAGATACTTATTTTGTTGTCAAAGTTAAGAGGAAGGGAGTAGGGCTCTCTGTTATTACTGCTTCATCATATCCTGAATGCACGGGATGTTCACTTTTTTTATGCAGGTTTGCGGGGATTATGAGAATATGAAAAAATGTAGCCACAGGCTTTAGCCTGCGGCTATTAACCTGGCGAATAAACATATCGAAAAGAAGTAAAGAAATGTTATAATATTTGATGGAAAAAACAGATGCCCGCAAGCATACACAAGAAGTCCAACAGGAATTAAGAAAGCAGGCAGTACGCCTGAGAAAACAGAAGAGAAAATACAGGGAGATATCAGAAATAACAGGAGTCCATATAGACACCGTATGCAGATGGTGTAAATCATATGAGAGAGGAGGATCAAAAGCATTACAGCAAAAGAGGCGAGGC
>JAREWP010000049.1:72500-194705 GCA_029001845.1 Candidatus Magnetocorallium paracelense | reverse complement strand
AACAATTCGCCAAGTGTTAAAAAAAACGAACTTAAACCTTGGCGTCACGAAGGATGGGTAATCCCGCCGGAGCAGAATGGTAATTTTGCAGCCTGCATGGAAAAGGTATTGGACGTTTACAAGCGACCATATAATCCAAGGTTTCCGGTAGTCTGCATGGATGAATCCCCTAAGCAGCTTATAGGTGAGACCAAAACTCCAATTGATATGTCTCCGGGACAGATTGCGAAGTATGACTATGAATACGTACGTTTTGGAGTGTGCAATATTTTTATGGCCTGTGAACCACTGGCCGGTATGCGACTTGTCAAGATAACAGAGAAAAAATCCAAAGTCGACTGGTCATATATTATAGAGGATATAGCAGAACTTTATAATGACGCCGAGAAAATAATATTAGTAATGGATAATCTGAATACTCATACACCTGGTTCACTTTATGAAGCCTTCAAACCTGCCAAAGCAAAATATCTCTGTGACAGATTTGATTTTGTGTTTACTCCTAAACATGGAAGTTGGCTGAATATTGCAGAGATAGAATTAAATGTGCTCACAGGTCAGTGCCTGAGCAGAAGAATTGACAACATAGAAGATGTTAGGAAAGAAACAGCCGCTTGGCAGGAGTATCGCAATAAACATAAATCAGTTGTGAATTGGCAGTTCAGCACGGATGACGCAAGAATCAAACTATTGCGACTTTATCCGTCAATTGATGCTTGACATGACATTAGTTAGTTTTAAATAAGGAGCTTTATTACCATGACAAAAAAAGTCAATTACGGAATTTTAGAAAACATTGCAAAAAACATTATTATAGTAGATGGTATTACCAGAAGTGGTAAAGCTGTTTTTAATAGTCTTGTTCCATCATTGAATAATTGTGAACATACTAAGACAATGACACTCTTGGAGAATATAATCCCGGCTATATCTTTTGGTTCTCTTGACCCTCACTACGCAAAAGCCTTATTTAAAATTCAATTTAATGAACTAATATATAACAATCAAATTTCAAGAAATGTAAATTTCAGGTATGATGACCTAAGCGGTATATTTAAATATAAAGAGCCGGACAAATATTTTAAAAGACTTGCTATGAAGGATGGTGATACAGTTGTAAACGATTTGTGTGAGAAAACATATTTTTTCCCGATAAGAACTCATGAAATACTTGTTAATCTCGAACATTTTAATATGCTGGAGATTGATTATCGTATGATTGCTTTATTTCGTAATCCTGTAGATGTTATTCATTCATGGTGGAAACGAGGTTGGGGCGATCGATTTGGTAATGATCCAAGAGCTTTCACTCTATCTATTGAATATAACAAAAAGAAGCTTCCTTGGTTTTGTCTGGGTTACGAAGAGGAATGGCTGCGATTAAATCCTATGGAAAGATGTGGTAGAACTGTAGTAGATCTGGTGGAAAGATCAGTTAAACAATATCGTAAAGCTGCTAATAAAGATAAAATATATCTCGTAAAATTTGAGGATTTTCTAACTAATGCCGGGAAGAAGATGGAGGAGATAGCAATGTTTATTGGAACAGAAACTACTTTCTACACTGAAAATTTACTTCGTACTGAACTTCGGTTGTCTATCTTAGATAATGAATTAAGAAAAACTAAACTTAGTGATTTAAAAAAACGATCAGATCCTTCACTTTTTGATAAGATTACAAGTTTGTCCCATGAATACGAAAAAAATTTTTATGGTTTACTATGATAAGTAAATATTTATAGTTTTTGACTCTGCATCATGTTATTGTTTTACCAATATTTCACCTATATCATTTTTTTACTACATTAAATTTTAATTCTATATACACTACTCTTTCCTGCATTGCTATCTGTTCTCCTATAATTTCTTAACAATTTTGGAGGGGAAAATGCTAAACACCGATAACAATAAAAAATTTCAAATAATTGTAACAATTAATCCTGGTATTACAACCAAAGAAATACTTAACAATTATATAGATAATGGTGCAACTTTTATCAGAATTAATGGGGCTTTTAATAATCTTTCTCTCTTATATGAACAAATTCAGGAGATCCAAGAAATAATTAAGGGAAAATGCAAAATTTTACTTGATCTTCCCGGGTTTAAAATAAGATTGTCTAATATCGATGAGAAAATTTTTTTTAGAAAAGATGAACCTTTTAAAATAAGAGGATCTTTTCTAAATTATCCTAAAGTTCTTGATTATATAAAAGAGGGCGAAAAAATCAGAGCTAACGATGGAATGAATATATTTAAAGTTAAATATACTGAGAAGAATAGTATTGTTTGTGTCTCAGAGGTTTCTGGTGAGTTAACCAGAGGAAGAGGACTTCATTTTGAATCCGGTGATTTTAGATCATTCATAATCAAGCAATTTACTGAACGAGATAAAAACTTAATAGCAATGGCTAAAAAGACCAAAATAGATTTTGTAGGATTATCATTTATTAGGAGTATCAATGATATTAAATTATTTGAAGAAGAACTTATAGACTCAGATATAAAATGTATACCTAAGATTGAATCCTTTGACTCTATTACTAATTTATATGAAATCCTTTCATATTCAGACCTTGTAATTGTAGACCGAGGTGATATGGCAGGTGAAATAGGACTTAAACATACTTGGGCTGCGCAAAGGAAAATACTATCTCTTGCAAAACTTCTTAATACACGAGTTATTTTAGCAACTCAGTTTTTTACAAGTATGATTCGCAAAGCAACACCATCAATAGCAGAGATAGATTCCTTTATCGATCTACTAAATTTAAACATAGACGGCATACAGTTATCAGAAGAAACTGCAATAGGGTTTTATGGAAATCAGGTTGTATCTTTAATAACAAATATGATTAAGGTTATTGGTAAGAATAATAAGGAAGTAAATGATAACAATTTTACTGTATGGATTATGGGGCCTACGGGCTCTGGAAAAACTACTATAGCCTCAATGCTAACTAAGGAGCTAATTGATGCTAAAATAGATACATTACATTTCGATGGTGATGAGGTTCGATCATTCTTCGGATCAAATCATGGTTTTTCCTCAGATGATCGTTTAAGAGTTGTCAATACCTTAGTAAAGTTATGTAAAAAAAGCACTTTATATAATAAAAATTCTGTAGTGTCTGCTCTTACAGCACACGATAATGCAAGAGACCTTATTTCTAATGAAATTAATAGTCTCGTTACAGTTTATTTAGACTGTCCGATTGAAGTTTGCAAAAAACGTGATGTTAAAGGCCTGTATACAATGGCAGAGAGAGGCGAGATTGATACTTTAATTGGTGTTAACTCAGTATATAAACCTCCTGTATCTCCTGATTTAGTAATCAAAAATGATAATAATACAAAACCTGATGATGTAGTAAAAAAGATAGTAGCATATTTAGCTCAGAAAAGAATAAAGACTTTTGAAGGAAACGAAAATATAACCAATTAATTGCTTTCCCTGGTATCTGATTTTCCTGAAATATCAATATTTTATACTTAAAACTTTTTTCCTAAAGTGTTTATGAATAAAATAATCATATACGAAAATTTAAATTTTTTTACTCTCCTTTTATCACTTACTCACTTCTTTTTTTATAAAAAGCAATATTTTTTAAATTACAGCAATTTTGTAAAAAAATACTGCAACTTGATAGTAAAGAAGAAATTTGTATGTCAAATACATTTTATCAATTTGTCTACAACAAGTGCTTACCCCGAGGGTATAAAAATGGCAATTGAGCTTAGTAAGAAAATAGTTAATGATAATCAAAACGTTTCCATACCATTTATAAAATATTTAAAAGATAGAAGAGCGAACGATCTGCTAAAAAAGTGTTATGTTCAATCTATAGTCAATCGTTGTATCCAGTACACTGTTATAAGAGAATTTATGCAAAATAATATGGATAATAATATCTACTTTTTTCCTACCCATAAAAGTTTTATTCTTGATTTAATAACAAAGGAATTTAAAAATGTAATTATCATAACCTGGCACTTATCTCTGCTTAATTTAGTTGCTTTTTTTAAAAACCTTATTATTTACATGCTGCTTTTTCTGACTCCTTTATTAATAATAACTAAAATAATAAGATATAACAGAATCTCATTCTTTACCGGTAAAATAAGAAAATCAAATAAAAAAATAATTTTTTTTCATCAAAATCCTTTCATTGACAGTAACAAACAGTCCTTATACAGAGATTTTTATTTCTTTAATAGTGGAATATTAAACATAAAAAATTGTATTCATAGCGGTCAGTTTAAACCTTTATCACCAGAAAAAAGCTGCTATTTAAAAAGCAAAGGCGGTGTTATTTGTGATTATCTGGCAGAAAGAATTTCTGTCAGATTTTTATTTAATCAATTGTTTATTAATTATTACTATCATTTTTTTCTATCCTTCTATTCCTTAGCCTTCAATCGTTACACATCTCTGTCAACGATACTTTATTTCATTGGTATTATATACAAGGTTGTAGATATAAAGAACCTTCTTTCACGCATTGATGTAAAATTAGCTTTTTTTGAAAGTGAGATGGGTTTTGTATCCAGTATTTTTACGATTCTTTCCGATAAATATGATATAAAAACATTAACTATGGCCCATGGATATGGCTATTGTGCTCCCGATTATACAAGATCTTTTATGATCATGAATTATTTTCTTATACAGGGCGCCTATTATAAAAAATTTTTTCTAAACGATAATCCCAATATTGATAATATTGTATTGATTGGGGATATTGAAATAGAGCCTTTAATGAATTGTCAGGTTGATTCTACTTTAAATCTGCCAATAGAAAGAGAAAAAAGAATAATCACTATTTTTCTCGTTTTCACTTTATTTCTAAGTGATGTTAACAGTGGTTTTCATAAGCTGTTTGGTAGATTATTGGATAATGAAGATTACAGAAAAGCATTAACAAGCTTATGGAGACCTTTTTTAGAATGGGCAGACTCTCAAGATGATTTATTTTTTATTTTTAAAGGTAAATCAGGAGCAAAGCAATATGAGCATCCTTTTGCAAAAGAGCTTTTATCTTTGCTTTCACATGAGAAATATTATCACAACGATGAGTTATCTGTTAAGGATCTTATAGCCATTAGTGACTGTACAATATCAACAGGGAATTCATCTACATTGTATTCCGCATTATGCTTAGGTAAGCCTGCTATTTCATATAACTTTACAGTTCCCGGTTATGTGCCGGTAATAGAATATGACAGCCATCTGCTTGCAACCAATCCTGATGAATTAATTTTAAATTTATCTTATATACTAAAGTATGGAATCTCTAATGACGTTTTTGAGAAGGTACGAAGGGACCATTATGCAGAAGGTGTGTTGGATTTTAAGGCGGCTGAAAGAATTAAGGAATTAAAGAGGAAGATACTGGAGAATTAGTTTCTTTGTTTCAGATAATCTGCCAATAAAAAACGTAAGGTTTTATCGATAACCCATATTTTACCTAACAGCCTTCAGCTATCTGTCTAAACACATAAGTCGCCGAGCAGAAATAAGATACTCATTTGACATCTCATATTTAGTACGTCTTTAATCGATCCTCAATCACAAAATCCTCAACATAGCGCTGCTTTGCCTACGGGTTTTGCTCAATCAGATCAACTAAATCCGTACTAAATATATGCGTCAGCCTGAGCAACTTATTCCTGCCCGGCTCCTAAGTAGTTGTTGCAAATCAAAATTAATTATGAAAAATAGATTTCTTTAGATCGTGCATGATATTGAGAATATAATCTGCAATACATGAAAATTTTCCACCTCATCTCGATATTTTACAAAAAATATCCCTTTCTTTTTATTATCAATGTCTTAATTGTTACAATTGTCTGTTTTACACAGATTATCAGCACTCTGTTAATCGCACCGGTTGTTGATGTTTTTATCAATTCAGAGACTAAAAACCTGAGTTCAATTACGGAAAAATTGCTTAACCTTTTTACCTTAACCGGAATTGCTCCTTCCAAAATTAATATATTACTTGCTTTTCTGTTATCGAATATACTGCTAAGTGCATTTATAATACTTGCTAATTGGTCAATTCTAAAAGCTCAATACGCCATGATAAAAACACTTGCCATAGAGACATATGACGCCTTTTTTAATTCTCGCTGGCATTTTTTCAGCACCCAGTGTTACGGCTCGATAATGAATACCTTGACCCGCGAAATAGACGGAGTAAAAAGTGCTTTTGTTTCAATGGGAAATCTATTTTCCGAGTTTATAAGAGCTTTCTTTTTTCTTTTAGTTCCACTTTGTATTTCATGGGAAATAACCCTGATTACCATAGCATTTGTAAGTGCTTTGTTGTTGCCGTCCATATTTATAAATAAAGTCAGTTACAAGCTGGGAAGAAAAAGCACTAAAGCATCAAACATAGTAATGGAAGTAATACATGAGAGTCTGGGTGCTGCTAAGGTGATTTTAGGTTACGGTAATCATGGAGCGTACATGAAAAGGTTTGCCAAAGTATTTGGTGATCGTTGTGATATTGAGGTCAAATCTCATGTTTTAAGTTATACAATTCCAAAGATTTTTGAGCCATTCGGATGGATTGTTATCTTAACTATCCTTTATATATCCTCTGAATACCTGCTAATTCCTCTCTCTGAGATTGGAATAATAGGGTATGCTCTATTCAGGATCATTCCTATGATTCGGGGATTAACTTCTTTTAAACAAAATATTTTGAGATTTTATCCCAGTTATGAACAAGTGGATTATATGATCAGATTAGCGGTGGAAAACATTCAAAAAACCGGAAAAATTGTTTTTACGAACTTAAAAGAAGGTTTAACATATCAAGGCGTTGGCTTTGCTTATCCTGGTAATGCACCTGTACTAAATGATATCGATCTAATAATCAGGAAAGGTGAAGTTACGGCAATTGTCGGTGAATCCGGCTCCGGTAAGTCAACTTTAATTGATTTACTGATAGGCTTTTATGAACCTGACAGGGGGATCATCTCCTTAGATAACATCCCATTAAGCGACGTTGATATTTTATCATTTAGACGTCATATCGGATATGTACCTCAGGATGTCGTCCTCTTTAATGATTCAGTTAGAAATAACCTCTTATGGAGTTATGAAAAAGCTTCTGATACAGAAATCGAGGAATCATGTAAGTTGGCAAATGCACATGATTTTATTATAAACCTGCCTGAGGGATACAATACAATTGTCGGAGAAAGAGGTGTAAGGCTCTCGGGCGGTGAGCGTCAGCGTATCGCCCTTGCGAGAGCATTATTGAGAAAGCCTGTCATATTAATCCTGGATGAGGCCACCAGCTCTCTTGACAGTCATTCTGAATTATTGATCCAAAGGGCAGTTGAAAAGATAGCCTTAACTACAACCATAGTAGTTATTGCACACAGATTGTCAACGATAGTAAAAGCAGATTCTATTTATGTCCTAAAAGAAGGGCAAATCATAGAACAGGGGAAGTATGATAATTTAATTAAATCTAACGGAGCATTTAAGCAGGCTGCCGAGATTCAGAGACTTGTGCATTCAGGCTGAAATTTATCCTATGAATAGTAATGCAAAGCTTCTTGTTTCACAAATTAAAAAACACTACAATGAGTTTGATGGCTTATATTCTACAAACAAGGATAATTTAAATTATAAAAAGTATCATGATTCCGTAGTGAATATATTTCCACTTAAGTCTAAAAAAAAAGTTGTTCTTAAACTTCTTGATATACAGGATCACCATGTAGGGATTGATTACGGTTGTTGTTCATTTTCATTATTGAATTATGCTGCGCACTCTTGTGAGCTAATGCTCTCATGTAGTAATGATGCAAAAAAGCTTTTTTTAATGAAAAATGCAGTTAAAAACAGCGGACTTAATAACTGCATTTTTATACGTTTTGATACAGACAGAGATATACTTTTTGATAATGCATTTGACTTTTCAATACTTTCTTTTCAAATGCCAAAGACGTTTTTAAAAACAGAACCTATTAACATCGGATCCTTATGCAATTCCTTGTTTCTACTTGAGCTTGAAAATTCATTTAAATTAGCCTTTAACAATTTAAAAAAGGGGGGGAAGCTTTTTTTCTCCTTTATGAATCGTTTTAGTTATACTAATTTTTTTCAAAAAAAAGATAAGTATTCCTGCTCATTTATTAATAGAATACTGATTTCTTCAGGTTTTTCAAAAATTGACATATTTGCATCCTTTCCCGATAATATTGAACCTGAGAGAATCATACCTGTGAATAAAAAAAATTTTACAGATTTTAAAGCATCCTATAACTACAGACTTGGTAAGAGCGTTACAGGTAGAATGTTTAATAAAGTAAATGTAATAGTTGATAATATAATATTTAAATATCTTAAATTGTATCACCTCTCACCTTCATTTATTATTATCGCCACTAAGTAAATATCTTGCGTTTTGCTAGTTGAACTAATTTCCAACAGCCCACATGAAAACAATATCGCTTTGTTCAAGTGTTATTTAAATTCATGTTCTTTTTATAAAAAAGTTGCATTGTCAACAGAGGCTAATTTAATCATTGAAAATGAAATGAGAGGATACGAATATTTTTACACATTGAAGGGAGTAGAAAATCCTGCAATACTCACTAAAAAATTTTTTTATGAGATTGATATTCCTGAATTTAAAGGTAAGAAATATGATCCTGAAGCTAAGATTTCAGGTAATGAGGAAATGATTGAGCATATCATAGATTTTTATAAAAAAATATGGTCTACACCATCCTTTTTTTTTATTCATGGTGACCTGGCTCTCTGCAATGTTTTTAGTAAAACAGTAAGTGATTTTAACGTCATAGATTGGGAACACTTTCATTACGCTGATAAAAAATATTTTGGATTTGATGTGATTCATATGATTTTCATTGCATTGCATAATCAAATTAAAAAGCTTAATT
The DNA here is from genome assembly GCA_029001845.1 of Candidatus Magnetocorallium paracelense. Classification (GTDB taxonomy): domain Bacteria; phylum Nitrospirota; class Thermodesulfovibrionia; order Thermodesulfovibrionales; family Magnetobacteriaceae; genus Magnetocorallium; species Magnetocorallium paracelense. The sequence continues at coordinate 185,777 of JAREWP010000049.1, read as the reverse complement.
ATATAAACAGAAGAACAAAAGATTTTCTAAAATCCTGCTACAGAACCCTTTTTTCTAATTTTGATATAAATAATGCTCTTGTTAACTCTCCTTTCCAAGGTTCTTCTGTTTATATAAAAAATAACAGGAGCCTTTTCAAAATGAGTACAGATATTGAGAAAAAGTTCGTTATCGCAGGTTACTCTCAAAAAGAACTGGAAAGGTTAGATTATATATTTACAGATTAATATATTCAGCCACTTAGGCATTTATAAATAAAATTGAGCGCAAAAAGCAGCAATTATTTTTATTGAACACAGAGTAAACCGATTATCTGTGTTCTCTCCTTTTTGCTTCATGATATGCCGGAAAGGTCTGTAAGTCTTAAATTTTAAAATGAATCAAATAAAAAAAGAACTTATTAATTTTTTCTTTACTATATTCAAGGAACCTGATCTGGCTCTGAAAACTTTTGCTTTTTTCCTTGATAAACTTGGAGCAAAAAAAATTTATAATTTAAGTAAAAAAAGGGATATTTATCCTGATGAAGTTAAAAAGTATTACTATAATACAATACTTGAAAGCAAACCTTTTTTATCATATTCTATTAGGAAGCTTAATCTACAAATGTTTGAATATGATTTTATAGTAACCGATTGTATTCATTCTAATCAAGCTACAATAACTCTTGCCGGTAAAGATATTGAATACAATGACATCCCTGATTGGCATCAGAGGTTAAATGATATTGAACAAACGACTGCTCTTCACAGATGGAATTGGCTTTTATTTAAACTTACAGAATGTCATGACTTTATCCCTTATACAAATGGAGAAAAAATAATTACGGATTGGATAATAAAGATGGACTCAGATAAAATTTGTAGAGCTTTTGAGACCTATACGGCTGCTGAGAGAATTTGCAACTTTATCTTATTTTTTTATAAAACAGGGCGCAATGCTGCTCCTTCAGACTTAATTATAGCCAATTTAATTGATACAACATATTATGTCTCAGATAATCTCGAGTATTTTTCCGAAGATAGGATTAACAATCATATTTTAAACAATGCTCGTAGTCTTTTTTTCTCGGGAGTTTTCTTTAACCAATCTTCATTCATAGACTTTGCAGGAAAAATTATTAAAAATGCATCAGAGACATTGATTACTAAAGAGGGGTTTTTAAGGGAAGGATCAACACACTATCACTTTCTTGTAACCAGGTGGTTTCTCGAGCTCTACGTTTTTTCCGTTAAGGCGGAAATAATGAATTTTATGGAATATTTTAAATCTTTGCTAAAAAAAATGCTGCCTGCCTGCTGGTTTTTTCTTGTATATAACAGAATTGAAAATGATTGGAGAATTCCGCTGATTGGCGATGTTTCTCCTGATTCTCCCCCAAGCTGGCTTATTTCTCTTCCATGGTCAAAACCTGCATTGGATATTTACTCACTTCATAGGATTCCCGTGAAACCAAAAAACAGTGGATGGTCCGCTCTTTTTGAGCCAGCTTTTGTTAACGTTAAGGATACAGCGAATTCTGAAGTATTCGGTAATGAATCTTTTAAGCATTTTCATGAAAGTGGATGGTACAGACTTGATCTGCATTCCTTAACTGTTTTCTGGCATGTTGAGCAAAAAGGTATTCCTTTATTCCCTTCTCATGGACATTGTGATACCGGTTCTTTTGTATTATTTTTTGATGGAGAATATCTCTTTACTGACCCTGGAAGATACAACTATTATGAAGATAAAGTTGGTTTTTATGGAGTCACTGGACAGGCTCATAATCAAGTAATAATAGACGGACTTGATCCCTTTTTATACTATAAAAACGATCGTTATCCTTTTTTTTACAAAGAATCTGAAGTCACATGTTTTCATGAATGGCGGGGTATGGATTTTTTTTTTAAAATTACACATTCAGGATTCACCAGAATTAGTGGAGATAAAATAAAGTTTGAAAGATCATTCCATATCCGGAATAGCAGGCTGGTAATCAAGGATAGAATAAATGGAAATAAAAAACACAAGGTGACTACCTATTTTCATTTGCCTCCCGGTCTGAAAGCCGAAAATACCGATATGGAAAGAGCTTTTAAAATAATTGGAATAAAGGGTGTTACATCCATGGAATTTAATATGAAGTCATCATCTCATAATAGTACCGGAGTTTTATATAATGAAAGCATCGATATTATGAATGACTTTTTTTTTCCTGCATATGGCAAAAAAGTAAATGCAAAAACCTTACGATTTGAGATGGTTGTACAGCTCCCTATTAGTAATAGCTATACTTTAGAGTGGGAATAAAAACGATGTGTGGAATTTGTGGAAAGTTGATGTTTAAAGGGAGCCATATTGATGAAGAAGAAATAAAAGAGATGACCCTGCTTATGTTTAACAGAGGGCCTGACGAAGAGGGATATTTTATCGATAAAAATATAGGACTTGGCATAAGAAGACTTGCAATTATTGATATAAAAGGAGGACGTCAGCCGGTCCACAGTGAAGATGGTCGATTTACTGTGGTTCATAATGGGGAGATTTATAATTATATTGAATTAAGAGCTGATCTGGAGAGGAAGGGGCATCTGTTTAAAACAAAGAGTGACACAGAGGTTATTGTGCATCTCTTTGAAGAAAGCGGAAGCGAATGTGTAAAACTGCTTAACGGTATGTTCGCATTTGCCGTGTGGGATGCAAAGGATCAGGAACTGTTTCTTTTTAGAGACAGAATGGGAATAAAACCGCTCTTCTATAAGAAAGAAAAGGATTCTTTTTCTTTTTCATCCCTTCTCTTTTCGCTTACCCAGTCAGGAATTTCTGATAAAGATATACATTTACCCGCTTTTTTGCAATATATGAACATGTCCTATATTTCATATCCGAACTCAGCTTTTAAGAACATTTATAAACTTGAGCCCGGACATTTCCTGAGAATAAAGGAGAACGGATTTATAGAAAAAAAGAGATATTGGGAGATCAATAAATGTGGTAACCTTCACCTGAATTCCCTGCAAGAGTATAAAGAGTTAATCCTTGATCTTATGAGAAGCTCCATAAAGATACAACTAAGGAGCGATGTACCTGTCGGGACTTTCCTTTCCGGTGGAATTGACAGTTCAGCTGTTGTTGCGCTTATATCAGAGCAAATAGGAGAAAAGATTGACACATTCTCTGTAGGTTTTAAAGGAGGAGTTAACGAATTACCCTATGCCGGGATGATTGCCAGGAGATTTAAAACAAACCACTTCGAATTACTTCTTGAAGGTAGTGATATTATGGATGTGCTCTCTGAAGTTATTGAGAATTTAGATGAACCACTTTTTGATAATGCAATGATCCCTACCTTATTGTTGTCAAAAGTCGCTGTTTCAAGAGGAATCAAAGTCATTCTTAACGGTACGGGCGGAGATGAAGTGTTTGGAGGTTATAACAGATATATATTAAATTTTTTCCCATGGAATTTAATTAAAACATTACCTTATGGTATTAGGATAAAAATAGGAAATATTATTAAAAGTCATAATATTGATAGAGGTGAAAAGGTAATTCATCCGCCTCTTTTTTATGCTGCCGGCATATCAGGTGTTAATTATACTTTCTTGAAGAAAGCTTTTCGAGATAGTTCATATTACGATAAAATGATAGAGATGACCATTCAACATTATGAAAAGTATGTTTTATCCGACACGTTCACGCCAAACATCGATCACTTAATGAGTATGGATTTGCAGGATTATCTTGTGAATAATATTTTGTCTCTTCTGGATAAGATGACAATGGCTGTGTCACTTGAGGGCAGGGTGCCGATTTTGGATCACAGACTCGTTGAAACCTGCTACAAAATACCATATAACATTAAGTTCCATGAAAATAAATTGAAAGGCATTATGAGGGAGAGCTTCAAGGAAATCCTTCCCAATGAAATTCTTCATCTTCCTAAAGCAGGTTTTTCCGGCCCCACTGAATTCTGGGTATCCAATTTTTTAAGAACTTCTATTTACAAACATCTGCTTGAGGAACCTGTTTATCTTTTCAAGGAAATATTGGATTTAAGCTTCATTAAAGAGGTACTGAATAATGTAAAGATGCTTAGTTTTTATTCGGAATCACTGTATGCCTTGTACATTTTTACATTATGGTACAAGAGGCATGTAATGCGAGAGGTTATTATTTTGTAAAAATGTTCCCCACAATTTCAGTCATAATCCCTACATATAATTCAGGTGAATTTATTACTCGCACACTGGAGTCGGTATTATCGCAAACATACAAAAATTTTGAAATCATTATTTCAGATGATGAATCGACAGATGAGACTATAAAAAGAGCCGATGATTTTTTTGATAATACTGACTTTAAGAAGTTTACAATTCTGTCTAATCCTCATAAAGGACCCGGAGACGCCAGGAACAAGGGTATCGATGCTTCTATGGGAGACTGGATAGCTTTTCTGGATTCTGACGACATGTGGATGCCGGAAAAATTGGAAAAAACTATAAATTATATTAATAATTATCCAACTGTTGATCTTATTTGTCATAATGAGATAAGAAGATATAATGGACGCGAGTATTTTGTCGATCATAGTAGCAAATATAACAAAAGAATCAGCCTTTTTGTCTCGTTGCTGAGAAATAACTGTTTTTCACCTTCAGCGGTAATTGTTCGGAGAAAGTTCCTGCTTGAGGCCGGCTGTTTTGATGTAACACTTCCGGCTGCACAGGATTATGACCTTTGGTTACGATTATCCCTGTTAAATATTACTATCGGTTTTATTAATGAGCCCTTGGGCTTTTATATGGAAAGGGACGGAAGTATAAGCTCAAATATTGATCAGCGTCTCTCCTGTTTGCTGAAAATCGGTGATAAATATTTTTGTTATTTGGGCAATCATACGTCTTTTCCTTTTATTGAGAGATTGAGATATGAGGGCAAAGCTTATAGTTCAGCCGGTTTGGGACTAATATTGAAGGGTGATATTTTAAAGGGCTTAAAATTTTTTGTTATTGGGATGCTTAAATGGCCTGTAAGAGATGATTGGTTTCGTAAGATTGCCGGTATAAAATACCTAATATGGAAGACCGTGAACAAAATATAAATTAAATCTATCGATTTATCCGATAAACCTTAAAAGATAGTTAAATGAAACCCTTAATTATTTTTTATTACCCTTGCACGGAAAGTAAAAACCTTAGAACCGGAACGGTCAAACAGGTTCCTTACTCGGTTATTTCTCTGTCAACAGTATTAAAGAAAAAAGGATACGATTCAATCATCATTGATTCCAGATTCGAGGAAGATTATGAGTCAAAGATAGAATTTTTAAAAGATCGTATTGTTATGGTTGGTATCAGTGCAATGACAGGTTACCAAATAGTTGACGGTCTTAAGTTTTCAATTTTTATCAGAAATATTGCACCACAAGCAAGAATTGTCTGGGGAGGGTGGCATCCATCTCTTTTACCTGAACAAACGATATCAAATGAATTTATCGATACTGTTGTTGTAGGCCATGGAGAGCCTGTTATTACTGATATTGTTGATGCTTGTTTAGGAATCAGAGAATTGAAGGAGATACCAAATCTATACTATAAAGAAAATAGTGAGATTATAAAGACTGAAACAATTGATTTATTTTCCATGGAGAGTGTTCCTCAGCCTGATATGGATTTATTGAATATTGAAAACTACATTTATTCCAGTTATTTAGGAAAGAGAACGATTGCTTATTATACAAGTCAAGGGTGTCCTTATCGTTGTGGTTTTTGTTGTGATAAGACAGTGTATAAACAGAAGTGGCAGTGCCGGTCCGCTGATGAGGTATTTTCTTTTATAAAGTTATTAAAGGATAAATATCTTATCGATTCTATCGTATTTATTGATACTAATTTTTTTATCAATAGGAAGAGAGTAGAAAAAATTGTGATTGCGATGAAGGCATGTGAAATAAATCTCAAATGGGAAGCTTCTGTCAGATCAAATCAAATTGTTGGTTATTCGGACAATTTTTTGCAACTACTGTACGAAAGCGGCTGTCGTAAGCTATGTATCGGTGCTGAGTCGGGTTCTGATGAAGTACTACAGTTTATTCAAAAAGACACTTCTGTAGAACAGACGCATCAGGCTTCTGAGAAATTATATAATTCCGGAATTATTGGAGAATTTTACATCATCGCAGGATTTCCAAATGCTCCCAAGGATGATTTAAAAGCATCTTTAAAAATGATTAAAGAGATTAAAGAACGCTATAGAGATCATCAATTCACACCCTTTCTATATACTCCATACCCTGGCACACCATTATATCAGATATCTATTGAAAAAGGTTTTAAACCGCCTTTAATTCTTGAGGAGTGGGGTCATTTTAGTATGCTTAATGTTAATACTCCATGGATCGATGAGAAGTATAAGGATAAATACAATAGCTTTGTTAAGTTTTATTATCCATTGGCCTACCCTTCAAAAAATTTGAAAGCTCTGTTAAAGGATAACAAATTAAAACTGCTAATAAAGCTGCTTGTTTCAATTGCCAAGTTTCGTTTAAAAAAAGAGTTTTATGCTTTTAGGGTTGATTGGAGGGTAGCATGGTGGATTGACAGCTATCAAAAAAAGTTACAAAAAAGCTGGATTCCATCCATTCGATAGAGATAAAAAATGATTATTTACATATGACTCCTTTTAAAGAGATATCAAAAAATGCTGTTTTTATTGTAGGTTGTCCCAGATCTGGTACAACTATGACGATATCATTGTTAGACGGCCATCCCGAGCTTCTTGTTTATCCTCACGAAACCTTTTTTTTACAAAGACCATGGAGGAACAAAAAGGAACTGATTGACATATTAACCAGAAGATTTAGATATTCATTTGAGAAGAATAGTGAAACCGGCAATAACATTCTGGCACTATATATGAGTTATATAAATAATGGAAACAATTTAAAAGATTATTTCCTTGCACTCTATGAAGTTTTTTATAGACACTTTGATAAATCTGATAAGAGCAATAAGAAGATGCTGGTAGAGAAAACTCCTGAGCATATTTATGTGCTGCCTTTACTAAAAAGTTTTTTCTCGGGAAACTTTAAGGTTATCTATTTATATCGCGACCCAAGAGCAGTTTATAATTCTTTGAAGAAGATTGAAAATAGAAAATATCTATTAGAGTCTTTCTGTGCTCATTATTTTTTTATTGATTTTTTATCCAATATCTATGAATTTTTTTTTAGTAAAAGTGTATGGATAAAAATTAAGTATGAAGACATGGTAGTTCAGTCTGAAAAGGAACTGATGAAGATTTGTCGCCATATAGGCATTAAATTTAACCCTTGCTTGCTTGAAACATCTTTTAATAATCAGTCATATTCAATTGAGTATTATTATTTGAAACACAATAAAGGAGTAACCGATGAGAGAATTAATAATTATAAAAAGTTTTTAAGCACCGATGACATTTCCAGTATAGAGTTTCTTCTTTATAAATCCATGAAAAGAAACAGTTATCCGATAACAATGCCTAAGCTAAAGAAGAGTTTTAATAAAATAATTTATTATTCTATGATAGTAAAAAATTGCTTACGTTTTTTCTCTAATCTGCTTCCTCCTTTGTCTTCTAATTTGTATTATAGATTTTTTTTAGGTCAATTGAGTTTTATAAAGTTAAAGTTAGGAAAATTTATTTTTCACAATAATTAAGTGCTTTTCATCTTATAAATAGCTATTAAAGTAATGAAATGGAAACTTGTTGATAACGACGCTGTTCATTCTTCTTGGAATAAGAATTTGCAAACATTTGAAGATTACAATTTCTATCAATCTTTTCAGTGGGGTGAGTATAAGAAGAGTTTTGCCTGGGACCCACAACGTTGGGTCGCTTTGGATGATAACAATAAAATCATTTCTATGTTACAGGGACTTTTTCGTGTCCTCCCTTTAAAAATCGGAATTTTTTGGATTCCAGGTGGCCCCATTGGTGATATTAAGACTTTAAATGATCATTTTTTTTCAGCAGTATCTAAAACCATGGGCTTACGTAATCTATATTACAGGTTCAGCTCTTACAAGACTTGTAATAGTCTGAACATCTCATATTTAGAGAGAATTGGCTGGAAACATTCCTCCCTTAAAGTGGGTGCTGAATCGAGTCTTGTAATTGATTTAAGTATAAGTGAAAAGAATTTACTGGCAAACTGCTCAAAAAACTGGCGTCGCAATTTAAAGAGAGCAGAAAGATATGAACACTATATCTCTCATTGTAGTAAGTATGATTTTGAGGAATTGACTTCTGTATACAAATCGATGCTTTCTTTTAAAAATATAAGTAAGGTGTATAACACCATTGAGTGGGAAGAATTTTTTACGTATTTTAAGGAAAATATCATTTTACTTAAATATGTGAATGACAAAGGAAAAATCGTAGCTTTCAGAGGGTGTGTCATATTGGGAAATAAGGGGTGGGACTTTTGGGCTGCCTCATCATCTGAAGGAAGGAAGTTATATGCTTCAAATATACTTTTATGGACACTTCTGTTGCAATGTAGGTTGAGGAATATTCTTTTTTACGATTTAGGAGGAGTAGATACTTCTAATAATAGAGGAGTTTTTAACTTCAAAAAAGGTACTGGAGCTTCTGAAGTTAAATATCTGGGAGAATGGGAATGTGCTTCTTCTAAACGTCTTATGCAGGCGATAAACATTGCTATAGGTTTAAGAAAAAGATTCTACCGGTAGAACATGAGCTGGAAATTTCTGGTAGAGACAGAAAAAGTGATAGAAGTCTTGACTATGGAATTGAGAATTGCTAAAGGAATATAACAGTTTTTTCTTAATGAATATTACATTAGTAAACCCGCCTTTTTAAATTGTATCTTCATAAATGGAATACAATAGCTACGATGTTACATTTATTGGTGCATTAATGTCTTATCAGTAAATTTGAATAAGTTCACTTACCCCTTTAAATAAATATCTATTTCTATTAGGCGAGCTTATAACTGCATTACAAATATGGCATATGAGAATATCACAGGCAATACAGATCATTTTACTGTCAGCGTTATTATACCTGTTCATAATGATGAGACTTACTTAAATTCTATTTTAGTGAGTTTATCTGAGCAAACTCTTTTGCCCTATGAAGTAATTATTATTGATTCAAGTAGTAATAATAACATTTGTGTTAACGAACTTAATTTAGATGTTGTTCCTTATGTTCATTATAAAAAAGTGGACTTTGCATATCCGGGTCAGGCTCGGAATATTGGTGCTGCTATAGCAAAGGGAGAATGGCTGGGATTTATTGACAGCCGAACAATACCAGAGCGTTACTGGTTAGAGAAATGCGCTTCGATTGTAAAGGAAAACAATTCTGATTTTGTCGGCGGTCTTACATTATTTGAGGCTGAAAATTCGTTTCAAGAATTCTTAAGAGCGACATCCTATGGTTATAAGGCTTATAAGACTTTACCCGGCTCTATTGTAAAAACAAGTTGTTTTGAAAACACCGGAGGATTTATAGAGAGCGTCAGATCCTCCGAAGATATTGAATGGATTTCACGAATAAAGTCACTGGGATATAGAATTGCATACTTAAAGGATCCTATTGTCAAATATTACGGCCTGCCGGCGTCTTTCCTGCCTGCTCTAAAAAAATATTTTCGTTACGCAATGTCTACTGCTCACACTGATATATTTATAGGGCAGAAATGGCTTTATTTATCTGTTTTATTTGTTTTATTAACTATTTTAGTTTATAAGTGGAACAGCATTATTGCATCATGGAATTTAAACGAATCACTCTATATTCCTCATATAACAAAGGCATACTTTATGACATTGATCTTTTTTTTTATTTTCCTAAAAGGAGTTGCCGCTCCTAGGATTCGTGGTATTAATTTGGGTGTCTTTGAGAAGGTTTACTTAATAATACTGCTTTGTTTAGCATCTGGTTTATTTCACAGATGGAATTTTATTTTTGCAGGCTTCGATGTAAATAGTTTATTATACATACCACATGTTACAAAAATATACATTGGGAGTCTTTTTTTAGCAGTTATCATTTTCAGGGGGGTTATCCGTCCTATTATGCGAGACGTTAATTTACGATATCTTCTACCTTTTAGATGGATTATAATTGGATTATTAGGACTATGCCTGGATATTGTTAAAGCGCCCGGTTACTGCCTGGGAGCTGTTTTGGAAATTATGGGCAAGACAGATAGAAAATGAATTTTTTTCAATAAAAAAACACTATTTAAAGGTATACCTGAGTGCCAGGAAGCTTGAATATTAGAAAAAGCTAATTGTTCATGAAATGGAAGAGAGTCCATAAATTGTCATTCGTCAATCGAAAATCGCTAAGAGAAGTAGTTACTTAGAAATATCATAGTCCACAGAAAGCTACAATATTCTATACTTTGACACGTTATTTAAAGCGATACAAATGAACAACTACTTTATTTTTTATACTAAATATGATTAAGAGGAATACTTTACTAAATCAATTTGAGCAAAAGAGGATTATTGATCCCGGTGATTTTCCAAAAGTGATATTAATCGATACGGTAAGCTTTTGTAACCTGAAGTGTTCGATGTGTGTTCATAAGGAGATGACCAGAGCTAAAGGTGTCATGAAATGGAGTATTTTTAAAAAAATCATAGATGAAATTGCATTGGTAAAAAAAGATACAAGGGTTTGGTTGGTTTTTTTTGGAGAAGCCCTTATTTTAAAAAGAAGGAAGCCCTCGATTTTCGATTTAATAGCTTATGCCAAAGGGATGGGATTAACGGATGTCGTTTTAAACTCTAATGCCACTTTACTTGATGAAGATGCTGTAAAAGGTCTCATAGACTCAAAACTTGATGCTATCTATATCGGATTGGATGCTTTTACGTCAGAAACGTATAGTAAGCTGAGAGTTGGGGGAAATTACAATAAAACTATGAGTAATGTTATAAACTTATTAAACTTTAAAAAATCAGAAAATATAAAAAAACCGGAAGTATATGTTCAGTTTGTCGAAATGGATATTAATAAAAAAGAAAAGGATGATTTTATAAAATTTTGGAGTGATCAAGGGGCAATTGTGAAGATACGTCCTAAAGTGAGTTGGGCCGGGATGATTGATGCGCCAAATCAGACAATCGAGAGAGAAGATCGAATGCCTTGTCATTGGGCGATGCAGACATTGTCCATCATTAACACAGGTAAGACTGTATTGTGCGCTGTAGACCTGGATGCCAGGTTTATCGCCGGTGATGTAACCAGGCAATCTATAAAAGATATCTGGAATGGCAGGTTAAAAGAACTAAGAGAGTTACACCTGAGCCGTCAATTTACTCTTTTACCTGATATTTGCATGAAATGCAAAGACTGGCAATCCGCAAGAGCGGATTATTATAAGCAGGATACATAAAAAATGTGTGGTATTTGCGGATTTAGCGGAGAAAATGACCGGCATGTACTAAAAAGCATGTTGAATGCTGTTTTACATAGAGGACCTGATGATGAAGGATTCTATTCGGATGGTTTAATGAATTTGGGTTTCAGGAGATTGAGTATTATTGATGTGGAAAAAGGACGCCAACCGATACACAACGAGGAAAAGAGTGTTTGGTGCGTTATTAATGGTGAAATTTACAACTTCCCTGAACTGAGGAATGATTTGGCGGAAAAGGGCCATTTGTTGTATACTGATCACTCGGACTCCGAGGTTATTGTTCATCTTTATGAGGAATATGGAAGTGATTTTGTTCATAAATTAAACGGTATGTTTGCAATAGCCCTTTGGGATATGCAAAGGCAAACTCTTTTTTTAATAAGAGACCGTATGGGAGTAAAACCGCTTTTCTATTCTCTAATAGGCAATAAATTGATTTTCGGATCCGAAATCAAGTGTCTGTTAGCTCATCCCGCATATTGTCGTGACATTAATTATGACGCCCTTTACCACTACTTTTCACTTAAGAATGTTCCTGCTCCTATGACCGTTTTTAAAGGAATCTACTCTCTTTTACCTGGTGAATTATTAGTATTCTCAAAAGGAAAGATTTGTGATAAAAGAAAATGGTGGAAAGTTTTATTTAAAGAAGACAAGAATTTAGATAAGATGCATATAAAAGAGTCTATATTGCGATTGATGGAAGATGCTACACGGATAAGAATGATAAGTGATGTTCCTTTTGGAGCCTATCTAAGCGGAGGGGTGGATTCCAGTTTCGTTGTAGCTCTAATGAGCAGATTTTCTGACAAACCAATAAAGACATTCTGTCTTGGTTATGAGGATGAGTTAAAAAACAAAAAAGCCGATTTATACCACGCTCGCATAGTCTCAAAAACCTTTGGAACGGAACATTATGAATATATAATGAGTTACAGGGAAATGATTAACGATATTGAGAAAGTAATTTGTTCGTTCGACCAACCTTATTCAGGAACCATTTCAACTTTTTTTTTATCGAAACTGATTAAAAAACATGTTAAGGTTGCCCTTTCGGGCGATGGCTCAGATGAACTCTTTGGAAGCTATTTGTCTCATAGAGTTGCACAGCCCATGCACCATTTCAAACGGTTGCATGATAAGCTAGAGGAAAATTCCTTGTGTAATGATTATGAAGAACTTTTTCGACCCTGTGATATTAACTTCTTAAAAAACCTCTTCGATAAATCAGGTGGTGATGAAATAAAATGGAGATATTATTTGTATACTTTCACAGACAAGGAAAAGGATAAGCTGCTTTCAGATAAATTTAGAGCAGAATTGAGAAAATCAGACACCTTGTCGTTAATTACAAAGTACTTTAATTATATTACCTCTGATGATCCGTTAAACAGGATTTTAGAGATGGAGTGGAATACACAACTACCAGATCAGGTGCTGGCTTTTGTTGATTTCTTATCTATGGCTCATTCCGTTGAGGTTCGATCCCCTTTTTTGGATTATAGATTAGTAGAATTTGCAGCGACTATACCAGGAAATTTGAAAATACAGAATGGTAATGTTAAAGCTGTTTTAAAGGAATCTGTAGAGGATTTATTGCCTCGCGGGATAACAAAGAGGCCTAAAGAAGGCTTTGTATTACCTGTCTTTGATTGGATGCAGGACTCGATGAAAAAATATGTTTCAAGCATACTATCCAAAAAAAATCTGAAAAAACACAATTTGTTTAATATCGACGTTGTAAGTGATCTTCTCCATCGTTACAACACTGATGCAAGAAACAATGCGGCTAAAATTTGGAATCTAATGATGTTTCAAATATGGTGGATGCATTTTAGTGATTAAAGCAAATTATATTCATATATATTTGATTAATTAGAATAGAGTTTTTAGATTTGACGACACACTCAAAAAAAAAGACATTTAACAAAAGTGTTTCTCTTTTAACATGGGCCTATAATGAAGAAGAAACCATGGAGACCTTTCTGAAAAAAGCAACGGAGTTATTAGATAGTACAGTAGAGGATTATGAAATTATTTTAATAGAGGATGGCAGCAGTGATCGTACATATCAGATAGCCAAAGAATTTCAAGAGAAAAATCCAAAGTTAAAAATATTTCAAAATGAATGTAATTTAAATGTTGGCATTTCAAGCCAAAGAGCCATACAGAAAGCTTCTAAAGAGTTTTTGTTTTGGCAAACCGTTGACTGGAGTTATGATATATCAAATATACATATTTTTTTTGAATACTTAAAGAGTTATGATGTCGTACAGGGAGTCAGGAGAAAGCCAACCCAAGCAGGGATAGGTTTACTGAAATACTTTGCCGTAGTTTTTGATTTGATTGCAAATAAGCATTTATTCGAACGGTCAGACTCTATTTCTAAGGCATTTGTATCATTAATCAATTATTTTATTATAAGAGTGCTTTTTAGAATTCCTTTATCCGATTTCCAAAATGTAACGTTTTACTCTACGAAATGGATACAATCAGTCAGTAAAGAGGCAAAAAGTTCTTTTGCAAATCCAGAACTATTAATTAAATCATATTGGTCTGGTAAATCAATTAAGGAGGTGCCAATTCGTTTTATTCCTCGTAAAAGGGGTGAGGCGAAGGGGACAAAAATTGCCTCTATTCTGAAGGCATTTAGTGATATAATAAGATTATGGTTTAAATGGATAGTTTTCGGTCAACGAGAAAAAATTCAAAAAGGCAGGATTGATCGTTTAACCTGATAATATATTTTTTTACAAATTTTATAACTATTCAGGTATTTAGGTTGAAGTAAAAAATTAAATGAATTTGGTGTGTTGGCCAATAAAAAAACATGAAGTTTTATCGATAACTCCTGTTTAATCTTATAATCTTCAGCCTTCAGTCTATACACCAAAGTAATTACCAAATTTTTATAACTCTATTAAATTATATAATCTTACAACTCCCAAGGGATATTTGGGGATACTTCTTTTTTATTGATGAATATAATAGATCTTAAGGTGGAAGAAGTTTTTATATCCCAATATGTAAAGCTGAGAAACAGTTATAGAGAATTGCTGTTGTCAAGCATGGTAACCATTTCTGAAACGAAAAGATGGATTAAAAGAGATGATATAGAGATAAGAGGAATAGTCAGTGATATGTTATTGCTTGGTGTGGTCGTTTTATACCTAAATAAAGATGGAGAAATTACTTTTTTTGTAAAAAACAGGAATAATGGAATTGGCAGTAAATTATTAAAAAAAATAGAAACAGTTGCCAAACAGCATAGCTTACATTATGTGTGGAGTTGGGTGCTGGAATCTAATCATATAGCCAAGCATGTTTTTGAAAAGGAAGGATTTATTAACGAGGTGATTAAACATAGAGTATATTGTGGAAAGGAAGTTGCCGGTTTTTTTTTTAGAAAGTATCTTATAAACACAAACCAGGCTCAAAGAATATAGATTTAAAAACAATGAAGAGAACAAAAATCCACCATACACAAGAAAACTACGGTATAAGGAAGGAAGCCCGAGAGTTTCCTATGATGGTTGTTCTTTCCTTTGTCTATATCTGTAACTCAAAGTGTCCATCTTGTCCTTATACAAATTCAAAAATTAGAGATAATTATGAAGATAGCAGAATTATGAGTGAAGAAACCTTTAGACTGATTGCCAATCAGTGTGGCGAATACAATGCATGGATCAGATTAACCGGTGGCGGCGAACCTATGCTGCATCCAAACGCCGTAGAATTAATGGAGTATGCAAAAACTGTAGGAGCAAAAGTTGGTTTAATAACCAATGGCTCACTGTTTACGGAAGAAAACAGTCTCAGACTTCTTACTGCTGATGTTGATGCGATTGAGTTTAGTGTTGATGCTGCCGATCCTGAAACATATAGTAAAGTCAGAAAGGGATTAGATTGGAATGCTCTGCTAGATAATGTAAAAAGAATGATAGAGTTAAGAAACAGACTCAAGAGCTCAACAAAAATTATTGCAAGTGCAATTAATCAGAAAGGTGTTGATATTGATGCCGTAGAAAAGTTCTGGAGTACTTTTGTAGATAATTTTCAGAAAAGAAAATATTTAACATGGGGAATTCTGAATCCCTTTAGCTCTGCTGATTCCGAGCCCTATCTCCCACCTGAGGAGCGAATCCCATGCCCCTTTATATTCGAGAGGTTAAATATTGATTCAACAGGGAATGTTATGGTCTGCGGTTTTGACATTGCGGCTTCAACCAATATAGGGAATATTCATAAAGAGAATATAAAAGACATATGGCTGGGAGAAAAGTTCAATTATTACAGAAATATGCATTTAAACAGAAGAGGTAATGAAATTGATCTATGCAGCAGTTGTCCGGACTGGAAATACAGATCCTGGAATTATAATTATTGGAAGATTTTACAAGATATTGATTGTGTCAACTCGAAATAATAACGTAATTGTGTGTAAAATAGCCACAACATTTTTTTTTGACTATAGTTTACACTTTTTTATTTTTCATAGTCCGCTGTAAACTTTGTTTTGTGATATGAGAGATGCCTGAGAAGAAAAAAATATTAATCATTGGTGTAAATGGCTTTATCGGGTCATATTTAACAGAAAAGTTATTATCTTTTAATGAATATGAGATTTATGGCCTTGACAGAGATTCATACCGTATTGCACATTTAACCGATGATAGTAATTTTATCTTTTTACAGGATGACATAATTAGAAGCTGGGATTGGATAGAAAATAAAATAAAAAAATGTGACATTATTATTCCTTTGGCTGCCATAGCTATGCCTAAGTACTACATTGAGAACCCTATAAAGGTATTTGAAATAGACTTTGAATATAATCTGGAAATAATAAAGATGGTAGTAAAATATGGGAAATATTTGATTTTTCCTTCTACCTCAGAAGTCTATGGAAAGAGTAATACAGATTATTTTCATGAAGATACTACAGATTTTGTAGTTGGACCCATCATTAACACACGCTGGATTTACAGCACAATTAAACAGTTGTTAGACAGGGTTATTTATTCCTATAGTTTGCATGGAGGGTTGAAGTTTTGTTGTTTCAGACCTTTCAATTGGATTGGTCCAAAGCTGGATTCTATAGAATACGCCAAAACAGGATGCAGTAGAGTGACAAACTCCTTTTTAATGAATTTATTATTAAAAAAACCAATAAAAATAGTTGGTGACGGGCGACAAGGGCGTTGCTTCACTGACATTAAGGATGGGGTCGATTGCCTTATCCAAATAATAATGAACACGGAAATGTGTAATCAACAGTTTTTTAATATTGGTAATCCCGATAACTACTTAACAGTATATGAGCTTGCAATAAAATGTATAGAACTTTTTAAAAAGCATCCGGAAATCCCGAAAGATCTTAAGCAGGCTGCCAAATTTGAATTTGTTTCCTCTGATGAATATTATGGCAAGGGGTATGAGGATATATTTTATAGAAAACCTTCTATTGATAAAGTGAAAGCAATTTTAATGTGGAGTCCTGTGATTGGAATCGATAAGTCCCTAAACAATTCAATAGATTATTTATTCTCAGAGTGGAATAAAATGAATGACCAAAAAATTTAAACGCATCTCTATTAATCAGCCAAGCTATATGCCATGGTGTGGTTTTTTTGATTTTATCTATAAATCCGACACTTTTGTAGTTTTAGATGATGTCCAATTTTCAACTAGCGGCTGGGTTCATAGAAATCGGATTAAAGTGCATGATGGCAAAACAATATGGTTAACAGTGCCAATTAAAAGAGAGGATAAGTTCAAGAATATCACTGATATTAGAATTAATTATTCTAATGATTGGATAAAAAAACATATTAATAGTATAAAAACTTATTATAGTAATGCAAATCGTTATAATATATATATAGATGAGTTTTATGAGATTCTTAGGAGTAATCATTCTTTAATTGTAGATCTAAATTGGGAGTTGCTCGGCTATTACTGCAAGTGCCTGGGAATTCAAAGGGAGATTATTAAATCGTCGGATTTAAAAGTAAAAGGTAAAGGTGTCGATAAGGTAATCAATATTTGCAAGAGTCTGGAAGCGACGCATTACTATGCAAGTGGCGTGACCAGTCGTCATTTATATGACAGAGAGAGATTCGAATCCGAGGGAGTCGTTTTGGAATATCAGGAATACAAGCATCCTGTATATGCACAACTGTGGGGAGAATTTATTCCTTATATGTGTATTTTGGATTTTTTATTTAACGCAGGTTCGGATAAAGCCTGTGAATTTCTTTTTCAATAAATTGATACTAACCCTATAATAACCTCAAAAAACAAAATCCATATATGTTAATTCGCAGATTAATTTATTTCCCTTATCTTTTTATTATTACCTATCTATTATGTTTCACCGGACTTGTATCTGATGATTTTACAGAATTAAATGATATATCCAATAGAGACATTTCCGATCTATTTATACCGAAAAGGAACCATATGAATGCACCTATAGGACATTTTTCCCATAATATATGGTTTTATTTTGCCGATATAGATAATTTTACTCTTATATACATATTGAAGATTACATATTTTATCATTTCTTTTTTCATGATGAGCAGATTTTTTGCAATTTTCCTCTCTGAGCCTTACTCTTTGTTAATTTCCTTTTTATTTCTTTTTTATCCGTCTCATGACGCCATCGGATATTGGTATCCTCAAGTAAGTCATGCATTGGTCTTTGCTATTTATTTCTATGCATACTATTTAGCACATAATAATCGGTTATTATTAGCCTTTTTGTCAGCCTCTGTCGCCTCTTTTATGACTTATGGTTCTTCTCCTGTCGCCTTCTCCTTGTTTATTCTTTTTTTGCTTGGAAAGGAATATAGAAAAGGTATTATTATAATCATTCCCAATATTGTCTATGCCATGTATTTTATTCTCATGTCATTAGTACTAAAGTCAACACCATCCAGGGTTCTTGAGGAAATTACTGTTTTGTCCATAACAAAATTATTTTCTTTCCAGTTTTTTACATTTCTGGATGCTACGATTGGACCTTCTATGTGGTTAAAAGTTTACTATGCTTTTTTTCAGCTATCGGCTCTATCTTTTATTATAGGTGTAATATTCAGTGTGCTTATTTACCTGTATGTTGCTGATTTAAAAATTAAAATTGATCGACGGCTATTAAAATTTTCTATTATTCTGATGTTAACATCGTTTGTGATGTTCGCAATAACCGGAAGATATCCTCAGCTTGCTTTTAATCTTGGCAACAGAACCACTTTTTGGGGTTCATTATTTATTGTTTATTTGTTTTTATTGCTCCCGGGAAAGTACTTGAGAACCTTTTTTTTCTCAATTCTTTTTTTTACGATTCTCGGAATATCGGATCATTGGAAGAATTTAACGATTCATCAACAGCAGATTATTGGGAAGATAAGAACAAATCAAAAACTTATAAACTATAATGACACCAAAATACTTTTTGTTTCAGGCAATCAATATAGTAAATACGGCCCTGTTAGTCACATTGAGTTTTTCTCTGAAAACTGGGTGGTAAATTCAGTTTTTAATTTAGCATTAGAAAAGAGTATTTTGTGTTCTCCAATTAACAAGAGGCACTATTATAGTGACGGATACATGATTGATACGAAATATAATAGAAAAATACAAGTCGTTGATTATATAAATATATACGATTCTGAGAAGGATGTTTTAATTAAAATGAAACCGGAAAAGATTAATCACTATATTGATACATTACCGTCGGATAAACGTCACTGGATATTCATGCTGAATAACAGTATTACTTCTCTGATAGAGAAGGTGGTTGTTTTTTTTATACCGAAGTTGGTTTATATTTTTTAAAGGAGTATCTACATTCCGGCAATTTCATTTCCACTTGTAATTGCAATGAAGAAATAGTTTACTATAGTGTTTATTTAAATAGAGATTTATTTAATATTTATTTTTATTCAAAGTCTCACCAATATCATTCTTTTTTTGGAATGACGGAATATATAAGTAGTTAATCAAAGTAATCTAAATTCCTGAGAAACTCTAATGTAATGATTTATAAGGAAGAAAGTAAGAGATGAAAGTAGAGTTTTATCGTCATAATTTAAACCGTGAGGATACGGAAGAGCTGACGAAAATTATTGATTCCATTTTTATAACGTCCGGTCCTGCAGTAAGGGAGTTTGAGAAAAAATTCTCACAATACACAGGCATGAGAGAAGTCGTTTGTGTTAGTTCCTGTACGGCAGCCTTACATCTCTCCCTGGTTGCTTTGGGAATTGCTCAAGGAGATGAGATTATCACATCGCCAATGACATTTGTTGCGACTGCAACTGCAATTTTACATGCTGGAGCCAGGCCTGTCTTTGTAGATGTTGAGGAAGAAAGTGGCTTAATAGATATTAAAAAAATAGAGCAGGTTATAAATACAAGGACAAAGGCTGTTATTCCTGTCCATTTATACGGTACAATGGCGCCGATGAAAGAATTACACAAACTTGCAAGCAGCCATGGTTTAAGAATTGTAGAAGACAGCGCCCATTGTATTGAGGGAGAGAGAGATGGAGTGAGACCTGGTTATTTAGGAGACACTGCCTGCGTAAGTTTTTATGCAACAAAGAACCTTACATGCGGCGAAGGTGGTGCTATTCTAACAAATAATTCGAAGTTGGCTGACCATCTAAGAATTTTACGAAACCATGGTATGTCTAAAGATGCGTCATCCCGTTATAGTGGGAAATATAAACATTGGGACATGGAGGTGCTGGGTTATAAATACAATTTAGATGATATTCGTGCTTCATTATTGTTAAATCAACTGAAAAAATTAGACCGGAATCTGCAAAGAAGAGAATCAATATGTAAAATGTATGATGAAGGTTTTAGTTCAATGAGTAAAATAACTATACCTAAGATCAAAGGTAAGAGCGCCAGACATTTGTATACGATCCTGGTTGAGCCTGATATTCGAGATGAGATTTTGTGGAAAATTCAGGATAAAGGGATCGGTGTTGCAGTAAATTACAGGGCTGTACATACTTTACATTTTTTCCGGAATCAATTTGGATTTGAGCCGGATGACTTTCCGGTAGCAAAGAGCTTTGGAGATCGAACGATTTCTCTGCCTCTTTATCCGAACCTGAAGGATAGAGAAATAAATTACATCATAGATGTTATAGGAGAAATCGTTTAGTCGATAAAAGGAAGGGGGGGGCATGACTATTAGATTATTCTAATGGGATCGTATAATAATTTATTTATTGAAATATTCAAACAACCTCCTGAACAGAGGGTTGTTTCCTATGAGATAGTCGCTTATTGTAAAACAGGATGGCCAGTTCATACATACCTATGCTTGCCAGAGGTAAAATACCGATCATAACAGGCAGTCTGAATCTAATTTGTCCTGCAAATATAAGGTGCATTACTATTCCTGAAAATGTTAAGGCTATATAAGGTAGTGCGTTGATTTCAAACTCATAACTTTTCCTTCTAAAAAAATAGATAATTAAAAAAAACATCACTATTAAATAGGGTACTCCCATCATTAAATGTGTTTTTGCTGATGAGTTTTTCCATACAGGTCTCCACATATTAATAAATTTCTGTGTTGTGTGTGTCAGGAATTCAATAGGACTGGTTACAATGTATTTGCCAAAGGCAAATAAATATATTGTTTCTTGCTTTGCTTTACTGAAATCTCTAAATTGTTCTTTCTCTAAACCAAGATATTTCCAAACACTTATTCTTTCACCTTCTCTGTCTGCACCTTCATAATAACCCCATGTTTCAAAAGGGCCGCCGGGAGAGTTATAATGATAGAAAGTGCTGAAATTTAACTCAAGTCCAATGAGGTTGTAAAAGATAAAAGCTGTAGGTATTAGAATTATAATAATGATAGAAATATAAAGAGTTTTTTTGAATTTAATGCTACTATACCTGTTTTTAAACCAACCAAAGACAGCAATTATAACCAAAATTAAGAAGGTTGCGATAAGTAAAGATCCATTAACGTTGCGAAATGTAAAATTAATAAAAAAGACAATGAAAAGTAGAGTCAAAGACAATAGTAAATTAAGAAATTTTTTTTGATTAAGCATTATATATATGCTAAAGATACCTGCAGACATAAAAAAGATATTTAAAGTTTCCTTAAGTAAATATGTGTTCCATAATAAAAATTCAGGATAAACAGCTATCATGGCAGCACAAAAAAAAGAAATGGATTTATTTTTACTGCTGGCTAATATTGTGCTATAGTATATGAAAATGCAGGTTAATCCTCCTATGACAGCATTCATTATACCATGATAAAAGATTAGTTCCTTTACATCATACTTAACACCTACAATATATTTTAAAAGAAAAGCGAGTATAACGGAATAAAATGATGTAACGTACCCGCTTTTATACCATACAACAACCTCCCCCCAGCCATTGTTAATTAAGTCAATTGCTCTTCTTATGTATACTGTTGTGTCCGGCGCAAAGAGATTCATTTTGAATTTAAATTGTGTAACCAGAATAACGGCAGACACCCTTGCTATGAAGGCTGTCAGAAATAATATTATAATTAACTTTGTGTTGGTTTGTTTTTCAATTGTTTTTAAATGCACAATTTGATTGTAAGCTTTTATTTAATTAAAAATCAACAGTCAAATTATAGAAAGAAACTCTTCATGAAGTATATTACCTTAATAAAAAACATGAAAACATCAGCACCTTTTTATTAGCATAAATTGTAATGTGTGGAATTACAGGTTTTATTGACTATTCACGCAATCGGACAGAGGAGGAACTTATGTCGATTGTCAGCAAGATGGCATATACTCTTCAGCATCGCGGACCTGACGACAGTGGGGCCTGGGTCGATCCCAAAGCCGGTATCGCTATGGGTCACAGACGTTTATCCGTGATCGATCTTTCCAATGAAGGCCGTCAACCGATGTTTTCCGACTGTGGCAGATATATAGCGTCATACAATGGCGAGATTTATAACTTCAAAGAGCTGAGAAAAGAATTAGAGAATATCGGCTATACGTTCCGTGGCCACTCGGACACCGAGGTAATGGTAAATTCAATTAGCCAATGGGGGGTTGAAAGCGCCATTAAGAAGTTCAGAGGGATGTTTGCTTTTGCTGTCTGGGATCGTAGTGAAGGCGTTTTATATCTTACAAGGGATCGTATAGGGGAGAAACCATTATACTATGGCTGGAGCGGCGGAATATTTTTTTTCGCTTCAGAGCTCAAGGCGCTTACAGTTCATCCCGGTATCAGGTGTGAAATCGATCGCAACTCTCTCTCTCTTTATCTGAGACACAACTACATCCCTGCGCCTTTTTCCATATATAAGGGGATTTTCAAATTAATCCCGGGGACTTATCTGAGGGTGGATGGAATGGAGCTGAATAATTCTTATAAACCATTACCTTACTGGTCTTTAAGAGAGGCAGCGGAGAGAGGTTCGGCAAGGGGATATGAGTTGTCAGAAACAGAGAGTATAGAGAGGTTGAATAATTTGTTGAGAAATTCGGTTTCAGCGATGATGGAAGCTGATGTGCCTTTAGGTGTTTTTTTGTCGGGCGGTATCGATTCCTCCACTGTTGTCGCAATCATGCAGGAGCAGAATATCAGCCCTGTAAAGACTTTTACATTGGGCTTTTATGAGGATGTCTTTAATGAAGCCGATGCTGCCGCACGTGTCGCTGCACATCTTGGCGCCGAGCACATTGAGCTTTATGTGACGCCTGAAGAAACCACCTCGGTAATTCCTCTTTTACCTGCTCTTTATGATGAACCTTTTTCCGATTCATCGCAAATCCCCACTTTTCTCGTATCTAAGCTTGCAAGAGAGCATGTCACTGTTTGTTTGTCAGGCGATGGAGGCGATGAACTGTTCGGCGGCTATAACCGCTATTTTTGGTGGGAGAGAATTTGGAAATATTTCGGCTGGATGAACGGAGGAGTAAGGAATGCTCTGTCGGACTTATTCAGTTCGGTTTCTCCGGGAAAGTGGGAGAGGATTTTCAGGTTTGCAGGAGCTTTGGCGCCTTCATTGTCGAACCTCCGTCTCCCTGTTGACAAGATCTATAAGTTTGCAGATTTGTTGAGATTTAAAGACCGTTTTTCACTTTATCTCCGTTTGGTTTCGCATTGGAATGACCCTGAGAGTATTATTCCCGGTGCTATTGAACCCTCTACCATAGTGAGCGATCATTCGGCATGGCCCGGATTGTACGATCTGACACTGGAGATGATGTATCTGGATATGTTGACATACCTGCCGGACGACATCCTTACAAAAGTGGACAGGGCAAGTATGGGTGTGAGTTTGGAGTCGAGAATCCCCCTCCTCGATCCTCAGGTGGTTGAATTTGCCTGGCAGGTTCCCCTTTCCATGAAAATCAGAAACGGTCAGGGGAAATGGCTTTTACGTCAGGTTTTGTACCGGTATTTGCCAAAGAGTCTTATTGAAAGACCGAAAATGGGTTTTGCCGTTCCAATCGACCTTTGGCTCCGTGGTCCTCTCAGGGAGTGGGCCGGAGATTTGCTTTCAGAAAGGAGTCTGGCGAAGCACGGTTTTTTCAATCCCGTGCCGATTATGAAAAAATGGGAGGAACATCAAAGGGGAATCAGAAACTGGCAGTACCATTTGTGGGACATCCTCATCTTTCAGACCTGGTTTGATTCTGTGCATAAATGATTTTTGTAACTATTCAGCAAAATTTTATTGACAGGATTAACAAGATAAAACAAGATTCTTTCTTTGCGTTTCTGTGCATTTGTGTGAGAGACAATCCGGGCAGAGCATGAAGTATATTTTTTTCGCCAATACGGACTGGTATCTGTATAATTTCCGTCTTTCACTGATAGAAACCCTACGGAATAAGGGGATTGATGTCGTTCTACTGTCTCCTCCGGGAAAGTATGGTCTTATGCTCAGAGAGAGGGGGTTTCGCTGGATAGAACTTCCCATGAACCGTCGCAGCCTCAATCCTCTGTCCGAGATGAAACTGATGTTTTATCTGATTTTATTATATAAAAGTGAACGGCCCGACTTAGTTCATCATTTTACAATAAAGTGTGTTGTTTACGGTTCTATTGCATCACGTATTGCAGGTGTCAAGTCAGTTGTTAATGCTGTGACCGGCCTCGGGCATGTATTTACGGACATGGGGTGGAGAGCCCGCATGCTGAAACCCTTTGTCGCTCTCTTGTTGAGACTGGTCTGTAATGCCGGAAATTCAAGGCTTATAATGCAAAATCGAGACGATTATTCGTTATTTGTCGACAATTCTCTTGCCGATTCAGCGAGTATTCATATAATAAGAGGATCGGGAGTAAATACGGATATTTTTGTCCCCGTTAAAAAATCCAACAGTGAAAAAGGTTTGTTTACAGTGATTTTAGCTACAAGATTATTATGGGAGAAAGGGGTTGGCGAGTATATGAAGGCTGCCGAAATTATTAAGAACAACAACCTGAATATTAAATTTATTATTGCCGGCTCCGGTGACGAAGGGAATCCGTCATCAGTTTCGGAAGATGATATAATGAGAATGCATGACAAGGGTGTATTGGAATACATCGGGCATGTGGAAGATGTGTTGTCTTTATTAAAGAGAGCCGATCTGGTTATACTCCCAAGTTACAGGGAGGGTACGCCAAAGATACTTCTTGAGGCGGCGTCATGCGGTCTGCCGATTATCACTACCGATGTCCCGGGCTGCAGAGAGGTTGTCGAGCATAAGGTAAACGGATTGCTCGTTCCGGTAAAAGATGTAGAATCTATTGCAGAGGGAATCGAATTTTTCTATAATAACCGCGAGACAGCCATGATTATGGGAAAGGCTGGGCGAAATAAGGTATTAAGAGAATTTGACGAAAGAATTATTATTAACGCAACCTGTGAGGTATATGAAGAAGTATTATAACAATTTACAATTTTAAATTTTCGATTTCGGATTTAATTCAATAAAAATCATTCATAAAAATGTTGAAATATTTTAAATTCAATCCTTATTCTTGTTGCCTTATTCCTCAAATCATGCTTAGTGACTGCTTGCCTGGTTAGGTGAATAAAAACAGATGCAACATATTGTTATGGACAAAATTTATAATCTTGCTTTCTTCTTTTCCATCTCCTTCATCATAGTATTTGTAACCGTTCCACTTATTAAAATTGTCGCCTTTCATGTTGGCGCCGTTGACAGAGGCGAAGAGAGGAGAATTCATGTCGGAGAAATTCCCAGACTCGGTGGAGTGGCCATATTTATTGCTTTCCTGGTAGTCTCTGTAGTTATCGCATATCGGAGCGGTATCAGTATTCAGTTCAACAAATTTTTCGGTATGTTGGCAGGTTCGTCAATCGTTTTTCTGTTGGGTGTTTATGACGATATCAAAGGGGCCGGGATATGGATAAAACTGACAGTACAGGCAGTTGCAGCATCTGTTATATATTACTTCGGTATCAGAATAAACGTTATTTTCAATCCCTTTGAAGGAAGCGAAGTATCTCTGGTTTATCTGGGACTTCCTGCAACCATATTATGGATAATTGTCATTACAAACGCCGTAAACCTCATTGACGGGCTCGATGGTCTTGCCGCAGGCACCGGTATACTTATCGCTATCACACTTTCGTTGATGACCAACGATTTTGTTTATATTAGTCTCCTTGTTGCTCTTGTCGGTGCATTGCTCGGTTTTTTAAAGTACAATTTTTATCCTGCATCAATTTTTATGGGCGATTCGGGAAGCCTTTTCCTCGGGTTTTTTCTCGGCGCCATGTCTATTGCAAATTACCAAAAAGGCGCTGCCTTAATAACGCTGCTTATTCCCGTAATGGCTTTTGGATTTCCTTTAATGGATATGTTTTATGCGGTTTTAAGACGCTTTGCACGAGGAATACCCATAGGCCAGGCCGATAAAGAACATATTCATCACAAGCTCGTCGAATGGGGCTTATCAAAGAGAAAGGCTGTTTATGTACTTTACTTTTTTAATTTTTGTCTGATGTTTCTTGCCCTTCATGCCATGCGTTCCAGATCGGATGTCACTTTTATTTATCTTGTTGTATTCGTTGTCGTGGTTATTATCGGGATTAAGATATTCGGTTATCTGGATATAATTCCTTCGATAAAGGCATGGAAAAAGAGTTTTATTTTCAACAGAAGGAGAAAGTATTTTTCCTTTATTCTCTCAAAGCTCGGAAAGGACCTTGAAAAAATCGACAATAAAAATATTCAACAGTTCCTGGAAAAACTTACTGCCTTTTTACGTTCTCTGGAGTTCGATTTTGCGAATATCAGGATATCTTACCGGGCGGACAATGAGATATATCACATACTGATTGACGGAAATAAATCGGATAACGATTTAATTATCACGATCCCCATGCTCAATGGAAAAAGAAAGGTAGGGTATGTAGAGTTGGGTCGAAAGTTTAAAAAGAATAAACCCTATGTGTCCATGGACTTATTGATTCTTACTTTTTCTAAAGAAATTCCGGGGCTTCTAAAAAAATACTTTTCATTTTCGAATTCTAAAAAGTCTCGCCGAAGGAGATGAGTTGTAGACTTCTTCAAACAATGTAGGATCGAAATTACCTAACAGAAAGAGCTGATTGAAATTGGAGTAATATATACTATCGTTCATGAGATATACTTCAAACACACCTTTATCTTTTATTAACAAGTCCAGTGAGACACCGTTTTTATGATTATATTGTTTCTCTTTTACGACATAACCGTTTATTACAAAAGCTGCTTTTTTTATTTTGGTTTTATCATTAAGTATTCCCTCTCTCAAATCGATTACAGCCCCGCCACAATTCAACACCTCTTTCTCCATGGCGCGACAGTTTAAGGGGATAAGACCATCAAGGCTTTCGACATCTCTTGCATCCGCCGATTCCGCTATGGCGTTTATGGCCGCGAATTTGCCGATCATGTCACCTGTAAAGAGCAGGTAGTAATAGTATTCATTGTCAGGGCCTCCTTTTTTTATTTTAAAAAGGTCTGTCTGTTTGCCTGTGGAAAGCGCTTTGGCCAGGTCGACCGTGTACCTTGATCCCAAAGACGCACCTCCGGTTAACAGCAATTCAGCCTCTGTCAAGTCCTCCAGAAGCCACCCATAATCCCACCAGGTAAGTATAATTGATTTTTTATTAAGTCTCTCTTTCATATTTGTAAAGGCCCTGAACGTTTCCGTGGAAACAGAGGGCTGTGGCGTATAAGAGAGAGCGCTTTTCATGGATATGGTCAGAAAGAAAATGAAACACAATCCATAAACCGCCATCTCTTTGATTTTTTGTTTTGACTGAGAAAATAAAGAGGCGGCAGCCAGTGTCATAATGTATCCATAACCTATGCCTACAAAGGGAGCCAGAAACATTATAAATCTGTTTGAGCCTCTGAATGAGAGCAACCCCATAGCCAGAACAGGCGCAAGAGGCAGCAGTTTTTTCCAATGCTGAAGAGAAAAGAGGATAAAAAAGATAAATCCCAATATCGTCAGTTCCGGTCTGTTAAAAATATACGACAGGGTTTGAGAGATGGTTTTATATCTAGTTTCGGTTACTGTATCGAGCAGCATGTTTCTTGAAGTCCCGGTTGCTTCGAATATCGAATATATTCGTAAAAAATGTTGGTTAAAGAGATCGCCTGCCATGCTTTTGAGTTGATGGTAATTTTTCAGGCATATTATAAAAACCACAACAATTAAGAGAATGTTTATGATCTTCTTTGCTGCCGGTTTGTTTTTTTTTCCAATATAAATAGCGCCGATGATGAAAACTGTCGGAATAAAAATGATAAAAGATGTAGCAATTGGTCCTAAATCGCTTAAAAGAGCAGAGTAATTTCTGATTTTTGCTATTGACGATATGGGATCGGAGAAAGCGAAAAACACGATAACAGGAAAAAGCAGTGTCCCTATTCCCGGTTTGTTGAACAAGAGAGATATTACAAGTATTGTTAGATAGACAGTCACCATAGAATGACTATACCACCAGTTAAATAAGTACATTGTAATTCCTACCATGGCAGGGTATAGA
This sequence comes from Candidatus Magnetocorallium paracelense, assembly GCA_029001845.1. Classification (GTDB taxonomy): domain Bacteria; phylum Nitrospirota; class Thermodesulfovibrionia; order Thermodesulfovibrionales; family Magnetobacteriaceae; genus Magnetocorallium; species Magnetocorallium paracelense. The sequence continues at coordinate 157,305 of JAREWP010000049.1, read as the reverse complement.
AAGAGAGAAAGATTATCTCTTTTTTTTATCGTTAACAGTATAAAATAAGATGCCAAAAAGGGAAAAAAGAGATTAAGAACATCAGTATCGACTCTGCCTGTTGAAGTTCGTATAAAATAGATAGAACTAAAAGAGCCTACCAGGCTTCCCAGAATACCGCATGCGGGATATCCTATTTCAAAAAAATAGAGAGAAAGGGGGACGATAAAGAGACCGGCAAGTATTGGTATAATATATATACCGGTGAAATAAATATTATCGTTAAAAAAAATGGAAAGCTTGGAGAGGAGATAGCTCAAAAGGGGGACAGACAAAGGATTCGAAGACAGCTTTTCATACTTATGGTCCTTTGCGTTTTTTATCCATAAATAAGCGTCCGGAGTCGACATCATAGGCGTTTCGTCTACAAAATATATTTCAGGCGATTTCTTCCATACATAGAACTGTTTAAAACGTACAGCCAATGATAAAATAAAGAGGAGTGCGATGATTATCAGGAAAAAACCGGTTTTGTATTTTATGTTCGGTTGAAGAAATTTAATGAATTTCATATAATTTATTAGCAGGGTTAGACGACCTGAGACGAAGTCTTTGAATGCCGAAAATGCAATCTTGAGTGCCGGGAATATAACTTCTCGACAAAGTTGTGGAAAATAACTAAAAACAGCATTCATCTGTCAGTTCTTAGTTTTCAACGCTTTGCATAAAAACCTGCATATCACTTTTGGGTGAGCTCTGTTTTTAACAGAACACTTTGTTTTTTCTTAGCTGACTGCTGATCGCTAACATCTTTTTTAGTTTATATGCCTCAACTTCTTGAGAAATTACCTGATAATCTATCCAATAATAAAAAAAAAGTCAATATCAGGAGGTAATGTTATGGAGTATTATGTTGTATTTGTTACTGTGCAGAGCGAAAAGGAGGCCGGGAACATCGCTTCCGTCATCGTTAAGGAGAATTATGCAAGATGTGCGAACATTGTTAAAGGTGTCAGATCTGTCTATCAATGGGAAGGAAAGATTGAAGATGACAGTGAGGTGCTGATGATAATCAAGACCACTAAGGGTGCATTCCCTGCACTGGCTGAAAAGATAAAGGAATTACACAGTTACGATGTACCGGAGATCATTGCAATGCCTGTAATAGACGGGTCCAAAGATTATCTTGACTGGCTTGACGGCGACTGATTCGTTTTGAGTCAGGTACCGGATCAATCGTTATGTTCCGATACCTGGCTCATTTAAAACGGCAATGCTCTGAAGCAGTCATGTCGTTGTTAAACGGCTTCCACGCTTTTGACAGCAGGGATGTCTTCCTTTAATTTTGCCTCAATCCCTCCTTTAAGGGTCATCAGAGACATGGGACAACTTCCGCAAGCACCGAGAAGCTTTACTTTTACTATTCCGTCGTCAGTAACGTCAACGAGCTCAACGTTGCCTCCGTCCCTCTGTAAGGCCGGCCTTATTTGATTTAAAGAATTTTCTACCTTTTCTCTATCTAACATTTAATATCCTCCTTATACTTAATATCATTATATTTCATTTTTTTCATAAACGCTTATGTAAGCAACGCACTATATAATACTACACTTTGTACCGGAAACTTGTCAATCATCAGGAGCTGTAGAAAAAGAGAGTGTCGTTTTACAGACGAATCACCTATAGACGCACTTAATTGGAGATGACATCTGACGTAAATCTCTTTTCTCTCTTTCCGCTTATTGACTGATGAACTTATAGACTGTTATTATATTTAATTCTTAATAAGCTCTCAAGAAATCGAGGTAATAACAGAAACCTATTTTATCTTCCTTAAACTGCTTCCCAAGTACACCACAGCCCTATTAAAAACGGTAATCTTGCGCATTCAGTCCCTTAAATATGTTAGATATGTAAAGTTTTCAAAATAGTATATTGCATAAATTCAATCACAGGCCATAAGGCGATGTGAAGAGACATTAAATATGTAACCTGAGGAGGTATGTAACTTATGACATGCAAAAGATCGGTATTAGCCCTGCTAATAATGCTGACAGCAGTATTTCTTAATTCCGGTGTATTCGCCGGAAGCACGGGGGAGAGTAAGACGCAAGGCGACTTTACGGTTTCCAAGGGGAAAAAAGTAAAGCTCCACTATACTCTAATGGTTGACAATGAAGTCGCAGACACATCAAGAAAAGGAACTCCCATCGAGTTTATTGCAGGTGCCGGACAGATGATCCCCGGTTTTGCAAAATCCATTTCAGGCATGAAGAAGGGAGAGAAGAAATCCTTTCTCGTCGCTCCTGAAGACGCCTATGGCCCTGTGCGTCAGCAGGCAATCGTTGAAGTGCCAAGGAGTAATCTCCCCCCGGAAATAACTCCGGCTGTAGGTATGATTTTACAGGCAGGCAGACCTGACGGCAGCAGCGTTCCCGCCAGAATAGACGAGGTGAAAAAAGACACTATCGTCATGAACTTCAATCACCCGCTGGCAGGAAAGACACTCTCCTTTGAAGTGGAAATCATGGATATAAATCCCGGCGACAGTAACTAAAAAAGCCGGCTGTTTATTGATATTGCTTTTTATAATGTTAGACTCGGACACTGCAAGTTTCACTAAAAAGCAAAAACAATTATACATCAAGTAAACCTCCTTCGGCGGATGTCTTTCAATGTAGCCACCGGCTTCAGCCCGCGGCCGGATTCGGCTGACCAACGGTTCGCGCAGGCTAAATTCTGCGGCTACATTTTTTGTTTATGGCTCGTAACCTCGCATAAAAAAAATGAAAATTCCTTGCGATCAAGCTACACCTGCTTTCCAATAAGGACATCCCCTTCAAAATCAATAACTTTTAAAGCAATCAGATCCCTTTCTCTAAAATCTTCCGAACCTTCCGGCGCATCGAATTTTATTTTCAAATAATTATCGGTTGTACCGTAAAATGTCGCCCCCGATCTCTTTTCGACAACAGCAAAAAGAGTTTTTTTCATCTGTTTTTCAATAAAGGCTCGCTTTTTTTCACTGGACAGACTCCTGAGCATTGCAGCGCGCATTTTTTTTACACCTTCATCAACCTGATTCGGAAGAGTAAAGGCCTTTGTTTTTTTTCTCCCTGAGAAAGGAAATACATGAAGATAGGTCAAAGGTAATTGTTTAATAAAAGTATAGGTATCATTAAAAGAGCTGTCGTCCTCCCCGGGAAAACCGACGATAACATCGGCTCCCAGAGAAATATCGCCAAGCTTTCTATTTAATCGTTCGATAACTTCTCTGTATTCGCTGCATGCATAAGGTCTTTTCATCGCCTCCAGAACTTTATCAGCTCCGCTTTGAAGGGGGACATGAAGATGATTGCACACTCTTCGTTCGCCTAAAAGCTCAAAAAGCCTCTCGTCTATTTCGTTTACTTCTACAGAGGAGAGCCTGAGCCTTATTCTCTCTGTCTCCGAGAGAATAAACTCAACAAGTCGGGAAAGGGAAAGGGCCGGACTCAGATCAAGTCCGTAGAGACCTATATGAATACCGGTAATAACGACCTCCGTAAATCCGACAGATTCCAATTCCCCAATCTCTCGGATTATGTCATCGGCAGGCCTGCTCCTTGATTTTCCTCTGGCAAGGGGTATGATGCAATATGCGCACTCTGCGTTACATCCGTCCTGAATTTTTATAAAACCCCTGGCCCTGCCGCCGGTTTGAAAGATATGTTGAACAGTATGACGATCGCCAATCGGTTCGCCTGCCGTTTTTTTTAAAAAAAGCGCTTTATCGCTGTTTTCGATAATTTCTATTCCTCTATCGATCCCCCTGATCTCCTCTTTGTTTAACTCTGAATAACAACCTGTCACAAATACTCTTGCCCCGCTTATCAGGGCTCGCCTGATAAGCTGCCTTGACTGATAGTCGCTTTTGGCCGTTACGGAACATGTATTGACAAGGCAGATATCGGGGTTTTCTTCCAAGGCGACCTTTAAATAAGAAGCCGCTGATAAAGACTTTTCAATATCAATGCTTTCGGCCTGATTGACTTTACACCCAAGAGTAAGGATCGAATATCTCATGTTTGCACCTAATGAAAATTAACAGATTGATCTACTAAAAAACAACAAGGTAAAAATACGATCATGCTCTGTTTCCCCTTGAAATTATTCATGCCGATTATTTATACTTTAAGACTCTATCCCAACGTGGATATTCCTTTTTTGGCAGTAACAATCTTACCGATATAACAACACCCAAAAGGAGGACAATATGTCTGGAAAAATGGTAACAATGGACGGATGTACCGCTTGCGCGCATACGGTACATGCGACGAACGAAATTATTACGATTTATCCCATTACACCGTCATCGCCTATAGCCGAGATTTGCGACGCAAAAACGGCTGCCGGCCAGACCAATATTTGGGGTAACGTGCCCAATGTAAGTCAGATGCAGTCCGAAGCAGGCGTTGCCGGAGCGGTTCACGGTTCGCTTACAACCGGCGCCCTGGCGACTACGATATCGGCTTCACAGGGGCTTTTACTTATCATGCCCAATATGTTCAAGCTTGCCGGTGAGCTTACGCCAACGGTATTTCACATCACCGCCCGTGCGGTCGCATGCCAGGGTCTTTCCATATTCGGAGACCATTCGGACGTTATGGCCGTCAGAGCCACCGGTTTCGGAATGCTCTGTTCCAGAAACGTTCAGGAAGCAATGGACTTTGCACTTATCGCACAGGCTGCCGCACTTGAGTCCAGGATTCCTTTCCTCCATTTCTTTGACGGTTTCAGAACCTCTCATGAAGTACAAAAGGTGGAAGAGCTGGAATTCGATGTCATGCGTAAGATGATAGACAACGATCTCGTTATTGCCCACAGAAAACGCGGTCTCACGCCTGACAATCCCGCCATGCGCGGCACCGCTCAAAATCCGGATGTATATTTCCAGGGACGTGAAACCGTAAACAAATATTACCAGGCCGTTCCGGTAATCATGCAGAAAGCAATGGACAAGTTCGCTAAGCTTACGGGACGTCAATATAAACTCTTCGACTATTACGGAGCGCCGGACGCCGATAAGGTAGTGATTGTGATGGGGTCAGCCTCTGAAGTGCTTTTAAGCACAATCAACGCATTGAATGCGAACGGTGAGAAGCTCGGCCTTCTTATCGTAAGGCTCTTCAGGCCATTCTCTGTCGCCGACTTCGCGGCGGCTGTTCCCAAGACAGTTAAATCCATAGCCGTACTCGACCGTACAAAGGAGCCCGGTTCGTCAGGCGAGCCTCTCTATCTTGACGTAAGAACCGCTCTTGGAGAAGCCATGGAAAACGGCCAGTCCAAGCTGAAGGATTATCCCAGAATCGTAGGCGGACGTTACGGCCTCGGTTCAAAGGATTTTACGCCCGGCATGGCAAAGGCCATATACGATAACTTAAAGAGCGACGATCCAAAGAATCATTTCACCGTCGGTATTAACGAGAATGTCACAAATTCCAGCCTCGACTACGACCCGAAATTCTCGATCGAAGGTGAGGGAATGTACCGCGCCATGTTCTACGGTCTCGGTGCAGACGGTACGGTTGGCGCCAATAAGAATACAATTAAAATCATCGGTTCCGAAACAGAGAACTTCGCCCAGGGTTATTTTGTGTATGACTCTAAGAAATCCGGCTCTATCACAACCTCGCACGTTCGTTTCGGTAAAGACAAAATAGAAAATCCCTATTTAATCAATTCCGCTAACTTTGTAGCCTGTCACAACACCTCTTTCCTCGAGAAATACGATATGCTGGCGAACGCCGAAGAGGGAGCGACATTCCTCCTGACAACGGCCAGGAATAAAGATGAGGTCTGGGATACACTTCCTGTCGAAGTGCAGCAGGGACTTATCGATAAGAAAATGAAGTTTTACATTATCGACGCTATCGCCCTGGCTGAAGAAATCGGTCTCGGACAGAGAATCAACATGATCATGCAGACCGCTTTCTTTGTAATTTCGGGCATCGTTCCAAAAGAGCAGGCCATCGACGCCATTAAGAGGGAAATAAAAAAGACCTATATCGCGAAAGGTGATCAGATTGTAGAGATGAACTACAAGGCTGTCGATGTCGCCCTTCAGAACATTGTAGAAATTCCTCTTGGAAAGGCCGACAGCAAGTTAACCAGACGTAAGGCCGTCCCTGATCATGCTCCCGATTTTGTAAAGAACGTAACTGCGAAAATCATCGAAGGCAGGGGAGATTCCGTTCCTGTTTCCGATATGCCGGCAGACGGAACATGGCCTACGGCAACCACTCAATATGAAAAGAGGGGAATTGCCGTAAACATTCCTGTATGGAATACCGACAACTGTATACAGTGCGCCCAGTGTTCGTTTTTCTGCCCCCACGGAGCAATCAGAGTGAAAGCATACGACGCTTCCCATCTGGATAAAGCGCCGTCAACGTTTAAATCTTTGGACGCAATGGGTAAGGAATTTTCCGGTATGAAATTTACCGTACAGGTTGCATCGGAAGATTGCACGGGTTGTGGTTCCTGTGCACATATCTGCCCCGGTAAGAAAAAAGCGAAGGCCCTGACAATGGAGCCCTTTGAGCCCTTACGCGCTCAGGAAGTGGAAAATTACAACTTCTTCCTCGCTCTTCCGGAGACAGATCCTTCCAAATTCAACAGAAACTCCGTAAAGGGAAGCCAGTTCATAAGACCTCTCTTCGAGTACTCCGGCGCCTGTCTGGGATGCGGCGAAACACCCTATGTAAAGCTCATTTCGCAGCTCTATGGCGATCGTTTGATCATCGGAAACGCTACAGGTTGTTCTTCCATTTACGGCGGAAACCTGCCTACCACTCCATATGCCAAAAACGCCGACGGAAGAGGCCCTGTATGGTCAAACTCGCTTTTTGAAGACGCTGCGGAGTTTACCTACGGTATGAGGCAGACTGTAAACAAGTTCAACTCCCAGGCCCTTGAAATGCTGGAAAAGATGTCCGGCAATATTGGCGACAAACTGGTGGATGCAATAAAAGGTCAGGATCAGTCCAGCCAGGAGGGTATTGAAAAGCAGAGAGAGAATGTGGACGCTCTTAAGAAGAAACTCGAATCCGACAAATCCGACGATGCAAAGCTTCTCCTCTCCATAGCGGATTATCTTGTAAAGAAATCGGTATGGGCAGTCGGTGGAGACGGCTGGGGCTACGATATCGGTTATGGCGGAGTCGATCAGGTATTGGCTTCACAACTGAATGTCAATGTTCTGATAATGGATACCGAGGTCTATTCCAATACAGGAGGCCAGATGTCCAAGTCCACCCCTTATGCAGCGGTTGCTCAGTTTGCCGCAGGCGGTAAAGGTTCCGCGAAAAAGCCTATTGGTGTAATCATAGCCTCCTACGGTCACGTCTATGTGGCTCAGATCGCATTTGCCGCAAATCCGGCGCAGGCTGTTAAAGCCATTGTAGAAGCAGAAGCTCATGACGGACCTTCTTTAATTATTGCATACTCTCACTGTATCGCTCATGGTATCGATATGACCACAGGCGTAGATGAGCAGAAAATGGCCGTTAACAGCGGACACTGGCCGTTATACAGGTTCAACCCCGCTCTGGAGAAAGAGGGACAGAGTCCTCTGGTCATAGACAGCAAAGAGCCGACAATGACATTCGAGGAGTACGCATACAGCGAGAATCGCTACAAACAGTTAAAGGCCAAGAATCCGGAAGTCGCTGCTCAGTTAATGAGCCTGGCCGATGCGGATGTCAAGAGAAGATGGCAGTACCTGAAGCACCTCTCGGAATATAAACCTCAATAATACATTTCTTAATGAAATTTAAAAGGCTGGTGTTAATAACACCAGCCTTTTTTTATCCCGAAAATAGACGAATGCGAACCGGAAGGAGCAGTGATGTTCTGCCAAAACAAGCTGAAACTCGTAAACTCAAACACCACCTTGTTTTGGCAGAACATCACTGCTCCTTCTAACGATTTTCATGCTTTGTGGTGACTGGGAGAGTCATGGACGTTTATCCCGAAACATATTATCCTAAACTAAAAAAGCATTTAGCTGTCAGCTATCAGCTTTTAAATTGTATCACTTTACAGTTCAGAACACTTTCACCCTTTAGGTGATGCTCTTATTAAGCTTGATATCACTATTTTCCTTAGCTGAAGGCTGATAGCTGACTGCTGTCTTTAGATTATTATTTAAGCCACATATACACTTCCCTTGCCGTTACACAGAGCTCGAAGTTGTTGTCCCGCTTCAAATCCATTTCGAAATTATGAATTAAGTCTCTATATTTACCTTCCTCGAATCCGGTCGTGTCAATGGTAACATACCTCTCTACATGGCTTTTATTTATGGCGACGATCCCTTTTGATCCTCTTCCAAAAACGATTATATTATCGTCTGTGTAAAGATGCTTCATCTCCAGGCCGTGGACGGCATTATGAAAGGTAATCATCGACTGAATACCTGCCCTGTTATACGCCCCTGCCCACCTTCCTCTGTCTTCGTTGAATTTGTCTGCTGACTCGTTATGGTCGCTGTATATTATAGGGACACCGCCGTCTTTACCCAAAATGTATGCAAGGGCAAGATACTCTTCATGGGGTCTGAAAAGGGCGCTTCTGAAGAAATCATTATTCGGTATATCGTGATTTACAACAAATGTTACGGACCTGTCCCAAGGCAAAGAGTCTGGGTTTACGAGGCTGTAAAAAGAGCCTCCCTCAAAGGCAGATTTTATTGTTCTGTGAAGAGTGAAGTCATATGCGCTTGTCGATGTCCTTTGAAGAAAAAGATCGAGATACATAGACTCCTCGTGTTCGCTAAATGCGATGATCTCTCCAAAAACGAATTTCCCGCTCATATTGGGCTGATCCACTATGTTATCGATCTGGGCCTCTACAAGATGCTTGGCTGCATCTATCCTGAATCCGTCTAATCCCATATCCGTAAGCGCATTGATCATTACTCTTTGTTGCTTTAAAACCCACTCGTTAGCTCTAAGATCGGGTAAGCCGCCCAATCGAAAATGCTCGACTCTGTACCTGTTATGATTGTAATCCTGCGGGCCGATCTCACCTTCCATGTGAAAATCATCAGAAGAAAACAGACCTTCATCGAGATTTCCATACAATTTATTGCTTTCAAACCACTTACGGTTACTCCTGTATTTAATGAGTTCTCCTTCTCCTGGAAATGAGAAACGATCGTCTCTGTCCTCGTTTGCCATATGATTAATAACAAGATCGGCATATACTCGTAAAGGGTTGTTACCGTAACTGTGAGCTCTTTTGATTATTTCCTCCAGCTCCGATTTATTACCGCATCGTGAAAGAAGTATTCTGTAATCTTTCGGCTGGTAAACCTGCCACCACTGACTCCCCTCAGGGTCAGAATAGATGGGAGGAGGAATCAATACAGCTCCGTAACCAATCTCCCTGATCTCCTCTATACGTTCGATAATTTCGGAATACTGCCAGTTAAAAGCATGTAAAATGACGTCTCTCATTTTGCTTACCTCCTTAAATAGTGAAATTATAAAGCAAAATAAAAGTAAAGTCAACACCTGGGACAGGCGTAACGCCTGTCCGATTCGGTACAACGATTCACCTCAATCAGGCCGGAATTGTGATTCCACGTCCAAAGGGGCAGGAGAGACGCCTGTCCCGGGGAGCATTGTCAGGAACTCTCCAGCAAACCTGCATAAAAAAATGAACACTCTATGCTTTTAAAATCATGATTCCAAAAAAGAACCATTCTTCCAGGTACTCTCTTGTGTCCTGGTTAATATCAAATATCTACGTATCGATTAATCTTGTAATTGTAATGTATAATATGAAACAACATTCTGATTTCTTAAAATTAATTTGAAAGGATTTGTCGATGCAGTATAAGTACTTAATTATCGGGGCCGGGCCAACCGGGCTTGGAGCCGGCTACCGTTTAAAGGAACTTGGAGAAGAGGATTTTCTGATTCTTGAAAAAAATGACTACCCCGGCGGTTTGTCTGCAAGCTTCACTGATGACAAAGGCTTTACCTGGGATATAGGAGGTCATATTCTCTTTTCCCACTATAAATATTTTGACGATTTAATGGATAAAGCATTGGGGGCTGATTGGATAGAGCATGAAAGAGAGTCATGGATATGGATTGAAGATCGTTTCGTACCCTACCCTTTTCAAAATAATATCCGCTATTTGCCGAAGGACTCTATGTGGCAGTGCCTTAAAGGTCTCATTCAGGCCGTTAAGGCCGGAAGTCAGGAGAAACCGGAAAATTTCGCCCAATGGATAAATGCCACTTTTGGCAGCGGTATCGCAGAGAAATTTCTGCTCCCCTATAACTTTAAGGTGTGGGCCTTTCATCCCCGCGATATGGCCTATCAATGGATAGGGGAGAGAGTGGCTGTCACGGATTTAGAAAAAGTACTTAAAAACATACTCTATGAAAAGGACGACTTCAGTTGGGGGCCGAACAATACGTTTAAATTCCCATTGCAAGGCGGTACAGGAGCGATTTGGCATGCCGTAGCCCGTTTAACCGGCGGTGAGCATATTAAATTCGATTCCAAAATTAAAAAAATTCATCCCAAGAAGAAGAAAATAGAACTTTCCACCGGAGAAACCATCGATTATGAATACCTGTTGAGCACGATGCCTTTAAACGCCTTTGTCGGATATCTTGACTGTATTGACAGCGAGTTCGCACAAAGCGTGGAAAATTTATCCTATGCTACTTCGAATATCGTCGGACTAGGTCTGAAAGGAAAGCCTAAAGACGAATTGGCTACAAAATGCTGGATGTATTTTCCCGAATCCAATTGTCCCTTTTACAGAGTAACGGTTTTTTCAAACTACAGCCCCAACAATGTACCCGATAATAATACATACTGGTCCCTCATGACAGAGACAAGCGAATCGATTAATAAGCCGGTTAACCGCTCCGGGCTGATTGAAGAAACGATAGAAGGACTATTAAATACAAAGCTGATAGAGTCAAGAAAAAACATTGTTTCAACATGGATGTTCACGGCAGAGCATGGTTATCCCGTACCTACATTAAAGAGAGACAATGTTATTGCAACCCTGATTCCTGCTTTGGAAAAATTAGACATCTATTCCAGGGGGCGTATGGGCGCCTGGAAATACGAAGCAGGCAATCAGGATCACTCTTTAATGCAGGGAGTGGAATGGGTCAACAGAATAGTAATCTCTATCCCGGAGATCACGTACCCTCTACCGTCTGTAGCAAACTCAAATTTCGCAAAATAAATCAGAGTCGTAACGACTCAGGTGAATAGACGTAAGGCTGAAGATATCAGCCAATTGCACTGTCAGTCCATTGTCGGAACATATTTATGTTAAAAGGCGAAGAGATAATATGTATTTCCTGGCTTGTGAAGGATTCCATTCCCCTTGTTATGCATCATATGATGCAGGGGCTTTCTAAGCACAACAGGGTTTTGTTTGTCGATCCGCCGGTGGCATACAGCAACCTCCTTATCGATCCCGGCCTGTGGAAAAATCATCTCAAAAAAACCCGCCTATGGCTCAAAGGGATCAGAGATGAAGGCAACAACCTCCATGTCTTATTCCCTCCGCCTCTGATTTTACAATATGGTCATTTCTCTGTAATTGACAGGATTAACCGATTTTATATAACTCAGTCGATTAAAAGGGCTGCCGGCAGGCTTGGATTCAAATCTCCTATTCTGTGGATATACCATCCCTACGTCCTTATTCCTGACGGCGCATTTAACGAAAAGCTGACATGTTACGATTGTAATGACGATGTAAGCTTCTTCTTCTGCACTTACTTTGACAAAAAAGAAAGATTAAAAGCAGTCGAAAAGAGACTTACAGCAAAGTCGGACCTGGTGTTTGCCACCTCGAAACGTTTGTATGAACTGAGAAAAAGTCAAAACGACAATACCCACTATCTTCCCTCAGGTCTGGATGTAAACCTCTTTCAAAGCGCCCTGTCTCCTTCATTGAAAACAGCCCCTGAACTGAGCAATATAAAAGGGCCGGTAATAGGCTTTGTCGGAGGTATGGTGAATATAAAGATGAATTGGGAATGGATAGACAAAGCTTCCTCCACACATCGTGATTGGACATTTGTTTTTGTCGGCCCCTGTAATGACAAACCGCCTCAATATATTTTGGAAAACAAGCGCCATCTGTTTCTCGGAGAAAGGAGACAACAAGAGCTGCCGCACTTTATCAAAGGATTTGATGTATGCATCATTCCTTATAAGGGAGAGGATTTCCTGAAAAATTGTCAGCCAACAAAGGCATTCGAGTATTTAGCTGCCGGCAAGCCCGTCGTTTCGTCCCGGATTCCCGAATTGGAGAGTACTGACATACCTGTACGGCTTTCAAAGAATGCCGATGATTTTACAGGAAATATCGAGATGGCGATAATCGAAGGCAGGGAAGAAAAAAACATTCGTGCATACATCAAAGCCGGCAGTTCATATACCTGGGAAGAAAGAGTAAAAAGAGCATCGCACCTTATAACCGGGGCTTTGTCAAATTAGCCACAGACCTCAATAATCGAATCCCTCACCACATTGGTCAAAAGCCTCAACTCTTCGGGAGTAATACTTAACGGCGGCATTAGTATAACCACATCTCCAAGAGGGCGGATGATAACTCCGTGCTTTCTTGCCTCCATGCAGACCTTGTGCCCCATGCGTTCTTTCACGGCATAACGTTTCCTGTCGCTCTTCACTTCAGCAAGTTCGATTCCGACCATAAAACCCTTCTGCCTCACATCGCCGACATGAGTAAGTTCTTTTACCGGAGCCAGTAATTCATCAAGGAGTTCTATCTTTTGGCCAAGATTTTTTATTGTCATTTCTTTGTTGAACAAATCCAAAGACGCCAATGCCGCGGCGCATGCAAGAGGGTTCCCCGTAAAAGTGTGGCCGTGGTAAAAGGCCTTAAACTCATCGTACTCCCCGAGAAAGGCGTCGAATATTTCATCTGTCGTAATTGTTGCGGCAAGGGGAAGATACCCCCCGCTGAGTCCCTTGGCAACAGACATAATATCCGGTTCCAAATCATCCTCTTCACAGGCGAACATACGGCCCGTTCTTCCGAATCCTGTTGCCACTTCGTCTACAATAAAGAGAATCTCGTACTTACGACACACAGAATAGAGAGATTTCATAAAACCCTTTGGATATACAATCATACCGGCCGCGCCCTGTACATAGGGCTCGATAAAAAGACCGATTATCTCGCTGTGATGCTGTCTCAGAACACTCTCGAATACTTTAAGCGAGTTATTCATACACTCCTCAGGCGTCGAAAAGTCGGAACCATGGAAATTCGGGCAGGGAAATGAGTACGTCTCAAAGAGAAGGTGGGAGAATATTTTATGAAACAAATCGATTCCTCCAAGGCTTACGGAACCGATCGTATCACCGTGGTATGCACCGCTTAATGTAATAAATCGAGTTTTTGAGGGTACCGGTTTTTCTCTCTGTCTCCAATACTGATAAGCCATTTTTAGCCCGATCTCGACAGCTGTGGCGCCGCTGTCGGAATAAAATATTTTATTTAACTTTCCGGGAGAAATCTCAGCCAGCCTTTTGGCGAGTTCAGTGGCCGGGACATTGGCAAGTCCCAGCATTGTAGAGTGCGATATTTTCCCTATTTGTTTCGTTATCGCATCGTTAATCTCTTGCTTGTTATGGCCGTGCACATTTGTCCACAATGAAGAGACGCCGTCCAAATATCTCTTCCCCTCAATATCGATAAGATAATTTCCCTCCCCCCTCTCTATGAAAAGGGGATCTTCCGTCATCCACTGCTTCATTTGAGTGAAAGGATGCCATAGGTGCTTCTGATTGATTCTTATTAATTCGTCTTTATGTAAGTTCATATTTAACCTCTGCGATAGACTGACATGCTGTCTATTATACTATAGCTTCTCATGTAATTACGTAATGAAAAAGACAAAACATCTTGTTTGTTTGATAAAGCGGCAGATAGAGACTTTAATGTACCTTTTAACAGAAAAACGATCCCTTGCTTTAAATAAGGGAATAATATATCATATCTGACATGGCAGGGAACAAGAGAAAAGTCGCTGCTTTAGCAGCTTAACTTGTCCTGTCTTTATAAAAAAAGGGGGGATTATGACTACAGGGAAAGGCAGCAAAAAAAAAAAATTACCGGAAGTAATAGACGAGTTCGTTCTTGGTGCAGAGAACGAGTTTACGATAGACGATATCCTGTTATATGTACATAAGGAATATAAATCCTCTTCGAGAAATACTACAAAAAACGTTGTTAAGGAATTAGTCAATCATCCCCATATATTTACATTTGGCAACGATAACAGGTTTTTAAAACGTTCAAAATTTTTTCATCATGTAAAATTCAGGGTAAAGCCTATGAAGTCGGAAATTGACCAGGGCGTTTTAGTAACAGGTCACAGGCTGATACCCTTTTCCAATCCTCTGACGCCGCCCTTTGAGTGCACCCTGGTTGACAACGAAAAAGCGGCTTTTCAAAAAAAGAAGATTACAATACTCTTTGAAGATGCAATAATATATTATACATTGTACGGGCTTACCGGTATGATGATCCTTATACATGAAGACGATGAAGAAAATCAAAAGCTGGATTTAAGTACTATAGACAAGCAGCCCCTTAAACTCACGGCGTTGGATTTTAGCGATTTTTACAGGAAAAATTCATTTCGTGAAGGCGACACTTTAATTTTTACCGTGTTAGACTGGTACAAAAGTCATTATCTTGTCGAGTATTCCTCATCCGACGATTTGAGTAAGGAATTTTCTGACATTCGCAGGTGGTGCAACTTTCTTGACGATGCTCTGAACGAAGTATTTGACGAGTACGGCCCTGTAATGCCGGCTGACGAACAACTGGCGCAGGCCTTTTTCCTGGGCTCTCCCTTTTTAAGACAATTTCACGGAATGCATATAGGAGGATATCTTGAAAAGAGCAACAGAGCTGCCATAACGCCTTTAGGAGCGGAAACTATCTTATGGCGCAAAGATGATGACGGGGATATATTCGCAGGAATTACTTCCATGCTGGACGAAAAAATGCATACAGGCGCCAGCGACGATCTGGATACAATATTTCAGGATATTGGGATCGATATGAATGAGGAAGTTATGATTGCATACATGAGAGATGAATTGTTTCGGGGAGAGAAGTCCTTAAAGGCGATCAAAGAGAGATTATTTGCAAACAGGGAACTCTCCTTTTACGATAAGCATCAAAAGCAAGCCTTTAATTCAATGGTTCGAAATGTCTGGCAAAGGGAAAAAAGAAACTACAACCGTGTTGTAGATCAAAAAGTCGGTAAACTCCGAGCCGAGGTTATTGCCATTAACGACCATATCCTGGCATGGCTACGCTCTCTCGATCAGAGACTCGTTATGCCGGAGGAATTGCCTGGGAGTGAAATGATGGAATTCAGCAGATTGTCTCAATCCATATCAATTATGCTCGAAGCCATGAATGACCCTATAGAGCTGGACAGCGATATCATTAAAACATTCGCCGAAGAGATTAATCTTCTAAATGAGATAATGAAACACCATATTGATTCGATCGAGGCATACCTCGACAACTGATAATGGTATGGAATGGTTACTTTCCGGTTACCTCTCCTGCAGACAGGCATTGATCGATCCATGAAGTTATAAGGTGGTTGACATCTGCATCCCATGAGTCTACAAGACCGTCTCCGTTAATATCGCATGATCCGCAGTAACTGCCACTGTCATCGTTGTCAACAGAGCTGTCATCGTAACCTGCATCTATCTTAAAAATCCGATAACCGCTGTCAGTGTCACTTATCTTATCCACAATCCACAAATAGGTCCCGTCAAAGGTTATTCCCGTAAGATAGTATCCCGGCGAAAAAAATGAATCTATAACATTCAGATCGGAATCGAGTTTGTATATCTTATCGAAAAGATCGGAATCGTCGTTAATGGCGAGCCAGAAAAATTCACCGTCATAAGCCATCCCAACGGGATAGACAGATGACGAGTTTCCTGAAGAAAAAACAAATGACCTGGAATAGATAATGTCGCCCGATTTATCGAATTTGTTCAGGCTGAAAAAATTAGGTTCCTCTACATCCGTAGTCCAGAAAAACTCGCCGTCAAAGGCAAGGCTCGTGGGATTATTAACAGGAGAAGTCAGGGAAATTATAAAATTGCTTTTAAATGAGGTGTCGTATTTATAGATAACGTCATAAGAATCGGCCGGGTCATTAAGAATAATCAGCAGATATCTGCCGTCGTAGATCATACCTTCAGGTGAAAGGGAAGATGTTTTGTCAATAAGGAATCTGAAAGGTGTGGCCGAAAAGAGTATGTTGCCGGTATCATCTATCTTATTCAGGGTAAAGTCATTGGAGCCGACAATATTGGTTGCCCAAAAAAATTCACCGTCATAAGCAATGCCTGCCGGATTGGCAAGTGGTGAGTCAAAAAAGTATAAAACATCGCCAATCTCCGCCGATAGGGGCGAAGATAAAAAAATCAACAGTATAGCCGTTAGAATTTTGCAGAATAAATAAGGATTTCTATTCATAAATTCATCTTACCATAGCCAATAGATGAGCAGCAACTATAAAATTAAAAAACTTGCGTTTCGCCTCACTATGAAGTTAACATCCTTCGGACGGACTTTTTTAAGCTGATCAGCTGTTCATGTTTGGGTTTCAACTGTCTTAATCACCTATGGTTTCAAAAAGAGGATATCGTCATTCCCGCAGTCCCTTAAGTGGGAATGACGCTTTGTCTTGTATAAATTCGTACGTTTAAAAGACAGATGAATCCTTTGTCTAAAAATCTGACCTCCCGCAAAGCCGCATAAAAAAAATAAAAATTCCTATACGATGAACATAGCGCCTCGGCATACATCATGATGGTATAATAAAAAGAAGTGTTGCATTACGCTTCATGGCTTGCAATGGATGATGTACACTCCTCGCCGGCCATTTAGACAGTCTGACTTTATATATGACTTTTATAAAGAAACGGCTTATGTTCCTTTTATACATTTCAAGATTCATCAGACAGCAGAAAATTAAAGGAGATTTTCAATGAAAACATATACTGCAATTATAGAAAGATGTAAAGAAACGGGTCTCTATGTCGGCTCTATTCCCGGATTGCCGGGAGCACATTCACAGGGTGAAACGTTAGATGAGTTAAATAATAATATAAAAGAAGTAATAGAAATGCTTCTTGAAGACGGAGAACCGGAGACTGAAAGCGAATTTATAGGAACACAGAATGTGATGGTGGCATAGTAATGAGCAAACTGCCTGTGCTGAAGCCGAAAGAGATTATTTCGTTACTAAATCGCCTTGGTTTTTATGAGGTTCGTCAAAAAGGTTCTCACAAACAATTTAGACATTCTGACGGCAGGGTAACAACGGTTCCTTTCCATGCAGGAAGAGATACCTCTCCTATACTGCTTAAACAAATCATTAAAGATATCGGGCTGACAATTGAGGAATTTCTGAGGAGTATGGCGTAGATGTTTTAGAGGCATTGAATGCGGATATTGATGGGGAGTGTTACAAATCTGTGACACTGTGAAGTTAAGGGGAAAATATGGAGGGATGCTTTCCTCTCTAAGTCATTGATTTTAAAGGATTTATATGGTAGGCGCGGGCGGTTTTGAACCGCCGACCTCTACCGTGTCAAGGTAGCGCTCTCCCCCTGAGCTACGCGCCTGTAAAGATTGTATGTCATGTTTAAATACCATTAGCTTAAAGTGCTTTGCTCCTTAAGTTAATGATACTGTTCCATACTTTATAGATCGTTAAAGGGAATCGATTTTTTTGGATTAAAAGAAGTATTTGTATATGTTGTACAGGATTCTTTAAGGCATTTTTTTATGCTCATACCACGGCACGGCTGAAGGTTTCTTAAAGTTGCAGAGGTTATAAATATTGTCAGTTACCTTTTCCGCCGTAAAGGGTCTGACAATCACTCCGTCAGCGATTTTTGCCTGTATGACATTTACGAGGTCTTCTTTAGAAAAGTCCTGACTAACAACCAGCAGTATTTTGAGATTTTCGATCTCATTTTTCAGAGCTTTGGCTTCATCCAGAGTGTATTCACGCTGTACATAGGCGTCGAGAATCACGGTGCAACAGTCTGTGTCAGATTCTACGGCAGACCTGAGTTCACGTAACTTTTGTAAATATTTCGCTTTAATTTTACCGTCAAACTCCTTCATCGCCCATGTTATCGAATGGACTATATCGGGATTGACGCATACTACGATGGATTTCATAAAAAATACTCCCTCCCTAAAAAATATCTCCTATCATAACAAGTTACTGCCGAAAGTATCAAGGGAACTGTCAAAAAGATTCAACTCAAAATGAAATTACTATATAGTCGCTTGTGCTCAAAAATGTCACTGTATTGTTTTACTTATGCCTTAAACCGAATCCGGTTCCGACTTGCCCGGTTAGACTATTGCAAATTATTCAGTAATTCCCTGGCTTCTGCAGTATCCCATTCCAGAGGACCAATGATTTTTTTGGATAAAACTCCCGTTGAATCTATCAGATAAGTTTCAGGTACGCCGGTTACACCGAAGGATTTCGCTGCTTTACCGTTATTATCAAGAAGTACGGGAAAATCATAACCGTTTTTTTTCATAAACGTTACGGCTCTGTCCAGGTTTTCATTATACAAAACAGTGTATAACCTGAAGTCAGGCTTCTCTTTCATTTCATTATAAAGAGTCTGGATGGATGGGAGTTCGTCCCTGCAGGGCTTACACCATGTAGCCCAGAAGTTCAGAAAAACAGAATTTCCTTTCAGGCTGTCGAGACTTATAATGCTTCCCGACCTGTCGTTCAACGTAAAGTTAGGGGATTTAAGTCCTTCTATGGCTTTCAGGGATTCGGAGGTCTTATATTGCAGGCTGATTTTAACAACGATAAAGGCTGAAAGCAGGATTAGCAGAAGAATTATTACCCTGGTCTGACGATTAGTTGACACTTGCAGACAAAAGCTCCATCTCTTCAACTTCGGCAAATATCAGTGAGTTATCTCTTAACAGCACCCTGATTTTGTGAGTACCGGAGAATCTGCCTTTAAGGATTTCTTCGGAAAGATTATCTTCAATTTCCTTTTGAATCGCTCTTCTCATCGGTCTGGCGCCATGGGCAGGTTCATAATATCTGTCAATCAGCCACTCTTTGACATCATCGCTGAGGTCGAGTATCAGTTCCTGTTCAATAAGCTGTTTGTTGATTTCAGATATCAACAGATCTATGATAGATAAGAGATCCTGCTTGTCAAGAGGATGAAATACGACTATATCGTCCACCCTGTTGAGGAATTCGGGGTTAAAGGTCTTCTTGAGACTGTCAAGGACATTATCCTTTATTTTTGAATAAATATCCCCGGAATCACTTGCATGGAATCCCATTGGCGTCGCCTTTTCAATAATTCTTGCACCCAGGTTGGAGGTCATAATAATGACACTGTTTCTAAAATTTACTTTTCTGCCAAAGCTGTCAGTAAGAACTCCTTCGTCAAGTACCTGGAGGAGCAGGTTGTATACATCGGGATGGGCCTTTTCGATCTCGTCAAAGAGTATAACGGAATATGGTTTCTTCCTGATCTTTTCCGTCAGCATACCTCCTTCTTCGTAGCCGACATATCCGGGAGGCGCTCCGGTAAGTTTTGAGACATTGAATCTCTCCATATATTCCGACATATCAATTTTTATAAGCGCCGTTTCATCGTTAAACATAAAATCTGCAAGCGCTTTGGCGAGTTCTGTTTTTCCCACTCCCGTGGGACCCAGGAAAAAGAAAGAGCCAATAGGTTTTTTTCTGTTTTTAATACCTGCCCTCGATCTTCTTATTGCTTTACATACAGCTCTTACCGCGTCATCCTGAGAGATTATTCTGTTGTGGAGCTCAGTCTCCATGTTCAACAGTTTTCCGGTTTCGTTTTCTTCCATTTTCGAAAGTGGTATGCCCGTCATTTTAGACACGGTATAAGTAATATCATCAGCTCCTATAACGGGAATATCTTTATTGAGATTTTCCCTCCATTTCTCTTGTATTGATTCGTACACTCTCTTTAGTTTTTCTTCTTCACCCTTAATCGAGGCTGCTTTTTCAATATCGTGCAGTTTAATATAAAGCGTTTTTTCCTTGTATAATTTAATTAAATTCTTCTCTATCTCTTTTAATTCCATTGGAGGAGTGAATCTCTTGAGCTTTATCCTCGAACCTGTCTCATCTATTACATCTATGGCCTTATCGGGAAGATTCCTGTCCGAAATGTATCTGTCAGAAAGTCTGGCGGCCATTATCAAAGCGTTCTCGGCAAGTCTGACACGATGGTGGTTATCGTATCTCGATTTCAGGCCCTCCAGTATTTTTATTGTATCTTCCACTGTGGGAGGCTGTACATATATTGGTTGAAAACGCCTCTCAAGAGCACCGTCTTTTTCTACATACTTTTTAAACTCATTGGATGTCGTCGCTCCTATGCATTGAACTTCTCCCCTGGATAAAGCCGGCTTGAGCATACTGGAGGCATCTACAGAGCCTTCGGCCGATCCTGCGCCTATTAATGTATGAAGCTCATCAATAAAAAGAATAATGTTATCGGTTTGCCTTATCTCCTTCATAATAACTTTAAGGCGCTCTTCAAACTGGCCTCTATATTTAGTACCTGCTATTATGGCGCCAAGGTCAAGAGATACAATCGTCTTACCCATCATGTTTTCAGGCACGTCTCCGGTCACTATTTTTTGAGCCAGACCTTCGACAATGGCAGTTTTTCCTATACCCGGCTCTCCGACTATGGCGGGATTGTTTTTTATCCTTCTGCCAAGCACCTGGAGTATCCTCTCTATTTCGTCTTCCCTTCCAATAACCGGGTCGAGCTTGTTCTCTCTGGCCATTGCAGTCAGGTCTCTGCCGAACTCATTCAGAGCAGGAGTTGTGGTTTTACGGTTCTTTGCAAAGGTTTCCGCCCTCATGGAAAGGTTTATCGTGAGCTGTCTTGCTCCAAGGAGATTTGCGCCCAGATTTCTGAGAATCTTCCCTGCTATCCCTTCATCCTCTCTTATAAGACCAAGCATGAGATGCTCGCTGCTTATATAATTATGTCCCAACAGTCTTGCTTCTTCCACTGAGAGTTCAAGTACTTTTTTGGCTCTCGGCGTGAAAGGTATGTCCCCAAAGGTGAGCAGATTCGAACCGGCAGGGAGATTTCTCTCTACTTCCATCCTGATGTCTTCACTGGAAAGCCCCATCTTTTTCAAAATCGTTATAGGGAGCCCCTCAGAATCCCTCATTAGCGCTAGAAGTATATGCTCGGTGCCCAAATAGTCATTTTGTCTGCTTTCAGCCTCTTCTTTGGCGAATAAAATTATTTTTCTTCCTCTTTCAGTAAATTTTTCGAACATCTCACACTCCGAGGATTATAATATTAGGAATTTAATAATAATTTTTTTTGTATCTATAAGTCAATATCGAATAAATAATTGGCATAAAAAATCCATGTTTTATTAAAATAATATACTTTTAATTGAGGAATTGAGGAATTGAGGAATTGAGGAATTGAGGAATTGAATTCCTCAATTGCATTTAATTATGAGTTTACTGTCTAAGATATTTTCCGGTCTCCTTATCTTCATTATTTTATCGCTTGTTACAAGTTATGTAACTTTCCGTCTTTTTACTTATTCAAAAAGTACGGAGGCGCCCGATCTCATAGGAAAGAGCCTTCTTGAGGCCAATGAGCTTCTAGGTGACAGTAGATTATATTTAAAAATAGAAGGCAAAGTATATGACTCGGTCATTCCTTCCGGGCGCATAGTAACACAGAGTCTGCCGGCAGGTAAAAAGAGCAGGGAAGGACGTACTATCAGGGTTGTATTGAGTAAGGGACCTCTCATCAGGTATATGCCGGAATTTACCGGTATTTCGCTCAAAGAGGCCGAGGAGATGGCCTTGAATAATAATATCAATATAAAAAAAATAATCTCCGTTCATACGTATGGCTTTGACAAAGATGTGGTAATTTCTCAAAAACCCGGCCCCGAAGAAAAGGGAGGAGGAGATCTGGTGCTGATTGTTTCGTCAGGCACTTACGAAACCTCTTATTATTGCCCGGACTTCAGTGGAATGTCTATAAACAATGCAAGAGAGATAGCGCAGTCCCTGGCTATCGAGCTTGACTCCACAGGCGTCGGCACAATAGTGGAAAGCCAGACCCCCGAAGCAGGTTCATTAATTGACAAAGGAGATATTGTTCATATAAAAGTGAGAGCTCAAAAAAATAAGATATTCGAGGAGGAACAAATAGACAGATGGTCTCTATAGCGCCTTCAATTTTATCAGCCGATTTCATGAATCTCGGCAAAGAGATAAGGGACGCCGAAAAAGCAGGCGCCGATATGATCCATGTCGATGTAATGGACGGACATTTCGTACCTAATCTGACAATAGGTCATTTTATCGTTAAGCAGATAAAAAGTATCACAGAACTACCGCTCGATGTACATTTGATGATTGAAAAGGCTGACAGGTTTTTCGACGATTTCATAAAAGCCGGCGCCTCTGTGCTTACAGTTCATTTCGAATCGGAACGACACCTGCACAGATCGATACGTTATATAAAAGATAAAGGCGTAAAAGCCGGTGTCTCAATCAACCCGGCAACGCCTGTTAATGCTCTATACAGCATTATACATGAGGTTGACCTTGTACTTCTGATGTCAGTTAATCCGGGCTTTGGCGGGCAGACGTTTATTACTCACTCATTGGAGAAAATCGCCGGTCTCAGGACTATGATCGCAGAGAGGGAGCTAAACACCTTAATAGAGGTAGATGGCGGTGTAAAGGTAAACAATGCAGCGAAAGTACATGCCGCCGGAGCTGATATTCTTGTCATGGGATCTGCCTTTTTTAAATCAGAGGATTATAAAGAAACAGTCAAAGAGGTCAGAGGGAGTTGTGAGCAAAAAGTCGGATAAAAAGGGTTTTACCACGGAGTTCGCAATCATGAAATTGAAAAAACTCTATACTGAATGCTCACAACTTTTCTTATCTCAATTGCGCCCATGTATTTTGTAGTAATACGAAATGCATTGTGATCTTTTGGCATCTAACTGAATTGAAAATGATAACATAAAGCTATAATATCCATGTGAATTCGTGTAATCTGCGACTAAAAATATGACCCGTCATATATATAATTTTAAAACGACTACTGTCGATTATTCCGACATGATTCAGGACGCTGAAAAACTTAGGGAGAAATCCAACTATATTGACGCTTTAAAGGTTTACAAAAAAGCAATTATGAAATTGGAAAAGGACGATGAAACGGATTTGCTGGCCGACTGCTACATGGGCGCTGCCGACTCCGCCAGAATGACAGGCAGGTATCGGGCATCTCAATCATATTATGAAAAAGCGGTTGAGATTGCATCGGAATTTAAAGACGAATCGCTTGTAGCGGATGCCAGGGTGGGAATGGGACTTTCCCTGAGGGGTCAGGGGTTTTGGGAAGAAGCCATAACTCAGTTCGAACGGGCTGAATCTTTTTATAAATCGAAGAACGACAGGGAAGGAATTGCTTTCAGTTATTGGGCCAAAGGAGGCGCCCTGAGGCTTAAGGGGGATGTTTCTTCTTGTATAAACAGTTTTTCAAAATCTCTGGAATTATATATATCCCTTAAAGACAATTCGAGCATTGGGTATTGTTTTTGCGGTCTCGGAGGGGTTCTGCGAGTAAAGGGAGAGTACAGGCGATCTCTCCAATTATACAGTAAGGCAAATGAAACTTTTACCCAAAACCACGATACCTTTGGCCAGGCTTACTCTTACTGCGGTATGGGAAACGCCTTGAGAATGATGGACGATCTCGACAAATCAAAACAACATTTGAAAAAGGCTCTCTCTATTTATAATAAAATTGGCGATATTGTCAGCTCGGCATATACACATTGGGGACTTGGAATGATTTACACATTAAACAGAAAATACTCACTTGCGCGCAGATATTACGACAATGCAATGAATTATTTTGTAAAAACAGGCGATATAAGGGGAAAGGCCTATGTAAATTTGGGTATCGGGCAGATCGAATATCTGAACGCCGACAACAGCGCCGAAGCAAAAAAGTGTTTTAGAAAAGCTCTTAGAATTTCCGAAAAGTTTGGTTTCGCCATTGAAGGAAGTCACGCCCTGAGATTATCGGGAATAACAGAGGGAAAAGAAGTGGATTGCTATAAAGACCTGGGTATAAAAAATCTCTCTACAGTAATACCTGTGAATATACCATGAGGTTAAAAAAGTAATGAGGCTTTTAAACCTTCCCAATATCCTTACTACCTTACGAATATTATTTACTCCCGTACTTGCCGCGACTTTGATTTATCGAAACTATACGGCAGCTCTTGTTATTTTTATATTTGCCGCGGCCACTGATGCACTTGACGGTCTGATTGCGAGACTGACCAACAGTCAGACCGAACTGGGGAGATTTCTGGATCCTTTGGCCGATAAATTTCTGTTAATTACTATTTATGTGCTCTTTTCGATATATGGATGGATTCCTACATGGCTGACTATCAGTATAATCAGTAAAGATCTGATAATCGTAACCGGCTGGGTTTTGATTTATCTGATACAACATTCTACTCTCATTAAGCCTTCGATTCTCGGTAAGTCTGCAAATGCACTGCAAATGTTGCTGGCTGCTTATATGCTTCTGAAAATAAATATAGACAGCTATCTTCCCGGGCCTGTCGTTTTAATATGGCTGACTGCTGCAACCACAATTTCTTCGGGATTTCATTATATTTACAAGAGAGGTTTTGTAGATTTTAATTCAAACGGCGAGTAACCGATATGGCAAAACATGGAGTAAAAATCATAAGTGTACAGTCGGACAGCCTGGCCGAAAGAATCGGACTGAGACCGGGGGACACGCTCCTGTCGATAAATGATCATCAAATAAACGATGAAATCGATGTAATGTTTAACTCCCAGGAAAGTGAGATTTACTTTACTATCAAAAGAAATGGAAGGGAAATTTCCTGTGAAGGAGTAGTTAACGACAGTTATGAAGGGCTCGGAATCGAATTGCAAACATTTAAGATAAATAAATGCAGAAATCGATGTCTTTTTTGCTTTGTTTCTCAGTTGCCAAAGGGAATGAGAAAGACTCTTTATGTAAGAGACGAAGATTACAGGATGTCTTTTTTGTACGGCAATTATCTCACACTTTCCAATCTCTCTGATGATGATAAAAAGAGAATAACCGACCAGAGAATGAGCCCGATATATATATCCGTTCATACAACGAACAATGAGCTGCGGTCAACATTACTGAAAAATAAGAATCTTCCTGATATAATGAAGGAGATACGCTATTTTGTGAAGCACAAAATCAAGCTCCATACACAGATAGTACTTTGTCCCGGCTATAATGACGGAGAAGAGCTTAAAAAGAGCATTAAGGACCTGGGTCGTTTTTATCCCTATCTTGCAAGTATAGCAGTTGTTCCTGTGGGAATAACACGTTATTCAAAAGGAAAGCTTAAGCCCGTTACAAAAGGGGACGCTTTACTGGCTCTTGATCTGATCGATGCCTTCAGAAAGAGATTTTTCAGGAAGCACGGAGATGCCATTGTGTATGCCGCCGACGAACTCTATCTCAAGGCTGAAGTCGGCTTCCCTTCCATAAAGGACTATGGAGATCTTTCTCAGATCGAAAACGGAGTGGGATTGGTTCCCTATTTTAATCATCACGCCGGAAAAATGATAAAACTGCCCCATGTCCCCCAAAGACGAATCCTTACTTTTACAGGAGTATCTTTTTATCCTTTTTTAAATAATTTTTTCAAGAGAATTAATAAAAAATATGAAACCAACCTGAAAGTCATTCCTGTAAAAAATCACTTTTTTGGTGAAAGTATTACAGTTACCGGATTACTTACGGGAAGAGACGTTGTAAGGAAGCTCATGGACCATGTAAATGGAGATGAAGTACTGCTGATACCGGATGTGGTGCTTAGAAACGGAGAGGACATGTTTCTTGACGATATTACCGTCGATTTCATAGCAGAGACATTTAACACCGATGTCAGAGTGATTGAATCGACGGTTAATGGTTTCATTAAAATGCTCAGGGAGATCGAATAATGATAACAGCAAAAACAAAAATAACAGGATTGATCGGCTATCCTCTTGGTCACACGTTGTCACCGTTAATGCATAATACAGGTTTTAAACAACTCGGCATCGACTATCGCTATATAGTAATGCCTGTGCAGCCCCATTTACTGAAAGATGCGGTCAGGGGGGTGAAAGCGCTTGGGTTTGCAGGAATCAATGTAACGGTGCCCCATAAAGAGAATGTCATTCCACTTCTCGATGAGATAAATGAAGAGGCAGGGTTTATCGGCGCCGTGAATACGGTATTAAACAGAGAGGGTTCTCTTATTGGTTTTAATACAGACGGCAGAGGATTTATGAAATCCATCAAGGAAGCAGGCATCGATTTAAAGGGGAAAAAGGTGTTCATCGTAGGCGCCGGAGGTGTATCCAGGGCTGTAAGCTATTATTTGTCCAAAGAGGTGGAGAGACTTGGACTATTCGATATAGATAAAGATAAGCTCGATGTCCTTGTTAAAGACTTGAAAAACATCAGGGATAATGTTTATTCCGAAATCACTATCAACAGCATTGCAGACTCCGATATAGTCATTAATGCGACACCTCTTGGCATGAAGGATACAGACCTGCTTCCATTGGATGTATCTAAGCTCAATAATAAGAAAATCGTTATAGATATGATTTATTGGGATACCCCTTTGTTAAAAAAGGCTGACGCAATGGGGTGCAAAGTACTAAACGGTCTTGGCATGTTGTTTTGGCAGGGAGTTGCAGCATTCGAGATATGGACAGGAGCAGAAGCTCCTGTCGATGTGATGCGAAAGGCGTTGATAAAAGGAATCGAAGGGAAATAACTCTCTATGACATAAATCATGGATTTTCCTTTGGAAAAGTGTTTAAATAGAATCAGGATGCCGGTGCGGATGAGTCCGAATGCGATTGTTTTAGCTGTTTTTGGCCAAATTACTGAGTTTCGGGTTTAAACTACCGAAGATATGAAATTATAAAAGAGAGGTGTTTAATGGATCGATTCGTTAAAAGTTTTATTGTCCTGAGTATTATATATCTCGGAATTGCTTCGATAATAGGTGTTGTGATGTTGGGCGACCCCTCATATCTGGGCCTGAAGTTCATACATTCCCATTTGATGATGCTGGGTTGGGTTTCGATGATGATATACGGAGTGGGTTACCACATACTTCCAAGATTTTCGGGCAGGCCTCTTAAAAGTAACAGGATAGGTGAGATTCAGTTGTGGACAGCCAATATCGGACTGATAGGAATGGTTGTATTATATACAATAGACAGCAGCAAACCCCTTTTGATCCTTTTCGGGCTTATGGAGGTTCTGTCAATTGTATTGTTCGTTTATAACATGCTGGCTACATTACTGCCAAAGCAGGATCAGCCTCAATAGTAAAAGCCTAAAACCAATACCATTATCCCAATTAATCTAATCGAGATGACATTGCTTTCATTACCTCGTTATGACCCCATCCTATGTCTGTCGCTTTACTCAGGAGCTTATCGTACTGTTCCTTAGCCTCACCTGTTATTTGATCTAAATTACCATTTATTATATGTTCGAGAGACTGTCTGTCCAGTTCATCGATTATCTTATAAAGAATATCTACGCCCATGTTTTATATTTTTCGGACACTTTTGACTTTTGTCCGTTCCTTTAAATAGCTGTCACCTCAAAATTTTATGTTTCCAGGTAAAATACCTGCATAACTGATTTCTTATTTTAA
This sequence comes from Candidatus Magnetocorallium paracelense, assembly GCA_029001845.1. Taxonomy (GTDB): domain Bacteria; phylum Nitrospirota; class Thermodesulfovibrionia; order Thermodesulfovibrionales; family Magnetobacteriaceae; genus Magnetocorallium; species Magnetocorallium paracelense. Next base: position 129,398 of record JAREWP010000049.1, on the reverse strand, counting down.
GAAAGCCGGCGACAGAAACGCAATATTTTGAAATGAAAAATGTATTGTACATCGGTAAATAGTATGACACTTCGATGCCGACGACCGAGAGTCACAACCCAACTAACTCCTCAAGACTCTGTTACATGATTACGGTTTTATGCTCAATACCATTAACATAAGGGGTGAAGCACCTTCCGACGGAAGCGGGTCATGTTTGAGAAGGCGCAGCGAAGCGGAGCCTTCGAGTTTAGCCGATGAAGGCGGATGGTGCTTTGCTCCTTAAGTTAATGACATTGGTTTTATGCTCCGAATTTTTCTTTTTTCCTTTTCGATGCCCTGATATTGTAATCGAGGTCGATCTTTCTTAACCTGATGTGTTTAGGTGTAATTTCTACCAGCTCGTCTTCGGCTATAAATTCTATAGACTGATCGAGAGAAAGAATTCTGGGAGGTCTTAACACGACAGTTGCCTCAGATGTAGAACTTCTTATATTTGTAAGCTTTTTCTCCTTTGTTATATTTACCTCGAGGTCGCCTTTTCTATTCCTCTCACCTATCACCATGCCTGCATACACCTCGGCGCCGACTTCTATAAAGAGTTCTCCTCTGTCCTCCATGGCCAGGCTTGCATAAGCCGTTACTCTTCCCGTCCTGTCTGCAACCAATGCGCCTGTGGACCTTTGAGGTATTGCGCCAAACCAGGGGTTGTAACCTTCAAAAAGGGTGTTCATAATACCTGCGCCCTTTGTATCTGTAAGAAAGGTATTTCTAAAACCTATCAAACCTCTGGAGGGAATAGAAAAAGTCAGATGCACTCGACCGCTTCCTCTGTTTGTAAGGTCCGTCATTCTGCCTTTTCTCATTGAAAGCTTTTCAGTAATAATTCCAACACAGGACTCGGGAATATCTAAAAACAGGCGTTCAACAGGTTCATGTACTTTGTCGTTCTCGGTTTTAACAATTACACTGGGCCTGGACACCATAAACTCATATCCTTCCCTGCGCATAGTCTCGATCAGGACAGCCATTTGCAGCTCCCCTCTGCCATACACCTCTATGGCGTCTGCTCGATCCAGAGTCTTCCCCTTGATTGCGACATTCTTGAGAGACTCTTTTTCAATACGATCCTTAAGATGAGCAAAAGTAAGAAACTTTCCCTCTTTACCGAAAAAGGGGCTGTTATTAACATAAAAAATCATGGAAACAACAGGTTCGTCAACACTGATACGAGGTAAAGGAGCGGGATTCTCTTTGGAAGAAATTGTGTCTCCGATCTTTACGTTATCAACACCGGCAACTGCAACAATATCGCCTGCCTCTACCTTCTCTGTCTGCGTCCTCTTTAACTCCCTGAAGGTATAGAGAGCCGAAAATTTGACTGGAGTAAAAACATCTCCCTCACTACACAGGTTGTACCAGGTATTCATCTCCAAAGAACCATTACTGAGCCTGCCAATGGCAAGTTGGCCAACGTATGGATCATAATCGAGATTGGTTACAAGAAACTGAGGGGGCTTTGCATCGTCCACGCTCGGGCCGGGTATCTCCGATATAATTGTTTCAAAAAGGGGAGACAGGTCCGTCGAACTGTCTCTCGGTACTCTGTGAGCAACTCCCTGCTTGGCGTTTGTATATAGAATGGGAAACTCGATCTGATCCTCAGTAGCGTCGAGATCAATAAAAAGGTCATATATCTCGTTTACTACTTCTTCTATGCGTGCATCGCTTCGGTCTATTTTATTAATCACGGCTATGATTGGCAATTTTTTTTCAAGAGCTTTTTTTACGACAAATCTTGTTTGGGGGAGAGGACCTTCGCTCGAATCAACGAGTAATAAAGCGCCATCCACCAGATTAAGGCTTCTCTCGACTTCTCCTCCAAAATCGGAATGACCGGGGGTATCGACAATATTAATCTTCACATCATTTAATTGTATCGAAGCATTCTTCGCCAGTATCGTGATACCGCGCTCTTTCTCGAGGTCCATGGAATCCATCACTCTTTCCACGACCTCCTGATTCTCCCTGAAAATCCCGCTCTGCTTTAGCATGGCGTCCACCAAAGTTGTCTTACCATGATCGACATGCGCAATTATTGCAATATTTCGTAAACTCTTTTTTTCCATATCGGTTTTATGTTCTCCTTAGCGATTGTCGTTTTTTATAAGGTTCTCAGTGAGCATTCAGTTCACAGCGTCATTTGTTATACAACACTACACCTAATCCCCCTTATTCCCCACTTTTTCAAAGGAGGAGACTTATTTTTCAGAGCTCCCCTCTTTGGAAAAGAGAGGACAGGGGAGATTGAGGGCAGTTATCCACTGACATATCGGGATTAGATTGTTCTTTTATGACGCACGACACTGAATGCTCACCTCACTTTTTCCTTCATTTATAATTTTATGATATACTTTTGATAACAAAGCAGTTAAAATCTAAAGTGAGCAACAATGAAAACAAAAGATATTGTAAACGTTCGTGGGAGCAAAGATAAAGCCCTTGTTTCATGAGGTCTAATACAATGTCATTAACTTAAGGTGCTTCACCCTTTAAGTTAATGACATTGAGGTCTATTATCCCTTAAATGAATAGTATCGTTCCAATAGGGAGTTATGTTTAAACAGGAAGCTGACTCTTTCAATAAGTGAAAAGAGAGCGTTGTCGGAATACAGAATTCGAAAAGCAGGCAATATTTAATTTATAATGATGCTCTTTTTAATTTTTCTGAAAACAGATATGAAACTGCTGTAAATAGAAGTTATTATGCCGTTCTCACCTGCGCAAGATCGCTATTGATCTTAAAAGGTGTAAATCCGGCAAGTCATAACGGATGTAAAACAATGCTTTCCCTTCATTTTGTTAGAGAAGGACTGTTATCGAAGCAAATAGTCGATACTTCAAAATTCTCCTTTCAAGAAGAACTGATGTAGATTATGAAGACTTTGAAGAAATAGATAGAGAAAAAGCCGAAGATTCATTAAAAAGAGCAGAAAATTTTCTGAAACACTCAGAAAATCTGCTTCGCTTGCTGATCGATGAGAATATCGAAAGCGTTTGAAATTTTAATCTGCCCATCGATTTAACTTCCGGAGGTATATAGATGAAAGACGATCGGATTACTACGCCTGACTGGTTGAAAGATGCCGTTTTTTATCAAATATTTCCCGACCGTTTTGCACGAAGTGCTTCGTCGAGAGAAAAAGGCAACTTCCAACCTTGGGGAGCAAAGCCCACGGCCCACAGTTTTCAGGGAGGCGATTTCCCGGGGATGACAGAAAAACTCGACTATCTGAGCGATTTGGGAATTAATGCAATTTATCTCAATCCAATTTTCAGATCCGCTTCGAACCACCGCTACCATACTCACGATTACTTTAAAACGGACCCTCTGTTGGGAGACAACAAAGCATTTAAGACATTTCTCGATGCTGCTCATAACAGAGGAATAAGGGTTATACTGGACGGTGTTTTTAATCATGCAAGTCGTGGTTTTTTCCAGTTTAACCACATACTTGAGTGTGGCCCCAATTCTCCCTATATCGATTGGTTTCATATAAATGATTTTCCTTTAAACGCCTATGACTCCGGTAAGAAACCTAACTATTCGGCATGGTATGGTTTAAGGGAACTCCCTAAGTTCAACACGGATAACCCTCAGGTGCGGCGATTCCTATTGGATGTAGCTTCATATTGGATAGATTTCGGAATAGACGGATGGCGTCTTGATGTGCCTGAAGAAATCGATGACGACAACTTCTGGGAAGAATTCAGGGAGGCTGTAAAGGGAAAAAATCGTGATGCCTATATTGTTGGCGAAATATGGAAGGATGAGATATCCGAAACAGGAGAGAGATGGCTTAAAGGCGACCAGTTCGATGCAATTATGAATTACGGATTTACATCGATATGCATTAGATTTTTTATTGGTGATGCTCTGGATGTTTCCCTGGTGGCAGGTCAGGGTCATGTGCCGAAAAAAGTATCCATGAACGCCTTAGAGTTTGAAAAACAGATAGAGGTTTTGTTGAAACGTTATCACAGAGAAATTGTATACAATCAGTACAATCTTCTGGACAGTCACGATACCGCCAGATATTTAACCCTTTGCGGAGGAGATAAGGAAATATTGAAACTGACTACGATCTTCCAGATGACTTATCCGGGAGCGCCTTCCATATATTATGGCGGCGAGATAGGTCTTGAAGGCGGAAGAGACCCTGACTGTCGAAGGGCGATGCCTTGGGACAGTAATGTATGGGATATGGACTTACTAAACCATTATAAAAAGTTTATACATATCAGAAAAACATACCGCTCCCTTGGGAGAGGAGACTACAAGAGCCTTTACTGCGACGCCGAGAAAGGAGTTTACGCCTTTGTCCGTTTTCTCGACAAAGAGAGCATTGTAGTGATTTTAAATAACAGTACAAAACCTTATAAAGTAGACATCCCTCTGAAAAACAGCCTAAATGATGGTGCAACGCTTCGGTGTCTTCTAAATAATGGTGAGTATATAGTAAATAACGGGGCAGTAACAGGGCCGGAGATAGACGCGCGAAGGGGTGTCGTGTTGTTGGCTGAGTCATAAGTTTATCCCAAAAATAGACGACGACAAGAGAATGTAGGGGCAGACCTGCGTGTCTGCCCCGGCGGTGGCGAACAGACAAACGCCCCGGAGTAATCACACGCGGTCGGGGCGAACACACAGGTTCGCCCCGACGAATCATCATGAAGAATTTTCATGCTTTGTGGTGATCCGGAGGATCATGGACGTTTATCCTGCTTAATTATGTTAAAAATTAAGTGTTGAACAGTATGTAACAATCCGTGAAAGTCTGCGGCTCTATAAGTCCGCCTATGGCCGCATGTTTGATAACAGGAGGAATTCTGGAAAAGGGCAATTACTTAAAAGATCATCCTAAAGGGCTTTACCTGCTTTTTTTCGCCGAACTCTGGGAAAGGTTCAGCTATTATGGAATGAGAGCTCTTTTAATGCTCTATATGGTCAAAGACCTGATGTTCAGTACCGAAAAGGCAGGGGCTATATATGGTAATTATACGAGTCTCGTTTATGTAGCGCCCCTTATTGGCGGGTATATCGCAGACAGGTACTGGGGAATCAGAAGGTGTATACTCGTTGGCTCTATACTGATTTCAATGGGACATTTCACTCTCGCCTTTTCCGATTTAAGGGCTTTCTATGTCGGATTGTTATTGATCATTCTTGGAACGGGCTTTCACAAATCTAACATATCGACTTTGGTAGGCAGTCTCTATGAAGAAAACGATCCGAGAAGAGATGGCGCATTTACGATATTCTACATGGGAATCAATGTGGGCGCGCTGATTTCCCCCTTTGTTTGCGGATATCTGGGGGAGAGAATAGGATGGCATTACGGCTTTTCCGCAGCAGGAGTCGGTATGCTTGCCGCATTGTTTATTTACCTCTGGGGACAAAAGAGATATCTTGGAGATAAAGGACTAAAACCCGTTCACTCTATAAATAAAAATAACAACGAAAAAAAATCTCTCACCGGAATCGAACTGAAAAGGATAATGGTCATATTTATCCTCGCCTTTTTTAATATTTTTTTCTGGACCGCATTTGAACAGGCAGGAAGTTCCCTGACCCTCTTTGCAGACAGGTCCGTAAACAGGGTGATTCCTGTAATCAACTGGGAGTTCCCGGCAAGCTGGTTTCAGGGGGTGAATCCCTTCTTTATAATAGCCTTCGCGCCCCTCTTTTCCAGGCTTTGGCTTACTTTGGCAAGAAAGAATATGGAACCGTCAACGCCAATGAAATTCGTATGGGGATTGTGCCTGCTGGGAACAGGATTTCTCTTTATGATATTGGCTGCAAAACTCTTCCTCTCTGCCGGCCCTGTCAGTCTGCTTTGGCTTACATGCTCCTATCTTTTCTTTACCTTGGGAGAACTCTGTCTCTCTCCTGTGGGTCTTTCCATGGTGACAAAGCTTTCTCCTGCTAAATTCGCCTCCACCATGATGGGCGCCTGGTTTCTTGCAATGGCGGCCTCGAACAAACTTGCAGGGGACTTTGCCGGGAGATACGACAATATGGAAATGACTACATTTTTTTCCGTCCCCTTTGCCACAGCTCTTGCCTCTGCATTAATTCTGCTAATGCTCGTACCCCTGTTAAAAAAATGGATGCACGGTGTGCATTAAGTGAAAGAGAGGCTGGATATACTACTCGTTAACAGAGGGCTTGCCCCCTCTCGCGAACGAGCAAGGGCGCTCATTATGGGAAGCAAGGTGTTGGTGAATGGAGAGGTCGTGTCAAAATCCGGACAAAAAACAGATGAGGTGTCAGAAATCGTACTAAAAACCCCTGACATCCCCTATGTGAGCAGAGGGGGGCTGAAGCTCGAATGGGCGCTCAAAGAATTCTCGATTAAAGTTACAGACAAGGAGGCAATAGATATAGGAGCTTCCACAGGCGGTTTTACAGACTGCCTTTTACAGCAGGGAGCAAAAAAAGTGTATGCCGTTGATGTCGGCTACGGGCAGTTGGCCTGGAAACTTTCGACCGATAAAAGGGTCATTGTAATGGACAGAACTAATATAAGGTATCTGGGAAGAGAGAAAATTCCGAGAGAGCTTGATATCTCCGTTATAGATGTCTCTTTTATATCTTTGAAAAAGGTAATTCCAAAAGCACTTGAGTTTCTGAAAGAAAATGGAGAAATAGTGGCCCTCGTCAAACCTCAGTTCGAGGTAGGTAAAGGTGAAGTAGGGAAGGGTGGCGTAGTGAAAGAAGAGAGCAAGAGGGAAGAGGTAATCAACGAGATAGGAGAGTTTGCCAAAAATCTCGGACTCACTGTTCTCGGAACCTGCGAAAGTCCGATAAAGGGACGTAAAGGGAATGCCGAGTACTTAATTTATTTGCAAAAATAGCCCTAAAAAAAACATTTAGCTGTCAGCTATCAGCTTTTAAATTGCAGCACTTTACAGTTCAAAACACATTCACCCATATGGTGAAGCTTATTTTGCCGGAATCTTAATAAATTTCCCTGGCTGAAGGCTGACTGCTGATAGCTGACTGCTGTTTTTAGTTAACTGTTTTTAAAATCTCAGGTTATTTATTTCCAACTTTTAAGATCATTAAGACGCGGAGAGAAGACTTCAAAACGTTGCGTCAAAAACATGTCATTCTGCCCTGAAAAGGGCTGTTTTTTATGAGTTTAAGTCTTGTAAAGTGCTATAATAAGCATGTAAACCTATCCGTTATCCCGGAGCTGTAACCATGCATAAATTTAATACCGCAGGGCCGGTCAAATGCAAAAAACACTATTGTCTCCCGCCGTTAAAACGCCTTGACCTGGAAGATATCGTCGAACTTATTGAAGACGAAAGATACTTTGTTCTTCATGCACCCAGGCAGACAGGTAAGACCACCTGTCTGCTTGCCTTACAGGAGTATTTAAATGAGAGTGGTCAATACAAGTGCCTCTATGCAAATGTAGAAGCAGGTCAGGCAGGCAGAGAAAATGTTAAAGAAGTTATGAGAGCAGTACTCGGTGAAATGGCTTCAATGGCCTCACTCTATCTTAATGACGACTTTCTTGAAGATCACTGGTCACAAATACTTGAAACAAAAGGAGCAATGAGGGCACTCAATGAGTTACTCTCTATGTGGTCAAAGGAGAGCTCACTGCCTGTTGTACTCCTTATAGACGAAATAGATTCATTGGTGGGAGATTCCCTTATCTCTGTGCTGAGGCAGATAAGGTCAGGCTATATTAAGCGTCCCGACTATTTTCCACAGAGCATCGTCCTGTGCGGTTTAAGAGATGTAAGGGATTACAGGATATACTCTTCAAGCGAAAAGGATATTATTACAGGCGGCAGTGCTTTTAATATAAAAACAGAGTCTCTGAGACTTGGTGACTTTAACAGAGATGAGACAAAAAAGCTTTACCTGCAACACAGCACAGAGACAGGTCAGGTATTTGAAGAGGATGCATTGGAGTTATGTTGGGAGTTAACAAAAGGTCAGCCCTGGCTTGTCAATGCCCTTGGGTATGAGGTCTGTTTTAAAATCAGGAAATACAGAGATCGGTCAATTTCCGTCACTTCCGAGATGATAGAAGAGGCAAAAGAGAATATCATATTAAGGAGAGACACCCACATTGATCAACTGGCGGATAAGCTTAAAGAGGAGAGGGTGCATAAGATTATAGGCCCTATGCTTGAGGGTGTCGGTATGGAAGGAGCTGCAGAGGATGACAGAGTGTATTGCATCGATCTGGGATTGATCCGCAAGACCTCGAACGGGTTGGAGGTTGCCAATCCGATATACAGAGAGGTGATACCCCGATACCTGACAATCATAACGGAAGAAAATATTGCAAGTCTTATCAGACCTGCCTGGTATATAGATGAACAGGAAAATTCCCTGGATATACATAAACTGCTTTTGTCGTTTCAGGAGTTTTTTCGTGAAAACTCCGAACACTGGGTTGAAAGATTCGATTACAAAGAGGCAGGCCCTCAGCTTTTGTTACAGGCCTTTTTACAGAGAGTCGTCAATGGCGGCGGGAGAGTGGAAAGGGAGTATGGTTTAGGCAGGATGAGAACCGATCTTTTGATCACATGGTTTTCAAATACAGGTAAGCAGAGGTATGTAATAGAGACGAAGATTCTGTATAAATCCATGGAAAAGACGATAGAAGCCGGTCTTAACCAGACAAGTGAGTATATGGACAGGTGCAATTGCATGGAAGGACATTTGGTGATCTTTGACAGGAGAGAGGGGGTGGAGTGGGATGAGAAGATATTTTACAGCACAAAGGAGTTTAAAGACAGAATTATTACAATATGGGGAATGTGACATCTCACAAATAATCCTTTAAATCACAACTTATTTTTGAGTCAGCCCTAAGACCTCTGGTTGAGTACCGGCAAAAACAGTATGGAAATAGCGACAACACATACAAATACGGATTTTGACGCTTTGGCTTCGATGGTTGCAGCCACTTTTTTATATCCCGGCGCCATTGGAGTACTCCCAGGGAACATTCGGCCGAATGTGAGGGAATTTCTTTCCATTCATAAGGAGTTGTTTAAAATAACGCCGAGAAAAGGTTTTGACCTTTCAGACGTCACCAGGCTTATTGTTGTAGACGTCAATAATTGGAGTCGCCTTGATCAGATGGATGCTTTACGTAAACGTAAGAACCTGGAGATATTTCTCTGGGATCATCATATGCAGGAAGGAAATATCGAAGCCAACTGGAAATGTCAGGAAGAAACCGGCGCTTCCATTACTCTTATGCTCAGGGAGATGCAAAAAAGAGATTGCGCCTTCGCGCCCATGCAGGCCACCCTTTTCTTAATGGGGCTTTACGAGGATACCTGTAACCTTACATATTCTTCCGTTACCGCCCTGGACGCTTATATGGTCGGGTATCTGCTTGAAAACGGAGCGGATATGAATGTAGCTTCCGCATATTTGTCAATGTCCTTTGATTCCGGTCAAACCGATATTCTTACAAAAATGCTGGACAATTCCCAAACCTGTACCTTAGACGGATATGATGTAGGCGTTTCTTATATTCCCGGAGAATGCGGTCCCGTTCTGCTTGCTCCTGTTGTCACCAAATACAAGGAGATTACAGGTGTTGATGCTGCTTTTGGTGTTTTCTGTACAGAGCGAGACAGATGCGTCGTTATCGGCAGAGGCGGAGCCCAGGGAATCGATGTCGGTTCAGTAGTGCGAAAACTGGGAGGCGGTGGGCATCCCGGAGCAGGTTCTGCAATGGTAAAGTCCGGCGATCCTGACTCGGTATATCGCAATGTCTCAGATTTAATCAGGGAAATGGACCGCCCGCAGGTTTTAATCAATGAAATCATGTCCGAGCCCAATATGTGCATCCCCCCTCATATCACAATTAAGGAAGTAAAGGAACTCTCTGAAAAGAAAGGAATACAAACATTCCTGGTTACTGACAACCGTATACTCTTAGGTATTATTTCCGGGGACGAACTTAAGAAGGCTAAAACCGAATCCCAACAAAAGGCCCCTGTTAAGGCGTTTATGAAAAAAGAGACACCTTTGGTGAATCCGTATAGAAACGTCAGGGAAGCCACCCGGCTCATGGCCGAGTCCGACGTCGGAATTCTCCCTGTAGTGGAAAACAATGAGGTTGTGGGCGTAGTAACACGGGCCGATCTTATGCTCCATATCTATGAATTTTAGCATTACACAAGGAAGAAAGCTGAGCTCTTACGATGAGAGGAAATATGGAACTTACTATTATAGAAAAAGACAACATACAGATCGTATCGATTAAAGGCAGAATGGATACCTTTTCGGCGCCTCTGTTCGACAACAAAATATCGGAAACGATTGATGCCGGAAAATCTCGTTTTATCGTCAACTTCTCGAAACTTGAGTATATCAGCAGTGCAGGATTAAGGAGTATTCTTTTAATGGCGAAAAAGTTAAAGTCCTCTAACGGGAAAGTTCATCTTACCGAGTTAACCGGCTCTGTAAAAGAGGTCTTCGAGATTTCGGGATTTGGTGTGATTTTTCAAATATTCGAAACCGAAGCTCAGGCTCTTGCAGCTTTGAAAGAAATAATATGACCTAACCCGGCAGGCAGTCACCAAACACGTTTTAAGGCACAAGGCAACAGGCTTTATTCTGTATCTTATCTGAAATTATATGGCGAAAATAACAATTCCGGCTAAACTTGAATATCTGGGTGAGGTCATCCAATTCGTTACCAAACAGGCTGCAAGTTTCGATTTTGAAGATCAAAAGATATTTGCAATAGAACTTGCCACCGAAGAGGCGGTTATGAATATCATAAACAATGCCTACCCGGACAAATCGGGCGATTTAGAAGTGGAGTGTTATGAAGAAAACGAATCGTTAGTCATAGAGATCAGGGACAACGGAATTCCATTTGATCTATTCTCCGCAGAAGACCCGGACATTACCGCAGACATCGAGGAACGTCAGGTAGGAGGGCTCGGCATCTTTCTTATCAAAAAAACAATGGACCATGTAAAATACCGCCGCGAAAGCAATTCCAATATTTTGACTCTGACAGTACATAAATAACTGAAGAATGCAAGGATTGGGGATACATATCATCTTAACAGCCTTCTCTATAGCTGCCCATAGCTTTTAATCCAAAAAACAGCAGTCATCTGTCAGCCATCAGCTAAGGAAAGAATTGATGTTATGCCAATAATAATCTTTACCTTACGGGTGATTCTGTTTTGAACCATAAAGTGTTGCAATTAAAAAGCTGACAGCTGCTGGTTGACTACTGACTGCTTTTTATAGGATTATTCCTTTTTGAGTTTCAACGCGATTCCAAGGTTCTCTTTGGCGGCAATGAAATCCGGATTTACGGCTAAAGCATCATTAAAATGTTTGACTGCTTCATCGGCTCTTCCTGTTCTTATCAACACGGAACCCAGGTTGTTGAGGGCCTTTGTATGTTTCGGCTGAACTTGAATGGCTTTTGTGTAGAGCTCGATTGCTGACTGAAAATCGCCTGCATTGGAAAACATATTTCCTGCATTATACAGAGCACAAACATATTGAGGATCGATTTTTAATGCCTCATTATAGTGTCGCGCAGCATTGTGAAGCTCATTTTTTTTGGAAAAAACTCTTCCTAAGTAATTATGGGCTTCTGCGGAATCGGGATCTATTGTTAATGCCTGTCTAAACCGGTCGACCGCTTCATCGAGCCTTCCCATAAGGAAAAGCGTGTTCCCCAGGTTGTTATGAACATTGACATGGTAAGGATTTAAGCGGAGCGCTTCCTTAAAATGTTCGTAAGCTTCCGACAATTTACCTGTTTTTTGATAGATGATCCCTAAATTGTTGTGAGCCTTAACATATGAAGGAAATATTTCAATAGCGCGATTATAGTGATAAACAGCTTTATCGGTTATCCCAAGACGCTCAGAGGCGACTCCTGAATTATAATGAGCCATGGAATAGTCCGGCTTGATTCGAAGGGCTTCATTATAATGGTAAAAGGCTTGTTTAAATTTCTTCTGACTCCCATACACAGCGCCTAAATTGTTATGGGCAAGCCAGTTATTCTCGTTAAGTTGAAGGGCATGGCTGAAAAGGGTTTCATCGGTACGCCATAATAGTACCTGTTTCCATGTGCAAACAAACAAAATTATGGTTAATACTCCCATCGACAGAGCAAGCAGTTTATTGAGGTGACGAATGCCTCTCAACATGTCCGGTACGCCCCATATTATTATAATGTAAAGACCGATAAGCGGGACATATGTATAACGATCCGCCATGGCCTGATGAAAAACCTGTATTAACCCGATTACAGGCAATAGTGTTCCGAGATACCAAAACCAGCCGGTAAACAAATAGGGATATTTCTTTGCCAGAGGAATTACAACTATTGTTATACACAATACAAACATGGCTGCTCCCGTTACCTGCCATAATGAAAAACCGCCCGGATGAGGATAGAAGACAGATAAGTTACCGGGCCAAATCATCTTTCCTATATAAGTGTTATACGCAACCAGAGCGTTCGCAATTCTTGGTCCAATGGAGAGAGATTCCAGAGGAAGTGCGGAGTCCCATTGCACCATTATCAAAAAGGTGACTACTGAGGACATAGCTGAAAGAATAAAGAAAGGAATTTTTTCCTTAATCAAATAAAAAAATGATACTCCCTCCCCTTCTTTGCTTCGCAAATATCTTGCTCTTCCAAAAGGCCACAGATCCAGCAAAAGCAAAGCTGCCGGAAGTGTAACAACCATCGGTTTCGCCAATAATCCAAGTGTAAACAGAAAAATCGTCGATAAATATCCTTTGAAGTTTGGTTTTTCAACATAAAATGAGTAGGCGTACAAAGTAAGCATCCAGAAAAAGGTGCTTAAAACATCCTTACGTTCGGCGATCCATGCAACGGACTCCACACGAAGGGGATGCAGAGCAAATACAAGGGAAAGAGAGGCGCTTTTCCAAAATTCTCCGGTAGTTTTTTGGAGAAAAAGAAACAAAATCAATGTGTTTGCAATATGAAACAACAGGTTGGTCAAATGATGCATGCCGGAGTTCAATCCGAACAATTGACAATCCAGCATATGGGAAAGCCAGGTAAGGGGATGCCAGTTAGAGGCTCGCGTCGTTGTAAACGCCCACATAACGCTTTCAACAGTCAAACCGTTCTGAACGTGATGATTGTCCAAAATATATCTGGCGCCGTCAAAATTGATAAAATCGTTATTCGTTACCTGCCAAAAGGCGGCCAATGTAACGATTGACAGGAACAGGCATATATAATATTTACGATGCATTACCATATCGGATAAAGCAAAGCACTATTTCTTCCTGCAAATGACTTTGATTGTACCTCCTGCTTTTAAAATATACGCCTCGAAGATCGATAGCAAAAGAGCCAATGGAATAAAGAACGGCAACAGTATAAAAGTGTACAAAATATCTTTAAATAAAGTTACCTCTGATATAAATCCTCTTAATTCCGGTTTTTTTAGAGAGTTGTACAAAAGATTTCTCTTTATGCCTCTTCGATTTAATAATGTCTGAAGCCATCCGAAAGGATTTTGCTCGAAATCGAAGTGATTTATTTTTAAAATCTCAAATCCGTTTTTTTCAATTAATCTTTTGAGTCCCCTTTCCGAAAAATGATAGAGGTGATATGGAATGTCAAGGTGAAACCAGGCGTTTTTCCCGTATCTTGCCTGGAGACTGGAGAAATTCGGAATGGTGATAGCAAGGATCCCGCTTTTTTTTAAGAGTTCTTGACATTGAATAATTAATTCAGCGGGATTCGTCGTATGTTCCAGAACATGACAAACATGAATTACATCAAAACTTTTCTCTGCAAAAGAGCATTTATCGATATCGCCGACAAGCACAGTGACTCCGTACAACTCTTTGGCGTAACCGGCGCTTTCACCATTAATTTCCGTGCCTGTTACATCCCAGCCGTCTATCTTCATTATATAGAGGAAAAGACCTCTGCCGCAACCAATATCGAGTATACGACCTCTCTTTACATATTTTTTAATCTCCTTACCTTTCCTTATTGTAAAAAAATGGACCAACCTCTCTATAAGATAATGAAAACGTTTGCCTTTTTTCGTTCTATAATGCCCTGAATCATAAAATTTCTCTATCTCCAGATCCGATGGAAAGGGGCCGGTGACGCCGATGTCACAGGCATTGCAGTGGTAAACGTTATATTCCTTATCCAAGGCATTTACATCGCTTATCACAATATTTTTAAGCGAATTACTGCATACAGGACACAACCTTTCCATCAATACCACCTGGAAGAGACAAAGTACTTGAAGTTATACAAGGGGCTTCCCATAAATAGGCTTCTTTTTAAGCGTCTCAATATATACCCGGGATTCAGAGAATATTCCCTGTAAGCCCTTGAATAGTACTCTCTCAGTTCATACCATTTCAGATTTTCATGTTGAAATATCGGTTTATCGACCTGGTGTACGACATAGTCTTGAAAGTTATAATTTAATATTCTATTATTGGAATGTAAGTCATTTTGATAGTAAGGCGTGCCGGGATAAGGTATGGCAATGTCAAATTTAGCCATATCCAAAGGAAGGCTTCCGGCGAAGTTTATTGTTTTTTCCATGCTTGCTTTGGTTTCTCCCGCCGGATCATCTTTGCCGTTTCTATGGTTTTATCGTACGACGCATCGTCCACTACGATAATCTCGTCATAAGAGTTTTCGGGGATATGCATATATGTTTCCAGAAGTGTCTTTTCTGTGTTATAGGCAGGCATAACGACAATGATTTTACAATCTTTTCTGTCTCTTTTTTGTAAGGGCGGGATAGGTCTTTTACTATTTTTCATTTTTCAGCATTCATAATATATTTGTTGTTTATACTAACAATTTAAATTATCTCCCGACTTATAGGGCCGGGCGCCGCTTGTTGAACCCGGAAGCTGTGCTCAGCTTAAACTTCACGAACATATCAAAGGGCCGTCCATGGTATTAAATCTATAGTAGCAAATTTTTAGATAAAAATAACAGCTTAGAAAAATACACAAGTATTAGCCGACAAGAACAACGGGAGATTATCTCAGGAGGTGGGGATTTACACCTCAATGAGCCGCTATAGCGAGCCTATGAACAGAATCCCGTAAAAGTAAAAAAGTGTCTGGAAGCTGTGGCTGTCATAGTTTTCTCTAAGCTCACGAAAAAATCTCAAAAATCGACGGGGATGAGAGCATGACCGATGTTTCTGCTATATAGTGTCTGAATTACAAAACCGAAGATATAATGATTTGATATATATGACAAAAAATAAGTACAATTATTAAATATAAAAACAACACATGTCTTCAATGCAGTAATATCTAAGGATTAGAGATGATCCGGTAAAACAATTTAAGTAACTATTCTTACGTACAGGAGTCAGAGTACAGAATGTTGAGTGAAATTAGTAAATTATCCGAAAAAAAATTTTTTTATGTATTTTTTTTATTTACTGTATGGTTAAGTTGTGAATATATAATGCTTGGTCCCTATTCTTACATGCGCCACCATGACGAAGCCTTTTTCGTTATTCCACAATATATCTTACTTGCCAGGGAATTCCTAAGCCACGGACAAAGCTACTGGTACCCCTACCAGGCATGCGGCTTTGATCGCATAGCCTCTGGCTGGGAGTATTCATCTTTTACATTTACTCTCTTTACTCTTTTCCCCGGCTGGCTGGCTTATCAGTTTTTTATATTACTCCAGTATTTTATAAGTGGCTATTTTACGTTCAGATTATGCAGAGATCATTTAAAGCTTTCTGAAATTTCATCTATATATGCAGGCTTTTTATATGCATTGGGAGGTGGCTTATTAATACGCCTAATGGGCTTTAATATTTTCCCCTTCCTTTTGTGGTCTTTGGAAATCATATACACTATGAAAAGAAAACTACTATATATTTATATAATTATCCTTAGCCTTATTTTTTCATTGTTTTCTTCTATCTCCACCACTACGCCTTATGTAATTACGGCGGCCTTTGTATGGTTTGTTTTTTTTAGAAGAAAGTTTTCAGCAAGGCTTATTTTTTTATTCTTTATATTCCTCTTCGTTACGCTATTGTGGAATTACTCGACAATATGGTCTTCCTTATTACATATTGGACAATCGCACAGAGCTGACTGGGACATGAGCATCTATCTAAATAAGAGTGTAACCGAAACAGGAAAAAAGTATTTGCTGGAGACACTACACACTTTTTTATCATTAAAACTCTTTATCTTTCTCTCTTTAACAGGTTTCATTTTTTTCCGCTTTAAAAGTAAACAATATTTTGTTTTACTCTCTCTGCTGCTCACTTTCCTGTTTGGCGGCGCCATCCTGGAGATTTTGAAACTCAACTATGGTGAATACGCAGGGCCTTTCAAAGGATTTTCGTTTGGAAGATTTGCTTTTTCCGCAAATTTTCTCTCTATTTTATGCAGCGCTTTCGTCCTGGATCATATTATTTATAAATGGTCACACCGAAAAGAAAAATCCTTTATGCCTACTATTTGGCGCCGCCTGTTTGTTGGTGTTTTATTCGCAATAATTTTTTTTATGACCTGTAATTTAAAAATAAAGAACATATATGAATGGATAATGTGGGGTAATTATAAGTCACATTTTGAGTCAGAGTCATTAGAGAGGTTAAGGAGAGAGACAGAAAATGCTCAGACCCCTCCCTTCAGAGTGGCGACAATTCATGCGTCTGCGATTGACCCTTCCTATGCGAACAGTTATGGGTTTGAAACTGTTGATGGAGTAGTTAACCTTTATCCTAAATCTTATCAGAGATTCTGGAGCAAAGTAATAGAACCTGTAACTAAAATGTCAGTCAGAAGATTTCGTAAATTTAATTATTACGGGTCACATATCTATTTGCATGATGTAGATGAAATGTATCAAGAAGCCAAAAAAGATTCAGTGCAGTTTCGTAAATATTATAATCTGAATCTTTTGTCACTGGCAAATACAAAATATATAATTTCACCACTGCTGTTGAAGAATGATGAAAACCTGTCATTTTTTCAGCCAGACAACGGAGTATATAAGGAGAACTGGATGAAACTGCCGAAAATAGACAAAGGGCTTTATAATTTAAAATATAATTTTTTCGGCAAGCCTTTCTATATTTATGAAAATAAGAGTGTTTTTCCACGCTTTTTTGTTGTGAGCAACGTCATTTCATTTAAAGACTCTGAGCAATTATTAAATGAAATGGCTAAAGCAGATTTGGAGATATTAAGGAACACTATTTACTTAGAAGGAAAATATTCTGATAGGTTGATTACTAAAAATCTCAGCCATCGTAAAAGCAGTATTACTGTAGAGGAGTATACCCCTGACAGAATTAAGCTGAGTATCGACATGGATGGCGATGGTATTTTGATTGTTTCAAACGGGTATAATCAATTTTGGAAATGCAAAATAAACGATATTGATGCAGATATCTTTCCTGCATACGCAACGTTTTGGGGCGTATATATCAAGGAGCAGACCAAAGACGTTCTTTTCTATTATGATCCTCCATACAGTTTTTAACGACTATGTTTCGAATAGTCAATATAGAAAATCTCTGCCCTGCCTGCAATCACGCACTTCAAACTGAGTTTATAACTAATGTAAAGACAGCTTCTTAAAAAAACTTTGTCGCTGCGCCTGTGACAGTCTCCTTCTTTTTGCGTCAGCATTACACGCGCAACTTTCTTATTTACAAAACACCAGAAAATATAATAGACTATTTTTTAATACACAAGCGAAACAATTCAATCGTGTATTATAAACAATAGAAAACAGAGACAGATAATGAAAAAATTTACAAGAAAACTGCCGCCTTTAAAAAAAAGAAAAAGAGAAGATTGCAGGATCGTAGTTGTTATGCCTGCATACAATGCAGAAAAAACACTAAAAGAGACATACAATCTTATACCTGAAGAATCATTTGATGAAATTCTTTTGGTGGATGACGCCTCAAAAGATAATACAGTTGAAATAGCAAAAACGATTAAGGGCTTAAAAGTTATTAAACATCAAAAAAATCTTGGCTATGGTGGAAATCAGAAGACATGTTATAAAAATGCATTAAAAAATGGAGCAGATATCATTATTATGCTGCATCCTGACAATCAATATGATCCTATGATTATCCCCAACATCGCCTTGCCTATTTTAGAAGGACAGGCTGATGTTGTTTTTGCATCCAGAATGCTGGGAGATCCGCTTCATGGCGGTCCGCTACAAAACGGAATGCCGTTTTATAAATATATATTTAACAAAATACTTACTAATATAGAAAATATGGTTTTAGGAACATATTTCACTGAGTTTCATACCGGCTACAGGGCATACAGCTCAGAAGCTCTGAAAGCGATTAACTTTGAAGCCAATTCGGAAGGTTTTGTATTTGATAACGAAATTATAGTTCAATTGTTGATGAAGGGAGTCAGGTTTAAAGAGATTCCTGTATTGACCAGCTATCATGTTAACGCTTCATCTGTTGATTTTAAGACAAGCGTTATATATGGAGTTGATGTTTTAAGGACTATTATGAAATATATAATGCATTTAAGATTCAATATAAAAAACGATATTTTTTTATAACTCATTTTCAACTTTTTATTAGGAGTTTTTTATAGCACAACTCAAAGTTTCCTCTTTTTAGAGGAAGCTTACGATAGGTGATGTTATCGCGTACAACGAGCCGTCGTTTAGAAAACGCATCAAATTGTGTCCCTCTGTGAAGTGTGGATTTAGGAGTGTGTTATAATCAGATGTGAGGGCGAGAAATGCCTCTCACATCTGACGGATAGGGATATCCACTGAGATGTTGCTTAATCAGGCCGGTTCAATATAACCTGACCCGGTAAGCATTCAATCGCTAACACTCCAGCCTGTTTAGATAATTAATTAACGGGTTTTTCTCCAAAACTCTATTATAGATTATATATGACCATAAAAGACCTGCCATAAAACCGCTAAGATGAGCATACCACGCCACCTGCAGCTCGCTGATAAATATGCTTACAACATTGATTATTACCCAAATAAGGAAATACCACCTCACAGACAACTTTTTCTGCCAGACGATGAACATAAATGTCAGCCTCGCCTTTCTGAAAATAACCATGTAGCAGGCCATTACCCCTGCGATTGCTCCACTGGCGCCAACTAATGGTATATTCATTGTAGGCGTAAAGATTGTCTGAGCCACTCCGGCCAAGGCTCCGGTGAGCAAATAAAAAAGCGTGAAATGTACATGACCAAGCACGTCCTCTGTATTATTACCGAGAATATAGAGTAAATACATATTGCCCATAAGATGAAACAAACCGCCGTGGAGAAACTGATAAGAAAAAAGATTTATAAAAAAAACGATATCCCGGTCCGAAGACGGAAGCAGGCCCCATAAATCTATATAATATTGGCTTTGTTCCATAATAAGAAAAGTAAACATAATCAGAGAATTTATAACAATTAATGATATAGTGACATAGGGAGTTTTTTTCGGTTTTAAGTTAAACTCCACAGGGAGGGAAAGAATAAACTGAAATATCCAGTGCCCGAGGGTAGTTTTTTTTTCGATCTCTTTCAGTACCGACGGAGCTTCGTAAAATGCCTGTAGATGCTCGATCCTGGCGCTGTCCATCCACAGACCGGCGCACTGCTTACAGACAGTGATGGACTCGTTGCTTTCCCAGGCTATGTCGTATTGGTTCATTTGCACTTTACATTCAGGGCACTCCTTACTTATCCTCCCTCTGAATAACCCCAGGTTTTCGATGATTGAAGGATTGTGTATTGTGTCATAAGAAGATATGACTTTTTCGAGTTCGTTTTTTTCGAACCACAGTCCGCTGCAAATGGCGCACTTATCTACCTCTATGTTCTTAAAAATAAATGGTTTCATCAGGTGAGAGCGGCAGTCCGGGCATCTTAGGGTTCTGTTTCTATTTTTTACGCTTACCAAAGAGCATTCCGCGCCTGCATCATTTATCAGTTGTAGAAGACTCTTTCCCTCGAGCAGGGTGAGATTCGTTCTAATAGCCACGGAATATCCGGACAGGATTCTTTTGCCTTTATAGCTGTGTAAATCGACATCGGCCAGTTCACATAGTTTTTCCTTGACTTCTATTTCGTCATAATCGGGTCGAATAATTCCATGAAAAACAACGTTATAATATTTGTTTTTTTCTTCATTAATGTAGGGACTGACGATTTCCATTTATTATTACCTAACCCGGCAAGCCGGAACCAAACAGGTTTGATGTAACGCTTAGGAATTTCGAAGAAATTCCCTTTAAGTATCCTCTCCCCCTTCAAAGGGCTGATCTTTACCCACAATTATTACTGAGTACCGGGGGGGGGGCGAAGCAGATGAGGGGCAAGTTTGGACATGGTGATTTTCCACATTTCTGTAATATCTTCTAATCTTTGCAAACCAAGCCATAAGTCGGATATTCAAGGCTGTAATTCAGTAATGTCTCTTCTATCTCAGGCGCCACACGGTTATTTATTCTCGGTTTGTTTCGGGCCTTCTCCAAAAGACCCTCTATTCCTTCCTCTTCAAGTGCTGTCTTTATATCGTAATAGTGCTGACGACTTACTCCCAACTTTCGGCACGCATCACTTATGTTGCCTAAATTCTCCGATAACTTCACTATACTTAACTTGCGATCTATGATATACTTTTGTTGTGTCACGGTATTCCTCCTTTTAGTTATTTGTTTTTTGTAGGTTAAATATTATAACTAATTCGGAGGGCCGTGACCTGTTTTCTACGAAAACGGGTCACAATCTGTCAACACAACTCGTGACTATCCCACTTTTTTACCAAGTCCCGGAATTGTTCATTCTGTTTTTGCAGTGAAACCATAACCTGAGGAACCGGATGCGTTAGTTGCGCTCGTCCGGGTCTGTGGGGGGAGTCGTGTGGGTAACCTGCGGCTCTACCCGGAATATATGGTTACCGAAAGGACACGAAACTCTGGATTCCTGCTTAAGGGACTGTGGGAATGATTATATCTTGTTTTAGAAACCATAGGTGATTAAGACAGTTGAAACCTAAACCGGACAGCCGATCAGTTTAAAAAAGTCCGTCCGAAGGACGTTAACTTAAACACTTAGGGTTGACTCAAAAATAAATTCGCATTAAAAGGTGACACCTTCACATCATCTTTGATTGCACTTCAATCGCAAAATCCTCAACATAGCGCTGCTATGCCTGCGGTTTTGCTCATTCAGTGCAACCAAATATAATGCAAATCTGTCTCTTTTAATTACGAATTTATTTTTGAGTCAACCCTTAGTGTATACTCAGGTATGCGCATACAGGTGTATACACCTCCTTTTGAATACACATATTCCCGAGTCCCCTATCGTACGATTTCCCCTGAAAAACCCTAATGATTCAATGGCTTTATACCCTCTGTATTTTTATATACGAATCGGCACGTAAATTGCTTTATTGTTATTGTGTTACGGTAGAATCATATCAACAATGTTTCAGGGAGGGAAATATGGAGATCTCAGGTTCATCGGCAGAGCTGGCGTATGCGCAATTTGTACAAAACAGAGAAGCCGTATCTGAAGCACGTGCTGCAATAGAGCAGCAGGCAAAGGCAAGATCGGAGGATTTTCGAAAAATAGAGTCAGAAAAAGAACAGCGTCACGAGAATGCTGTATCGATTTATGTATAGCACCTGATCTGACAAATATCCTTATAAATACTACAAGCCAAAAGAGATAATCCCTGTTTATGGAATACTCTCTTTTGGCTCTTTTGAAAGAGCTTACATGAACATTGAAGATTCGTACCGGTTCAGAGACCAACTCTGTTTTCCCGCACGAAACACTACAAAGACTAAGTATGATTTATGAAGATGAATCGAAAGATCAATTACAATATGTTTGGGATTAACTATGGAAATTATCAGCCCGGTGCCTTTGTGCGAATTATTTTTACTACTCTTTGGTTGAACGAATACGAACATTCATGTAAATGGAGCGTGCTATAGCAGTCAGGCTTCGATTCTGAATGAAACTTCCGCCTTAACCCTGAATGTATCGATATTACCGTCATCCTTCATTTTAACATCAAACTCAGTAACCATGATTCGTGTTATTCCTCGAAGGCTTGTCTGAGCTTCCTTAATAACGTTTGTAGTTGCATCTTCCCAGCTTGTGGGAGACTCACCTACTAATGTAATGATTTTTGATACCATGTTGCACCTCCTTTTTTAGTTTGAAGTATAACTATAGTATAAATGAAAACCGACCTAATTACAATAAAAAAAGGTAATAGTTCACAGGGGTCGGAGATTGGAGGTCGGTTTTATATGACAGAGCCTTTCTCCAATTAAAATGACCGGATTTTGAGTAATAATAGCCTGTCAGGCAATGGATGGAGAAGTTAAAACAGTAGCTGACCTCTGATTCCTGACCCCCGTGAACTGTTATAAAAAAAAGGATTCTTTCTCGGAAGAGGTATATAAGAATTCGTTAAGGATTCGACAACGGGTGTTCTCTGCCTGTAAATGTAATCAGCGGAATGAGAGTGCTAATGAAAGGTAAAGTGTAAAAAAATGAAGGGATGCTGTCAAAGAAACAGCTAAAAACAACTATCCTGAAGTCAACTATAATGGGTAAAGAGTCCGTGCCAGTATCTCAGTCTTCTTTCCGGTAGTTTGACGATATCCATTTCTATATTTTCATATCCGTGCTCTTTCAGTTCCTCTTCGAGCTCGATAAAATAGTCCGGACGCTCATAGCTGTTTTTGTTCTCTTTATAGATTCGGGTTATCTCTTTAACCAGCTCATTTTTATCGGATAGAATTACATCCATAACCTTTCTGACTTCACGATGCTTCATCCACCCTTTTTCGATAAATATCTCCCCTATCGTTTTATGTTGTCTTGCCTCCACATCGTTATTCAGTTGTTCGATCAAGGCCTCTTTAACCTGGGCGAACGATGCAAAGCCCAATTTTATTGCGACCGTACCAAAGCGCGGCCAGCTCATGATTTTCTTTTTTCCGGTTTCCACAACTAAATATTATAACAAAAGGATCGACTTTTTTTACACATGAGACAATATCTTTCAGCAATCCTGTCTTTGCTACCCCCTTGTTTTTATTTATTGATTCAAGTAAAATGGATATATACATTTTTATTCATTAGTAACCATATGTCCGGCAGACTCAGACAATTGAGACAACAATGGTAAAGACCGGTACGTTATTTATTTTAAGCAGCCTATGGCTTTTTACTCTTATGCTCCCTGTTACCTTATACGGAGCTGTAGGTGATGTTATCGACTCAATTGATGCCGAGGTTTCCAGCCCCGGAGGGCTGGAATTTGACGGCGGATATTTATGGAACATAGTGAGAGACTATAATGGCATTTTAAGACTTGACACATCGGGAAACGTTATTGGGGGGATTTACCTTGAAGGATATTATATTTCGGCTGTAGCATATGACGGTTCCTATTTCTGGATCGCCAATGATCTTGCAAACAAAATTTCTAAAATCGATTCCGGGGGCAATTTGATTTCCACCCATAACTCGCCTGCCGGCGATCCCACAGGACTGGCCTTTGACGGTGCATATCTTTGGGTCACTGACAGTGGCAGCGACAAATTATACAAAATGGATACATCGGATATGAGCATAGCCAAAAGCTTTTCACTGCCGGTATCCAATTCGAGCGATCTCACTTATGACGGAACCTACTTCTGGATTACCGATGATGTTGACAATAAGATTTATAAGGTAAGAAATCAGGGGAATCTGTTCCTTGATGTCATTGACTCTTTTGACTCGCCGGGGTCCTCTCCCTCAGGGGTAACCTTTGAAGGTACTTATTTATGGATAGCCGATTCCAATGATAACAAGATATATAAAACAGATATCGGTTATGCCGAAACAGGAGGCAATTCCAGGCTGATAATTTTTCCCCCATCAAACACTGTTATGATACAGTCACAGGAGTTTGACTTTGTCGTTTCTGTTGAATTAGATAGTTTTGTAACATTGGAAGAGCTCACCGCTGTTTCGATTGACGGAGTCTCGAGGACAGATGTCTTTAGCCGTTGTGCAATTGTCGGTTCTCTAACCGATTCAAATGGGGTTACCTATCGATGTCCGAATCTTAACGCCGGAATCTTTAGCCCGGGCTATCACGTAATAAGCGTAGAGGCACGACTTAGTAATGGGGTTACATTGACTAAGAGTGTAAGTCTTGAAATTATATCGAATTCCGAGTAAAGCCCTTTAGCAATAAAAACTACCATCCAATCTTCTATGGCCGGAAGTAAGCAAGACTTTAACTACAAATAGCACAAATTTCATGGATTAGAAAAAATAAGTGAATCCATTACGTCTTTTGCAATTGTCTTCTTATTTCTTCGTTTCCGGCTATCGGTAAAGTATGAATCACGGCGGAAATATTTATGAGCTTTCCCATGAGTTGAAGGTTGCCGAAAGAAAAATTATCGATTTCAGCGCCTCTATAAACCCAATGGGTGTGTCCAAAAGAGTAAAGACCGAGATCAGGAAGCATTTGAGGAATCTGTGCAATTATCCCGATCCCGATTGCAGCAGATTAAAATGGTTTATTTCCCGCGATATCGGTGTACCTGAAAAGAATTTGATATGCGGCAATGGCAGTAATGAGCTGATCTATACCATTGTGAGATCACTGAATCCTGATAACGTTCTGATTCCCTCTCCTGTTTTTTCGGAATACGAAAGAGCTGTGAGGGTAAATTCCATACACAAAAAAACAGAGTGCTTAATTAGATTTCACGATCTTAGCGAGGAAAACAGTTTCAAACCGGATATTCAGAAATTTGCAAATGATTTTCAGGGAATGGAGATGGCTTTTCTCTGCAATCCCAATAATCCGACAGCCGCTTTTATCGACAGGGAAGCTGTGATGACTTTAGCGCAAAAGGCGAAAGAGGCAGGCTGCTATCTTGTCATTGATGAAGCCTTCATCGATTTTCTGACTGAAGGAAGTGTCGTTGACATAGTGATTGACAACCCATATCTGATAGTCTTGAGATCGCTGACCAAATATTATGCTCTCAGCGGATTGAGGCTGGGCTATGCTGCCGCGCATACTTCACTAATTAATAGGATAGAGGCGTTCGCAGAACCATGGAACGTAAATTCCCTTGCACAACGTGCAGGGGTCGAAGCGATCAGGGACAAGTTTTACAGAAAAGAAACAGTGGAATTTTTTAAAAAAGAGAAACTCTTCTTCGAAAAATCTTTAAAGGAAAATAAATTGTTTTACTACCCCTCGGGGATAAATTATTACTTAATAAAGAGCGATAAATCTTTACACATTTATAATTATTTAAGGAGAAGAGGGATTCTGGTAAGGACCTGTCATAATTTCAGAGGACTTGATGATTCATTTTTACGATTAGCCGTGAAAACGCGCAAAGAAAATACTGCTCTTTTCAGGCATATTAGCAATATGGAAAGTTAAATTGCGGGATTGAGGATAAGAATGAAAAACTACTCGAAGGTAAAGTCTTTTTCGTGAAAGAGTTTAAGGCAGGCGTCGACCACATCGGGATCATAGAGGAAGCTTTTGTTTATTGACAGCTCTTCCAGAGCTACATCCACTCCCAAAGCAGGGCGATAGGGTCTGTGTGAGGCCATTGCTTCTACAACGTCTGCGACACAGATGATCTTTGCCTCGTCCATTATAGAATCTCCTTTTAGACCGGAGGGGTAACCGGAGCCGTCTATTCTTTCGTGATGCTGGTAAACGATATTTGCAATAGGCCATGGAAATTCAACATTTTTTAAAATATTATAGCCAACCTGCGAGTGCGTCTTCATCAGGCTGTATTCGATATTCGTCAACCTTGTAGGCTTTGTCAGTATCTCGGAGGGCATGGAAATTTTTCCTAAATCATGTAAAGTAGAAGCGACATGTATACCCTTAATGCGGTCTTCGGTAAAACCCAGTACTCTTCCTATCTCACAGGCAAGTCTGGCCACACGTTGCTGGTGACCTGCCGTATAGGGATCCCTCATCTCCGTGGTTAGAGCAATCGCTTCCACGGAACCATCCATGGCTTTTTGTAGTTTAAGAGCGCTTTCCTGCAAAGCCTTTTCCATTTGCTTATGACTTGTGATGTCACGGAGCAACGCCAAATAGGCTGTCGTACCTTCCCATTCCGACTCTGTTATGGTCATCTCTGCAACGCCTGCTTTCCCGCCATTTGAAAATATCTCTATCTCCCTGGGTTCGCCCGATACGACCTGAAATCCCAGAGGCCTGTCTATCAGCTCGGTAGCGCTTCTTCCAAGGAGTATTTCTGCAACGGGATTGGCAAAGCGGACTAAATTATTTTGATCGATAACCAGTATACCGTCAGTACTCTTCTGAACGATATTATGGAAGCTGAGCTTACTTTTCCTAATCTCTATCTCCAGTTTTTCATGTGCTCTGATTTGGTTAACCAAATCATACTGTGTCCGCTTCAAAGAGATTGCGTTTCGCACAATTCCCCTGAGTTCATAGGCGTTAAAAGGCTTGTTTAGAAAAGCGGTAACTCCGAAATCAAAACACTTCTCCATCTCCTCGTCACCGCCGTGACCTGTCAGAACAATAACGGAGTACGATGAATCCGGTGAAAGATTAATTTTCGTCAAAAACTCGAGACCGCTCATTTCCGGCATTCTCAGATCAAGTATAATCAGAACAGGATTCTCCTCTTTGAACAAGGACAAACCTTCCATGCCGTTATTCGCCGAGATAATTTCATAACCGTCTTTTCTCAGATGTTTATTAACAGCTTGAATAACAACCGGCTCATCGTCAATAATTAAAACTTTATTTCTTTGGCTGTCCATCCTTATAATATAGCTTTTTGTCTTATAAATTGCAAGTAAACAATAAAAGTCATTTCGTGAGCTGTTACCGGTAGCCTGAAAATGAAAAAGCGAATACAAAGCTTCTTTAATTCACAGTTGGATTCCTGGTCTTTGGCGAAAAACAACTACTCTGCTCTTAAAGCAGTAAAAACCAAAAAGTTTAAAATAGACGGAATCGATGTTTATGCATGTCACAATCCGGCAAGGATATCTTCTTCCTCAGCCTCAGTGGACAAAGATTCAGTGGAACGTAGGAAGTGTTTCCTGTGTAAAGAAAATCTCCCTCCCGATCAGCAATATTTGACGATGGGCAATCTTTTTTTTCTTCTCGTCAACCCATTTCCCCTTTCTCCGATTCACTTTACTATAGTGAGCAAAAACCATAAAAAACAGACAATAACCGATTCGATGGACAAATTTATTCGTTTTGCTGCCGATCTTGAAGGCATGGCTGTATTTTACAACGGGCCTGACTGTGGTGCTTCAGCACCGGATCACCTCCATTTCCAGGCAATCAGTAAGGATATGGCGCCTCTTTTAAAACAACAACGCATGATCCTTAAAAGATTCGGAACTACCATTTATGGCAATAATAATTTACAATTACAATTCGTGGATTCACCTGTCAACTGGTTTTATTTCATACGTTTTAACGACACACATAAAGGGGAAAAGGCTTTCTATATCCTCTATAATCACTTGAGTTCGACTGCAAAACATACAAAAGAACCAATGCTCAACATTATCTGTATTATGGAGAACAATTATTGGGACATTTTACTGTTTCCAAGGAAAAAGCACAGACCACCGCAATACTATTTCAAAGACGAAAGACACTATCTCTTCAGTCCTGCCTCGGCCGAAATGGCAGGGCTGTGCATCTTTCCGCTGGATAAGGATTTTGAAAAAATAAATAAATTCGATCTTCGGAATATGCTGAATATTGTATGCACAGAGAAAGAACGACTTGACGAAATAAACAACGGCCTTCGAGAGGAGCTTTATGGATTGGATGCCTGAAAAAAGAATTATCTCTGCTTTGACTGTGGTTTTGTTCAATCAGATCAATTAAACCGATACGACATCCGAGCGTCAACGTGCTCACTCTATTTCCGGACAGCTCTTTACTTCTACTTTGTCACATTATGATTGGGACGCGACCATGGACAGGCGTCCCGTCTGTCCTTAATATTGATAACGTTGCTTTTTAAGTATTGTGACAAAGTAGAATTACATAGGGAGACAAAATAAGATGTTAGTTTTTGCTCCGGCCTTCCGTCTATAAGTGACTAATTAGTTACACATCATTAAATGTTAGAAATAATCATTATGTTACTGCTATAATACATCAAATTTTATCGAGAAATTTTTATACCTCTGTGAGAGCACTAAAAGAAATGCTCTCATGAGAACAATTTTATATATAATTTTTACAGGAGGACTATATGCAATACAAAAATGCTGAGGAGTGCTGGGGCGATATATTATCCGATCCGCAAGGAAAGACAGATCTCCTTTCGGAAATAGAAAAATTCGCAAGAAAGAACAACGATCCATCGAATGTGGTTTTCGGAACATCGGGATGGAGAGGAGAGATAGGAATAGACTATACATTTAATAATGTTAAGATTGTTACCTCGGCAATCATCGAGATGTTTAAGGCTGAAGACAGCGATGTAATGGCTGCTTTGGGTGTTAAAAGTTTTGAGGAAATAAAAAAACGCGGTGTTATTGTCGGCCATGACAACAGGTTCCTGGGGCCGCAATTCGCAGAGACGGTTATCGGATTATTTCAAAAGGACGGAGTTAAATGCTACTACTCCGGGGAAACGACCACTCCCGAATTTTCAGCAATTCTTGAAGAACTTAATGGTGCATGTTCGATTAATTTAACGCCCTCTCATAACCCGGCCAAGTGGGCCGGATTTAAATTCAACCCCTCCGATGGCGGACCTGCCGGCCCGGAGATAACAAAGGTAATAGAAAATATTGCAAACAGGATGATGAAAGATGGCGTAATAATAGAGGATCAAAAAGCGGAAGCCTATGAAAAGGTCGATCCTGTGAAACTTTATGATAAATATATTACCAGGAGAGGCACTATAGATATTGAGAGAATCAAGGAGTTCATTAAGAATGAAGATGTTTTAATATGCATTGATCATGTACACGGTTCAACGAGGAACAGACCGTTAAGACTGCTTGGCGAAAGCGATAAAATTAAATATTTCAGGCTTGAAGATGACTACCTCTTTGGCGGTATAGCTCCTGAACCTTCATCAAAAAACATGCGTCTTGTCACTGACGAGCTAAATGCCTCCAATTCTAAATACAAACTCGGTGTCATAATGGACCCCGATGGCGACAGGATTCGGTTTACAGACGGCGCCACCGAACTGCCAATGAACTATTTTGGTGCAGTTGCCCTGCATTTTCTGCATAAATATAAAAACATTAAAGGAGTCGTTGCAAAATCAGTGGCCACAAGCAATTTCGCAAACGCCATAGCTGAAAAACTGGGTATCGAAATCAAGGAGACCATGGTGGGCTTTAAGAATTTCAGACCTTTCATGCTGCCCACATCCAAGGAAAGAGCAATCGTGACTTTTGAGGAGAGTGACGGTATTTCGGCCTTTAACCACACTCTTGAGAAGGATGCCATATTTGGACTACTCCTGGCTATAGAGATGATGGCTGTTACAAAAATGAATCTGGGGCCTTATCTTGTAAGCATTCAGGAAGAATTCGGTTATTTCTTCCCTGACAGGGCCGGTGTTGAAGTCGATCGTTCCCTCGTAGGCTCGCCTCTGAAAAATAAGCTTGCAAAGATTAAGGAGCAGATAAAAATTAACACTGAGGTGAATTTCGGAGACAACAGCAAAAAGGTAAAAGATATAATTACACTTGACGGAACAAAAGTCATCTTTAATGATGATTCATGGCTTCTGATAAGACCATCAGGCACCGAACCGAAAGTAAGATTTTACATCGAAACCCGCTCTGAAGACGAAAAAGATATTATGTTCAAGAAAGCGGAAGAGATTACAAAGAGTGCAATAGAGGCGTAGTTTCAGGAATTCAATGATAGACCTCCATACACATACAATATTTAGCGACGGTGAGTTAATACCTTCCGAGCTTGTTAGAAGGGCTGTTGCATGCGGTTACACGGCAATAGCGTTGACAGACCATGTTGACAGATCCAATATAGATTTTATTATACCGAAAATTGTTAACGTAGCCGGGGATATCAATAAATATTACGACATTGCCGTGATTCCCGGCGCCGAGATTACCCACGTCCCTCCGGAGTCATTTGGAGAGTTGGTTAAGGAAGCCAGGGAATTAGGCGCCGCAATTGTACTTGCTCACGGAGAAACAATTGTAGAACCTGTAATTGAAGGGACAAACAGGGCTGCTATAGAAGCCGGAGTCGATATACTGGCCCATCCGGGACTTATCTCAGAGGACGATCTCATTCTGGCTCAGAAGAGTGGAACCACACTTGAAATAACCGCCAGGAAAGGTCACAGTCTTACAAACGGGTATGTAGCCGGAGCTGCTTTAAAATTCAATATTCCGTTAACGGTAAATACTGACAGCCATTCCCCCGGTGATTTGATCACCAGAGAGATGGCTGTCAGGGTTCTTTTAGGAGCCGGCGTCCCGCATAAAAACATAGACAATATCTTCAATCACGCACACTCTCTGGTATCCGCTGCAATGGATACCCGTTAATATAAAAAAGCAGGCTTTGCCTTCCCCTTACAGGGATCGATCAAAGTCAACCCAGGAGGATATGAAATGCCCAAGACGATAAAAAAGAAAGCTGCAAAAAAGACAAATCCTGAGCATGATATAAAAAGTTTTTACGACAAAGCAATCCTATACTTTGATGAAAACAAAAAAAATATTATAACCTTTTCAGGAATTGTTCTTATAATTGCAGCCTTAATCATCGGTGTTACATTATACAAACATTATGCTTTTCAAAAGGCGGAACAATTGTCCGGCGAAGCATACAAACTATATCACAACCTCTTTACAGTCGATAGCAAAAAAGGCGACAACGAAAGAATCGAAGCTGCACTGGAGAAATTAACGGAGTCCTATGAGTACAAACAATCCTCTCAAACACTGTTCTATATCTCTTCCTGTTATTACGAACTCGGTAAGACAGCAGAGGCTGAAGCTTCGCTTCTTAAACTGATAGATCAATTTCCTTCTGAAAATGAGATGGTTCCTCTTGCATATTTAAAACTTTTCAGAATATTCAAGAAACTGGGAGAAAAGGACAAAGCGGTAAACTACATAAAAGAACTTACCGAACTGGATACCGATTTTTACAGAGATCTGGCATTGATAGAATGGGCTGAAATGCTTGTAAAGGACGGTGACGCCGATAAGGCGATTGAAAAATATAATGAACTGATAGTACGTTTCCCGGATTCCACATTTAAAGAGGAAGCCTCTTCAAGAATAAAAACAATTGGCGATCTTAATAAAGAGGATCAGAAGGGGGAATCTGACATCACGACCTCTGAAAAGGAGGAAGACGTCGGCCCCGCCCCTTCAGGTGAAGACGAAAAGACAAAGGTCGAATAAATGCATGAAAGCTCTTATTACAGGCGGCACCGGTTTCGTTGGAGTTCATCTGGTGAGGTCTCTCCATACTCTTGGAATAAAATGCAGAGTACTTATCAGGAGCGACTATGGCAGAGAAGTCTTTAGAGACCTGGACAAAATAGAATTCTATAAAGGAGATGTAACAAAAAAAGATTCATTAAAGGATATCGCAGAGAATATAGACTATGTATTTCATCTGGCCTCGGAAGGACATATTACAGATCATTCTGAGGAAGGTCTAAAAAAATTCATTGCAGTTAATGTCGAAGGCAGCAGGAATCTCATAGAGGAATGTGGTAAACATATAATTACTAAATTCGTCCACTTCAGCTCAACAGCTGCCATGGGTCTTATTAAAAAGCCTGTTGTAGATGAATTCGACCCTCCGCAACCGGAATATCCATATCAGAAAAGCAAACTGCTGAGCGAGCAAACAGTACTTGAAACCGCAAAAGAATACGGCGTTCCTGCCGTAGTTGTTCGCCCCTGTATGATCTACGGAGTAAACGGATATGGCGAATTCTATAAAATCTGCCAATTAATGAAAAAAGGATTTTTCCCGAAAGTAGGTTTCGGGAAAAATCTTACTCCCCTTGTTCATGTAAAAGATGTAGTACAAGGGGCTCTTAAAGCCGCTCAAAGGGGAATCGACGGAGAGGTCTACCTCTTAACATCGGAATGTTCCATTGAAATGGACAGGCTCAGAGAGCTGGTTATGGAAGGTTGGGGCTCTAAGGCCGTCTATCCCTATATTCCTGTCTGGTTGATGTATGTTTGTGCTTTTTTCATCGAAAAAACTGCACTTATGTTCAAAAAGCCTCCTATCATAACTCGACGTAATATCGCCTCTACAGTATGGGACAGAGAATTCTCGATCAATAAAGCAAAAAACACTTTAGGATATCTTCCTGAAGTGGATTTCAGGAGTGGAGTATTGGAAACAGTCGAATGGTTTAAAACACAAAAGGGCATTAAAAACAAAGGCTGAGCTTTCTTCTTTCTATAAATATGGTTTTAAAATATCCTGTTAAAACTCATCTATTCACCCTAATCGGCCATTTTGGCGAAAATAATGTAGGAGACGATATTTTACTGCTCTCTTTAATAAACGGTCTGCGCGACAATTTTAATGACTGTAAAATATATATCGTGACGGCAAACACAGACAACACCAGAAATTTACTTCTACGCGAGTCCGTTCCTCTGAGCTCTCTGGATTTTATTTACTCCGGCCGATGGGGATTAATAAACCGCTCAAAAGGCGTTTTCAGCTCTTTCTCCTGGATATTCAAAACTCTATATATAACATCGAAAAGCAGTCTGGTAATTATAGGGCCCGGTTCCGTAATCACCGATTCTACAAATCCTCTGTTTATATTATTCTATCTTGTGAAGATTATTATTCCTTTTTTGTTTCGCCATCCCTATGCTTTTGTCGGCATAGGAACAGGTGACATGAATAATCAATTCAATAAAATTCTCATAAAAGCATTTGCCAACAGAGCCGTTTTAATATCCACCAGGGACGAAGAGTCTGCTCGTGATTTAAAAGAATTGGGAGTTATCGAATCAAAAATATTTACCCTGGCCGATTTAAGTTTTTATAGCAGGAATTGAAGAATTCCTAAATCCCTGAATTGATTAATTAATATGTTATGTCAAAAGTACTGACTGTCGGAATAAATGCCAGAGATTTTCAAAAAAAGCACTTCTCTGAGGACATAATTACAAATTATTTTAAGACTCTCTGCTCATGGCTCCGACATCTTAAAGAAACGACCCCTCAATCTGAGGTGTTCTTTTTTTCGTTCTGCAATGAAGAACACCAAAGCGACCTTGAAGCATATCGAAAAATAAAAGAGGTCTGTCACACTGACGTAATTAAAAATGTGAGTTATAAAAATTTTTCCGAACTTAGGAAGCGTATATCAAAGTGCGACCGTTTTATCGGCACCAGATTTCATTCCTCCCTTCTTGCAATACAACAACTGGTTCCGACAATTACTCTTTCATACGGAAAAAAGGGACACAACTTTATGAGGCAGGTCGGTTTGGAGGAATATTCAACAAAAATCGAAGAATTAACCTCTGAAAAACTTAAGGAAAAATGGGATAAGCTGACAATAAACAGCGATGGAATTAAGAAAAAGCTCAAAAGCATAAATAACCGGCAGATCCTTTTAGCGAATCAACATTTCCAATTAATTAAAAACGAATTGATTTACTGATAAAACCTGCCATTACACAGGATTTACAACTACAATACTTGTGATTTCCGCTGCTTTTTAAGTATTCCCTTATCATCTGTATAGAAATACTTACAATCTCACTCAACTGCGCAAGAAATATTCTATGTTCCTTTTGTACTCTATTTTTTCATGCTTTAAGACCTCATCCCATATACCCCAGTTGTCTGAGCCGCTCTTCCATTGCTTTTTTGTCCTGGTCCGATAACTTTTCGGGAGATGGTGAATTGTTTGTTCCCGAATCTCCCTTTTCATTGGAAAAAATCAGTTGATTGGACTTTTTAAAATCCTGACTGATTGCCTCCATAAGCACACGACCGTCCATCTCGGCAGGCACGGATTCACCAAGCAGGTACATTACAGTAGGGGCGATGTCCGTTATGCCGATATCTTTCATGGAAGCGCCGCGAGTAATATCTGGGCCTTTCATAATGCAAATTCCCTTTGGGAAGCTCGTATGGTGGCCGGTGAGCCTGTCATCGGGTGTCAGTTGTCTGAATATTTCGGAGGTAAAACAATCTTTACGAAGCGAGTATGTAGGGTCTTTAAAAAGTAATATAATATCAGGAGCGGAATCGACATATTTCCCTTGATATATTTCGCTTCTGTGAACGATCTTTTCGATTGGCTGCTCACCTGTTTCATTGTCTCTTAACAAATACAATTCCGATTTGAGTTTGTTGACGAGTTCGTTATACTCTCTCCCCGGTTCAACGATTCCCTCGGGTTCCCTGCCCTTCAGGTTAATATTTATGGCATAGGAAGTGGCGTAGGCGACACTATTGGCCCAATCGATAATCTCGGATATTTTTTTGAACTCTCTACCAATACGGGGGACAGACATGCTTTTAATGAATTCTGGTAAAACAGAGGTTGCAAATCCTGCCCCAAGCTTGTTAAGCATCCTGTCGACTGTGGCGTATTTCATTTTAAAGGAAGACTTCAATCCTTTTCGAAGCGTAAGATAACCCTTTTCTATAAGCCATCTGTTGGCGTTGAATGTTTTGTACAGAGGGCCGAAACCGTGATCTGAAAGTAAAATGAAGGTTGTCTCTCTGTCGTCGATTCGACCGATTATCTTTTCCAGCGCAGAATCGACCTGTCTGTAGCTGTCATAAATAACCTTCCCGTATTTTTGAGCGAGCCCTTTGTCGTATGAAGGATGATTTTTGTCTGTAAAGCACCAAAAATGGTGTTGAATCGCATCTATGGGGAGCATAAACATGGAAAAATCGAACTCATTGCGACCTAAGAGATAGAGCGATATATCGGTAAGTTTTTCGATTATAAGTTTCGATGAAATAATAGTCGATTCGAAAAATGTCTCCAAATCACTGCCTCGCCGACTGGTGTGCATCTCCATGTACTTCTTTCTTGCTTTTAATACAGACTCCATATCGATTTCTTTTGCGATCTCTTCGGACAATTCCGGTGGATGAGTACGGAATCTGTCCGGCTCTATCATTCTGACAGGAGCAACCATAACACCATTGACCTGCTGCGGTGGGTAGGTCAGAGGCATGGCTGTGACCATAACCTTTTTCCCCCTATCGCTCAATATTCTCCATAAAGGCGTCGTCTTTATATCCGACGAAAAGAGAGTCCTCCCCTCGTCATAGGAGAGATGGGAATCCTCGCGAAAATCAAAAAGACCCAGCTTACCGGGATTAACGCCTGTATAGCAGCATGGCCATGCAGGTACTGTGTGGGGAGGATAGGCGGACATCATTTCCGACCATACTCCTTCATTCATGATCTTTTTGAAATTAGTCAGTTCCCCCTTCTCTATCATAGGAAGGATCATATCGAATGTCGCTCCGTCAATGCCAATAATAACAACCTTTTTCTTCAAGAATCTTTTCCCTCCTTTACAGTTTCAATGAATAAAAAAAGCAGTACTTCCGCACTTATCTAAAACAACCTGGTGTCCTGTCAAGCCTGATTTGTCATTTCGACCAATGGGAGAAATCTTTAGCCCTTGGCTTCTATCCTACCGTTTAAGATTTCTCTCGACCCTTCGCTACGTTCGAAATGACAGATTGGTTACGTCAATTAATGATTGACACGACACTATGTTCGGTTTAACAAATCGTTAATGAATCTCAATTCCTTTTTATTGAATATTCCTGAATAAAAGAGAGCTCCCAAATAAGCAGCTGTTAAAAAAGAGAGAAAAAGCGGATCGCTTGCTTTCATTACCGAAAGGAACCATCCCGATAAAATAACAGCTCCCATTGGAATAAGAAAAGCGGCAGACTCTCCAAGGTCTCTTATTCCGATATTCCATATCGATTTTAAAAAATAGTATCTCACAAAAGTACCGAGCATCATAGATAAGAGCACTGATACCGAAGCTCCCTCATAAC
Organism: Candidatus Magnetocorallium paracelense; assembly: GCA_029001845.1. Lineage (GTDB taxonomy): Bacteria > Nitrospirota > Thermodesulfovibrionia > Thermodesulfovibrionales > Magnetobacteriaceae > Magnetocorallium > Magnetocorallium paracelense. The sequence goes on along the minus strand of JAREWP010000049.1, from coordinate 93,236 downwards.
TGTAATAATGTATCAACGGAAAGGCGGAAATAACATTTATCAAAGTTATGGCCCCTGACCAGGGGATAAGCCTGCGAACCTCTTTGGACGAAGAGAGTGTAACATTTGCCGAAGCATTAAAAGCGTGCAGCGCATAGGCCCATCCTAAAATCATAAAAGCAGTCGAAGCCTCGATATATAGCTCGCCAAAGACTATAAACAATATTTCTTTTGAAAAAAAAGTTGTCGCCAGAATAAGAGGCAGGCATACAAAGGCAAGTATGAACTTCGTAAACTTGTCCATAATTTTAATTACCAATGAATAGTCGTCCCTGTTGGACGATATGGCAGGAAGCACAGCCTGTCGGATGCTGGCGGGGACCAGCATGGCTGTCTGAGCAGAAGCGGATGCCGAGTTGAATAATCCTATTGCTCTCTCGCTTTGTATAGGGCCGGGTACTTTTGAAAGAAAAAGGATAATAATATGTCTGTTCGCCTGTTGAAAAAAAGATATAAAGGCAAATGGAATGGACTGCTTCATTAAATCCTTCCAAAGGGCGGGGTCGAAGGAAAAGCTGTATTTAAAAAATATCTTTCTGATCCAAAAACCGGAAAGAACGGCGCCGAAAAAACTAATAACTACATTGGTCAAAATGATCTCACTAAGCCCGTAACCGAGGTAGAGAAGATATATGCAAACAACGGCATTTGCAAAGGAATTCAGAATCGTTACAATGGAAGGTATGGCCATTCTTTCAAAAGCCATATAAAGGATTTGAAATGTGCTTGTGAAAGTCGAAAATATAATCGAAATACCGCTTATATATATGAGATACTTAATTTCTTTACTATATTGCAGAAGTTCGACAGTTGCTATAAGCAGCATATAGCTGAACAATATAAGACATAATCTGATGGAAAGAACGTGGTTAAAAAGATACTCTGCCTTTTCCTTATTCCTGGCAATCTCCCGGATGCTCATCGGCGCTATGCCGAAGCTGGTGAAGTAGGAGAAAAAAAAGATAAATGTCCCTACAAGAGCATAGACTCCAAAGTTTGAAGGACCAAGCACTCTGGATGCATAGGCAATAAAGAGGACATGTATTAATTTTGTCGTTAGAGAGGAAAAGAAAAGAAATCCGGAGTTCTTTATGATTCGTTTCGCCTGGCTCAATTATCTTCTATAATCTCCTGCCTGTGGCTTCATTTCAGTCATGCCGAACCTCTCGAAAAGCGACCTGGCGAAAAGATAATCCAGTTCTTCGGCGGACTCCGGGAAATATCCCGTAACTCTCTCCCATACGTCCCACCTCTCCATACAGAGATATACCAGACTGTCACTTCCGCCATATTTATGAATCGCCTCATAAACAACCTTATACATCTCAACACGCAGAGGTTTTACATAGCGCATCTTGCCGTCGTCACCGACAACCATCTCTGCACAGGTCAGATTGGTATTGGGGTAATTATTCTCAAGAGTCTTCCTCATCTCTCGATTAAACCGAAGACTCCCTATCGATATCCAGGCAAAACCCTCTGGCGGAGCAACCTCGAATACTCTTTTTACAAGGTCTTCATACCCCTCTTTCCACCGGGGATAGAGAATCATAGGATCGAAATGAACGGCAACGGGATAACCGGCGTCGATTACCTTTTGCATTGCCGCCAGACGTCTCTGAAGTCCGGCAGTTCTGTGCTCCTCTTTTTTTATCACATATTCCGGATTTAGGGACCATGAAACAACGCTCCTTCCTCCATGATCGACAGACAATAGGGTGTCAACTACATCGGACTTGGTTTTCAATTCTAAAATACAATTCTTTATTCCGGCAAACTCTCTAATAAGTTTGGCGGCCTGACCGGTTTTGTATTCAAGGGCAAGACTGTCGCCCAACTCCCAGGTTCCGACCCTGAATAACCTGCGCGGCTTCAAAGCGGTCATCTCCCTGATTTCCTTTACCAACGACATCGTATCCGAAAGGGAAACCGTCTCCCCTTCATTGAGATAGTTTTGCAAAAAACAGTATGAACACTCAAAGGGACAGTTGGAAAGTGATCTTAAAACCATCACATTACAGCATATATACTTTCTGTCAAAACTGGCGCACCTGTCCAGAGCCCTTCCCCGTCCCGAAGAAAGCCTGAGTTTTCCTTTTCCCTCCTTATATGTCAGATGCATTATATTCGTCTCTTACAAAGGATAACAGAGAAAGAAAGAGAATTACAATATTTCAAAATCAAAGCGATTCAACCAATCGCCTCTCCCCGGTAGTAATGACTCATATCATTGCTATATAATAGTCAATACCATATGGATGCATCTTTGCAAGCATACCGGACCCCCTTGTTAAAGTAAGAATCGACGATAAATACTACACCAGACGAAGCGGTATAAGGAAGGCCATGTCAGACTGCAAGATGCGTATTCTTGTTGCAAAAGAACTCGGCTGCGGAGCAAAGGGGTACATACATGCAGTCATGGCGCCGGGACTCAAATCCTTGCCTCCCTTTATTAAAAAAATATTATACAGATATTTAAGATAAACGTCCATATTCCCGTTCATTATTCTATAAATAGTATACTGTTTAAACCTTAATGAGTAAAAAGCTTACAATGCAACCCTCTACCCCCAAACAAGACATAGATCCTATAAACCTGTCTGCTACAAATATTTTCCGTCAAACGATATTGTTGAATAATAACGGTCGAATCGAGCAAGTGGAGTTAGAGGAACTGGCGCCAAGCGAAACAAAGGTAATCGGATATTTACAAAATATTTTTTATATAGAACTGATACACAGCGAATTATCGGATATTATAGAGAAATTTTCCGATTTTTTACATCTTGAAAAACTTCTCTTAAAAGACACATTAGGCGACTATCAAAAGCAAAACCTCCTGCAAATACAAAACGAAGTGCGCCTTCATATATCCCGACAAATACTTCTTCACAACAGTAACGACAATTATACAACCCTTCCGGGACAAGCTCAGTTTCTCTCGGAAGACCTCATGCGTAGTATGATTTTTTCATTATTAAAACATAACCTCATAGCCTTTAACACCGCGGAAAGCTGGTTGTTACAAAAAGAATTCAGCAAAACCACAAGTATATTGAAGAGACAATTTTTCAACTATGCCAACTCCTTTACTGCCTTGATCGATAACATGGTAAAGCAAATGAACAACGGGATTAAGCAAAAAATAATTATCGATTTACTAAAAAAAAACGATATGAAACAAAAAATCGCTCAAGTGGAGGACACGCACTTTTTTATGACAATAAAAGCAAAGATAGGCAACAATAAATATGTCAGGAAGATCGATATTCAAATTGTCTCGCCTTCACATAAGACGAACAGTCGTTGTTATCGCGTTTCCTATGGCAATGTCGTTTTTGTTTTAAAGTTTTCCAATAAAACCTTAATATTAGAGGATTTTTCAGACCGCTTTAAAATTGTCGTCTCCATTTTATCGAAACTTTACAAGCAGAATCTTCCCTTTGTGGCCACCAATTATTCCAATATATTCAGACTTTTCTATAAGCCTGCAGACAATGAACTTCTCGGTTATAAAAACATCGGAGATTTTTTTATCGATTTCCTAAAACAAAATCAGGAATACGACAGTATTCTTTCCATAGACGGAAAATATATCTCCGTTATGCCCTATACAGACAAAATAATGCTTGATGAATATGTAAAGAACACCGTACTCTCCGATAACGACAAGCTATCCATCGTTTCAGCACTGTTGGATGTACTGGTTATGCTGACTTCGGCAGGGGTTGTTATTCGAGATTTAAAACCCGATAATTTTAGTATTTACAGCAGAGAGCCATTTAAATTATGCCTCATGGACTTTGAGGAAACCGCTTTGGAAATCACTGAAGAGGGGTACAACGATTACCAGCACGGAGGAACTATCTTTTACGCTACCCCTTTAAATTTCTTCAGTAAAAAATTTCTATATAAACATTTCGCACCTGGTGACTTAAACAAAAAACTCCCTCTCCTGGACTGGAGTGCAGTCATTGCAATAATTTTCGAGGTTGTTGCAGGAAAACCATTATTCAGTAAAACAGCCTATAAGTTTATAGACACGGTATGTCGGATTTTCGTGCTGGGAAATACGATTCCGACCGGTGCTTTTCTGGGACAACTTTATCTCTACTGGACAGCAGCTTACAAAGAGTTTATCTGTCAGCTCGACAACACTTCCCTGACAGAAAAGTTATCTCTTTCATTAACGGAGGAGACGAAAAATACTCTCACATCAATGGCGGTCATACAACTCCTTTCACCTCAGGCCCTGAATGAACAACTGGAGATCAAATCCGGTCTTTCTCTCAGGGAAATCGACGCATGGATAAGCTTTTATCAGGAAAAACTGGACAAAATAAACAAATCTCTAAGTATTCACAAAGAGTTTCTTGCCGATATCTGGAACGAATCCGCGGACAAGGAAGAGTTACAGTCCGTATACAGAGATTTATATCAGGTGATTTTAAAGCACGAAGAGGAGGTGGAATTTCTTACCGGGCAAACAGACTGGCTTCGGCAGCTTGAGTTATGGAGTAAAATAGAAATGATAGACAAACGCGATACAATCACGATTAAAGAATTGCTCGATTTTATGTTTATGGTAATTTATCATAAATTCAGCCCCCCAAGGTGGGGAAAACATGCTCTTCATATATTTCCTTTACTAAAATCGGAAGACAGAGAGGAATACTACCGTATCAGGAGCACGCTATGGCCATTTCTGAAGTTTGAAAAATAAGACTCACGTCTTTTTAGAATTCAAATAAACCTATCCTGTGCAATAGACTGTTCTGTCGGAAAAAAGGTTTCATATAATCCAGTGATTTTATCGGCAGCGTATCTCTCTTTGGCAAGGCAGATAAGAAATCGAGGAATCCGCCGATAAAGGGTAACGGTTTTTTATGAGCCGCGGCCAAAGAGAAGCTTATTATTATCCTCGAAACGATCAGGTATATGGCAGAGTGTAACGGGTAGAACATCCAAATCAGATAGAGGGAATTTTTCAAAGTATAGTAAATCCTTCTGGAAGGGTCTCGCAACTCTCCGGAGGTTCTGTGAACAGCGATACAGGCAGGATCGTACATAATTTTATACCCCGATTGTCTGATTCGTATGGCCACATAGATTTCATTATGGTACAAAAAAAACTCCTCAGGATAAAAACCTGCCTTCTTAAAAAGCTCTCTCCTTATAGCGAATCCGCAACCAACAAAGGCAAATGACTCACAATAAATGTCATCTGACGGAATGTGCCAGGTGTTAAAACGATTCCCCGCAGAGTCGAGTATTTTAAACGCCACTGCTCCAATGGAATCGTTTTCAATAAACGATTCCACTGCTCTGTTTACTGTGTCGGCGTCTATATGGGAATCGTCGTCTAACACAATTATGATATCTCCGCTCGCTAAATGAAATCCTCGATTGTATCCGGCAATACCGTAATTATTATCTAAGATAACCGGTACAAGAATATCTTTCATTGACAGTAAATATTCATTCGTTCCGTCTGTAGAACCATTATCTACGGCAATGATCTCTAAATCGGAAATCTTATCTTTGCATGGCAAAAGTTTTTCAACAGTTTCTTTGGTTTCATCCAGACGATTGTAATTTAAAAAAACAATACTCACTGACAGAGAGCTCCTGTTTCGTTTCACTATTTACCCCGACTCCGACAATGCGTATAGGTAAAGCATGGATTGTTGATTAATTAAAGTTTTCATTGTTCCTCGATATTCTCGATCGTTATCGACATACACAATTACTCGATAATTTTATGAGCCGATTTTATGATTTCAACAGGGATTTTGATTCCTGCGGCTTTTGCCATTCTTACATTAATCATTAATACTCCCTTCTTATTCTTTACCACAGGAATATTGGCAGGCGATTTACCTCCAATGATTTCAAGTGCAGCAGTCGCCGCCCATTCGCCTTGCTCCAGAGGATCTTTGGCGTAGGTAAAAATTGTCTTTTCCGCCATAAAATCGTAAAAAGAACCTGTAGGCTTTTTTGTGTTATTTTCAAGAAATGTAATCAGCTCGGCTTCTTTGTCATCGTAAAGTCCGCCATCGCTTAAAAGGATGACTATGTCAGAATTTATTTGCAGCTCTTTAAACCCGTTTTTATAGTCATTAAAATCCTTTGCCAGATATTCGGTTACTTGAACACCTAAAATACTTCGTTGATTCGTCACTTCTCTTTGAGCAGTCAAGGTGTCAGGGCCTAAGAGTCCTGTTTTTACAGCGGGACTAATTTTTTGCAATAGTTCTATAAGATTGTGAACAGGAGTTACTTCAATCATACCGGTAACATTCGTGGCTGGAAAGCCGTATACAGAAGCGTCCCAATTTACACCGCAAAAAACAACCGGTAAATTTTTGCCTCTGTAATAGGGTGCAATTAAATATTTTGATGCATTATCGTCGGAAGCAATAACGACATCAGGTCTGAATGACTCAATAACACTTTTTGCTTTCATGGCAGCTTGAGTTTTAAACTGTTCGTCTGTATTGCGTTTTGTATCCATCCTGATAATTTTCAGCTCAACTTTATTTCCTAAAATGTTTTTAACGCCCTCTGTTACGCCATCGCTCCAACCATATCCCTCATGATAGGAATCGATAAAAAGCACTCTGTTCTTTGTCATTGCCTGTGAAGATGCAATCAATAAAAAACTTATACAAATGAATCCAATAATTCTTCTCATTTTTCTCTCCTAATAATCGAACTTTCGTTTCCTGAAAAAATAAATCGGTATCTTTCTCAATGTCTTTAAAGTGATTTTTATTTATTACAAATATTAAGAAAAAGCGTTAACTGAATATCACTGGCGTAAACTAAGAATAAAGAACACTAAAAAATTGTCTAAAACCCGTTGCTGCCAAGTTTATGTATTTTCAGCATGTTGGTTTTGCCACCCCTTTTAAAAGGTGAACTCAACAAAATGATTATTACTTCATCCTGCTTTGCTATGCGATTTTCGATTATAACTTTTTCCACCTTCTCGATCATCTCTTCCGTGTCTTTTACTTCTTCACTGTAATATGGCCTCACCCCCCAATAAAGAGACATCTTACGCTCAACTTTTTCAACAGGAGTGAAGGAGAGAACATGAACAGAAGGTCGACATTTTGAAATCAGCATGGCCGTAAAGCCTGAATTGGTAAACGTAACGATACATTTGGCTTTTACTATATCCACTATTTTATCGGCTGCCTCAGCCACTGCGAAACTGTGCTTTTCGTCTGCAAAAAGAGATTTCGGATACATAGAGGGAAATCCGTCAATAAGTAGTTTACTTTCCGTTGTTTCTATTATATGGCGCATTGTTTTGACTGTTTCCACAGGGAATTTTCCTGCCGATGTTTCTGCTGACAGCATAACTGCATCCGTACCATCCATAACAGCGTTGGCTACATCCGCAGCTTCGGCTCGTGTAGGGAACTTGTTGAAGCGCATAGACTCCAGCATCTGAGTAGCAGTTATTACAATCTTACCTTTGTCATTTGCTTTCCTGATCAGATCTTTTTGTATAAGCGGCACCTTGGCAAGAGAAACTTCGACACCCAGATCGCCACGGGCCACCATGATACCGTCCGCAACTTCCAGTATTTCATTTATTCCGATAATGGCTTCCGGTATCTCAATTTTTGCAATTATCGGTATAGAAGCTCCAAGACTCATCATATATTTCTTAACAGCCCATATGTCGTCTGCATTACGCACAAAAGAGAGAGCTATGTAATCCACCTCGACCTTTACTCCGAATTCGATATCTTCCCTGTCTTTATCGGTAAAGGGACTGACAGAAATTTTGGTGTCTGGAAAGTTTACGCCCTTTTTGTGGGAAAGCTGTCCGCCCTGCCTGACCTGAGCGATTAAGTTGTTTTTTTCTTTTTTTAGCACCTTCAGTTCCAGCAAGCCGTCATCAATACGTACTTTCTGGCCCGGCATCAGATCTGTAAGTAATGCAGGGTAAGATATGTAAATAGTGTCGTTATTAGTCAGACCCGGCCCAGGTTTTAAAGCGATATGAGAACCATTTTTCAATACGATTTTGCCATCCTGCACAGATCCTACCCGTATCTTGATACCCTGGAGGTCCTGAAGTACTGCTATGGGTTTACCGTTTTCACCGGAGCATTTCCTTATCGTTTTAACAAACCATCCATGATCATCGTGGCTTCCATGCGAAAAGTTCAATCGCGCCGTATCCATACCGGCCTTGATGAGCTTATTAATCGATTTTTCCGACGCAACGGCGGGCCCCATTGTACAAATGATTTTTGTACGCCTTTTATTCATATTATAATTCTCCTACGATATGTCCGCTTGTACAGGCGCCTTGAGTAAATCAGTTAATACGACAGCGACACGTTGTCATATACAACGAACCGTTAAGGCATAAGGCATAAGGTTGGATTTTTCTTGTGCCTTGTGCCTGCTGCCTGAATAGCGATTTATAAAGTTTCGCTGTCGTATTAATTAACGATTATCATTGACGATTAATGATTTCAGATGCCTCTGCTTTTCATTTCGACCTTTCGATCTCAGCGTTTTGCCGGTCTTTACACCTTTACGTTATTTTTATATACGATATCTACATTTTTTGTCGATAGCAGGTTCACTACGCACCTGACAGGGCTGCTGGTAAGACAAGATTACAGGACAAACGTCCATGGCCTTCGTATCACCACAGAGTCTGTTATTATATAACAAATACCAATGAAAAAGGATTCGTGGTTAGGGATCGAATTGTTTCCATAGAATGTAATCAATCTACTGAACATCACATTCAACTTTATCGGCTAACTCTCGCATGCTTCTGAGGTATCGGATATAATCATTCATCGAAAACGTTTTTTTGTATCCATGAAACAAAACTGACCGGGATTGTAAATCAATAGCACCATAATACCAAGCTTCATATTGACTTTGCTGTGTTCTTTATCGGTTTGCATGCCTGCATTTATCGCATCCCTGTTCGATCATTTTTATTCCTGTAAATAATGATGTTGAGGGTTATCCCCAACGGATATTCTCATAAGTTGTATTTAATATTATTAAATCTTTTAATTTCGGTAATGGCAAAAAAAACATCCAATAAGTTATAATGTCGTTTTTATTCTTCCTTTATTTTTAAAGGACAGCTCATATATCCGCAAAGTAAAGTTTGCGCGGACAGGAAAGTTTTTAAAATCACTTATAATTCCGGATTGTGCGCACAAAGGTCGCTAAATTTCTTACATTTACCTGAAATTTTTTAATACAGGGACGCAAGTGCCCCTTCTCTACATTCAGACAGATCGTCAGAGTCACTTTAATCAACCCTGACGACCCTATGGAGGCTAAGATGTTTTGGTTAAAGGCAGGGCATGATTTTTACAACCTCGATCGTATTTCCAAGATCGACTACTCATTTAATGATGACGGCGCAGAGCTTATAGTAAATATTTATTCCGATGTGGCAGGCAAGCCCCTTTGTCTTAAAGACAGGCGGGCAGCTCAGTTTCTCGATAATATTTCAAGAATGGAGGGATGTTGGGCTTTCGGTTACTCTGACGACGAAACAAAAAAAATCGATACCCTTCTGGGGAATAATCCTTCATTCATTGAAGAGGAAGCCAACGAAATCGGGGAAGAGGACGATTTTGAAGAGAATGTCGACTCATTGGCCGTTTCAGATTCCTTGAATGAACCGGATAGCAGAGAAGGCGAAATCCTTGGGCAAGCTGACTGATTTGTCCGTACACTATATCGCTATTGAGCTTTTTATTAAAAGGAGCGGTTGCTCTTAATTTTTTTTAATACATTTTACCTTAAGGAGGAAAAAGCAAATGCGTGTTGCAATGTTTACCTGGGAGTCACTACATTCGATTTTAGTCGGAGGCGTAGGCGTACATGTTACCGAGCTTGCCGCAGGGCTTGAGAGAAGGGGGCATGAAATTCATGTGATCACCAGGAGGAAAGAGAATCAGAATCACTATGACATTATCGACGGAGTGCACTACCACAGGGTAGATCACGGTTTAAGCGATAACTTTGTCGAGTGTATGGATCTCATGTGTAAAGCAATGGCTCACAGGTTTCATGAAGTGACTAATCTTATCGGGAATTTTGAACTCACCCATGCCCATGACTGGCTGACCTCCAATGCAATGAAGTATGTGATGGACGGTTTTGGAACAAAGGGCATTTTAACCATGCATTCCACCGAATACGGAAGAGACGGTAATGTCTTTTTTGACGGATTCGCCCAGTGGATAAGAGACGCCGAGGCATCGGGCTGCCACAACTCGGATACTGTCATATCGGTAAGTCATTTTCTGGCTGACGAATTAAAAAGAATCTATCAGGTGCCGGGAGAAAAGATTCATGTCGTTCACAATGGTGTTGCCTATCATGCTTTTGACGGCTATCTGAATCCTGCCGATGTAAAAGCCAGATATGGAATCGACGCCCTGGCTCCGACAATCTTCGCCCCTGGTCGTATGACTCTTCAAAAAGGCATGGATTTACTTGTTGAAGCCGTACCCATGGTTCTTTCATCATACCCTGAAACTAAATTCATCATTTCCGGAACCGGCCCTGAAAAAGAGGCTGTAGTACGCAGAGCTCATGAAGTGGGCGCCGCCGGCTCCATTATATTTTTAGAGGCCCTTCCGCGTTGGCAATATGTAGATCTTATACGTTCAGTAGATATTATGGCGATGCCAAGCAGAAACGAGCCTTTCGGAATTGTAGCTCTCGAAGCGTGGTCAGCCGGCAAACCGGTTGTGGCCACAAATGCGGGAGGTACAAAAGAGTTTATATGGCATGATGTAAACGGTTTTCTTGTAGACGCCAACCCCGGAGGACTTGCCCACGGTATAGGTTCGCTTCTGGCGGATCACGATCATTGCCGGGCTTTGGGAGCAAATGGTCGCAGAGCAGTAGAGGAAGAGTATAATTGGGATAAAATCGCCGAGTATACCGAAGGCGTATACAACGCCCTTCTGAATTACTAATTTTCTTATATTTATTTTTATTGGAAATTAACCGGGACAGGCATCCAAAGCCTGTCCCTTGTTGTTTAATTCTCTAATAGGGGACACCATCTATATGAGGAATAACATCGCTCCCGATTGGGTAAAAGACGCAATTTTTTATCAAATATTTCCCGATCGTTTCGCAAAAGGTCTTGATTCATATAAACCTTCCGGTTTACAACCCTGGGGAAGTCCTCCTGACTATCATTCATTTCAAGGCGGAGATTTGTTCGGCATTACCGAAAAACTGGACTATCTGGAGGAGCTGGGAATAAACGCCATCTATCTGAATCCCATTTTCCAATCACCTGCCAATCACCGTTATCATACTCACGATTATTTTGAAATAGACCCTCTTTTAGGCGGTAACGGAGCATTCGAAAAATTACTGAAAGAGTCACATTCCAGGGGAATAAGAATCATATTGGATGGTGTATTTAATCATGCAGGAAGAGGTTTTTTCCAGTTCAATCATATTCTTGAGTGTGGAAGCGAATCTCCTTATGTCGATTGGTTTCACATTAAGGGATTTCCCTTAAATGCCTACTCCGACGGGAGTCAACATACTTACAAATCCTGGCACGGAAACAAGAGGCTTCCACAATTCAATGTAAAAAACCCCGATGTAAGACGTTTCCTGCTGAATGTAGCGAAATACTGGACAGAGCGAGGCATTGACGGATGGCGGCTGGATGCCTTTAAAGAGATTGATGACCACAGCTTTTGGCGCGAGTTTCGTGATGTTGTAAAAGGATCGAATCAGGACGCCTATATTGTCGGAGAAATCTGGGTTGACGAAAAAAAAAGAACAGCAAAGAAATGGCTCATGGGAGATCAGCTCGATGCAATTATGAATTATGGTTTCGCCACTGCCTGTATAAGTTTTTTTATTGGCGATAAGCTGGACAAAGGTATAATGAAAAAACAGGGTCACAGGCCCAAAAAGACCATAAGGGCCGGAGATTTTGCAAAAAGAATAGAAACTATGTTCCTGAATTATCATAAAGATGTCCTCTTCTCTCAATATAACCTCATCGAAAGTCACGACACAGTGAGATATCTTACTCTTGCCAGGGAAGATAAAAGAATCCTCTTCCTTACAACGCTTTTCCAAATGACATATCCCGGCGCTCCTGCAATTTATTATGGAACCGAAATCGGATTATCCGGCAAAAGAGATCCAGATTGCAGAAGAGCCATGCCTTGGGACGAATCGGCATGGGATATCTCTCTTTTAAGCTTTTTTAGGAATCTTATATCCATAAGAAAAGCACACCCCTCTCTCAGGAGAGGCAATTATATCAACCTGTCATCCGATTCCGGGAAAAACGTCTATGCTTTTATGCGCTCCTTGGGCGAGGAAAAAATTGTAGTAATAATAAACAACAACGAAGGGGAGTATTCTGTGGATGTTCCGACAGGAAATCGTTTTCCCGATAATACAAAGCTCTCTTGTCTTTTGTATGGAAACTCCTATATAGTCAGGAACAGTTCTATACAAGGGCCGAGTCTTGGCCCCTTGTCAGGCGCCATACTGATGGTTCAATAATTATGAATCCCCAGTGCCTGAGACCTTGAGATAAATTTCAATAATTACGATAAATACAACAGTGTTTTAATTAATCAGAACAAGCCCATTGACTCCAGAAACGCCTGTATGCGCGTACGTATTTGTTCCAAATTGGTTGGAGTACGTTCGGTTTCGATCAAAAGTACGGGAATATCTCTTTCATACAATCTCTTCTTTTGATAATAAAAATCGATAAGGTTGCTATCGCAAAACTTCAGAGAGATGTAAATTACGGATTGTACATTATAGTCCTCAATAAGCTGCCACATATGGTTAAAACGTTTTTCCGAATCCGCCATCCTCGCACAGGTGGCTTTTTCAAGATAATAATCGGAAAGTGCTTTTACAGGCTCTTTCATGATATCCACTCGACCCTCGAAATACTTAATACCATTACTTAAATCTTCGCATACCACAATTGCATCCATCTTCTCAATAAGTTCTATTATATGGGTATGATCGAAAAAACCGCCGCAGATCATTACCCTATGCTTTTCCTTGATGCTGTCCATATCCGATTTTTCAAGTTTCTCTAATAAACGTGATGCTTTTGTATTGAACTCCTTTTTTAGTCCTGTCATGCTTGACTTTACGATATCAAGAGCCTGAATGCCCGTTATCGGCGGAGAAGGTTTTTTTCTCAGTTCATAAATGTTTTGCAAAAGCATACGTGTTTCATTACATAGATTGATGGCGTTGCTCAAATCATCTTCCTTTATCTTGCAATTGTAATGATCCTCAATAGCTTCCATAAGATGATATATTTCATGGACAAAGTAATCTTTTGTAGACGAATCGATCTGCTTGGGTAAATCCAGCATATGGACAAAATCCATATTCAAAAAATACTTCCATACATCATAAAGAGCCAGCCTGGCGTCGCAGGCATTCGCTATTATTACTCCATCACTGAAATCATTTACTCTGTCCAGCCCCTCTTCCAAACAGCTCAACACATAGGGACAAATGTTTCTGTGCATATGGCCTCCCGCTTTGGGAGTCTCTGTACGGGTTTCACCTGTAATTCTGAAGGGGATTATGCCGGCGGCATATACAATTTCCTCGGGAGTATATATAGACAGCCAGCCCAGAGCGCGTTTATTTGCAGACTTTATGAGGTTTTGTCTGTTTTTGTGTATATTGGCTATTTCTTCTATTAAATTATCTAAAATCATATACTTGTACGTTGTTACCAAACAACCAATATCATTCACTTAAGGGGGGGAAGCGCCTTCCGACAGAAGCGGTTCATGTTAAAGGCGCTGTTATGGGACATGGCTATTGGTTGTCGGTTTTTTTGCTGATTGCTTTTCCACTATCTTACGTGCTATCACGGCAGCTCCCAGGGCGCCTATAATTTGGGGATTCTCGGAAATCTTTAGTTTTGTATTAAGCCTGCGCTCGAGCTCGGCAACCATTCCAATATTGTTCGCTACTCCCCCGCTCATGGCGACGGGTTCTGCAATGCCTATTTTATTTAAAAGTATTTCCGACCTGTTGGCTATTGACTTGTGCACACCTCGGATTATGTCAGGTATCGGTGTATTGCCGGCCACGAGAGAAACCACTTCAGTTTCAGCGAAAACAGTACACATGCTGCTTATGTTGACTTCGTTTTCTGTCTGTTGCGACAGAACGCCCAGATTTTCGAGTTTTACATCCAGTGCCTTTGCGATCACTTCAAGAAACCTGCCGGTGCCTGCGGCGCATTTGTCATTCATTATAAAGTCCGTTACCTGACCCTTTTCATCGATCCTGATTGCCTTACTGTCCTGTCCGCCGATATCCAGTACTGTCGAGACATCGGGGAAGAGAAAATTAACTCCTGCTCCGTGGCAGGTGATCTCCGTTACCTGTTTATTGGAAAATGTAAGATTCTCCCGTCCGTATCCGGTGGATACCACATAATCGATGTCACTTTCCGAAATCCCGGCCTTATCCAGTATCCGCTTATATACTCGCTCACCGCTGTCTTTACTAATTCCGCCGGTCAATTCAACGATGAAGGCGAGGAGCTCTTTTCCCGGTCCAAGGGCGACACCCTTGGTAGCCAAAGAGCCTGAATCAATTCCGATGGTAATCATCCTCTTTTCTCCTTTTTAAGAGTTCAGCAAAGGCGTCTATTCTTACTTTTGTCTGAGAAAACGAGTAGTTCCTGCTGTCCACAAAATCTCCGTCAATTTCCAATACTGAAAAATTTCTTTTGCTTAAACTGTCACGATGAATTTGACCGCAGCTCAATGTATGTCTGCATCCCCACTGATTAAAGAGTACGGCCCCGTCGATGCCGTACTCTTCATGTATATCCCAGTTTCTTGATTGTAAGGAGTCAGTCATACTGCCGCTCCCAGACAGAATAAGAAGTTTTTTTGCAAGAAAGTGATATATATCATCCGTGCCAATCAGGTCGCTTACATCTACATCAACTGTCAGCATTTCAGGTATGATGCTTATCCCGCACTCATTTTCAAAGTAATTTATAATTTCATTATCGTAATAGGGCATTAGGCCCCTCCATGTTACAACAGGTCTATTGTCTGATCCGGTGTTTGCAAAATTACCGAAGCCCTTTACCCTCTCAAGCACCTCTTCATAATTGAGACGAATGGCTTCAATGATCTCTTTGGAACCGATAAGACCGAAATAGCTCATACTGTCCGTAGCCGTTTTAACTACAGACATGGAGAGTTTATGCTTTTGACACAAATTAATCATCTTTTCGTAGTACTTTAAACACTCTTTGGAGTATTCGACAGCAGTCGCCAGTTTATCGTCATCGGTCTTTATTCCAAGGGTCTCTTCAATCTTCTTTTTCATCTCCCTGATTCTGCCGGCAAGATAAATAACGCTCTTATCATTGTTTCTGTAAGGAATATCCAGTAAAAACCACGGTTTTTTGTAATGGTCGCTTAAGGCGTAAAACATTCTGGAAGCCGCATCACAAGGATAGGAAGCAAAGGCGATAAAGTCGGGAAAGGGCAGGCAGTCGTCTATTGCCGCGCCTATAACGCACCTCACGACAGAGCAGGTATCCCTTGAAATATAATTCTTCTCTCCAATATCCAGAAACCGGTTTGCCGTGCCATTGGTAGCAAAAAAAGCGGAAAGCACCTCTACATTAAAGGGAACGATGTTCATGGCAAACAGAATTTCCGGACTCATAACATTTCCCACAAAAACTACTTTAGAATCTTCCTTGTATCCCTCCTGAAAAACTTTTACATTTGTCAGAGTTCTTGTAACTGTAGACCCTGTATTGCCGGAATTTGCCTTGACATTGCGTGAATAACCCGAGCTGTTGGCTACATTCATAAACCTCTCCAACTGTCCGGCTCTGACAGAAGTCCTCTCTGTTTTCTTCTCATCTACTATATAACCTTTGCGAGCGAGCAGTTTTTCCAGAAGTTTCTCTTTGTCATCTGAAAAATCCATGAATTTGCACCTTCCTTTTTTAGGAATTAAGAGTTTGGATAGACAAATCTCCAAAGTAGCGGATTTTATCCGTCTGCGACCATACATTATAACAGTTCAGGAGCTAACAATCAATGTCATTAACTTAAGAGGCAAGGCACCTTCCGCCTTCACCGGCTAAACTCGAAGGCTCCACTTCCGTCGGAAGGTGCTTCACCCCTTAAGTTAATGACATTGATATAAGAATAGTTATTATAGTTATTGAAAAAATATGAAGACGAGATGAAAGTGAAATCTTTATAAAAATTCGCTGAGCCTTTTTAGATAATTTCGATATCCACCGAGAATCGTTGGCGCATTCTTGACAAATAAGCAATTTTAGGATTATACTTGGTTAGTTTTCAGTATATCCAATTACGATTTACACAGACTTACTTTATGAACTTGTATTTATAATATTTGATAGAAAGAGGTGTTAGACAGTGGGTGGAGCCTATACTACTTTTCGGCCTCATAACAGAAAGAGGAAAAGAAAACATGGATTTCGCAAACGTATGAGAACTCAGGGCGGTAGAAAAATAATCAGCAACAGAAGGGCCAAAGGGCGTCGAAAGTTATCAGCTTAAAAAAAAGTCGCGAATTCAGATCCGTTATCATCGAAGGTAAGCGCTATTTCTCCAAAAGTCTCAAAATATATTATAAAAAAAGCATTAACGGTAGCTGGAAACTGGGACTTGCAGTAAGTAAAAAAGTTGGTCCTGCCGTAAAGCGAAACAGGGTGAAGAGATTGTTGAGAGAGACTTACAGAAAAATGCTTTCTGATCCAATGATTCGGACAAATGTCGGTTATGAGATAGTATTTATGGCAAAGCCTGAAATCGCCTCCTCCGGTTTTCATGACATTTTCGATGAGTTGAAGTTTTTCCTTCATAAAATGTGAGAAATTTTGTAATTTTGTTAATAAAGACTTACAGTCTGCTCATCTCGCCCTTTTTACCTCAAACCTGCAGATTTACTCCAACCTGTTCAGAGTATTCACTGGAGGCCGTTAATAAATACGGTGTAATAAAGGGGGGATTTATGAGTATAAAAAGAATTTCCGGATGTCACCCCTATAACGATGGCGGTTACGATCCGGTTGAATAGGATTAATAACCATGGAACAGAGAGCACTACTGGCTATAGCATTGTCCATTATCGTTTTAATCGGCTATCAGTATTTTTTCGTTAAACCACAGATTGAATCACAACAGGCTCAGATGGCTGAAGAGGCTGTAATAAAGCCTGATCGGATCAACGAGCAGCAACAGGGCATTGTAGCCGAAGAAAAAAAGAAGAATTATGCAGATCCACCGGTTGTAGGCACACAACCCTCCTCATTATCTGTGATACCTTCCGGTGAAGAGAAAATTATCAAAGTCGAAACACCTCTATATACAGCTTCTATCTCTACTCTTGGTGCGACTATCCGCACTTTTACGCTGAAACAGTATCTTGAAAAAGACGGCGCACCTGTCTCTATCCTTAAAGATCAAGTCACTGTACCGCCGCTTTCTGTGGGAGACACAAGAGACTTCACCTTTTCGGGGAAAATATTCGAGACCTCTGACAAAGATGTTTCTTTACAGGGAGATTCCACAAAGAGGCTCGCCTTTTATCTTGAGTCAGGGGATGTCAGAATAAAAAGAACTTATACCTTTAGCGGTAACAGCTATGCAATTGAACTAAAAGATGATGTAAACGGTCTGAATGAGTACTATATCACTTTAGGAAGCGATTTCGGCGTTACTGACGCTCAGGCATATGCCGCTCATATCGGGCCGGTGCTTCTACAGGGTATAGACAGAATGGAATTCGACAGAGAAGACAAAATGGACACAATTAAGAGATATACCGAAGAGATTAAGTGGACTGCCATTGAGGATATGTATTTTTTCTCCTCTCTCATACCAAAGGAGAGCGTTAACGAGGCCCTTGTCTGGGATATTAAGGGGAAGACAATTATCGCATATAGAACCAACAGGAATGTTAACGAGTTTACTCTTTTTGCAGGACCAAAGAAAGAAGAGATTCTGAAACCCTTAAACAAAGAACTTGAACATATAATAGATTTCGGATTTTTCTCCATAGTAGCGAGGCCGATATTCCGTCTCCTGAAATTTTTGAACGGATTCCTTGGAAATTACGGCTGGTCAATCGTTTTTCTTACAGTAATCGTGAGAGTTCCCTTTATACCATTAATGAACAAGGGACAGTCTTCAATGAAAAAGTTTCAAAAAATACAGCCCATGATGAATGAAATCAGAGAGAGGCATAAAAACAATACCCAACAGATGCAAAAAGAGATGATGGACCTTTATAAAAAACACAAGGTCAATCCCATGGGCGGATGTCTGCCAATATTGATTCAGCTTCCTGTGTTTATAGCTCTTTATAAAGTTCTTCTTGTAGCCATCGAGCTGAGAGATGCACCCTTTATTTTCTGGATACAGGATCTCTCCTCAAAAGATCCATTATATATTCTTCCTTTAGTAATGGGAGGGACTATGTTTTTACAACAGAAAATGACCCCCACCAGTTTGGACCCCCGTCAGGCCAAGATTATGTTGATAATGCCCATTGTATTTACCTTTATGTTCCTGAATTTTTCGTCCGGTCTGGTGCTTTACTGGTTGATTAATAATATTATAGGAATAATCCAGCAGTTTTATGTAAACAAAAAAGTATCCGTCGACTAAGGCCCATGACCTTCCAGAACATCTGAATGCATGATGTAGTTAAATCTACAGTAAAAAATCAGCCCAAGAGCATTATCTAAAGAACCAAAGGAGCTAATTATGTTATCTGAGATAAAATATGATGATAAAGGGCTTGTTCCTGCCATTGTTCAGGACGCTGATACCGGTGAGATTCTGATGCTGGCTTATATGAACGAGACTTCTTTAAAAAAGAGTGTAGAAACAGGATACACATATTTTTGGTCCCGTTCCAGGCAGAAATACTGGAAAAAGGGAGAGTCTTCAGGGCACGTCCAGGAAATAAAAGAAATTTTAGTAGATTGCGATGCCGATACAATACTTGTCAAGGCCATACAGCACGGCCCCGGCGCCTGTCATACAGGTTTCAGAAGCTGTTTCTACAGAAATATCGACGGTCTGGAGGTCTCAAAAAAGGCTTTTTCCGAAGAAGATGTCTATGATAAAAAATGAGTAGCTTCATATGCGAATATTTATATTCGTTGTAACTGTTCAACACTTCTTTTTTAACAGAATCAGCAGGACAAAACAATACATTTTCCGCTTGAAAAAATGAATATATACTGCTAATCCAGTCTGAATATTTGAAAAGTTTAATCACTCAGTAATCTGAATTCAGGTTATTCGATATGATAAGAGAAGATAACGCTTCCGGCGAAGAAACCGGGTCAATTCAGATCGAAAAACAGGTCTTAACCCAGATCAGACATCCCATAAAAGCAGCCCATCTCTTATATACTCCTCCGAATTATGTTCTTCGAGGCCCTATTTATTTGGTTTTTATCGTTGTCTTTGTTGCTCTGCTTTATTCTTTTTGGGCGAAAAAAGACGAACTTGTCACGGCTCCTTTATCACTCATAAGGGAGTCCACCCAGGTCAATTCAATTGTAGGTGGTCTTGTAGTAGCAGTTAACGTCAAAGAGGGAGAGCACATAGAACCCTCTGCAAGGCTGGTGGATATTCAGGTACAGACAAGCGTATCCATGATAACCGAACCGGGTTCGCTCACAGAGCAGCTTAGAGATCTTATAGAAAAAAAGGATATCGCCATTAATGAACACGAGCATTCCCTTAGGCAATTGGAGCTGAGCCTGGAAAAGATAGTGGACAACAAAACTCTTCAGATACAGAAGTACGATAAAGAGATGGCTGACTTGCCTATTCAAAAACTCGCTCTCCTTGGTAGGGTTAAGACCCTGGAAAAACAGTACGCCAAGGCTGAGCGGGATATTACATACCTGACAAACAAACTTAATAGAAGAAGAGATCAGTTTAAAATAACAGAGGAGTTATATGAAAATAAGGATATTACAAGACCCGAATACGACAGAGAGGTGGAGAGGATAGACGATCTCGAAAAGATGGTTATAGATAAGGAAGACGAACAGGATCAACAGGAAATAGCTCTCTCTATGGCAAAGGAGGAGCTGATAAAACTGACAAATAAGAAAGAGAGGTTGATTACCTCGCACAGACAGTTTTTAAACAATTCTGAGAGTCAGGAAGTAAAAATCAGAAATGAAATAGATCAACTCAAAGAGCGATATGAAAGGCAGTCTGAGAGAGTTGAGAAGATGATTCATGGTACTGAGGACAAAATAAAGGTGGAGCAACATTTTGTTCATGGCGTTACGTATGACGGAAAGATGGTGAGGTATACAAGTACTATAGCAGGTGTTGTAACAAAGGTTCACATAAAGCATGGTCATGTCATTAATCCCGGGACTCCTCTTGTTACTATTGTAAAAGACGAGGCAGCTCTGAACGGAAGGATACTTGTTCATAATAAAGATATCGGTCATTTAAAAAAAGGGCAGAAAGTTCAGATTAAATATTTCGCTTATCCTTACCAGGAGTACGGAATTCAGACAGGTCTGATTTCAAAGATATCGACAACACCGACCGATGCGTCGGGACCTGCGTCGATGTATCAGGTGAATGT